>NZ_JBITIG010000016.1:0-220601 GCF_044458745.1 Streptomyces sp. NPDC050418
GTTCTCAAGGAACGGACGCTTCCTTTGTACTCACCCTCTCGGGCTTTCCTCCGGGCTTCCCTTCGTTCTTGCGTTTCCGACTCTATCAGACTCTTCGGGCCCGATTTCCTCGGTGCTTTCCGGTTCCCGCTTTCGCGTTTCCCTTCCGGCGGTGTCGACTCTATCAGATCCTTTCGGGCCTGATTCCCGGTCAACTCGGGTTGTCCTTGCGGCTGTTGGGCCGTTCCGACGTCCAGAACCTTAGCGGATTCTCCGGCCGGCTCATAATCGAGCCGTTCGGGTCCCGTGAATTGATTTTCGGGCGCACGAAGGCGCACGTAATTCAATCCCCAGGGGAATCGTGCGTTGGTTTGGTGTGCCGCTGTGAGCGGCGAGAGTGGCTGCCGCAGAACCGTTCCGGCTCCGTGACAACTCGAAGAACCTTACGGATCGGGCGGGGCCGTGTCAACCCCCGCCTTGATCAGCTTTCGACGCGCACCAGGAGGCGGGTCAGGAGCTCGCCCAGGACGCCTCGCTCCTTGGTGGAGAGGTCCTGGAGCAGGTCCTCCTCGAAGGTCGTGGCCAGCTCCATCGCGTCCAGCCACTTCTGCCGGCCCACGTCGGTCAGGCCGACGATCACTCGGACGCGGTTGGCCTCGTCGCGATCCCGGGTGACGAGGCCCTCCGCGACCATGCGGTCGATGCGGTGCGTCATCGCGGCCGGGGTGAGGCCGAGCTGCTTGGCGAGGTCGCCGGGGCCCATCCGGTACGGCTGACCGGCCAGGACCAGGGCCTTGAGCACCTCCCACTCGGCGTTGCTGATGCCGAGGGTGGCGGTCTGCCTGCCGTACGCCACGTTCATGCGGCGGTTCAGGCGGCCGAGCGCGGAGACGATCTGCTCGACCTGGGGGTCGAGGTCGGCGAACTCGCGCTGGTACGCGGCGATCTGCTCGTCGAGTGTCGGCTCGTTCTCTGGCATGCCTCGGAGTATGGCACGGCCCCACTTTGCACTTAAGACCTTCGATGTTTATTGTTTAGCTTCTAACTTTAGCTTTGAAGTCTTCGGTCCTAAGGTTCCGGCGGCTTCGTTCGTATGAAGGCAGGTGAGAAGTGACCCAGGCGATGGGTGCCGCGATGCGGCGGATCCACGTGGGCAACGCGCTCAGCGCGTTCGGCCTCGGCTTCACCGTCCCGTTCCTCTACGTCTACGTGGCGCAGGTGCGGGAGCTCGGTGCGACTACGGCGGGTCTCGTGCTCGCCGTCTTCGCCGTGGCCGCGTTGGTGGTGCTGCCCTTCACCGGGCGTGCGGTCGACCGGCGCGGTCCGCTGCCGGTCCTGCTCGCCGCCCTGGTGACGGCCGCGGCCGGGGCGATGAGCCTCGGGCTCGCGGGCAACGCGCAGATGGTGATCGTGTCCGCGATGCTGCTCGGTGCCGGTCAGGCCGTGATGCAGCCGGCGCTCGCGACGATGATCGTGGAGTGCTCGACCGCAGAGACCCGGACCCGGGCCTTCGCGACACAGTTCTTCCTGCAGAACCTGGGGCTCGGTGTCGGTGGTCTGATCGGCGGCCAGATCGTGAAGCACGAGCGGCCCGGCGATTTCACGCTGCTGTTCGGCATCGAGGCGTCGATGTTCCTGCTGCTCGTGGTGGTCATGGCGACCGTGCGGCTGCCGCAGCAGGCGCGTATCGCCGATGCGACGCCGCAGGGCGAGGGCGGTCTGAAGCAGCTGTTCCGGCACCGCGCGATGGTGCAGCTGTGCGCGCTCGGCTTCGTGATGTTCTTCGCCTGCTACGGACAGTTCGAGTCGGGGCTCTCGGCGTACGGCGTGGAGGCGGCCGGGATCTCACCGTCCACGCTCGGTCTCGCGCTGGCGGCCAACACCGGCGCGATCGTCGTGGCGCAGTTCGTGGTCCTGAAGTTCGTCGAGCGGCGCAAGCGCTCGAAGGTGATCGCGGCCGTGGGTCTGCTGTGGGCCGTCGCGTGGATCTTCGCGGGGTACGCCGGGCTCGGGCACGGCAGCCAGGCGATGGCGACCGCCGCGTTCATCTCCACGTACGCGCTCTTCGGTCTCGGTGAGGCGATGCTGTCGCCGACCGTGGCGCCGCTGGTCGCGGACCTCGCGCCGAGCGGCAGGGTCGGTCAGTACAACTCGGCCTTCGCGCTGGTCAAGCAGCTGGCTCTGGCGGTCGGACCGGCGATCGGCGGACCGATGGGGGCACAGCTGCACGCCCCGTACATCCTGACGTTCATCGTGTTCTCCCTCGGGATCACGGTGCTCGCGGTGAAGCTCGGCAAGCAGCTGACGCCCGTGCAGAACCATCCGTGGGCCGCGCGGCAGGCGGCACGTGAGCAGGCGCCGGCCGAGGCCGTGCGTCCTGCGGAGGCCGTGACCGCCGTCTGATCCGGATCGCTCCTCAGATGTTGTGGACGGACTGGCCCGCCTGTGCGGCGGCCAGTCCGTCCTCTGCTGTACGGGCCAGGAGTTCGGCGGTCGGTTCCTTGCTCGCCTTGGCCAGGGCGAGGAGCGCGCGGCATTCGGCCTCGGCCTCCGCGTGGCGGTCGAGACGGTTGAGAGTGTGGGCCCGGTCGGCGCGGAGCTTCAGGGTCAGCGGGTGTTCGGGCGCGTGGATGCGCTCGTAGAAGGGGAGCAGCTCGTCCTGGCTGCGCAGCGCCTCGGCGGGGTCCCCCTGTTCGCGTACGGCCAGGGCGCGGAGCGCGAGGGCCGCGAGCGCGATCTTGTCGTCGGGGCGCTGGGCGCGGTGGGTGGCCAGGGCGCGGGCCTCGGTCTCGGCGTCCTCGTGGGCGCCCCGTGTGTACAGCGCCGTGGCGAGGACGATCCGGGCGGTCGCGGCGTGGGTGTGGGCGGGGCCGAGTGCCTGGTCGGCGACGTCGATCACCTGGCGGATCAGCGTCTCCGCCTCCTCCGGATGCCCCTCGTGCAGCAGGGACTGGGCGCGGCGGATGCCGCGCTGGACGCCGACGGACTCGGGGGAGCTGATGCGGTCGAGGAAACCCATGACCGGAGGCTATGCCTGCGTGCGGCGGGTTGGGCACCCCTTTGGTGCTCTTGGGGCCCCTGAGGCGGAGGGATTCCCCGGCAGGAGGGCGGTCACCCGGAAGGAGGTCACCGCTGCTCCTGGAACGTGATCACGGCTGCTCCCGGAACGTGATCACGGCTGCTTCAGCGCGAACTCGCACCACACCGCCTTGCCCCCGCCAGGCGTCCGGCGCGACCCCCAGTTCGACGCGATCGTGGCGATGATCGCGATGCCGCGGCCCGCCTCGTCGGCCGGTTCCGCGCGGCGGCGCAGCGGGAGGTGGTCGTCCCCGTCGGTGACCTCGATGATCAGCCGGCGGTCCGTGCGGCGCAGGCGCAGGCGCATCGGCGGGGTGCCGTGCTGCAGGGAGTTGGCGACGAGTTCGCTCGCGGCCAGGACGCCCGCCTCGCACAGCTCAGGACCGAAGCGCCAGCTGGCGAGGACGCCGGTGGCGAAGGCGCGGGCGCGGGGTGCGGCCTCGACGCCGCCGAGCAGTTCGAGGGAGGCGCCGCGGAACAGCTCGGCGTCGGCGCCCGTGCGCTCGGGGTGCTGGAGCACGAGCAGTGCCACGTCGTCGTCGTGGTCGGCGCTGACGCCGAGGGCGCGCAGGAGGCGGTCGCAGATGACCTGCGGGGTGCCGCTCGCGCCGGCGAGGGCACGCTCCAGGAGGTCGACGCCGTGGTCGATGTCCTCGCCGCGGCGCTCGACGAGCCCGTCGGTGTAGAGGACGGCGGTGGAGCCGGGGCCGAAGGCGACCGAGCCGGAGGCGTGCAGCCAGCCGCCGGTGCCGAGCGGCGGCCCGGTGGGCTCGTCGGCGCGGTGCATGGCGCCCTCCTCGTCGCGGACGAGGATCGGCAGATGGCCCGCCGAGGCGTAGGTCAGACGGCCCTCGTTGGGGTCGTGGATCGCGTAGACCATCGTGGCGATCTGGCTGGCATCGATGTCCGAGGCGAGCCCGTCCAGGAGCTGGAGCACCTCGTGGGGCGGCAGGTCGAGGCGCGCGTACGCCCGGACCGCCGTGCGGAGCTGGCCCATGACGGCGGCGGCGCGCACCCCACGGCCCATCACATCGCCGATCACGAGGGCGGTGCGGCCGCCGCCGAGGGTGATCACGTCGTACCAGTCGCCGCCGACCGCCGCGTCCGCGCCGCCCGGCTGGTACGTGGCGGCGGTGCGCAGATCGTCGGGCTGCTCCAACTTCTGCGGGAGCAGGGAGCGCTGGAGCGTGACGGCGGCCTCGCGGTGGCGGCGCTCGCTGGCGCGCAGCCGCTCGGCGGCCTCCGCGTGGTCGGTGACGTCGGCCGCGAAGACCAGCACGCCCGACTCCCCCGCGCCCTGCGCACCGGAGGTGGCGAGCGGGGTGCACGTGAAGGTGTACGAGCGGCCGCCCGCGACCTTGCGGGACTTGACCGTGCGCGGCTTGCCGCTGCGCAGCACCTGGTCGAGCAGCGGGAGCAGGCCCAGCTCGCGCAGCTCGGGCAGCGCGTCCTCGGCGGCGGCGCCCGTGGCGCGGGGGCCGAAGGCCGCGACGTACGCCTCGTTGACGTACGCGATGCGGTGCTCGGGGCCGTGCACCAGGACCACGAGGCCGGTGATGCGGTCGAGGATCTCGCGGACCGGCAGGTTTTCCACGTCGGGGGTCGGCGCATCGGAGCCCTGCCCGGCGCGGGCGGCGGGTACGGAACCCCGGTCGGACCGTGCGGCGGCGCGGCGCTGTGTACCGGGGAGCCTGGCGCTCCAGCGCGTGAAGTTCACGGAGGGAAGCCTCATGGAGGTCGGTTGGGCTGCGGTGCCCTTGGTCGTGGCGGGCCACGCCCCGGGGTGCGGGGCCGGGCGCTCGGTCAGGTGGAGGTCGGTGGTGGTGCGCGTCGGTGTCGTACAGCGGTGTGCGGACCTTCAGTCTGTCCGACCGCACTGACATCCGTCAGACGCCTGCCTCCCGGGCGGAGTTCCTCGATCCGGTCAGGACGACTCCTTCGGGCGTTCGCCCCCGGCCGCGAGTTCGAATTCCGCGCGCGGGTGCTCCAGCGACCCGAGCGACACGATCTCGCGTTTGAACAGGCCCGACAGGGTCCACTCGGCGAGGACCCGGGCCTTGCGGTTGAAGGTCGGGACCCTGCTGAGGTGGTAGACGCGGTGCATGAACCACGCAGGGTAACCCTTCAGCTTGCGCCCGTAGACGTGCGCGACACCTTTGTGCAGCCCGAGCGAGGCCACCGAACCGGCGTATTTGTGCGCGTACTTCGTGAGCGGCTGCCCCTTGAGCGAGGCGATGATGTTGTCGCCGAGCACCTTGGCCTGGCGCACCGCGTGCTGCGCGTTGGGGGCGCATTCCTTGCCGTCCTCGGAGGTCACGTCGGGTACGGCCGCGGCGTCACCGGCCGCCCAGGCGTGGTCCACACCCTCTACTTTGAGCTCGGCCGTGCACTTGAGGCGCCCGCGTTCGTTCAGCGGAAGGTCGGACGCGGCGAGGATCGGGTGCGGTTTGACGCCCGCGGTCCATACGAGGGTGCGCGTCGGGAAGCGCGAGCCGTCGTCGAGCACCGCGACCCGGTCCTCGCACGAGTCGAGCCGGGTCTTGAGACGTACGTCGATCGTGCGGCGGCGCAGCTCGCTCACCGTGTACGTGCCCATCTCGGGGCCGACCTCCGGAAGGATCCGGTCGGAGGCCTCGACGAGGATCCACTTCATGTCGTCGGCGCTGACGTTGTGGTAGTACCGCGCCGCATAGCGCGCCATGTCCTCCAGCTCGCCGAGCGCCTCCACGCCCGCGTAGCCGCCGCCGACGAACACGAAGGTCAGCGCGGCGGCGCGGACGGCGGGATCGCGGGTCGAGGACGCGATGTCCATCTGCTCGATGACGTGGTTGCGCAGCCCGATGGCCTCTTCGACCGTCTTGAACCCGATGCCGTAGTCCGCGAGCCCGGGCACCGGCAGGGTCCGCGAGATCGAACCGGGCGCCAGGACCAGCTCGTCGTACGCGAGCTCGACCGCGCCCGTGCCCTCCTCCTCGGTGGCGAGCGTGGTGAGCGTGACCGTCTTCTTCGCGTGCCGGACCGCCTTGGCCTCGCCGATGACGATCCGGCAGTCCTTGAGGACGCGGCGCAGCGGCACCACGACATGGCGCGGCGAGATGGAGCCGGCGGCCGCCTCGGGCAGGAAGGGCTGATACGTCATGTACGGCTCGGGGGTGACGACCACGATCTCCGTCGTGCCGCGCTTCAGTTCGGCCGCGAGCTTCTTCTGCAGCCGCAGCGCGGTGTACAGACCGACATAGCCGCCACCGACGACGAGGATGCGCGTGCGGGGCGCGGAGGTGGTCGCGGTCCGGTGGGCGGGGGAGGTCCCGCTGGAGTCAGCCGTCACCTTCCCATGAGGCACCCGCGTTACGTGTTTGTCCACAGGCCCGGCAATTTGTGTGACCGTCCGCGCCGGGCCGGGCGCCGCCGTACGACGCGCGGAGCTTTGGAGAAATCCGCAGGTCACCAAGGGCCGGAAGCGGCCGGGACACCGGGCGAAACAGGGACGGACCGGTGTGTACTCCGATCGGGGGGCGCTCCGTGCGGAACTGGCCCCTTCTGAATTGACTCCGGCTCAACTATGTTCGTGTGACGTCGGGGTGTGGGGGGTGTACGGCTTCAGGCGCGATGCGCATGGTTCGCGGACGGTTCGCGAACGGCGCGTGCGCAGGGTTCGCGGACAGTCCGCGCACACCGAAACGACAAGGCGGGGAAGTCTCCGGGGGGAGACGTCATTACCGGGGGAACGCTTATGCACATTCGTGATTCTCGTTGGGGCGCTGCATCCGCATCCGCCCCTGCTTCGGCTTCTGCCGCGCCGGCCTCCGTGCTGGGGGACGGGGCGGTGCGCCGGGGCTCCGACAGCGGTCGTACGACGCCGCTCAGGGTGGACGCACAGCGCAATCTGGAACATGTACTGCGCGCGGCGCGCGAAGTGTTCGGCGAGCTGGGATACGGCGCGCCGATGGAGGACGTGGCGCGACGGGCGCGGGTCGGGGTCGGGACCGTCTACCGGCGGTTCCCGAGCAAGGACGTGCTCGTACGCAGGATCGCCGAGGAGGAGACGGCCCGGCTGACCGACCAGGCCCGCACCGCGCTCGGCCAGGAGGACGAGCCGTGGTCGGCGCTGTCGCGCTTCCTGCGGACGTCGGTCGCCTCGGGCGCGGGGCGGCTGCTTCCGCCGCAGGTCCTGCGGGTGGGTGTGGCCGACGAGGCCGGTGAGTTCGAGGACGCGCGGGTGCCGCAGCAGCGGCAGGCCGCGGGCCCCGATCTGCGGCTTGTCGAGCACGGGATATCCGCCGAGGAGGCGGACGACGCCGGGGCGGCCGCGCTGCTCGAGGTCGTCGGCCGGCTCGTGGAGCGGGCCCGTGCGGCCGGTGAGCTGCGGGCCGACGTCACCGTCTCGGACGTCCTGCTCGTGATCGCCACGGCGGCGCCTTCGCTGCCGGACGCGGCACAGCAGGCGGCGGCCTCCGCACGGCTGCTCGACATCCTGCTCGAAGGGCTGCGCTCGCGGCCCGCGCTGTAGGGCGTCACCTGCCGCATTCCGGGTGAATACGCGCGTCCCGTGGCGCCAACTCCCTCCGGGGACACGGGCAGCGCGTTAACTCGTACGAGTGAGACACGGACATACACGGCCGGAAGTCACCACGGATGAGTGGTTGCTGTGTATCCGGGCTCGGAGCGCTACCCCCGTATGACACTCTTTCCCGGTGTTCTGGACCGAGTGTGCATGCGGGGGCTTCGCGCGATGAGCGTTGACGGGCGGGACGAGCCGTTCGGCCAAGGCAATGGCACCGCCGACGGCGGGCTGCCGGCCAGGCAGGTGCCCAGCCAGGGCGGGCCGTCCGGGATGCCCGCGTCCGCCGGTGAGGCGGATGCGCACGGGGTGCCGGCCCAGCGCGACCCGGTGGGCTCGCTCGCCGACGACCTGCTCGCGGGCGGAGAAGCACCCGTCTCCGACGCGGACCTGATCCGCCGGATGCGCAACGGCGACGACTCGGCGTACGAGGAGCTCTACCGACGGCACGCGGAGGCCGTGCGCCGCTACTCGCGCACCTGCTGCCGCGACGCGCACACCGCGGACGACCTCACCTCCGAGGTCTTCGCGCGCATGCTGCAGGCCGTACGCGGCGGATCCGGGCCCGAGCACGCCGTACGCGCCTATCTGCTCACGACCGTACGACGCGTCGCCGCGGCCTGGATCAAATCGGCCAAGCGGGAGCAACTCGTCGAGGACTTCGCGGTGTTCGCCACCCAGGCGTCCCGCTCCTCCGAGGTCTCCGACGACGACACCCTCGACCTCGGCGCCGAAGTCCTCGCCATGCACGAGGCCGAGCGGTCCATGGTGATGCAGGCCTTCCGCAGCCTCTCCGAGGAGTGGCAGGCCGTCCTGTGGCACACCGAGGTCGAGGACGACCCGCTGAGCGCGGTCGCCCCGCTCTTCGGGCACACCTCCACCAACACCACCGCGCAGCTGGCCAGCCGGGCCCGCGAAGGGCTCAAGCAGGCCTATCTGCAGGCCCATGTGAGCGTGACGCTCGCCTCCGACGACGAGTGCGCGCGCTACGCCGACCGGCTCGGCGCGTACGCGCGCGGACGGCTGCGGACGCGGGCCGAGCGCGGCCTGCGCAAGCACATGGAGGAGTGCGCCAAGTGCCGGCTGGCCGCGGGCCAGATCAAGGAACTGGCGAGCGGCATCCCGGCGCTCGTGCCGGTCGCCGTCATCGGCTGGTTCGGCGCCGCGGGATACTCCGCGAAGGTCGCCGGCCTCATCGGCGGTGGCGCCGCGGGTGCCGCCGGAGCGGGTGCGGCCGCGGCCGCGTCGGGGTCCGGCGGGGCCGCCGCGGGCGGTGCGGCCGCCGGGGAAGGCCTCGGGGCACCGGCGAAGGCCGGGATCGCGGCGGCCGTGGTGGTCGCCGCCGGAGTCGCCGTCGCCCTGGCGCTCGCCGGTGACGAGGCCAAACCGAAGGCCGACCCCAAGCCGAAGCCGCCGCCGGTGTCGCAGCCGGTCGAACCGGTCGAGCCGCAGAAGCCCGAGCCGGAGCCGCCGCCTCCCCCGCCGCCGCCCGTCGCGGCCCCGGACCCGACGCCCACGCCCACGCCGACACCCACGCCGGAGCCGCCGCCCCCGCCGAAGCCGTCCCCGAAGCCCAAGCCGAAGCCGCCGCCCCCGCCGCCTCCGCCGGCCCCGGAGGCGTACGAGATCGCCGAGCTGCAGTACGGGGTCTTCGGCGACGGGACCGAGCCGGAGGTGCGGCTCGGGGAGTCCAGCTGGCTGTGGCAGCGGCAGGGGCTCGGGATCGCCGGGCAGCGGTACTCGCACGGGGTGACCGTGCACGCGTACTCGTCCGTCGTCATCGATCTCAACCGTGAATGCACGGCGTACGACGCCTATGCCGGCGTCGACGACCTGACGTTCGGGCACGGGGCCGTGCGGTTCTCGGTCTTCGCGGACGGGGAGCGGATGTGGCAGTCGGACGTGGTGCGCGGGGGTGATCCCGCGGTGCCTGTGCATGTGGATCTGACCGGGCGGAAGACGCTTCGGCTGGTGGTGGAGCCGCACTCCGTGGTGGATGCGGTGGGGTTGGCTTCCTGGGCGGAGTCCCGGATTCGGTGTCGGTGAGGTTGGTTCGGGGTGCGTTGTCGGGTGCGGGTGCGTTGGGGTGCTCGCCGTTGCGCCTGCGGCGGGCTTTTCTCCCCGCCCCGCCCCTTCCCGAAACCGGGGCTTCGCCCCCGGACCCCCTCATCCGAACTTCGTTCGGATCGCCTCAAACGCCGGCGGGGCTGAAAGATCTGCTCAAACGCCGGCCGGGCTGAATGTGCCGGACGGGCTGAGTGTGCCGGACAGGCTGAATTGCCTGACCAGCCAGACCACTTCCCCCTTCTCATCCTCCGTCACACGGTCCCGCTCGAAGCCGAGCTTCTCCAGGACTCTCAGTGAGGGGAGGTTCGTCGGGCGGGTGGTGGCCCAGAGGCGTTTGCGGCCAGTAGCGGCTATCGCCTTGACGATCGCCTGGGCCGCCTCTGTCGCGTAACCCTGGCCGTGTACGCGTTGGAGGAGTTCGTAGGCGATCTCCGGTTCCTCCAGCGTGGAGCGGCCGATGACCACGCCGCAGTAGCCGATGAAGTCGCCCTCCGCGCGCCGCTGGACGGGGAGCAGCGCGATGCCCGTGCGTTCGGTCGTCGCCAGGAACTCCGCGATGTCGGTACGGATCCCTTCGGCCTCGGGCCTGCCCGCCCCGCGCTCGGCGAGCAGCTCGCAGAACTCCTCGGCGTCGGACACCTCCCACGACCGCAGGATCAGCCGCTCGGTGGTGAGGAGTGGGGGCATGGGCTCGTACGGCATCGCATTCTCCTTCGCACTCATGCCCCCACCCTGCAGTACGCCGCCCTAGCCCACCCCCAGCACCCCCTGCACCAACTCCCTCGGCAGTCCGTGGGTGTCGTGCAGGTAGCCGTAGTCGATGTCCGTCAACTCCCGTCCGCCGTACCGCGAGAGCACCTTGCGGCCACGTTCGAGAAGCCGTCGGAAGCGGTCCTCTTCCTCCCTCAGCATGTCGATCACGGGCCCATGGCCATCCGTCGACAGCCGGAAGTGGCTCTCCGTGTGCTCCACCAACTCCCTCGGCAGATCGCCGAGGGTGCGATCGGGATCGTCGCGCCAGAGCGTGGTGAGCGTGCGCCGGATCAGCCGGCGCGGAACGTAACCGCGACCCGTATTGGACGGCCGTACGCCCTCCCCGTGCACCACGATCAGCGAACGCAGATGATCACAGACGAGCCGCAGACCGGACTCGTCCTCCACCCCCCACAGCTCGGGCACGAGCCGCGTCCAGGGCTCGAACAGATCCGTCTCGTATACGGAATCGACGCCCTGGAGAACACTGACGACCCGCTCGAGCCCCATCCCCGTATCGACATTCTGCTGACGCAAGGTACTGAGCCGACCGCCCTCCTCATGCCGCCGGTACCGCATCATCACGTGGTTCCACACCTCGACCCAGCGAGGGTCGGTGGTCGGGGTGCCCTGGGGCGGGGTGCCGTCCGGGCCGGTCCAGACGAAGATCTCCGAGTCCGGGCCGCAGGGCCCGGTCGGCCCGTTGGACCACCAGTTCTCGTCGCCGCCGGTCAGCTCGACGGGCAGCCCGATGTCCCGCCACGTGTCGAGGGACTCCTGGTCCAGCCCGACCTGCCCGTCCCCGCCGAACACGGTGACATGCAGCCGCTCCCGCGGAATGCCGAACCCTTCATGCAGCAGCTCGTACCCCCACCGCAGACTCCGCGGCCCGCCGTAGTCACCGAGCGACCACGAGCCGAGCATCTCGAAGACGGTGAGATGGGTGCTGTCCCCGACCTCGTCGAGATCCGTCGTCCGCAGACAGCGCTGCGTGTTCACGAGACGGCGGCCGAGCGGGTGGGGACGGCCTTCGAGGTACGGAGTGAGGGGATGCATCCCGGAGGTGGTGAACAGCACCGGATCACCGGGCGGCGGCAGCAGACTGCTGCCCCCGATGTCCTGATGCCCACGCTCCCGGAAGAAGTCCGTGAACGTATCGACGATGTGCTCGGTCGTGAGCGGTGTCATGGCACTGCCCTTTCGGGTCGGAGCAACCGGACCCGAACCCCAGCACCCCGCGCCCCCACGGGGCACGACACAACGACGCCGGCGATCCGTTTCCGGTCGCCGGCGAGATGAGAGTCAGGAGATCAAACGGCGGCAGCAACCGGCGAGCGGGGCGCTCGCGCGGTTGCGACGTCGGTACGTGTACGTGTCTCCATGGGTCCACGGTAGCGCGGGATGGGGTGGGTGGGCCTGGGGTTTTTCGGGGGGCCTTTTCGTGGTCGGGTGCGGGTCGGTGGTGGGGCGCCTGCGGCGAGCACATTTCCCCTACCCGCCCCTTCCCGGCTGTATCGATTTGCGGCTCCGCCGCGTGGGGGGCTCCGCCCCGGACCCCGGCATCCGAACTCCGTTCGGATCTGCTCAAACGCCGCAGGGGCTGAAATCACCTGCAGCCGCAAACGAAACGGGAGGGGCCGTAGCGGGGTGCGCGCGCAGTCGGGGCGCCTCCCCACGCTTACACCAACCGTTGAGAGCATGTCCCGCCCGCGCCCCAGCGAGCACGTACCCCGCTGCGGCCCCGCACCCGAAACGAAACCGGACGCGAAAAGCGGGGCCTGGGGGCGCAGCCCCCAGCGGGGGCCCGGGGGCGGAGCCCCCGTGACATCAACCCCCAGCCCCAGCCGATGCCCGCCCCAACACCCGCTGCCCCACCACGCCACCCGGCACAGCCCGAGCCCGCGCCGGCATCCCCGTCCAGCACGTCCCCCGCCGAGCCACCAGCCGCCGCAACCACAACTCGACCGCCACAAGATCCGCCAGCCCGTCCACCGCCACCGACTCCCCCGCAGCCGCCGCCCGCAGAGCCTTCTGCACCACACGCCCTTCCACCAGCCCCGCCTGCGCCAGCAACGGGGTGGCAAACAGATCGACCAGCTCCTCGACGGCAACCCGCACCCCGAGCCGCGAGGCCTCCGCGGACGCCCCCGCCCCGGCCCCGTACGACGACGGCGCCCCCCACCCGACGGGAAGCTCCGTCACCCCGGCCCCTTCGAGCACGGTCCGCAGCACCGCCGCCCGAGCCCCGGGCTGGATCCGCAACGAATCCGGCAGCGCACGGCACGCCCGCACCACCTGGTTGTCGAGGAACGGCAGGTGCAGCCGCTGGAACCGCACCTCGGCCGCCTGCTCGAGCACCCGCACGTCCGCCGCGTGCCGCGCGAGCGCCGCCCGCGCCCGCAGCTCCCCGGGATGCTGCCCGGGCCCGGCCCCGGGACGCGTGGCCGACTGCTCCAGGCGAACCGATACTTCAGCCAGCGCCTCCCCGGTCAGCCAGCGCGCGGCGGGCCCGGGCCGCACCCACGTCAACGCCGCGAGCGACGCGCTGACGGGCCCTTCGGACTCCACCAGCGCACCGGAGCGCAACAGCAGCGCCCCTTCCTCGATCCCCGCCCGGTACGGCGTCCGCGCGAGCCGCCGCGCCGCCCCGTACACCTTCGCGGGGACCATGACGGAGCTGAGCGAGCCTTCCGTACGGGCCAGTGCCGCCACCGGACGCACCAGATGGCGCCGCCGCCGGTCCATGAGCAGATCCGCGAGCCGCGCCGGATGCGCGTCGAGCACCTGCCGCGCCCCGTACCCGGACAGGTGATCGGCGCTCCCGGCCGCGAGCCGCAGCCGCTGCCGTGCGGCCGTGACCAGCGAGGGGCCGGGTTCGTCGGTGAGCGGTCCGTCCAAGTCGGCGTAGGGCAGGGCCTCTTCGCCCGCGGGGACCACCACATGGTGCAGCCGCGGGTTGGTGGCGAGCGCCCCGGCCCGCGCGAGCTCCTCCTCGCGCTGCCCGCCCGCAGCGTCACCCGTGAGGTCGTTGAACGTGACGGCGAGCAGCCGCTCCCCCGCCCCCGTCCCGTGGCCGAGCACGGTCCCTGGCATGCCGGGCAGGCCGGCCGCGAGCAGGGCGAGGGTGCCGGAGGCCGGTCCGCCGGACAGGTCCGCGCCGATCCCGGGCACGGGCATCCGCGCCGCGCGCCGTTCCGCGGGCCCCATCCCGGGGACGGGCCCGGGGTCGATGTCGGGCACATGGCGGGGCGCCGAGAGCCGCGCCCGTACCGCATCGACGAGCGCGTCCCGCACCCCGTCCACGGCACGCGTGGCGTCGAGTTCGGGTGCGGCGACGGCCAGCGAGGCCACCGGTTCGTATCCGGCGATCTCGCGCGCACCGTCGCGCAGCACCAGCGCGTGGCCGGGCGGGATGCGCCGTACACCGAGGTACGGGGTGGAGTCCTGCAGCGCCTCGGGGACGTCGGGGCAGGCGAGCAGCGCCGCGAGATGGCCGATGTCGAGCTGCGCCTCGATGAGGTCGGCGAGCGGCAGCGCGGCGGTGGCGTACGCGGTGCCGGAGGCCCAGGGCGTGTAGAACACGGGCCGTGCGCCCGCGAGGTCACCGGCGACCGTGATCCGCCGTCCGACCTGGACCACCGCCGTATAGCTGCCGGGCCACGCCGTCAGATGCCGCAGCGCGCCGCCGCGCGCCGCGAACAGCCCGACGCGCAGCTCCTCGTCGGTGGCGCCGCACGTGCCGAGGACGGCGATACGGGTCTGTGCGTCGGCCTTGACGACGCGTACCTCGTCGGGCCGCCAGTCACCGACCGCCCACAGGGGATCCGGGTCGCCCCACAGGAGCTGGGAGCCCACGGGGTGCACGGTCTCGCCGCTCTCGCTGCCCGCGCCGAGCGGGTCGGACGGTCTCGCAGTGGTGCAGCTCCACCCCACCAACCACCGCATCGCGCCTCCACAGCCTGTGGACAACAAGGGCCCGACTGGCCAAGTGCTGGGGTGCCCGGGCCAGTTGGGACCATGCTGCCACGAAGGAGGCGTATCGGAGGCGGAGGCGGGCGCGCCGGTTTGCGCCTCTGTGCTTCCGTACGGCGTCGCGTACGACGTCCGCGTACGGAACCTCGGCCAATGGCCGGATCCGGCCATTTCGCGCGCAATAGGGCAACGGCGAACCGCCGTGGGGACCCGCGCGCGATCCGGGAGGCTCGGTCGGCCTCCCGGACCGGTCCGCCGCCCGCGGGGATGTAGGCGGCGGCGTCCCCCAGCCCACCGGTTGCCAGCGCACGGTGGGCCGACCCACGCACCGCCATGGAAGCGCTCCCGCACCCGACGGTGAAGAGCGCACGGACGGGCGCACGGCCACACGCCGGGAGCACGCCGCAGAAGGACCGCACTCCTGTACAGACAAGTTTCCCGCCATCCGGAACACCGCCCCTTAACGCTTGGAATGCGGGGAACTACGCTGGGTTTACGAATGCCGCGCGGTTATGCCAGCCCGCCGGCAGCCGTCGGCGTCGAGGGGTGCGCATGACCAGGGAGCAACGCGGGCCGAACGAAAAGCTCGGCACCGTTCTCGCCCTCGCGGGAATCAGCAACGCGGGCCTGGCCCGCCGGGTCAACGACCTCGGTTCACAACGGGGTCTGACCCTCCGCTACGACAAGACCTCGGTGGCCCGCTGGGTCTCCAAGGGCATGGTCCCGCAGGGTGCGGCACCGCACCTGATCGCCGCGGCCATCGGCCAGAAGCTCGGCCGTCCCGTGCCGCTGCACGAGATCGGCCTCGCGGACGCGGACCCGGCCCCCGAGGTGGGCCTCTCCTTCCCGCGCGACATCGGCGCGGCGGTGAAATCGGCGACCGAGCTCTACCGGCTCGACCTCGCGGGCCGCAGGGGCACCAGTGGCGGGATCTGGCAGTCGCTCGCGGGCTCGTTCGCGGTCAGTGCATATGCCACGCCCGCTTCGCGGTGGCTGATAACACCCGCCGACAGCTCGGTGGAGCGCACGGCCGAGCACACCGGCTCCTCCGTGCCCGCGGGCGAGAAGCCGCTCCGGGTCGGCCACAGCGACGTACAGAAATTGCGGGAGGCGGCGCACGACGCGCGGCGCTGGGACTCCAAGTACGGCGGCGGGGACTGGCGTTCGTCGATGGTCCCGGAGTGCTTACGCGTGGAGGCCGCGCCCCTCCTTCTCGGTACGTACTCGGACGAGGTGGGCCGGGCCCTGTTCGGCGCCACCGCCGAACTGACCCGTCTCGCCGGCTGGATGGCCTTCGACACCGGCCAGCAGGAAGCCGCCCAGCGCTACTACATCCAGGCCCTGCGCCTGGCCCGCGCCGCCGCCGATGTCCCGCTCGGCGGGTACGTCCTCGCCTCCATGTCCCTGCAGGCCACCTACCGCGGCTTCGGCGACGAGGGCGTGGACCTCGCGCAGGCCGCCCTGGAACGCAACCGCGGACTGGCCACCGCCCGCACCATGAGCTTCTTCCACCTCGTCGAGGCGCGTGCCCAGGCCCGCGCCGGGGAGGCGCACGCCGCGGGCGTCGCGCTCAAGGCCGCCGAGGGCTGGCTGGAGCGCTCCCGCGAGGGCGACCACGATCCGTCCTGGCTGGGCTTCTACTCGTACGACCGCTTCGCCGCGGACGCCGCCGAGTGCTACCGCGATCTGAAGGCGCCCCGCCAGGTGCGGCGCTTCACCGAGCAGGCCCTGTCGAAACCCACCGAGGAATTCGTCCGCTCGCACGGGCTGCGGCTCGTGGTGAGCGCGGTCGCCGAACTGGAGTCGGGCAATCTCGACGCGTGCTGCGCGCAGGGTCTGCGGGCGGTCGAGGTCGCGGGCCGTATCTCGTCGGCGCGGACCACGGAGTACGTGCGCGATCTGCTGCACCGCCTGGAGGCGCACGGGGACGAGCCGCAGGTCATCGAGTTGCGCGAGCGGGCGCGGCCGTTGCTGATGGCTCCGGCGTGAGGCGTCCCGCCCCGGTGTGAGCAGTTCCGCCCCGGGGCGGGGGTTTGAGCCGACTGTCAGTGGCGCAGTGCACTATCGGACGCACGGGATCTCTCCGTTCCCCCGTTCCCCTCTTCCTGTCCCCTACTACTTCCAGGAGCCGCGGTGTCGTATGACTGCGATGTGCTGGTCATCGGCGGCGGCATCGTCGGGTTGTCGACGGCGTATGCGCTGACGCGCGCTCGGCCCGGGATACGCGTCCTGGTCCTGGAGAAGGAGGCGGGCCCGGCCCGGCACCAGACGGGGCGCAACAGCGGGGTGATCCACTCCGGGATCTACTACCGGCCCGGCTCGCTCAAGGCACGGTTCGCCGTCGAGGGCGCGGCGGAGATGGTCAAGTTCTGCGCGGAGCACGGGATCCCGCACGCGGTCGGCGGCAAGCTGATCGTCGCCACGGAGCGCGCGGAGCTCCCCCGGCTGCACGCGCTGGCGCAGCGCGGCCGGGAGAACGGGATTCCGGTGCGTGAGCTCGGCCCCAGCCAGATCACGGAGTTCGAGCCGGAGGTCCGGGGGCTCGCGGGCCTCCATGTGGCCACCACCGGCATCTGCGGCTTCGGCGCGGTCGCGGCACAGCTCGCCGCGCTGGTACGGGACGCGGGGGCGGAGATCCGGTACGGCGCGGAGGTCACGCGGGTGGACCGGCGCACGGGCCGCGGGGTCGCGGTGCGGACGGCGGCCGGTGCGGTGCTGCGCGGGCGGGCCCTGGTGAACTGCGCGGGGCTGCACTGCGACCGGATCGCGCTCCTTGCGGGCGATGAGCCGGGGATGCGGATCGTGCCGTTCCGCGGCGAGTACTACGACCTGGCCCGGCCCGAGCTCGTCCGCGGCCTCGTCTATCCGGTCCCGGACCCGGCGTTCCCCTTCCTCGGCGTGCACCTGACGCGCGGTATCGACGGCGGCGTCCACGTCGGCCCGAACGCGGTGCCCGCGCTCGCGCGCGAGGGGTACGACTGGTCGGTCGTACGGCCCCGTGAGCTCGCGGCGACGCTCGCGTGGCCCGGCGCGTGGCGGATCGCGCGCGAGCACTGGCGGTACGGGGCGGGTGAGCTGCACCGCTCGCTCTCGAAGCCCGCCTTCACGCGTGCGGTGCGGCGGCTGCTCCCGTCCGTCTCGGCCGATGACCTCCGCCCGGCGCCCGCGGGCGTCCGCGCCCAGGCGGTCCTGCGCGACGGCACTCTGGCCGACGACTTCCTCTTCCTGGAGGCCCCGCACACGGTCCACGTCCTCAACGCGCCCTCCCCGGCGGCGACGGCTTCGCTGCCGATCGGGCGTGAGGTGGCGCGGCGGGTGCTGGGGCAGCTGGGCTGACCCGCGGGCCCCCGGAACCTCCGCGGGCTCCACCCGCCCGGACCCGGCCGTAAAATCCCACTGTGTCCGAGCACCCCGAAACCCCCGCCGCCGAAACCCCCGCCGCCGATCCCTACGACGCCGCCACCCGTGCCGCCGCCTCGGCCGCGCGGGCCGAGAAGAACCGGCGGTTCGCCGAGGGTGAGGGGCCGAGCCCCGATCCGGCCGGCTCGCACTTCGACCGGCGGATCCGCAGCTTCCAGCCGCGCCGCAGCCGCGTCACGACGAACCAGGGCGACGCACTGCGCCGCCTCTGGCCGCAGTGGGGCATCGAGATCGACGGCAAGGAGCGCCTCGACCTCCACCAGCTCTTCGGCGGCCGCCCGGCCGTCCTGGAGATCGGCTTCGGCATGGGCGAGGCCACCGCGCAGATGGCCGCGGACGACCCGGACACCGGCATCCTCGCCGTCGACGTCCACACTCCCGGCCAGGGCAATCTCCTCGGCCTCGCCGAGCGCGCCGGCCTGGACAACGTCCGCGTGGCCAACGGCGACGCGATCATCCTCCTCTCGGAGATGCTCCGCCCGGACGCCCTCGACGGGCTGCGCGTCTATTTCCCGGACCCTTGGCCGAAGAAGCGCCACCACAAGCGCCGCATCATCCAGCCGGAGTTCCTGACCCTCGCGGCCTCCCGGCTGAAGCCCGGCGCGTACCTTCACTGCGCCACGGACTGGGAGGACTACGCCGAGCAGATGCTCGAGGTTCTCGAGGCCCACCCGGACTTCACCAACTCACAGCCGGACGGCGGCTACACCCCGCGCCCCGCCTCCCGTCCGCTGACCCGCTTCGAGGGCAAGGGCCTCGACAAGGACCACGTCGTCCACGACCTGATCTTCCTGCGTACGCCCTGAGCCGTTCCGCTTCTCACCCGGCGGCGGCCACCAACCTCACCAGCACCATCGCGCCCGCCCCCCGCCCCCCTTTAGGGTCGAGGGGTGAACGCACCGCCCCAGCCCCCGTCCCCGCCGGCCCACCAGGCCGCCGTGCTCGGCAGGCCCGCGCACTGGTGGCAGCGCCGCGGTGTGAAGGCGGCCGCGCTGATCACCCTGCTCGCTCTGTCCGGTCTGGTGATCCTCGCGCTGGTCCGCAAGGAGACCGGTCACGAGGGCTTTCTGGTCGGCCTGGGCCTGGCGATCCTGCCCGTACCGCTCCTGATAGCCGCGTTCCGCTGGCTCGACCGGGTCGAACCGGCACCCTGGCGGAACCTGCTCTTCTCGTTCGCGTGGGGCGCCTGCGCCGCGGCGCTGATAGCGATCATCGCGAACTCGTTCGCGACCCGCTGGATAGCCACCCGCACCGCCGACCCCACGAGCGCCGACACCCTCGGCGCCACCGTCGTCGCCCCGGTCGTCGAGGAGACGGTCAAGGCGGCGGCGATCCTGCTCGTCTTCCTGTTCCGCAGACGGGACTTCCGGGGGCTCGTCGACGGCGTGGTGATCGCGGGCGTCACGGCCACCGGCTTCGCGTTCACCGAGAACATCCTCTACCTGGGCAACGCCTACGGCACCGACGAGGCCACCGGTGTCGACGGCATCGGCTTCGACTCGGTCACCGCGGCGACCTTCTTCGTCCGCATCGTGATGTCGCCGTTCGCCCACCCGCTCTTCACGGTCCTGACCGGCCTCGGCTTCGGCTTCGCCGCCCTCGCCGCCGACGGCCGGCGCGCCCGCCGCATCCTGCTCCCGCTGACCGGTCTGCTCCTGGCGATGGGCATGCACGCCGCGTGGAACGGCTCGGCCTCCTTCGGCGGATTCGGCTTCTTCGCCGTCTACGCGGGCTTCATGGTCCCGGCCTTCGGCCTGCTGACCTGGCTCACGATCCACAGCCGCCAGCGCGAACTGCGCACGGTCCGCGAGGAACTTCCGGCGTACGTCACCGCCGGCTGGCTCACCGCCCCCGAGCCGTACGCGCTCGGCACCCTCCGTGCCCGCCGCATGGCCCGCCAGTACGCGAAGCAGACCTACGGGAAACAGGCGGCGCCCCAGCCCGGGTACGCCCCGGGCGCCCACCCCGACGCCGCCCGCACCGTCCGCGAGTACATCTCGCTCGCCACCGCGCTCGCGTTCCTGCGCGCCCGGGGCCGCAGCGGGCGCGCGGGCGCCGACTTCGTCGTCCGCGAGCAGGAGCTGCTGCACGCGCTCTGGTCCCGCCGCGGCCCGGCCCGCCCGGCGCTCGACCACGCGGCCCGGGTCACGGCCCCGCCGTTCCCGCAGCCGTACACCCCATGGGCCAACCCCTACGGCCCGGTGCTGCCCCCGCTCCCGTACGGATACATGGCGCCGATGCCGATGCCGCAGCCGATGCCGCACGCGCACCCGCACCCGATCCCGTACATCCCGCACCAGCCGCACCCGAGCGCCGTCCCGCACCCGTACGCGCCGCCCGCCGGCTGACCCACGGGCGGCGCGCTGCCGGAATTCGGCTAGGCAGACGCCTGGGTCAGCAGTCCCAGCTCCTGATCCGTGAGCGTCAGTTCGGCCACCGCGAGCAGCGCCGGAAGCTGCTCCACCGTGCGCGCCGAGGCGATCGGCGCGACCACCGTCGGCTGCGCCGCGAGCCAGGCGAGCGCGACCGTGGCGGGCTCGGCGCCGTGCGCCTGGGCCACGGTGTCGAGCGCGGCGAGCACCTTCCGGCCGCGCTCGCTCTCCAGGAGCTGGGCGGCGCCGCCCGCACGCGGGCTGTCGACCTCGACGCCCGGACGGTACTTGCCGGTCAGGAAGCCTGAGGCCAGCGCGTAGTACGGCACGGCGGCCAGACCCCAGCGCGAGGCGAGCTCCTGCTTCGCACCTTCGTACGTTTCACGTGAAACCAGGTTGTAGTGGGGCTGCAGCGCCACATACCGGGCAAGCCCCTCGCGCTCGGCGAACTCCAGTGATTCCTGCAGCCGTTCGACCGTCAGGTTCGAGGTGGCCACCGCCCGCACCTTGCCCTCGCGCACGAGCTCGTCGAGTGCGGTGACGATCTCCTCGACCTCCACGGAGGGGTCGTCGAAGTGCGTGTAGTACAGGTCGATGTAGTCGGTCCCGAGCCGCCGCAGCGACTCCTCGGCGGCCCCCTTGATGGTGGCGGCGGACAGCCCTTGGTACTCGGGGTGCGCGCCGACCTTGGTGGCGAGCACGACGTCGGAGCGGTTGCCGCGCGCGGCCAGCCACTTGCCGATCAGCGTCTCGGACTCGCCGCCCTTGTTGCCGGGCACCCAGGACGAGTAGGAGTCGGCGGTGTCGATGAAGTTGCCGCCGCCGGCGGTGTACGCGTCGAGTACGGCGAAGGTCTGGGACTCGTCGGCCGTCCAGCCGAAGACATTGCCACCGAGGCAGAGCGGGTGGACTTCGAGGTCGGAGGAGCCGAGAGGGCGCAAGGAGGTCATACAACGATCAACACCCGTACAGGAGACGCCTATTCCGCGCACTCCGCGCTCAAAAGCCCGCAAAACGCCTAAACCGGCAGCCCTGACGTCGGGGGGTTGCCGTCAGGACTGCCGGGGTTCAGGGAAGCGCACGCGCGCAGGGCCCGCGCGAGCGAATCTCGCGCGGGACTGCACGTTCTGTACGGGAGTTCAGGGCCGGGGGCCCTGCGACCGGAAGGTCAGGGAGTGAGGCCCTTGCTCTGCAGCCAGGCCATCGGGTCGATCAGGCTGCCGCCCGAGGTCTCGACCTCGAGGTGCAGGTGCGCACCGGTCGAGTTGCCGGTGGAGCCCACGCGGCCGATCGTGTCGCCGGTCGTGACCTTCTGGCCGACGTTGACGAGGATCGACGACTGGTGGTTGTACGCGATCTCGGTACCGTCCGAGAGCTCGACCACGGTGCGGTAGCCGTAGGAGCCGGACCAGCCGGCCTCCTTGACGGTGCCGGTGTGGACGGACTTGATCGGGGCGCCGCTCGACGCGGCGAAGTCCAGACCCGTGTGCGAGCCGGAGGCCCACATCGAGCCGGCCTGACCGAAGGTCGAGGTGATCGTGTACGAGGCGACCGGGAGCGAGTAGCTCTTGGCCAGCTTGGCGAGGCGCTCGGCCTCGGCCTTGCGCTTGGCCTCTTCCTCCGCCTTGCGCTTGGCCTCCGCCTCGGCCTTCTCGGCGGCTTCCTGCTTCTCGGCGGCGGCCTTCGCGGCCTGCTCGGCGGCGGCCTGCTCGGCGGCGGCCTGGGCGGCGGCGTCGGCCTCGTCCTCGGAGTTCTGCGCCTGCTCCAGGATCCGGGCCCGCAGCGCCTCGCCGGCGTCGGCGGTGGACTGCTCGCCGGTGGAGCTCGCGGCGGCCACGGGCAGCGTGGCCCCGGTGGCCTGGGCGACGCCGGGCTGTTCCTGCGGCTCGGCGTCGGAGTCGTCGGATATCAGGTCGCCGACGACGGGAATCTTCTTGGCCTGCTCACCGAGGTCCGGCATGGAGATCGGAACCGGCGGCTTGTCCTTGGCGGTCGCGATGCCACCTGCGCCCACGGCGGCGATGACGCCGACACCGAGCACCGTGGAGCTGCGCGCGAGTCCGCCGCGCTGCTTGGCCACGCGGTGCTTGCCACGGGGCGGACGAATGGATTCCTCGGTCGGGTTCCACTCCTCCCAGGGCTCGTCGTCGAACCTGAACTCCTGGGTGCCATCCGCGAAATACGGGGCGTTGGAGGTACTGCCACGGCCTGCGGGGGTCGCCACGGGGGCGGACTCCTTTCCTTCCTTCTCGCCTACCGGGTTAGCTGACGGGTTCGGAACAGGAAGGTTTCCTACGGGCGTTGACACCTCGCGGCGCCTCTGGAGAAGGCGCCTGCTTGCCCGATTCACCCCAAAAAGGTGGTTCCCCGGCTCCCTTGCGGGATTAAGCGTGTGCGCACGGAGCCATCTCTTGTGACGGCTGGGACGACCGCGCTGCGTTATCGAACGTTAATAGACAGAGGCCCGGGATTCCAAGCCGTTCCGACAGATCGTTAGCAGCTTTGGCCTGGACTTAGCGGACACGGAGGGGTGGAAACGGACGAGTCGCCAAGGAAGTTGGGAGGTTCCGTGGGCGTCAAAATTCTGACGGTGCATCAATTGTTATGCGGAGGGCTCCCCCTCGGTCACCTTCGGTGACCTCGACGCGGGCGGCCGTGCCACGGCGAGCAGCGCCATGTCGTCCGTCGACCCCCCGCCGGTGTGCTCGCGCACCTCCTCGGCGAGCGCCGCGAGCAACGCGTCGGGCCCGGGAAAGATCCGCCCGCCGATCCGCGCCGCCGGATCGTAGAAGGCCCCCTCGGCGCTGCGCGCCTCGCTCAGACCGTCCGTATAGAAGAGCAGGATCGCCCCGGCCGGCAGCTCCGCCTGCTCCGCACGGTCGGGCCAGGACGCCAGATCGGACATCCCGAGCGGCAGCGCGGCCTGCCGGGGCTCGATCACCCTCAGTTTCCCGTCGGGGTGCAGCAGGAGCGGCGGCGGATGCCCCCGGTTGATCAGCCGTACGACGTCATGTCCGTGCGGGATCTCGGCGAGCAGCGCGGTCGTGAACCCTTCCTCGGCGTCGAGCCCGTCACGCCGCGTCCCCTCCCGCGCGAGCGCCCGCTCGAGGCGCTGCGCGACAGCCTCCAGCGTGGCCTCCTGCTCCGCGGCCTCACGGAACGCCCCGATGACGACGGCCACCGCCTCGACGGCCCCGAGCCCCTTCCCCCGTACGTCCCCGACGATCAGCCGCACGCCGTGCGAACTGTCCTGCACCGCGTACAGGTCCCCGCCGATGAACGCGTCGGCCTGCGCGGCCTCGTACCGCGCCGCCACGTCGAGGCCGCCGATCCGCGCCGCGGGTTCCGGCAGCACGGCCCGCTGCGCGGCCTCCGCGATGTAGCGCACGGACGCGAGACGCTTCCCGCTCCGCGTGACGACCCGGTTGATCAGCACGGCCAGCACGCCGACCGTCACGATGGTGGCGATCTCGGTGAGGAACTCGACCTCGAGCAGATTGCCGTTGTAGAGGTGCACCCCGGTGGTGGCCGCGACGGCACACAGGGCCGCCACGATGGTGCCCGCCAGCGAGAAGAACGGCGCGGCGATCAGCGGTGCCGCCGAGTACAGCGGGGCGCCGGTGAACTTCGGCGGCGTCACGAAATCGAGCAGCAGCCCGCCCACGATCAGCAGCGGCGGCAGCGTCCGTACGAAGGCACGCGTCCGCGTGTCCCCGCCCCGGCCCTCCTCGCTGCCACGCACCCCACCAGGTTTCCGGTCCGGACCGGCAGCGGCGAACGGTGTGGCCCAAATGGGAACGCGGGACAGGCCCCGGACCCGCCCGGCTCCGGACACGACAAAGGCCCGGCACGCTTTCACGTGCCGGGCCTTCGCCCTTTGTAGCGGGGACAGGATTTGAACCTGCGACCTCTGGGTTATGAGCCCAGCGAGCTACCGAGCTGCTCCACCCCGCGTCGGTGAAATCAACTATACGCCATCGGGGGGATGCCTCTGACCAGAGTATTTCGGGGGGGGCGGCCGCTAAGGCGCGTGCGGCTCAGCCGCTGTGGGCCCGCGCCGTGAGATAGGGGTCCCGGCGCAGGACCTCACGGCTGCCGAGCAGCGTGCCGGCCGCCAGTCCGACGACGGGCAGGGTGAGTACGGCGAGCACCCAGGCGGCACCGGGCACGGAGTCGGCGAGCGTGATCCGCAGTCCGAGCACGTCACTGAGCGGACGGGCCAGCGCCAGGGACAGACCGGTTCCGACGACGGCGCCCACCGCTCCCGCCACACCGCCGGACAGCGCGGCCTCGCCCAGCAGGATCCGGCGCAGCTCGGAGCGGCCGGACCCGAGAATCCGCAGGATGGCGAACTGCCCGAGCCGCACCCGCGCGCTGTCCGCCGCACGCACGGCACCGAGGCCGGCCGCGACCAGCGCCAGGACGAACACCCCGGCACGCATGGCGAGGTCCGCCGCTCCGAACAGGCCGGGCAGATGACGGACCCGGTCGGCGACCGGCGCCGCCGAGAACCCCTCGGCCTGAAGCGCGGTGGTGACCCGGGCCACCTCCTTCTGGTGACCGACCACGACGACGGCGGACTGGGCGCCCTCCTTGTCACGGAAGTCCTCGGGTTCCTGACCGGCGCGCGCCGCGGCCAGCAGCGCCGCGGTGTCCTCGGCTAGATAGGCGGTGCCGGGCCCGTCGGCCTGCCAGCTGGGGTCGTACAGGGCGGTGATCTCGAGCGCGATGACGTCCGTGGTGCCGGACCCTGCACCCGTCGCCTTCGTATATCCGAAGTCCATGGTTCGGCCGAGGAACGGCGTGAAGTCCGTGCCCTGCGCGGTGGCCGGGAGCGCGACCTCGCCCGGCCCGAGCTCGGCGGGCAGCCGGCCCTTGACGACCGGAAGGTCGTCGCCCGGCGTCAGCGTACGGCTGGTCAGGTCGTACGTGCCGTCGTCCGCGGCGTAGAGCGTGGACGGGTAGTCGGCGGCCACGCGGCGCACGCCGGGCAGATGCGCGGCCTCCCGCAGCGCGGAGGTGGTCAGCGGACGGACCGACGCCTCGCCCTCGAACGAGGACAGCTCGATCTGGGTGAGCCCGCCCGAGCCCAGGACATCCCGCTCGACGGCACCGGCGGCACCTGCCGCCACCCCCGCGGAGGTCGTCAGCAGGGCCGCGAGAACGGTGAGCGTCGGCAGGGCCCGGCGCAGGGACCGCCCGTCGCGCTTCCAGGTGACAAGACTCCAGCGACTCATCCCGGGCTCACCTCACCGGCGTTCTGCGCGGCCCGGTCCGACGCGCTCAGGTCCGACAGAACTCCCCCGTCGAGCACGTAACGCCGACCGCAGCTCCCGGCGACCGCCGCGTCGTGAGTGACGAGCAGTACGGCCGCGCCGCGGGCGGCGCAGGTGCGCAGGGCGTTCATCACCGAGTCCGCGGTCCGTGGATCGAGGCCGGAGGTCGGCTCGTCGGCCAGCACGAGCGCCGGCTGCTTCACCGCCGCGCGCGCCACGGCGATCCGCCGGCGCTGGCCACCGGAGAGCTGCGTGACCGGAGCATCGGCCACATCGTCCAGGGCGAGTTCACCGAGCAGCTCGCGGGCCGCGGCGCGGTGCCGGGCCAGCCGGGGGCCGAAGGCCGCGGCCACGTTCTCCCAGGCGTTGAGGAACGGCAGCAGACCGAGATCCTGCAGAACGATGCCGATCGACCGCCGCCGCAACAGGTCCCGGTCACCCTGCGCAAGCAACCCGGTGTCCTCGCCTGCGATGCGCAGGATCCCCGCATCGGGCCGGAGAATCAGCCCGAGCAATGCCAGCAACGTACTCTTGCCCGCCCCCGAAGGTCCTTCCACGGCCGCCATCTCTCCCGTACCGACCACAAGATCCGCCCGCACCAGGCCGCCACCGGAGCCGTATTTGAAGGCCAATTGCTCGGCAAGGACCGCGGGTGGGGAGGTGGGGTGCATGTGCCAGGTTCCTTTTGTGGTGGTGGGAGGAGGGCAGCAGGGCAAGGCGGTTCAGGCCAGGAGGTAGTACGCGGCTCTGGTGGCCTCAGCGGAGGCGGCACCGCCTGGCGAGGTGGCATAGAGGTCCCGGTGCTCGTCATCCCGGTACCCCTGCAGTAGGCGGGGGATGTCCTCCCACAGCGACTGCGGGACGTTCTGATCGGAGGCGAGCGCCGCCTGAACCATGTCCGAGGCGATCAGCAGTTCCCCGTTCCGCAACGCCTCGCGAGCCTGCGCGGCGAGATCGAACCCTTTGGTGAGCTCCTCTGCCTGACCGGCACAGCCCGCGTCGGCGAGCGCCACCACAGTGCGGAGGGAACCCGCCGCCACCATGCCGCCCTTCTCTTCGGGCAGTTCGACTGAGGTGCGCGGGCAGCCGAGGCCGAATTCGGCGCGTGTTGCCATGGCGCCGTGCCAGCTGCGCTGATTCTCTGTCGTCAGGCGGGTAGGCACCTTCAATTCAGCTGCTTCCTCAGCGCCCTTCTTGGCCTGCGGTCCGCAGGTGAGTGACAGCCGGTGGCAGGTCATGGCGAGCAGGACCCGGTCGGATGAGTCGAGTTCGGGGTCCGAGCCCAACTGATTCAGTCGCCTCTTCAGCCAGTCCGGTACCTGGTTGTGCTGGGCGGCGGCAGTCAGGGCCTGAGCTGCGTTGTACGTGGCGGTGAGCGTGCCCAGCTGGGTCGGCTCCTTTGCGACGAGGCCGTCGGACCGGATGTTTCCCACCGGAGAGGGCAGCGACTTCGAGGGCGCAGTGCCGCCCAGGGTGAGTGCACGCCGTACCACCCAGCGCGTCTGCGTGTCGGAGTCCTGCAACGACGGCAGCAGGCAGGCACGCGTCTGCTGGGTCAGCTGCTTGCGCAGGAGGCTCAACGCCGCTCGCTGGATGACGTCGAGCTCACCGCAATCGGCCTTCAAGAGCTCATCGGCATCCCGTAGCGCCCGCCTGGCAGGGGAGTTCACTCCGACCGCACGCAATGCCTCAGCGGCGTAGAGCGCCGGAAGAGGTTCGGTGACGCGCGCGGTGTCCGCCGCAAGACGGTCCAGCGTGCCACGGCTCACTGCGTCATCGCGGCCCAGGCACGTCAAAGTCTGCAAGTGTGCGGCTCGCGTGGCGAGCGAGGTCAGGTCATCATCCTCGACATCCGGCGCGCGAAGATAGGACAGCGCCTCGTTCTCCGCCCTCCGCCGGATACCGGCCCGCTCAAGGACCGTCGCCGCATCAGCCGACACGGTCGCCTCGGCTCCCGCCAGCGACAGACACACATAGTGCGCCCGCCAGGCAGGAGGGTCGAGCACGTCGGAACGAGCGAGATCGGCCAGAGCGTCCGGGCGGACCTCGGGCAACGGCTTGCCGCCGATGACGGCCGCTGCCTCCCGCCTTCCGTACGCGGTCGGATACAGCGCAGGTTCCTTCCCGGCGTCCTCACGTGTGGCGCGTACAAGGTCATTCGCCCCGCGTAATGCATCCAGCTGCTCGGCAAGATCGCTGCCGGGCCGTTCGGGCCGGTCCACCGACCCGCCACCGACCATCGCAACAGCCAGGGCAGCTGCGGCAATCGCCAGCAGCGCGACCGTCACGATGCGGCCTCGACGCCCTGTGCCTTCCATGGGGAGGCTGTTCTTCATGCGGTTCCTCGGGCGTCGGGTGACGCCGCACCAAGCGCGGCCCCACAACAGCCGGATCTTCGGTCAGTCGTTGGCGCAGGCCGAAGCGAACGCCTTGACACCGGACTTGAAGGCGCCGCCGTCGGAACAGGTGGTGATGCTCGTGTTCAACGACCCACCCGGATCCGCGATACCGCTGATGTCGGCGATCCACGTGTTCTTGTTGGTCCAACTCACCTGGCGGGCGTTCTCACTTACGTACGTGCCGCTCGGGCTCAAGGAGAGAGTGGCCTGCCAGCCGTTCGCCTTCACGGTCGCCACGTTGGTGATCTTGCTGACCTTGTACTTCCTGCTGCCCTTCAAGGTCTTGGTGGACGTCTTGAAGGAGCACTTGTCGGCGTAGACATTGCAGTGCCAGGCGTTGACCTGGACTTTCGCCCCCGTGCTGGGCAGCGCCGTCGCACCGCTGTCGGAGACCGCCATCGTCGGTGCTGCCGCCCCCGCCGTCAGAATCATGACGAGCCCGCCGGTCAACAGTGGCTTCTTCATGTGCCTCTCCCCGTGCTCATGGCCCGCGCCGCTGCGCGTCTGCCCC
Source organism: Streptomyces sp. NPDC050418 (assembly GCF_044458745.1). Taxonomy (NCBI): domain Bacteria; kingdom Bacillati; phylum Actinomycetota; class Actinomycetes; order Kitasatosporales; family Streptomycetaceae; genus Streptomyces; species Streptomyces sp. NPDC050418. Next base: position 28,389 of record NZ_JBITIG010000016.1, read on the forward strand.
GATCAAGGTGTCAGACCATATATCTCGTGGAATTTCCGATGAATGGCTGAAAACCACCATCTGTAGCCCCACAGAGCCGCGTTGAAGCCCGGAGACGGAACGTTCAGTCCCGCGCTTTCTTCACTCCTGAGCAGGACAGGAGGAGTTCCTGGTTGCCGAGCCAAGGCGCCAATACGTTGTCAGTGCTGCAACGCCTCATCTCCGTGGCCGCCACGGCCACCGCATTACGATCACCAGCATCGCCGGTGCGCCACCGACCAGCCGCACCGGCAAAAGACCGGGGGCAAGATTGATCGTCAACGCCATGTCCGTTCTGGGGATCTCCACGCTGGAAGAGGCGCTGTACCGGCACTTCCTGCGCAACCCCGGGACCGCTGCCGATGAGATGCACCTTCTCTTCCACGCCTCGGCCGAGTCGGCAGCCGAGGCCGTCGGGCGACTGTGCGAACTCCGGCTGCTGCGGGCCTCGCAGGGGGCGGACGGGCAGGTCCTGTCGCCGACGGACCCGGCCACCGCCGTGGACCAGCTGATCGATCTGCGGCTGCGGGAGCTGCACCAGCAGCTGCAAGCCGTCACCCAGGCACGCCACTTGACCACGTCGCTCTGCGCCGAACAGGGGCTCGACGCGCTTCCCCCGCAGGGCGTGGAGCGGATGGAGAACATCGCGCAGATCCGTAACCGCCTGGACGACCTCGCCTTCTTCGCCCGCGAGGAAGTCCTGTCCGTCGACCCGTACACCGCCCTGACCGCTGACAGCATCGCGCACACGCGTCCCTTGGATCTGCGCTGCCTGCGGCGCGGGCTGCGGATCCGTAACGTCGTCATCAAGGAAGCCCTCAACGACCCTCCGACGCTCGCGTACTTGAGGGAGATCGCCGCGCACGGCGCGGAGATCCGGGTGACCGACGACGTGGCCGAGCGCATCATCGTCTTCGACCGGAGCACGGCACTCGTCCCTCTCGACCCGTCCGACACGTCGCGCGGCGCGCTGATGGCCCGGGAAACCGGTCTTGTCGCGGGCATCCTGGCGCTGTTCGAGAAGATCTGGGCCCAGTCGGTCCCGCTCGCGGACCTCACCGAACCGACGGACGCCTCCAGGGACGACCTGTCCGAGACGGAGCGTCAGGTCCTGCAGACCATGTGCCGAGTGGAGAAGGACGAGGTCGGCGCGCGCGAACTGCAGATCTCGGTACGGACGTACCGCCGCCACATCGCCGATCTGCTCCGCATCCTCAGCGCCGCAAGCCGGGCGCAGGCCGCCCTGTTGGCACGGGAACGCGGCTGGATCTGATCCGGGCCTTCAAAGCTCCCTCCCGCCGGCTGCAGGATGCTGCAGCGGCCGTGCATCCTCCTGTAGCGGTCGCCGCCGTCCACGGGACATCCGCGCAGCTAGCGTTCCGTACATGGCGAATGAATCCATGCACCCCCCACACAGCACCGGCGACGGCCTCCCGACCGGTCCTTCGCGCAGGAGCCCGGGCTGGTACTACCCAGGCCTCGGCGCGTCGCTCGCCCTCGCCTTCGTCTGCGTCGACCTCGGGGGCAGTCTCGTGCCCGCCGGCCCGATCGTCGGCGCCGTGCTCGCCCCGTCCCTGCTGACCTGGGCGGCCTCCCGCGACAAGGGTCCCGCCGTCACGGAGGCGCTCTCCGCGACCGGTTCGCGCACCGTCTTCGGTCTCTATCTCGTCCTGCTCGGCCTGGTCACCGCCGTCGGCCTCGGCCTGGGCCTCGGTGCGGGCCTGACCGGCGCGGCGAGCGCCGCCGGCCTGGCCGCGCTGGTCCTCACCATGGTCCTCGGCCGGTGGGCCGACAACAAAAAGCCCAGCCAGGCACTCGCCTGAGCTGGGCTTTTCTCGTAGACCGTGTGGGACTCGAACCCACAACCAATGGATTAAAAGTCCACTGCTCTGCCAATTGAGCTAACGGTCCGCGTCGTTGCACCCCCGAGCATAGCCGGACCTCGGCGGTGAGCCGATCGGGTATCGGTGCGGCGTGGGGCGGCGTGCGGTGCCGCCTACGCGACGAGCGGGCCCACCTGCGTCAGGTGGACCCGCTCGTCGCGGTCAGCACTTACGTTCAGCCGTTGCGCTTCCAGCGCGGCTTGTCGTCACGGCGGCCGAAGGACGAACCGGAGCCGGAGCGGTGGTCGCCGCCGGAGCGGTGGTCGTCACGGCGGTTGAACGGACGGTCCGCACCACGGTGGCCGCCACGGTTGTCACGGCTGTCGCGGTTGAACGGACGGTCCGAGCCGCCACGGTGGTCACGGCGCTCGAAGGAACGGCCGCCACGGTCGTCGCGGTTGAACGGACGGTCGTTGTCCCGGCGGAAGCCGCCGCCGCGGTTGTCGCGGTCGTCACGGCGGAAGCCGCCGCGGTCGTTGTCACGGCGCTCGAAGGTACGGCCACCGCGGTCGTCACGGCGGTCGTCGCGGCGGAAGCCGCCACGGTCGTTGTCACGGCGCTCGAAGGAACGGCCACCGCGGTCGTCGCGGTCACGGTTGAAGCCGCCGCCACGGTTGTCACGGTCGCGGTTGAAGCCACCGCGGTCGTCACGACGCTCGAAGGAACGGCCGCCACGGTCGTCGCGGTTGAACGGACGGTCATTGTCCCGGCGGAAGCCGCCGCCACGGTTGTCACGGTCGTCACGGCGGAAGCCACCGCGGTCGTCACGACGCTCGTAGGAGCGCTCGGAGCGCTCGGAGCGGTCACGGCGCTCGTAGTTGCCGCGCTCGTCACGCCGCTGCTGCGGACGCTCGTAGGAGGAGGAGCGCTCCTCGCGCACCGGCTGCTCCGGCGCCTCGACGACGGCCTCGGCCTCGGCCACGGCGGCCTCCGCCTCGTTGACCGCGGCACGCTCGGCCACGGCCTCCGTCGGGTCGTCGCCGCGCTCGCGGGCGGCACGCGCGGTGAGGCGGTCGGCCTCCTCGCGCAGCTCGGTGGCGCGACGCTGCGCGCGCTCGAGCTCCTTGGTGAGACCGGTGACATCACGCTCGGCCTGCTGCGCGGCCTTGTCCGCGGAGTCGGCCTGGACCTCGGTCAGCGAACGGGCGCCGGTGATCTCGGCGACCTCCGGGTCGAAGGCACCGCCCTGGCCGATGAGGTGGCGCGAGGCGTCGACGCCCGCGTCCTCCATGAGACGGAAGATCTGACGGCGCTGGTGCGGCAGGGACAGGGACACGACCGTGCCGGAGCGGCCGGCGCGAGCCGTACGGCCCGAGCGGTGCAGGTAGTCCTTGTGGTCACCGGCCGGGTCCACGTTGAGGACCAGGTCGATGCCGTCGACGTGGATACCGCGGGCGGCGACGTCGGTGGCGACCAGGGCGTTGACGTAACCCTTCTTGAAGTCCTCGAGGACGCGGGTACGAGCGCCCTGCGTCATGCCGCCGTGCAGCGCGTCGGCCTTCACACCGGCGTCGCACAGCTGCTCGGCGATGCGGTCGGCGCCCAGCTGGGTGCGGACGAAGATGATGGTGCGGCCCTTGCGCGCGGCGATCGCGGCGGTGACCGGAGCCTTGTCGCGGGGCTTCACGATGAGGATGTGGTGCGTCATGGTCGTGACGGCGCCCTGGGCGGCGTCGACCTCGTGCGTCACCGGGTTGTTCAGGTAGCGCTTGACCAGCGTGGAGATCTCGTTCTCCATCGTGGCCGAGAACAGCATGCGCTGGCCGCCGGCCGGCACCTGGTCGAGCAGCTCGGTGACCTCGGGCAGGAAGCCAAGGTCGGCCATCTGGTCGGCCTCGTCGAGGACGGCGACCTCGATGTTCTCGAGCGAGCAGGCGCCACGGTTGATCAGGTCGCGCAGTCGGCCCGGGGTGGCGACGAGGACGTCGACGCCGCGCTCCAGCGCGTAGATCTGGTTGCCCATGGACGTACCGCCGCAGACGACCTTCATCCGCAGGCCCAGGACGTCGCCGTAGGGCTGGAGCGCGTCGGCGACCTGCATGGCGAGCTCACGGGTCGGCGTGAGGATGACACCGCGCGGCTTGTGCTTCTCGGTGGAGCCGCCCGCCAGACGGGACAGCAGCGGCAGACCGAAGGAGAGGGTCTTGCCGGAGCCCGTACGGCCGCGGCCGAGGATGTCCTTGCCGGCCAGGGCGTCCGGAATGGTCGCGGCCTGGATCGGGAAGGGGGTGGTCACACCGTTCTGCGCGAGCTTGCGCACGACGCCCTCGGGCAGGCCCAGGTCTGCGAAGGTGACCTCGGGCTCGGCGGGGGTCTCGTCTGCCTCGACCGCGAGGTCGGCGGTCTCGACGACCGCCTCGTCCTCGGCGGACGCGGGCATGACGGAGTGATCAGTACTGAAAGTGGACATGCGAAACTGCAACCTTCCGGAGTCTCGGCACGCGCCCATAACTCCGTGAGGTCACAACTTCGACCGCCTCAATGCGGTCCAGTCACGGCAAGGGAGAGTACGCGCCACGCGGCGCGCTCTCTGCTGGCGCCGGGCAAATGGGATCAAACGATCTACCACTGTACGCACCCCCCGTACCAAATGGCAAACCGATTCCCCTCAGGACCACCCGATCCGGGCCATTCCCGCAGGCCAGAGGCCCCTTCGGGGAGCTCGAACGGACCTACATGGGCCCACGCTGCGGCGAAGGCTCCCGCTCGTCGATCTCGGCGATCCGCTTCTCGTACGCCGTCTGCGTCTCCGGCGCACCCGCCGACCCGGTCGGCTGCGGCGTCGGCTCCTCGGTCGGCGTCGGAGTCGGCGAGGGCGCCGGCTCGGTGGGCTTCTCGGTGGGGGTCGGCCGCGGCGTCTTCGTACGGGTTTTCGTCGGCGTCGGCGAGGCGTCGTGACCGTCCTCGTCCGGCTCGTCGGACGGCCGCGCCTTCCCGGACTCCGAGGCACCGGGCTTGTCCGGCTTCCCCTTGTCCCCGCCCTCGCCGCCGCGCGCCGCGGGCTGCCCCCCGCGCGCACCGCCGGAGACCACCGCGCCCCCGTCGGGCGCCGTCCCGTCCCCGTGCCGCTCCGCGGAGCGCCCCGGCGCCGGCTTGCCCTCGTCGTCCCCGACGCTCACACACCCCGCGCTCGCCGCCACCACGAGCAGCACGGCGGCCCAGCGCAGCGGACGGCCGCTGCGGCCTGTCCGGCGGTCGGGAAGGGGGAGCTGGCGCACGACGGCACCTCCGGGGCGCGGCGATCGGGGTCGTGGTGCCCAACTCCCGTACGCCGCAAGAGGACACGCACTCCGGCGGGCCCGTGCACGGCCCGGGCGCCGGACCGACCCGAAAACCGGCCGTCTCACGGACAATGGCCCTGTGCTGGAGATGACACGTGAAGCGTTCGAAGAGCTGGTGAGCGAGGCGCTCGACCGGATTCCGCCGGAACTGACCCGGGTCATGGACAACGTCGCGGTGTTCGTGGAGGACGAACCCCCGGCCGACGACCCCGAACTGCTCGGCCTGTACGAGGGCACCCCGCTCACCGACCGCGGCGAGTGGTACGCGGGGGTGCTGCCGGACCGTATCTCCATCTATATGGGCCCGACCCTGCGCTACTGCGAGACCTCCGAGGACGTGGTCGACGAGGTCGCCATCACCGTCGTCCACGAGGTCGCCCACCACTTCGGCATCGACGACGAGCGCCTGCACGAGCTCGGCTGGGGCTGACAGGACCCGCCACAACAGGACAAAGGCCCGCATGGGCGGCGGCTCCCCTGGGCATACGTGCCCCTGATGGCACGCGACATAGCCGCCGCCATGATCCGCGTACGAAGAGTGCCGGGCGCTCTCGTACGGCACTACCGTGCGCGCCATCCCCACCCGGTCACCGAACTCGTCCACCCGCCGCATCCGTACGCCCGCGCCCTCGGCATGGTCGCCGTCGTCCTGCTCGGAGCGTGGCTCGGCCTGCTGATCGTGGGCAGTGTCCGGATCCCGGTCGGTCCGATGGACACCAAGATGACGCTGCGGCCGTCCGTCTCCGGCGGCACAAAGATCAACGTCTCGCCGCTCGGCGCCCTGGAACTGCAGTCGCACCGCGCCCCGCTCCGCCTCGACGTGGACGTCGACCGCCTCGACCCGGACCGCGCACAGGCTCTCGTCGACCACCCGGAGCGCTTCTCCGGACTCCAGGACGAGGTCACCTCGGACATCGTCTCCGGCACCCGCGACCTGGCCCTGCGCTCCTGCGTCGCCGTGGTCTCCGGCGCCACGATCCTCGGACTCGCCGTCTACCGCACCCCGCGCCGCGCCCTCGCCGCCGGCGGCACGGCCCTCGCCCTGCTCGCGGCCTCGGGCCTGTCCGCGTACGCCACGTGGAACCCGAAGTCGGTCCTGGAACCGAAGTTCTCCGGCCTGCTCGCCTCGGCCCCGTCCCTCGTCGGCAACGCGCGCAGCATCGTCACCGAATTCGACATCTACCAGAAGGAGTTGGCGCGCCTCGTCACCAACGTGACCCGGCTCTACGACGCCACGTCCACGCTCCCCGCGTACCAGCCGGACCCCGCCACGATCCGCCTCCTGCACGTCTCCGACATCCATCTCAACCCGGCCGCGTGGCAGATCATCGGCTCCCTCGTCGAGCAGTACGACATCGATCTGATCGTCGACTCCGGCGACACGATGGACCACGGCAGCGCCGCCGAGAACCCCTTCCTCGACCCGGTCGAGGACCTCGGCGCCCCGTACGTCTGGGTGCGCGGCAACCACGACTCGACGTCCACACAGAAGTACCTGGAACGCCTGAAGAACACCCATGTCCTCGACGAGGGAGACGCGGTGGACGTCGCCGGACTGCGGCTCGCCGGCATCGGCGACCCGCAGTACACCCCGGACCGCTCGGTCGCAGCCGAAGGCGATCCGGCCGAAGTCACCACAGGCCAGTGCCTCGCCGCGGCCCTGTGGCGCGAACGCTCCCGCGGCACCCCCGTCGACGTCGCCGTCGCGCACAACCCGGTCGCCGCCCGCGAGACCGACGGGGCGGTGCCGCTGGTCCTCGCCGGACACGTCCACCACCAGGAGATGGAGGTCATGGACCGCGGGACCCGGCTCCGTATCGAAGGATCGACGGGCGGCAGCGGACTGCGCGCGGTCGACAACGAGGGCGCCGACGCCGAACCCGACCCCATCTCCGCCTCGGTCCTCTACCTGGACCGTGAGACCCGTCGCCTCCAGGCCTGGGACGAGATCCGCCTCGGCGGCCTCGGCCTCACAAAAGCAGAGGTCAGCCGCCACCTCCCGGAGGAGAACACCCCAGGCGCGACCCCCACCCCGACCCTCCCGCCGACCCCCTCGGCCACGCGCTCCGCCGGGGGCCCGTAAACCGTTTTGGCGATAGCTCCCCCCATCCCATATGCTTCTCACGTCCCCGACGCGCTGAGAAGCGCCCAGGCGGGCCGATAGCCCTCATCGTCTAGCGGCCTAGGACGCCGCCCTTTCAAGGCGGTAGCACGGGTTCGAATCCCGTTGGGGGCACGCAACACACTGTGCGACACTTAGTCGCGCAACAGCTTGGTCCTGTGGAGCAGTTTGGAGTGCTCGCCACCCTGTCAAGGTGGAGGCCGCGGGTTCAAATCCCGTCAGGACCGCTGAGATTCCTCGTGAATCTCTCGGCTGGGTAGCTCAGTTGGTACGAGCGACCGCCTGAAAAGCGGTAGGTCGCCGGTTCGACCCCGGCCCCAGCCACAAGGAAGGCCCCGATCCTCGGATCGGGGCCTCTTTGTTTAGCCCTCGGCCGCCGCTCCCTCCCGTACGCGCCGACGCCACCCGCGTACCGCGAGGATCACCGCCGTGATCGCGGCCGCTGCCATCAGGAGCGCCCAGTCCGGGACCGTGCGGCCCAGGTCGCGTGCCCACTGCTCGACCTCGAACGAACTGTCCACGTCCAGGAGTCCGGGCAGGGCCGTGGTTCCGTCGAAGGCCAGGAACAGGGTGCCGAGGAGGATGAAGAAGAGGCCCGATGCCAGGGATGTGGTGTGGAGGGTGAGGCGGCCCAGGTGGAGTTCGCGGCCGCGGAGCCAGCGTCGGCGGCCCAGGGAGAAGCGGTCCCACAGGAGGGCCAGGAGGAAGAGGGGGGCCGCCATGCCCAGGGCGTAGACGGCCAGGAGTGCGCCGCCGTACGCCGGGCTGCCGCCCAGGGCCGCGACCGTCAGGACGCTGCCCAGGATCGGGCCCGCGCAGAAGCCCGCCAGGCCGTAGACCGCTCCGAGGGCGTAGACGGAGAGGGCGGAGGTGGGGCGGATGCGGCCCGAGAGTTCCGCCATGCGGCGGGAGGCGAAGCCGAGGCCGACGATCTGGAGCACGCCGAGCGCGATGATCAGCCAGCCGCCGGCCAGGACGAGCAGGTCGCGGTTGCCGTAGAAGAAGCGGCCCGCGTAGGAGCCGGCGGCGCCCAGGGGCACGAGCGTGGTGGCCAGCCCCAGGTAGAAGATGCCGGTACGGGCCAGCAGGCGGGTCGGGGAGTCGATCGTGTACGCGAAGAAGGCGGGCAGGAGCAGTGCGCTGCAGGGGCTGAGGAGCGCGAGCAGCCCGCCGAGGAAGGCCGCCAAGTAGCCGATGTCCGCCGTCACTTGGCGTCCTCGGCCGCGGCGAGCGCCTCGTCGATCGCCTGCGTGAAGGTTTCGGCCGGCTGGGCGCCCGCGATGGGGCGTCCGTTGATGAGGAAGGACGGGGTGGAGGTCGCGCCGAGGCCGTAGGCCTCTTCCTGGTCGCGGGTCACCGCCTTGCGGGCGGCATCGCTCGCGGCGTCCCGTACGAAGCGGTCCACGTCCTTGACGCCCGCCTCCTGTGCCAGGGCCTTCAGGCGTGCGTCACCGAAGCCCTTCTCCTTCGCGCCGTCCTCGTAGGCCGCCGCGTGGAACTCCCAGAAGCGTCCCTGCTGTCCGGCGGCCCAGGCACCGCGCGCCGCGGCCTCCGACTCGTCGCCGAAGATCGGGAAGTTGCGCCACTCGATCCGCAGCTTCCCCTCCTCGACGTACTTCTCGACGAGCGCGGGCTCGGTGTCGCGGGCGAACTTGCCGCAGAAGCCGCACTTGAAGTCCGCGTACTCGATGAGGACGACGGGCGCGTCGGCCGGGCCCTGCGCGAGCGGGTCCTTCGCGTCGCGGCGCGCGAGCTCGGCAAGCCCCGCGTAGGTGTCGTTCTGCTCCTGCTCCGCCTGTCCGGGCCGTGAGACGTCGGCGACCTTGTCGGAGCCGGACACGGCCGGGTCCTCGGGCTTGGTCGCGGAGTACGAGAACCAGCCGAGGAGCAGCGCCGCGGCGACGACCGAGGCGCCGATCGCGAGGTTGCGCCGCTTCGGGGCGGGGGTGGTGGGGGTGGTCTTGGACGACGACATGGGTTCTCCCGTACGGAACGAAGGAAGGAAAGAAGGAAGGCTGGAGGTCGGACGCGTCAGGCGGCTGCGGGCGCCGGGCAGGCGATCTCGCCCGCGAGCCGGCGCACCGTGGCGACGGTGAGCAGGGCGAGGGAGGCCACGGCGAGCGCCGGCTGCAGCGGTGCCCAGATCGTCAGCGCGCCCGAGGTGCCGAGCGCGAGCAGCACGAGCTTGTTGCAGACGGGGCAGCCGACCGCGAGGAAGGAGAGGACCGCGCCGGCCGAGCCGAGGCGCGTGGCCCGTTCCCGGGGGCGGCCCGTGCGGACGTACGTGGCGATCAGCAGCCCGGCGAGCAGCGCCGAGAGCGCGAACACCGGGTAGCTCCACCAGGTCGGCGGTATCTCGCGGCCGAACACGGGGTTGGGGATGAGGTCGGTCGGCAGCCCGAGCAGCAGCGCGCTCGGGACTGCGGCGGCCAGGGCGGTTGCCCAGCGGCGGGGCGTCCAGAGCCCGAGGGCGCCGTACGCCTGGCGTACGGGTGTGACGAAGGAACGCGCGGTGGTCCGCGCGGTGATGGTCATGCAGGTCTCTCCTGTGCGAACGCGGGGAGCAGGGCCCTGGAACAGCAGGGCGCTCTAGGTCCTGTCTGGAGTCCACCGTCGTCCGCGCGTAGCGCGGGCGCAGCGGCGTTCGGTGCGTGCGATCGGCGTGCGGTGCCGCAGGTCATGTGGCGGAGCCACCTGTCCTGCGGCACCGTGCGGCGAGCGTGCGTGCCGGGCGTCGGGGCGCAGGCGGTGGACTCCAGACAGGACCTAGACGCGCAGCACGGAGAGGGTGACGGGAGTGGGCGGATCGCCCGGCGGTGCACCGCGCTCCGGGGTGACGGTGAGGAAGGTGCCGTCGAGGACCGAGGCCCCGTCGGCCGCCGGGAGCGGCGCGGGCACCAGTTCCGCGGCGGATCCGGCGCGCGAGGGCGCCGACGGCTGCGAACCCTGTTCGCCCGTCTCGCCCTTGCCGCAGCCGACACCGCCGTCCTGGTCCACCGCCACGACCTGTGTGGCCGCCACCGAGGCGGCACCGCCCGAGGCCGCGCTCTGCCCGGCCGCGCACAGCACACCCACGACCGCGAGCAGCAGGCTCAGCAGCAGCGGCACCGCGTAGGTGCGGCGGGCGGGGGCGGCGGACATGACGCCCAGTGTGCCCTACGGGGCCGTCGGGTCCTGATACGGGGACACAGCTGCCACAAAGCCGCAGGCGCCGGAAAGCGGACAGAAATGCGTTCGCCAGTGCCGAGCGGCGGGTGAGATCCTGGAATCCGTATGTCTACTTCCTTCGACGATCTCGCCAAGCTCGTGAACGGCGAGACCTCGCTCCGCGATGCCCACCGCCTCGGCCGCCGGCTCGAGGGGGCCCGCCGTATCCGTAAGCCCGAGGCGCGGCAGGCCGTGTTCGACGAGATCGCCGGTGAGGCGGAGAAGTCCGCCGCGCGTATACGGGAGCGGCGGGATGCCCTTCCCGCGATCACGTATCCGGAGCAGCTGCCGGTCTCCCAGAAGAAGGACGAGATCCTCGAGGCGATCCGCGACCACCAGGTCGTGATCGTCGCGGGTGAGACGGGCTCCGGCAAGACGACGCAGATCCCGAAGATCTGCATGGAGCTGGGCCGTGGCGTGCGCGGCATGATCGGCCATACGCAGCCGCGGCGCATCGCGGCCCGTACGGTCGCGGAGCGCGTGGCCGACGAGATGAACACCCCGCTCGGCGAGGTCGTCGGCTGGAAGGTCCGCTTCACGGACCAGGTCGGCAACGCCACGTATCTGAAGCTGATGACGGACGGCATCCTGCTCGCCGAGATCCAGACGGACCGCGAGCTGCGCGCCTACGACACGATCATCATCGACGAGGCCCACGAGCGGTCCCTCAACATCGACTTCCTGCTCGGCTATCTCGCCCAGCTGCTGCCCAAGCGCCCCGACCTGAAGGTCGTCATCACCTCGGCGACCATCGACCCGGAGCGGTTCTCGCGGCACTTCGGTGACGCCCCGATCGTCGAGGTCAGCGGCCGTACGTATCCGGTCGAGGTCCGCTACCGCCCGCTCCTCGAAGAGGACAGCGAGGACTCCGACCGCGACCAGATCACCGCGATCTGCGACGCGGTCGAGGAGCTGCAGGGCGAGGGCAAGGGCGACATCCTCGTCTTCCTCTCCGGTGAGCGCGAGATCCGCGATACGGCGGACGCGCTGGAGAAGAAGAAGTACAGGTTCACCGAAGTACTCCCCCTCTATGCGCGCCTGTCGCACGCCGAGCAGCACCGCGTCTTCCAGCCGCATACGGGCCGCCGCATCGTCCTGGCCACGAACGTCGCCGAGACCTCGCTGACCGTCCCCGGCATCAAGTACGTGATCGACCCGGGCACGGCCCGTATCTCCCGCTACAGCCACCGCACCAAGGTGCAGCGCCTGCCGATCGAGGCGGTCTCGCAGGCGAGCGCCAACCAGCGCAAGGGCCGCTGCGGCCGTACGTCCGACGGCATCTGCATCCGGCTGTACTCGGAGGAGGACTTCGAGTCCCGCCCGGAGTTCACGGACGCCGAGATCCTCCGTACGAACCTGGCGAGCGTCATCCTGCAGATGACCGCGGCCGGCCTCGGCGACATCGAGAAGTTTCCCTTCATCGACCCGCCGGACCACCGCAACATCCGCGACGGCGTCCAACTCCTGCAGGAACTGCATGCGTTGGACCCCACGCAGAAGGACGTCCGCAAGCGCCTGACGCCGATGGGCCGCAAGCTGGCCCAGCTGCCGGTCGACCCGCGTCTGGCCCGCATGGTCGTCGAGGCCGACAAGAACGGCTGTGTGCGCGAGGTCATGGTGATCGCGGCCGCGCTCTCCATCCAGGACCCGCGCGAGCGCCCGTCCGAGAAGCAGACCCAGGCGGACCAGCAGCACGCCCGGTTCAAGGACGAGACCTCCGACTTCCTCGCGTATCTGAATCTCTGGCGCTACATCCGCGAACAGCAGCGCGAGCGCGGCTCAAGCTCCTTCCGGCGGATGTGCAAGCAGGAGTATCTGAACTTCCTGCGGATCCGTGAGTGGCAGGACATCTATACGCAGCTGCGGACCGTCGCCAAGCAGATGGGCATCCATCTGAACGAGGACGATGCACCTGACCAGCAGGTCCACCTCTCGCTCCTGGCCGGTCTCCTCTCCCACATCGGGATGAAGGACGTGAAGGACGGCGCGAAGAACGAGTACTTGGGTGCGCGGTCGGCGAAGTTCGCGGTCTTCCCGGGTTCGGCGCTCTTCAAGAAGACCCCGCGCTTCGTGATGTCCGCCGAGCTGGTGGAGACCTCCAGGCTCTGGGCGCGGGTCAACGCGAAGATCGAGCCCGAGTGGATCGAGCCCCTCGCGCAGCACCTGGTGAAGCGCACGTACTCCGAGCCGCACTGGGAGAAGGACCAGGCAGCGGTGATGGCGTACGAGAAGGTGACGCTGTACGGCGTCCCGATCGTCACCGAGCGGAAGATCAACTACGGGCGGATCGACCCCGAGGCGAGCCGCGAGCTGTTCATCCGCAACGCACTGGTCGAGGGCGACTGGCGGACGCACCACAAGTTCTTCGCGGACAACCGCAAGCTCCTGACCGAGGTCGAGGAGCTGGAGCACCGGGCCCGCCGGCGCGACATCGTGGTCGACGACGACGAGCTCTTCGACTTCTACGACCAGCGGGTTCCCGAGCACGTGGTCTCGGGCGCGCACTTCGACTCCTGGTGGAAGACGAAGAAGCGGGACGAGCCCGAGCTGCTCGACTTCGAGCGCTCGATGCTGATCCGCGAGTCCGCGGAGGCCGTCACCAAGGCCGACTATCCGGACTCCTGGCGCCAGGGCGCGCTGAAGTTCCGCGTGACGTACCAGTTCGAGCCGGGCGCGGACGCGGACGGTGTGACCGTCCACATCCCGCTGCAGGTCCTCAACCAGGTCACCGACGAGGGCTTCGACTGGCAGATCCCGGGCCTGCGCGAGGACGTGGTCACCGAGCTGATCCGCTCCCTGCCCAAGCCGATCCGCCGCCACTACGTACCGGCGCCGAACTATGCGAAGGCGTTCCTGGAGCGGGCGACGCCGCTGCAGGAGCCGCTGCCGGTGACGCTCGCGCGCGAGCTGAAGGGGATGGTGGGTGTCCCGGTCACGGCCGAGGACTTCGATCTCACCCGCGTACCGGACCACCTGAAGATCACGTTCCGGATCGTCGACGAGCGGCGCAGGAAGCTCGCCGAGGCCAAGGACCTGGAGGCCCTGCGCCTCCAGCTCAAGCCGAAGGCCCGCCAGGCCATCTCGAAGGCGGCGGCCGCGACGGCGGAGCGCTCGGGCGGCCCGTCGATCGAACGGACCGGTCTGACGGACTGGACGATCGCAACGCTGCAGAAGGTCTTCGAGACCCGCCGCGCGGGCCAGCCCGTGAAGGCCTACCCCGCGCTCGTGGACGACGGCACCTCCGTCTCCGTACGCCTCTTCGACACCGAGGCCGAGCAGCAGCAGGCGATGTGGCGCGGCACCCGCCGTCTGATCCTCCTGAACATCCCGGTCAACGTCTCCAAGTTCGCCTCCGGCAAGCTGACGAACCAGCAGAAGCTCACGCTCTCCGCGAGCCCGCACGGCTCGATCCCGGCGCTCGTGGACGACTGTGTGACGGCCGCCGCGGACAAGCTGATCGAGGGCTTCGGCGGTCCCGCGTGGGACGAGGAGTCGTACCGCAAGCTCTTCGAGAAGGTCCGCGCCGACCTCGTGGACGCGACCGTGCACACGGTCGGCCAGGTGCAGCAGGTGCTCGCCGCGTGGCAGGCCTGTGAGCGCCGTCTGAAGGCCACGCGCAGCGCGGTGCTGCTCGCGAACCTCCAGGACGTACGGAGCCAGCTGGACGCCCTCGTGAAGCCCGGCTTCGTCACGGCCGCCGGGCTGCGCCGTCTGCCGGACCTGATGCGCTACCTCGTGGCCGCCGACCGGCGTCTGCAGCAGATGCCGACCTCCGCGCAGCGCGACACCGCGCGCATGGAGAAGGTGCACGAGATGCAGGATGAGTACGCCTGGCTCCTGGAGCAGCTGCCGCAGGGCCGGCCGGTGCCGCGGGAGGTCCTGGAGATCCGCTGGATGATCGAGGAGCTGCGCGTCAGCTACTTCGCGCACGCGCTCGGCACGGCGTATCCGATCTCCGACAAGCGGATCGTGAAGGCGGTGGACGCTGCGGCCCCGTAGCGGGACCGTCGCGGTAAGTGAGTTCGACCGCCGGGCCTGCACTGCTGTACAGTCCTTCTCGCAGCGCAACGCAGGTCGGAGCGCCGCAAAAGCAAGGTCCTGTGGAGCAGTTTGGAGTGCTCGCCACCCTGTCAAGGTGGAGGCCGCGGGTTCAAATCCCGTCAGGACCGCACAGCAGATCAGAAGGCCCGCACCGGTTGGTGCGGGCCTTCTGCGTTGCCCGGGACGAAAGTCCCGAGACGGGATGACCAAAGCTTCCTGTGTGCGGTGCCGCCCGGTGGGACCCTGATGGAGGGTCACCTGTACGTGGCGCAGGCCGAGTTCCACTACCGCAGCCACGTCATATGCCACAAGCGGCACACCGTGTGACGGGTGTCACCGGATGAGTTTTCGGAAAGCCGGAACTTACACCTCTCCTACAACAGGTCAATTTAATATGTGCAATTGCACCTGCCTGACGGACGTGCGCGGGGCCTGAATCGGGGCCTCACCCCCCGGCCTCCCCAGAGTCCAACAAGCCCCCTCAGGGGCGCACCGAAGGCCCCTCGCGAGCACCCTGTGAGCGCACAAAAAAGATCGCGCTGGACCCGGCGGAGTCCAGCGCGATCGACGACGCACCCGAATGTCTTGGGCAGAGCACCTGTTGGGGCAGGGCCCGTGTCGTATGGAGCTATATGCGGGCAGAGACCGGGGTGGGGGCCCCGGAACGGCCCAGATGCGGAGCTAAGGGGTGTTTCAGGCCTCGCTGCGCTGCTGCGGAATACCCGCCAGCAGTGCGCGGACCTCAGCCTCGCGGTAACGACGGTGCCCACCCAGCGTGCGGATGGACGTGAGCTTGCCGGCCTTCGCCCAGCGCGTGACCGTCTTCGGGTCGACGCGGAACATCGTGGCGACCTCAGCCGGGGTCAGCAGCGGCTCGGCATCAGGGGTGCGAGCGGTCATGAGCGGCCTCCTCGGGAGAACCGAATGAATCTCGGTTCTTTCCTTTAAATTCTGCACCTTGACCCGCGTTGCCCGATATGGCGGACACGGGTCGAGTCGGTTATAGGACGAACGGCTTGTCCTCGGCACTACAACTACACCATCCGTCCAGCCGCGTCGGCCAAACCGATGGAATTGCCCTCTCAGGTGTCCATCACCGACGGAAGCCGATGGACCGTGCCATAGCGGACAGTCACGTCATTGTGACGATCAGTCACAGCGTGATCAGAAGTCATCAGGCCCCCCAATCAGAGTGCAATGCCGAGTGTTCCGCCCCCAGTTGGGCGGATGGAGCCCTCCCCGGACTCCTTGTCCTATTTTGGCATGGAGCAAGGGGAAGGATGCAAGGGTGATGTAAGTGCGGTCCGTCACGCTTGACCCATTGGCCCGGATCGGGACCTACGTCCTCGCAGTCCTCCGACCATAGCCCCAACCGAGATGCGCAAAAGACCCGAGTGACGGCGAGATGCCCCGATTTGGTCAGCTTGCGAACTGCCGGGCGCGGACGGCCCGCCACCGTTCCATAAGTCGTGCATACGCGAGACCCGCCCGCTCGCCGTCGCCCTGACGGAGCGCGTCGATCCCCTCGGCGACATCGGCGGCCGAGTGGTCCTCGTCCAGATGGTCGGAGGGCAGCGCGTGCACGAGGCCGCCGTAGTCCAGCTCCACGAGTGAACGCGGATGGAACTCTTCCAGCCACCGCCCGACATCCGTCAGACCGTCGATCAGCGGACCCTCCTCGAGGGTGTCCCGCAGCGTCCGCAGCCCGCGCGCGACCCGTCGGCGGGCCTGCACCATCGGCGTGCGGTAGCGCAGCAGGGGCGCTCCGGCGCCCGTGTCCGCCGCCTCGCGCTTCTCCTCGAACCACCGCTCCTCGTCGGAGAAGAGGACGAACCAGCTCAGCGGGACCTGCCAGACCGCGGAGCGGATCCAGGGGCGGGCGTCGGGATGGCGCTCCAGCCACGACGCGTAGTCCTGTGTGGCCTGCAGCCGGACCACCGGCGGCAGGACGGCGTCGAGCACCGGCTTCGGCAGCTGCTCGTCCAGCGCGCCCAGCGCCTGCCAGCCGCGCAGCCGGGTGCGCCAGGGGCACACGCACAGCACCCCGTCGATCTGCAGGACGAAGGCGTCACTGCTCTCGTGCACGGGGACGGGGACGGGCGGCGTGGAGACCAAGTCGCGCAGCGAGCGTCGCAGTTCGTCCTGGTACGAGGGGCGCTCCTCGCGCTCGGCGTACCGCGCCCAGTGACTGCGCTCGGGTTCGGGGAACGCGGCCAGCGGCTCGTACACCCGCAGATAGGACGTGTACGGGACACACACCGCCGACACCTTGGGCACGCCTGCTCCCTCCCCGCGCGAACCCGCCCGGAACCCTTCCGAATCGTCCCACGGCACCACCTCGCGAGAGAGTGATCCGCAGCACTGCGGTGCTGGAGAGGCCGTACAGGTTCTAATCTGCTGTCCAACGGCCTCCCCACCCACAGGAAGCCGCTCCAACCGCCGCAATATCCATGGGAGTCACCACCGTGACCGAAGTGACCGGCGCCCCTGCCGACGTGCTGCACACCCTGTTCCAGTCGGATCAGGGCGGCCATGAGCAGGTAGTGCTCTGCCAGGACCGTGCCACCGGCCTCAAGGCCGTCATCGCCCTCCATTCGACCGCCCTGGGCCCCGCCCTCGGCGGCACCCGTTTCTACCCGTACGCGAGTGAGGCCGAGGCGATCGCCGACGCGCTCAACCTCGCGCGCGGGATGTCGTACAAGAACGCCATGGCCGGACTCGACCACGGCGGCGGCAAGGCCGTGATCATCGGGGACTCCTCGAAGATCCAGGGCGCCGAGCGGGAGGCCCTGCTCCTCGCCTACGGCCGCTTCGTCGCCTCCCTCGGCGGGCGCTACGTGACGGCCTGCGACGTCGGTACGTACGTGGCCGACATGGACGTCGTCGCCCGCGAGTGCCGGTGGACGACCGGCCGCTCCCCCGAGAACGGCGGCGCCGGCGACTCCTCCGTCCTCACCGCCTTCGGCGTCTACCAGGGCATGCGCGCCAGCGCCCAGCACCTGTGGGGCGATCCTTCGCTGCGCGGCCGCAAGGTCGGCATCGCGGGCGTCGGCAAGGTCGGCCACCACCTCGTGGAGCATCTCGTCGCCGAGGGCGCCGAGATCGTCATCACGGACGTGCGCGAGGAATCCGTACGGAGGATTCTCGACAAGCACCCGGACTCCGTCTCGTCGGTCGCCGACACCGAGGCGCTGATCCGCGTCGAGGGCCTCGACATCTACGCCCCGTGCGCGCTCGGCGGCGCCCTGAACGACGACACGGTCCCGGCCCTCACGGCCTCCGTCGTCTGCGGTGCGGCCAACAACCAGCTGGCGCACCCGGGCGTCGAGAAGGACCTCGCGGACCGCGGGATCCTCTATGCGCCCGACTACGTGGTGAACGCCGGTGGTGTCATCCAGGTCGCCGATGAGCTGCACGGTTTCGACTTCGACCGCTGCAAGGCCAAGGCGTCGAAGATCTACGACACGACGCTGGCCATATTCGATCGCGCCAGGACGGACGGCATCCCGCCGGCCGCCGCGGCGGACCGGATCGCCGAGCAGCGGATGGCCGAGGCACGGGCCTCGTAGGACGGTGGGTTCCGGGCGCCCAGGCGTCCGGAATACCGTCACCGGAGAGACAAGCCTCACGCCCGTCGGCGGGTCGCGTGCGAAGAACAGGTTAAAATCGGGGCTGACCAGCGGGGACGGGGCTCCCCACTGGTGCGGCAAGCAGGCGCGTCCTGTGGGCGGCGTACCGTATGGGCGCCGAAGCAGGTACCGTTGAAGCCCTACGGCACGGTCTCTCCACGGAGAGTCCGTTCCTGATCATGAACGCGTGTCAAGACTCTGGGGCCAGAGAGCTCCATATCCAAGGGGGTCGAGCCATGGGGCGCGGCCGGGCAAAGGCCAAGCAGACGAAGGTCGCCCGCCAGCTGAAGTACAGCAGCGGCGGGACTGACCTGTCGCGTCTGGCCAACGAGCTGGGCGCTTCGACTTCGCAGCAGCCGCCGAATGGTGAGCCGTTCGAGGACGACGACGAGGAAGACGACCCGTACGCCCAGTACGCGGATCTGTACAACGACGACGATGAGGACGAGGACGAAGAGTCCGATCCGCCGTCGTCGCAGCGCCGCGGCGCTTGACTCTTAGTTGTACGCGTCACCACGAACCCCGGTCCGGGCAGTTCCGCCGGACCGGGGTTCGTGCTGCGTTCGCATAAGTTGGGCCGACGGCCGGACCTGCCCATAAAAGACGGCGCCCGCCCCCCACCGGGGAGCAGGCGCCGCAGTACGTGCAGGGTGATCAGGCCGAGGCGTAGTCGCCCACCATCTCCGCGCCCAGCGCGTGCGAGCCGCGCGCCGTGATCTCACCGGCGACCCAGGCCTCGACGCCCCGGTCGGCCAGCACCTGAACAGCCACGTCCGCCGACTCCTGCGGAACGATCGCGATCATGCCGACGCCCATGTTGAGCGTCTTCTCCAGCTCCAGGCGCTCCACGGAGCCCGCCTTGCCGACCAGATCGAAGATCGGGTCCGGCGTCCACGTCGAGCGGTCCACGACGGCGTGCAGCGAGGACGGGATGACCCGCGCCAGGTTGGCGGCGAGACCGCCTCCCGTGACGTGGCTGAACGCGTGCACCTCGGCCGTCCGCAACAGCGCCAGGCAGTCGAGGGAGTAGATCTTCGTCGGCTCCAGGAGCTCCTCGCCGAGGGTGCGGCCGAGCTCGGCCACCTCCTGGCCGAGGGACATCCCCGCACGGTCGAACAGGACGTGACGGACGAGCGAGTACCCGTTGGAGTGAAGTCCGGAGGACGCCATCGCGATGACCGCGTCGCCCTCGCGGATCCGCTCCGCGCCCAGGACCCGGTCCGCCTCCACGGCGCCCGTGCCCGCGCCCGCGACGTCGAAGTCGTCCGGGCCGAGCAGCCCCGGGTGCTCCGCCGTCTCGCCGCCGACGAGGGCGCAGCCGGCGAGGACACAGCCCTCGGCGATGCCCTTGACGATCGCGGCGACCCGCTCGGGGTGGACCTTGCCGACGCAGATGTAGTCGGTCATGAACAGCGGCTCGGCACCGCACACCACGATGTCGTCCATGACCATCGCTACGAGGTCGTGGCCGATGGTGTCGTAGACCCCGAGCTGCCGCGCGATGTCGACCTTCGTACCGACGCCGTCCGTCGCCGAGGCGAGCAGCGGGCGGTCGAAGCGCTTGAGGGCCGAGGCGTCGAAGAGGCCGGCGAACCCGCCGAGGCCGCCGAGACCGGTGGTCTCGGGGCGCTGCGTCTTCTTCACCCACTCCTTCATCAGCTCGACGGCGCGGTCGCCCGCTTCGATGTCGACGCCCGCGGAGGCGTAGGAAGCACCGGACGACGACGGGACAGAGGTCTCAGACATTGCCTGGGATCTTTCGGGTCGAGAGAGGTGAAGGGTGGCTACGGACGACGGATCGCGTCGGTCGCTGCCGTGGCGGCGGCGCCCGCCGCCAGTTCCGTCTCCAGAAGCTGCTTGCCGAGCAGTTCGGGGTCGGGAAGCTCCATCGGGTATTCGCCGTCGAAGCAGGCACGGCAGAGGTTCGGCTTGGCGATGGTGGTCGCCTCGATCATGCCGTCGATGGAGATGTACGAGAGGGAGTCGGCCCCGAGCGACGTGGCGATCTCGTCGACCGTCATGCCGTTCGCGATGAGCTCGGCGCGGGTCGCGAAGTCGATGCCGAAGAAGCAGGGCCACTTCACGGGCGGCGAGGAGATACGGATGTGCACCTCGGCCGCGCCCGCCTCGCGGAGCATACGGACCAGGGCGCGCTGGGTGTTGCCGCGGACGATCGAGTCGTCGACGACCACCAGGCGCTTGCCCTTGATGACTTCCTTGAGCGGGTTGAGCTTCAGACGGATGCCGAGCTGGCGGATCGTCTGCGAGGGCTGGATGAAGGTGCGGCCGACGTAGGCGTTCTTCACCAGACCGGAGCCGTACGGGATGCCGCTGGCCTCGGCGTAGCCGATCGCGGCAGGGGTGCCGGACTCGGGCGTCGCTATGACCAGGTCGGCGTCGACCGGCGCTTCCTTGGCGAGCTTGCGGCCCATCTCCACGCGGGAGAGGTACACATTGCGGCCGGCGATGTCGGTGTCGGGGCGCGCGAGGTAGACGTACTCGAAGACGCAGCCCTTGGGCTTGGCCTCGGCGAAGCGGGAGGTGCGCAGCCCGTTCTCGTCGATGGCGATCATCTCGCCGGGCTCGACCTCACGGACGTACGCGGCGCCGCAGATGTCGAGGGCGGCGGACTCGGAGGCCACGACCCAGCCGCGCTCCAGGCGGCCGAGGACCAGCGGGCGGATGCCCTGCGGGTCGCGGGCCGCGTACAGCGTGCCCTCGTCCATGAAGACGAGTGAGAACGCGCCACGGACCTCGGGCAGGACCTTGGCGGCCGCGTCCTCTATGGTCAGCGGCTTGCCGTCGTCGTCCTGCTGGCCCGCGAGGAGCGCGGTGACCAGGTCGGTGTCGTTGGTCGCGGCGACCTTGACGGAGCGGCTGCTGTGGTCCTGGGGCAGTTCGGCGACCAGCTCGGCGAGGTGGGCCGTGTTGACCAGGTTGCCGTTGTGGCCGAGCGCGATCGAGCCGTGCGCGGTGGCGCGGAACGTCGGCTGGGCGTTCTCCCACACCGAGGCGCCCGTCGTCGAATAGCGGGCGTGACCGACCGCGATATGACCCTGGAGCGAACCGAGGGAGGTCTCGTCGAAGACCTGGGACACGAGGCCCATGTCCTTGAAGACGAGGATCTGGGAGCCATTGCTGACCGCGATTCCCGCGGATTCCTGGCCCCGGTGTTGGAGGGCGTAAAGCCCGAAGTAGGTAAGTTTCGCGACCTCTTCGCCGGGAGCCCAGACACCGAAGACGCCGCAAGCGTCCTGGGGGCCTTTCTCGCCGGGGAGCAGGTCGTGGCTGAGTCGTCCGTCACCACGTGGCACGCCACCGAGTGTAGGCGAGATCGACCCATGCTCCGAATGCGGTACCCCTGGATCTTCGTACGAACGTACGGAAGGTCCCCCGTGAGTGAGGCCCGGATTCCGCCCGGGCACTGGGGCGGCCCGGCCTTGCGCGGCCGCCCCAAGTGCTCGAAATCACCATCAACCGGTGGCGCTCAGCCCGGTCGTCCCGTCCCCGCCCTTGCCGCTGCCGCTGTCGGTGCCGGTCAGGGTGAGCACGCGGTGCGTGACCTTGTACGTGACCTCGCCGTCGAAGAGCTTCAGGAGCGCGCGCTCGGTCCGCATCACGTCGTCCGGGCACATCTTGCGCGTGGTGCCGGCGGGACCCAGTGCGATCGTGCCGTCGTCGCGGACCTTCGCGGTCGCGTTGACGGTGTTGCAGCCGAGGCTCCCGGTGACCTTGCCGTCCTTGCCGAAGGTCAGATGGGCCTTGGCGTCCTTGGGCAGCGAGGCCGCCGTATCGCCCGAGAGCACCGCCGTGACCTGCCACTTGGTGCCGGTCAGCGGGACGGGCTCGACCTTGCCGAGCGTGATGAAGTCGCCCCCGGGAGCGGTCAGTTTCACCTTCTCGCCTGCCATCCGGGCCTTCAGCTCGCCCTCGAAGACGGAGAAGGCGCGCTCCTCGAAGTCGTCCCCGCAGTACATCTCGGTCCGCGCGAGCATCCCGACCTTCAGCGCGTCCCCGGCGAGATCGACCTTCCCGGAGAACGAGTTGCAGCCGAAGGTCCCCTGGACAGTGCCGTCCTTCTTGATCTCGAAGTACGCGCCGTCGCGCGGCGGTGCCGCCTTCTTGCCGTCGACCGTGAGGCTCTCGACGCCCCACTGGACGCCGGTCAGATCCGGCAGATCGTGCCCGGACGTGGCGGCGGCCCGGCCCGCCCCCGCGCCGCCCCCCGTGGCCGGCTTCTCACCGCAGGCGGTGAGCAGTCCGAGCGCGCCGACCGCGGCGACGGAACCGATCACTGCCTTGTGTGCTGCTCGCTGGTATCGCATGCCGGTGTGACGGAAGAGGTGGGGTGACCGGTTCCCTCCCCGGTCCCAGCTCTCAGGTCAGCACGGGCAGCAGCCCGGACAGATCGGCCCGCTCCCCGCTCGCGCTGACCTTCGCCGCGTCCAGGGCCTCGCTCCACGCCGTACGCCCGGTGGCAAGCCGCACCCAGGTCAGCGGGTCCGTCTCGACCACATTGGGCGGGGTGCCGCGCGTGTGCCTCGGGCCCTCGATGCACTGCACGACGGCGTACGGCGGGATCCGCACCTCCGTGGACGCCCCCGGCGCGTTGCTCGCCAGCGCGTCGGCGAGGAAGCGGGTGCAGGTCGCGAGGGCGTGGCGGTGCAGGGGGATGTCGATGCCTGCCGCGCGGTTCAAGTCGTCGGTGTGGACGATGAGTTCGACGGTCCGCGTGACCATGAAGTCGTCCAGGCTCATGGCGCCGACACGCATCCGGACGAGCCGTCCGGCGGGCGCGGCGTCAAGCAGCGTACGGATCCGCTCCTCGATCTCCCCGTACCAGGCGTCGAGATCGGGGTGCTCCTCGGCGAGGGCCTGCACGGTCTCGGCGATGGCCCCGGCGTACGGGGCCGAGCTCCCCGCGTAGCGGTCGAGGCCCAGCTCGGCCTTCCTCGGCTCCTCGGCCTCCAGCGCCCGTACGACCGCGTACATCGCCATCCCGATATGCGCGGCCAGCTCCCGTACGGACCACGGCGCGAGGTCCGTGGGCCGCGCCAACTGCTCGCCCGTCAGGCCGCGTACGGCTTCTCGTACATGAGCGAACTGGGCGAAGACGGCGGCACGGGTCTTGGCAGGGTCGTACGTACGGGGGCGGGGCTTGGGCGGCATGGGCGGAGCCTATCTTTCAGCCCCTGCGGCGTTTGAGCAGATCCGAACGAAGTTCGGATGAGGGGGTCCGGGGGCAGCGCCCCCGGTTTCGGGAAGGGGCGGGGTGGGGAAAAAACCGCCTTCGGCCCCGCCCCGAGCAACCGGGCGGGGCCGAAACGGACAGCGAACAAGCCTCAGGCGAACAGCCCCGGAATCGTCCCCTCATGCGCCGAGCGCAGCTCACTCAGCGGGATGCTGAACTCGCCCTGCAGCTCGACCGCGTCACCGTCGACGACACCGATCCGCGTCACGGGCAGCCCCCGC
The DNA here is from genome assembly GCF_044458745.1 of Streptomyces sp. NPDC050418. NCBI lineage: Bacteria > Bacillati > Actinomycetota > Actinomycetes > Kitasatosporales > Streptomycetaceae > Streptomyces > Streptomyces sp. NPDC050418. The sequence goes on from NZ_JBITIG010000016.1 coordinate 52,042, forward strand.
GCACCGCACATGTCGGTGAAGCGGAGCTCCTCGCTGCGCGGGACGGCGACGACCGCGCGGCCCGCCGACTCCGAGAAGCAGAGGGTGAACGCGTCCAGGCCGTCCGGGACGACAAGGCGCGCGCCCTTGCCGCCGAGCACCGCCGACTCGACCACGGCCTGGATCAGACCGCCGTCGGACAGGTCGTGCGCGGCGTCGATCATGCCGTCGCGCGAGCCGGAGATCAGGATCTCGCCGAGCAGGCGCTCGCGCTCCAGGTCGACCTTCGGGGGCATACCGCCGAGGTGGTCGTGGACGACCTGCGACCAGGCCGAACCACCGAACTCCTCGCGGGTGTCACCGAGCAGGTAGAGGAGCTGGCCCTCTTCCTTGAAGGCGACCGGCGTGCGCCGGGCCACGTCGTCGATGACACCGAGGACCGCCACGACCGGGGTCGGGTGGATCGCGGCCTCACCGGTCTGGTTGTACAGCGAGACGTTGCCGCCGGTCACCGGGGTGCCGAGCTGCAGACAGCCGTCGGCGAGACCGCGGACGGCCTCGGCGAACTGCCACATGACGGCCGGGTCCTCGGGCGAGCCGAAGTTCAGGCAGTCGGAGACGGCGAGCGGCTTCGCACCGGTCGTCGCCACATTGCGGTACGCCTCCGCGAGCGCGAGCTGCGCGCCGGTGTACGGGTCCAGCTTCGCGAAGCGCCCGTTGCCGTCCGTCGCGATGGCGACGCCCAGGCCGGACTCCTCGTCGATGCGGATCATGCCCGAGTCCTCGGGCTGCGCGAGGACGGTGTTGCCCTGCACGAAGTGGTCGTACTGCTGGGTGATCCACTTCTTCGACGCCTGGTTCGGCGACGCGACGAGCGCGAGGACCTGCTGCTTCAGCTCGTCACCCGACGCGGGCCGGGCCAGCTTGTCGGCGTCGTCCGCCTGCAGCGCGTCCTGCCACTCGGGACGGGCGTACGGACGCTCGTAGACGGGACCGTCGTGCGCGACCGTGCGCGGGTCGACGTCGACGATCTTCTCGCCGTGCCAGAAGATCTCCAGGCGGTCGCCGTCGGTCACCTCACCGATGACGGTGGCGATGACGTCCCACTTCTCGCAGATCTCCAGGAAACGGTCGACCTTCGAGGGCTCGACCACCGCGCACATGCGCTCCTGCGACTCGCTCATGAGGATCTCCTCAGGAGAGAGCGTGGAGTCGCGCAGCGGTACGTCGTCGAGCTCGACGCGCATACCGCCCGAACCGTTGGAGGCCAGCTCACTGGTGGCGCAGGAGATGCCCGCGGCGCCCAGGTCCTGGATGCCGACGACGAGCTTCTCGGCGAAGGCCTCCAGGGTGCACTCGATGAGCAGCTTCTCCTGGAAGGGGTCGCCGACCTGCACGGCCGGACGCTTGGACGGCTTGGCGTCGTCGAAGGTCTCGGAGGCCAGGATCGAGGCGCCGCCGATGCCGTCACCGCCCGTACGGGCGCCGTACATGATGACCTTGTTGCCCGCGCCGGACGCCTTCGCGAGGTGGATGTCCTCGTGCCGCATGACGCCGATGGCACCGGCGTTGACCAGCGGGTTGCCCTGGTAGCAGGCGTCGAAGACGACCTCGCCGCCGATGTTCGGCAGGCCCAGGCAGTTGCCGTAGCCGCCGATGCCGGCGACGACGCCCGGCAGCACACGCCGCGTGTCGGGGTGGTCGGCGGCGCCCATGCGCAGCGGGTCGACGACGGCGACCGGGCGGGCGCCCATCGCGATGATGTCGCGCACGATGCCGCCGACGCCGGTGGCCGCGCCCTGGTAGGGCTCGACGTACGACGGGTGGTTGTGCGACTCCACCTTGAAGGTGACCGCGTAGCCCTGGCCGACGTCGACGACACCGGCGTTCTCGCCGATGCCGACGAGCATGGCGTCGGACTGCGGGGCCTTCTCGCCGAACTGGCGCAGATGGACCTTGGAGCTCTTGTACGAGCAGTGCTCGGACCACATGACCGAGTACATGGCGAGCTCGGCGCCGGTCGGGCGGCGGCCGAGGATCTCCACGACCCGCTCGTACTCGTCCTTCTTCAGACCGAGTTCGGCCCAGGGCAGCTCGACGTCGGGGGTCTTGGCGGCGTTCTCTACGGTGTCGAGGCTCATGCGGCGCTGACCAGCTTCTTGAGGATCGAGGTGAAGAACGGGAGGCCGTCGGTGCGGCCGGACCCGATGAGGGGCTCGACGGCGTGCTCCGGGTGCGGCATCAGACCGACGACGTTGCCCGCCTCGTTGGTGACGCCCGCGATGTCACGGAGCGAACCGTTCGGGTTGAAGTCCTGGTACCGGAAGACGACGCGGCCTTCGGCCTCCAGCATGTCGAGCGTGCGCTCGTCGGCGACGTACCGCCCGTCCATGTTCTTCAGCGGGATGTGGATCTCCTGGCCCGCCTCGTAATCGGCGGTCCAGGCGGTGTCCGCGTTCTCCACCCGCAGCTTCTGGTCGCGGCAGATGAAGTGCAGATGGTCGTTGCCGAGCATCGCGCCGGGCAGCAGGTGCGCCTCGGTGAGGACCTGGAAGCCGTTGCAGATGCCGAGGACCGGCATCCCCGCCTTCGCCTGCTCGATCACGGTCTCCATGACCGGCGAGAAGCGCGAGATGGCGCCCGCCCGCAGATAGTCGCCATAGGAGAAACCGCCGGGCAGCACGACCGCGTCGACCTGGTGCAGGTCCTTGTCCTTGTGCCACAGGGCCACCGGCTCCGCGCCGGCGAGCCGGATCGCGCGCTGGGTGTCCCTGTCGTCCAGGGAACCGGGGAAGGTGACTACGCCGATACGAGCGGTCACTTCGACTCCTCCACCTTCACGGTGAAGTCCTCGATGACGGTGTTGGCGAGGAAGCTCTCCGCCATTTCATGGATACGGGCGAGCGCGGCCTCGTCGACGGGTCCGTCGACTTCGAGCTCGAAACGCTTGCCCTGACGTACGTCCGCGATCCCGTCGAATCCGAGGCGCGGCAGTGCACGCTGCACGGCCTGTCCCTGCGGGTCGAGGATCTCCGGCTTGAGCATGACGTCGACTACGACGCGTGCCACTGGCACTCCCGGGGTGTGGTGCTGAGCAGGTGGCTCCAGCACGATGCTGAGCTGGTGGGTTCAGCGTATCCGACGTAAATTTCTACCCGCGTAGACTCGTAGGTTCCTACGTGAGCGCGCTCACTTTTACGGTGATCACCAGGCAGTTCGCGAGCAATGGGCAGGGAAAATTCCGGGAAACCGCACAAGAAACCTGCAGCCACCCATTGCGCCCGGACACGCGGAGAGATTTAGTCGGTCTTCCCAATGCAATGCCAGGCACGATACAAAGGATTCGCCGGCGGATTCGCGGGCAAAAAGCAATAGCCGGACGATAGGCCGATAATGGCCACATCGCAGGGTGCCGGTGGTACGTGGCAGACACACACATCTGCCGGACCGGCGGCCGGGCGGTGATTCCGCAGGAAAGGACCGATATTCGTGGCGCAGCGTGTCGTGGTCACTCTCTTCGACGACATCGACGGCTCAGAAGCGGCGGAAACGGTCGCCTTCGGTCTTGACGGCAAGTCGTACGAGATCGATCTGAATCAAACCAATGCCAAGAAACTGCGCAAGACGCTCGCGCCGTACTTGGAGGCAGGCCGCAAGCAGGCGGGACGCTCGGCGGCCAAGGCGGGCCGGACTGTGAAGCACACCGCGGTGGCGGCGGACCCGGCGGCGGTCAGGGCCTGGGCGCGGTCCCACAAGATGGACGTGCCGGCGCGCGGCCGCATCCCGAAGAAGGTCTACGAGGCGTTCGAAGCCGCGAACTGACCGGGGCCGCCGGGGTGCGGAAGGGTCACCGGCGGGGGACTCCACGAAGCCCTCGCCGCAACCGACTTGCATTGCACCCCCGCAGGTCGGCTAGAGTCTGGAGCGCGCCGCGGGGCACGGGAAACCGGAAGCCGCGGAGGACGCGCGGGTGTAGTTCAGTAGTAGAACACCCCCCTTCCAGGGGGGAGGCGCAGTGTGCAATTCCTGTCACCCGCTCCGATACAGGGCTCCGACCACTCTTGTGGATCAGGTAGTCTTGTATCAGCGCCGCCCGGTGAGAGCTGGTCGGATGCTGTGCGAACGTAGCTCAGTTGGTAGAGCGCAACCTTGCCAAGGTTGAGGTCGCGAGTTCGAACCTCGTCGTTCGCTCCATAGCGAAAGCCCCCGGGAAACCGGGGGCTTTCGGCGTTTGCGGGACCTCTTCCTCATGACAGGTGTCATACGCACCCGTGAGAGCTGTCACCCCGGCTCATGACGGCCCGCACTGCCCCCGGCCCTTGATCGCGGGGAAGCTTGAGGCATGAACACCACCACCGAAGAACGCGTGATCGACGTCACTGATCTGCGGCGCACCTACACGGGCGGCTTCGAGGCGGTACGGGGGATCTCGTTCAGCGTCGGCAAGGGCGAGCTGTTCGCCCTGCTCGGCACCAACGGTGCGGGCAAGACCTCCACCGTCGAGCTCCTCGAAGGCCTCGCCCGCCCCACCGCGGGCCGGATCCGGATCCTCGGCCACGACCCGTACACCGAACGCACCGCCGTGCGCCCGCGGATCGGCGTGATGCTGCAGGAAGGCGGCTTTCCCGCCGAGCTGACCGTCGCGGAGACCGTACGGATGTGGGCGGGCAGCACGAGCGGCGCGCGGCCGCTCGGCGAGGCCCTGGAGATCGTCGGTCTGAGCAAGCGGGCGAACGTCCGGGTGAAGCAGTTGTCCGGGGGTGAGAAGCGGCGCCTCGACCTGGCGCTCGCGCTCCTTGGACGGCCCGAGGTGCTCTTCCTCGACGAGCCGACCACCGGTCTGGACGCCGAAGGGCGCGCCGAGACCTGGGAGTTGGTGCGCGGCCTGCGCGACTCCGGCACCACCGTGCTGCTGACCACGCACTACCTGGAGGAGGCCGAGTCGCTCGCCGAGCGGCTCGCGATCCTGCACGAGGGCCGGATCGCCGCGACCGGCACCCCGGCCGAGGTGACCGCGGCCCAGCCCTCGCGGATCGCCTTCGAGCTGCCCGACGGCTACTTCGTGGGCGATCTGCCGCCGCTCACCGGGCTCGGGATCACCGGGCACGCGCTGGAGGGGCGGACCGTGAAACTGCACACCCACGAGCTGCAGCGGGCCGCCACCGGACTTCTCGTCTGGGCCCAGCAGCAGGGCATCGAACTGCGCGGGCTCGATGTCCGCTCCGCCTCCCTGGAGGAGGCCTTCCTGCAGATCGCCCGCGAGGCGCGCGGCGCGGAGAGCGGCGCCGACGCCGTACGTACGAAGGAGACCGTGGCATGAGCACCACCACCGCACCCGCACGGACGACCACCCCCGCGGGCCGGCTCGGATCGCTCGCGCGGGCCGAACTGACACTTCTGACGCGGAACAAGGGCGTGCTCGTGACCGCCCTCGTCGTCCCGCTGATCCTGCCGTTCAGCGTGCAGGCCTCCGTCAAGGGCGACGTACTCGACAAGGCCGGACTGAGCATGGGGCAGATGCTGCTGCCCGCGGCGATCGGCTTCTCGCTGCTCTTCGCGGTCTACAGCGCCCTCGTCAACATCTACGTCGTCCGCCGCGAGGAGCTGGTCTTCAAGCGGCTGCGCACCGGGGAGCTGCGCGACCTGGAGATCCTCGCCGGGGCCGCGCTGCCGTCCGTGCTCATCGGCATCGCGCAGAGCGTGGTCGTGGGCGCCGTCGCGACGCCGCTGCTGGGGCTCGCGGCGCCGAAGGCCGTCCATCTGGCGGTGCTCGGGGTCCTGTTGGGGCTCGTCCTGTGCGTCGCCATCGCGGCCGTGACCGCCGCGCTCAGCAGGACGGCCGAAGGGGCGCAGGTCATGGCGCTGCCGTTCGTGTTCGTCTCGATGATCGGCTCGGGCATGGTCATGCCGTTCGAGATCTTCCCCGACAAGCTCGCGAACGTCCTCGAACTGCTGCCGCTCTCCCCCGTGATGACGCTCGTACGCGGCGGCTGGACCGGCACCCTCTCCGCCGGCGACACCCTGTCGGCGCTGGTCGTGGCGGTGGCCTGGATCGTGGTGGCGGTGTTTGCTGTACGGCGGTGGTTCCGCTGGGAGCCGCGGCGCTGAGCCCGCGGGGCACCGGGGCCGAGCGGGAAGGCAGGAGAGCGTGAACGTGCTGGAGCGGTACCGGCGGTGGCGCAGACGCGTCTGGGACGAGCGCAGTCATGTGGAGCGCATGGAGTTCCAGTCGCTGTCCATCGTCCGCGCGATGGCCTGGTTCTTCTATCTGTCCTGGCTGGTGCTGCCGCTCGTGGCGCTGTACGACGAGCCGCCGCTCGTCGTGACGCTCGCGGTGCTCCTGCTGTGCTCCGGTGCGGACCAGTGCGTGGTCGCGAGCAGGCTGCTGCCGCAGGCCTTCGACGCGTACCTGGGGCGCGGGGCCGTATCCAAGCGCCTGCGCCTGTACGCGGGGGCGCTGATGATCGCCACGCTCGCGCTCGGCATAGCGGTGCAGAAGACCGCCTCCGACACCCGTCCGAGTCTCACCGTCTTCTTCTCGCTGTTCGCGGTGATCCCGTACTGCCTGGAGCGCTGTCTGACCCTGCCGGTCCGCACGTACAACGTACGGGCGCTGCTCGGCGCCGCCGTCGTCATGGGCGCGGCCGCGGCGACCGGGCTGCGCGGCGGCACGCTGATCGCCGTCGCGCTCGGTGTGTACGGCGGCGCCCTGCTCTGTCTCGCCAGTGTCCGCTGCAGCGCCTGGAGCCTCGGCGTGATGTGGCAGGCCGAGCAGGGGCGCGAGGCGCAGGCACGGCTCGCGGTCGCCGAGGAGCGGCTGCGGTTCGGGCGGGATCTGCATGACGTGATGGGCCGCAATCTCGCGGTGATCGCGCTGAAGAGCGAGCTCGCGGTGCAGCTCGCGCACCGCGGCCGTCCCGAGGCCGTGGACCAGATGATCGAGGTGCAGCGCATCGCCCAGGAGTCGCAGCGTGAGATCCAGGAGGTCGTACGCGGCTATCGCGAGGCGAGCCTCGGCTCCGAACTCGCCGGTGCACAGGCCGTCTTGAGCGCGGCGGGCATCGACTGCACGGTGAGCGGCGCCGACGCGGCGGAGACCCTGCCGACGCCCGCGCACGCGGCGCTCGGCTGGGTGGTGCGCGAGGCCGCCACCAACGTGCTGCGGCACGGGGACGCGAGCCGCTGTGCGATCACGCTGGCGGTGGCGGACGGACGGGCCGTCCTGACCGTCGAGAACGACGGGGCGGGTGCGGAGTCCGCGGGCGGTACGGGCGACGCGTCCCCGGGCGGTCCCGGGCCGGGCGGCTCGGGGCTCGCCGGTCTGCGGGAGCGCCTCGCGGTGCTCGGCGGGCGGCTGACGGCGGGTCCGGCCGGGGACGGGATGTTCCGGCTGGTTGCTCAGGTGCCGTTGCGAGTGCCCACGAAAGAAGTCCGGCGCAACGATGAGGGTCCCCGTACGAGTGAGAACGAGGTCGCACGATGACGACGCCCACGCCGTCCCTGCGCGTGCTGCTCGCCGATGACGAGCATCTGATCCGCGGGGCGCTGGCCGCGCTGCTCGCCCTGGAGGACGATCTCACCGTCGTCGCGGAGGCGGCGTCCGGGCCCGAGGCGCTCGCGATGGTGCTCGCGCACCGGCCCGACGTCGCCGTACTGGATCTTCAGATGCCGGGCGCCGACGGTGTGAGCGTGGCCACATCGATCCGGCGTGAACTGCCGTCCTGCCAGACCATGATCGTGACGAGCCACGGCCGGCCCGGGCACCTCAAGCGGGCGCTGGAGGCGGGTGTGCGCGGGTTCGTGCCGAAGACGGTGAGCGCGCAGCGGCTCGCGGAGATCATCCGGACCGTCCACGCCGGAAACCGCTATGTGGACCCGGAGTTGGCGGCCGACGCGATCTCCGCGGGCGATTCGCCGCTCACCGCGCGGGAGGCCGAGGTGCTCGAACTCGCCGCGGACGGGGCGCCGGTCTCGGAGATCGCCGAGCGGGCCGCGCTCTCGCCCGGCACCGTACGCAACTATCTGTCGTCGGCCGTGTCCAAGCTCGGGGTCGAGAACCGTCACGCGGCGGTGCGTCTCGCGCGCGAGCGCGGTTGGGTATAGTGGGCTGCGCACTACGGCAGACGGCACAGCCCGGACGCCACGCGCAGTGCGAACGTAGCTCAGTTGGTAGAGCGCAACCTTGCCAAGGTTGAGGTCGCGAGTTCGAACCTCGTCGTTCGCTCCACATCGATAAGGCCCCCGGTCACCGCCGGGGGCCTTATTCGTGTCCGCGGCTCTACCAGGCGGTGCCGGTGAGCAGCTCGTACGCCTCGATGTAGCGCGAGCGGGTGCGCTCGACGATCGCGTCGGAGAGCGGCGGGGGCGGGTTCTCGCCGTCGGGGCCCTGGCGGACCCAGCCGGCCTCGTCGGACTTCAGCCAGTTCCGGATGATCTGCTTGTCGAAGGACGGCTGGGTCCGGCCGGGCTGCCACTGGCCGGCGGGCCAGAAGCGCGACGAGTCCGGGGTGAGGACCTCGTCGGCGAGGACGAGCGTGTCGCCCTCGAAGCCGAACTCGAACTTGGTGTCCGCGAGGATGATGCCCCGGTCGCGGGCGATGTCGCGGGCGCGGCCGTAGATCGCGAGGGTCGTCTGGCGCAGCTGGGCGGCGGTCTCGGCGCCGACCTCGCGGGCCACTTCCTCGTACGAGACGTTCTCGTCGTGCTCGCCGACCTCGGCCTTCATCGCGGGCGTGAAGATCGGCGCGGGCAGCTCGGAGCCGTCGACAAGGCCCTCGGGGAGCGCGAGGCCGCAGACCGTGCGGGACTCCTCGTACTCGACGAGGCCGGAGCCCGTGAGATAGCCGCGGGCGACGCATTCCACCGGGACCATCCGCAGCGACTTGCAGATGAGGACGCGGCCGGCCCAGTCGGCGGGAGCCCCGGCCGGGACCTCGGTCGACAGGACGTGGTTGGGGACGAGGTCCGCGAGCTGGTCGAACCACCACAGGGACAGCTGCGTGAGGATGCGGCCCTTGTCGGGGATCTCCGTGGGCAGCACCCAGTCCATGGCGGAGGTGCGGTTACTGGCGACCATGACGAGGTCGCCGGCTTTGTTCCGGTACAGGTCACGCACCTTGCCGGTGTGCAGGTGCACCAGGCCCGGCACCTCGATCGGCTCGGGCTTTTCTACGAATCCGGGCATGGTTCCTCCCCGTCGTTTCGGCCAGCGGTCCGATTCTCGCCCATGGCGGAGGGTGCATTGACCACGCGTTCACGGCGCGCGGTCAGTCACGCTTGCAGATGCGGTCCAGGAGATTGGCGGTCGCCCGCTGGATACGGGTGTCCACATGCCCCGGCCGGTCAAGCGCCGGGGACCATGCGAAGGTGCCCGAGGCGAAGACGAGGGCGCCCGAGGGTGCCCGGTACAGCGAGGTCTCCTGGTGGCGCCGCGCCCCGTCACCGTCCTCGTACGGCGAGTGCGCGAGCAGGATGCGGCTCTGGTGCTCGGGGAGCTGGGTGCGCGGGTAGTAGCGGTCGGCCTCGCCCGCGACAAGGCCCTCGATCTCGTCGCCCTCGTGCGCCCCGGTCGCGTCCCACAGCCAGTGCTCCGCATTGCGGACGACGAGCGGGGACGGCTCCGGTACACGGCCCGCGTACTGAATGCCCATCAACTGCTGTTCCGCGCGGTCCACTTCGCGCCACAGCGCCGCGCGGCCTGGGCCGCGGCGCTTGCGGCAGGTGAGGAGGCGGTCGGGTACTCCGGAGGGCGAGGGGCTCAACTCCACCTGCCAGTACATGGTGTTGGCGGAGAGGAAGACGAGCGAGGTGCCGCAGTCGCGGGCCTGCTCGGTGGTACGGCGCATGGGCACCGACCAGTACTCGTCGTGGCCCGGGAAGACCAGGCCGCGGTAGCGCGTCGGGTCCACGCGGCCGGCGTGCAGGTCGCGCGTATCGGCGTACGCGAGGTCGTACCCGTACCGCTCGGCCCAGCGGATGAAATCGTAGGCGTGGCCCACGTGGAGGGGCAGGCCCGCGCCCGCGTACGGGCGGTCGAAGGAGACCGTGATCGCGGCGTCGCCCTCGCCGAGCAGCGAGCCGTTCTCGTCCCACGCGTGGTAGAGGCTGGCGCCCGTACGCCCGTCCTCCGGGTAGAGGTTGTACGCCTGCCATGTCACGTCGGGCAGCAGGAGCAGCAGATCGGCCGGGCGGTCGTCGCGGACCGTGAACGGGATGTGCGAGCGGTAGCCGTCGGTGGTCGTCAGGACCGCCACGTACGCGCCCGTGTTCCAGTAGCTCGGGATCTGCAGCCGCCAGGAGAGCCACCAGTGGTGGCAGGAGACCGTGCGGTCGGCGGCGAGCGGGGGCGGCTGGACGATGCCGGAGAGCCGCGGGCTCGTGGTGATCTTCGCGGCGCCGTCACCGCCGTAGTGGCCGATGCGGTAGATGTCGACGGCGAACTGCTGCGGCGGGTCCACCGTGATGTGGAAATCGATGGATTCGCCGGGGGCGGCGGCACCCGTAGAGGTGAATCCCTTGATCTGCTGATGCACGTCGTCGGCCGTGCGCGGGCCCGTGGTGCTGCGGGGCGCGGGGATACGGGCGCCGGGGGCCGGGGCGTGGTCGAGGTACCAGGGGACGACCTGGCCGGTGTCGTCGAAGTAGTGCTCGCTGCCGCGCAGCCACGGGAGCGGACCCTGGCCGAAGGGGTCGCTCACCGCGTGGGCCAGGGCGCCGGACTCCCAGCGCCTGATCGGCGCTCCCGCCCCGGGTGTGGTGCTTTTCGGCGCTCTGCCGTTGCCCATGCTGCTCCCCTCCCTCGTCCCCCGGTGCTGCGTCTGGTGTGCGATGCCCTGTGTCCTGCTTGCGGGTTGTGGTGTCCCGTGCCGGTGGGCCGGTGTCGGTGGCCTGTGTCGGTGGCCTGATGTCATCCGGTGCTGTCCGGCCGGAACCAGCACATCACATTACGCATGCATCCCGTCACCGTTCGTCGTGAATTGACGTGAACGGAACGCGGCGCTCCGGTACTTGGACCGGCCCGACGGCCCTCACACCAGACGGACGGGCTTCTCCGCCCGGACGCCGAGGCCCGCGAGCCAGCCGTGCAAGGGCTCCGGATCGCCGTCCTCGACGAGGCTCAGGACACGGGCCGCGAGGCCGTCCGTGCGGACGCCGGAGACAAGCAGGGTCGGGCCGTCCAGCCAGTCGAGGCCGGGCGCGGCACCCGCGGTGTCGACGGCCGCGCAGCAGACCATCGCGGTGACGTGATCGGCCAGCAACTCCCGTCCGGAGCGCGGCGGCTGCATCGGGAACAGCGGCAGCAGCGCGTCGTCCCAGGCCGCGCCCTCCAGCGCCGGCGGCTGCGGTGCGGGGGCGGCGCTCTCCTCGCGGGACAGCGCGACGCTGAGCAGCGCGGCGAGCTGCTCGCTGCGGGGCGCGAGGGCGGAGGGCTCGGCGGGGTCGCCGCCCTCTTCGAGCCGACGGGGGACGACGGGGAGGTGGTCGGGGTCTTCGGGTGGGGTGGTGGGGGACTTCGGGTGCGAGCCGTCCGAGCCCAACTCCCGCTCGTCCACGTCGGCTTCGGCGCGCCCACCGTCGTCATCGCCCTCGCCGTACGTCACCGTCGACAGATGTTCCATCACCCGTGCGAGGGTCGGTGCCTGTGGGTCCATGTCCGGTGCGGTGGCCCGGCCGACGCCCAGGGTGTCGAGCGCGCGGTGCAGACGGGCCGCGTCCGTGCGCCACTTGCGGTCGACGATCTCCTCCGGATAGTCCTGCCAGTCGACCGGCGCCCAGTCCGCGCCCTGCTCCCCGTGGAACAGCCGGGCCGCGAGCAGTGAGGCCGCCTCGTCCATCGCGCCGGGCTCCTCCAGGAGATCGCAGGCGGGCCGTTCCCCGAGCCGGGAGGCGAAGCCCTCGGCGAGGCGGTCGCGGCGGGAGAGCTCGGTGAGCGCGGCCACCACCCCGGCGTCGAGCCGGGAGGGCCAGCGCCCCATGCGCCAGGCGGGCAGCGCGACCTTGGTGAGCAGCCGGTCCCAGCCCGCGTACGCCAGACCGACCTGCTCCTGGGCGACGATCCGCAGCCCGTAGTCCACCGTCTGCGCGCGGTCCGCGGCGGCGGCCGCGACGCCGCGCTCCATCTCCGCGGCGTGCCCGCGGCAGGCGCGCAGCATCAGCCGTGCGACCCGGCCGACCCCGGCGAGGACCGGGCGCGTCAGAGTGCCGCCGCCTGACCGCTCGGTGACGGCGACCGCGGCGTCGAGCCCGCGCACGAAGCGGCGGGCGGCGGCTATGTCGGGGTGGGCGGAGGGCCCCGTACCGGCGACGACCGGTGCGAGGAGCGCGCGCAGCTCGGCGACGCGCATCCACCACAGGAAGGGGGAGCCGATCACGAGGACGGGGGCGACCGGTGCGGCCGGTCCCGCCTCGGCGGCGTCCCGCCGCGCGGAGACGGTGTCCCCGCCGCGCATGCCGTGCGCATCGCCCCGTACGGACGTGGTGTCCCCTCGCACGGACGTGACATCGCCCCGTGCGGATGGGAGGTCCGCTCGGGCGGACATGAGGTCCCCTCGTGCGGCCGCGGCATCGTCCCGCCGTGCGGCCGTCGCGCCCCCGTCCCCCCGTATCGCGGTGGTCTCGTCTCCCCGTACGCCTGAGAGCTGTCGCTCGCGCTCGGCCGTACGACGCCCGCGTATGACCGCGAACGTACGGCGGAGCGGGCCCGGGCGGGGTGGGGCGTGGGCGCGGTGGGTGCGGTCCTCCAGCCAGCTGTCGCAGTCCGGGGTGAGCGCTATCGCCGAGGGTGCGGGGACGTCGAGCCGGTCGGCCAGGTCGCGCACCAGGCGGTAGAGGTCCGGGGCGGAGGCCTCGGTGAGCGGGACCGTGGGGCTGAGGGCCGGCTTCGAGCGGGCCACGAACAGGCCGACGACGCCCGCCGCGAGCAGCACGACGACGGCGACAGCGCCGGTGATCCAGCGCGCCAGATCCCAACTTCCGCCGCTCAGACGGCCCGTGACCCCGCCCGCGAGCAGCACGACGGCCACCGCGGCGGGCAGCAGCGCCACCGCCAGCGCCCTGCTGCGGATGCGCAGGACGGCGAGCGCCCGGGCGCGTGCTCCTCCTGCGCCCCGCTCACCACCCATACCGGTTCCGGACACGGCCGGACGTCACCCCCTTCGTCCTGCGACGGCTTTGCTCACTCCCCCACTGTGGCACCCGCCACCGACATCGCAATGCCGGTGGGCTGTTTGGCTTCGGGTACCGGGAACGCTTGCGCCGCACCCTAGTTGGGGCCTCGAGGCACGTCAGCCGGATGGGGGATCGCTCACTCGATGGAATGGCTTTGGGTAAAGCTGGCTGACGACACAGGGCCGGATCCATTGCTGGATCCGGCCCTGCGAAAGGTGCTCCACGGGCGTGCGCCCGGCGTACTCGGGGAGCGCCGGGGCGCTGCCGAGGTCAGACCCCGGCGGCCTTGGCGGCGATGTCCGTACGGTGCTGCGAACCGTCGAGCCGGATCCGCGCGACCGCGCGGTAGGCGCGCTCACGGGCCTGCACGAGGTCCGCGCCGGTCGCGGTCACGGAGAGCACCCGGCCGCCCGCGCTGACCACCGCGTCACCGTCGAACTTCGTCCCGGCATGCAGGACGTACGCATCCGGGGCATCCTGTGCGCCGACCTCGTCGAGGCCCTCGATCACATCGCCGGTCCGCGGGGTGTCCGGGTAGTTGTGCGAGGCGACGACGACGGTGACGGCCGCGTCCTCGCTCCAGCGCAGGGGGGCCTGCTCGTCGAGCGTGCCGTTCGCCGAGTTCAGCAGGACGCCCGCGAGCGGCGTCCTGAGGCGGGCCAGGACCACCTGGGTCTCGGGGTCGCCGAAGCGCGCGTTGAACTCGATGACCCGTACGCCCCTGCTGGTGATCGCAAGACCCGCGTACAGCAGTCCGGAGAACGGTGTACCGCGGCGGCGCAGCTCGTCGACCGTCGGCTGCAGGACGCTCGCCATGACCTCGTCGACAAGCTTCGGGTCGGCCCACGGCAGCGGCGAGTAGGCACCCATGCCGCCGGTGTTGGGGCCCTCGTCGTTGTCGAGCGCCCGCTTGAAGTCCTGGGCGGGGGTGAGCGGCAGCACGGTGATGCCGTCGGTGATCGCGAAGAGCGAGACCTCGGGACCGTCGAGGAACTCCTCGATCACCACTCGGTCGCAGGCGCGGGCGTGCGCGCGGGCCGCCTCGACGTCCTCGGTCACGACGACGCCCTTGCCGGCGGCGAGCCCGTCGTCCTTCACCACGTACGGGGCGCCGAAGGCGTCGAGCGCCTCGTCGATCTCCTCGTCGGTGGTGCACACGTAGCTGCGCGCGGTGGGCACACCGGCGGCGGCCATCACATCCTTGGCGAAGGCCTTGGAGCCCTCCAGCTGCGCCGCCTCACCGGACGGGCCGAAGCAGGGGATGCCCGCGGCGCGCACGGCGTCGGCGACGCCCGCCACGAGCGGCGCCTCCGGACCGACGACGACGAGCTCGGCGCCGAGCCGCTGCGCGAGCGCGGCCACGGCGCCGCCGTCGAGGGCGTCGACCGGGTGCAGCTCGGCGACATCGGCGATCCCCGCGTTCCCCGGGGCGCAGTGCAGCCCGGTGACGTCGGGGTCGAGGGACAAGGAGCGGCACAGGGCGTGTTCGCGGGCACCGCTGCCGATGACGAGGACCTTCACGGTGGGAAGCCTAGCCGGTGGGATCCGGTGCGTTCGTACGGGTAGGGGCGGTGAGGGGGTTGTGGGAAGGTCCGAAACCCTGCCGCCCCGCCGTGAGGCGCGCCCTCGGTCGGCGGGCCGCGTCTCCCGCCAGCGGTCCGCCCCCTGCCCGTTACTCGTTGGCGATCTCCTCGATGACCGTGGCGCCCAGCTCGCGGACGATCAGGTCGTGGCCGCTCAGGGCGCTGTCGTCGAGGTCCGGGTCGTCCTCCTCCGGAATGTCGTCCTCCGGGGAGACCGGCGGGGCCTCCTGGCTCTGCTGGTACGACGAGCTCTGCTGGTACGAGGAGGAGGGCGCCGCGGACGCCTGCGCTGCCGGCCCCTGTGGTGCGGCAGGAGCCGAGGAGGGCGCGGCGGCGGGCGGTGCGGACTGCTGCGGGGCGGGGCCCGGGGCCGGGGCGGCCGGGCGCTGCTGCGGTGCGGGTGCGCCGCCTCCGTAGGAACCGGACTGACCGCCGCCTCCGTAGGAACCGCTCTGGCCTCCGCCGCCCCCGTACGTACCCCCGGAGCCGCCGAAACCGGTCGCCGCCGGGGGCGGGGACGCGCCGCCCGAGGGGTCGATGATCGCCTCGACCTTCCAGTGCGCGTTGAACTGCTCGGCGAGGGCCTGCTTGAGGACGTCCTCGCTGCCGCTGCTCGTGAAGTTGTCGCGGGCTCCCGCGTTGAGGAAGCCGAGCTGGAGGGTCTGCCCGTCGAAGCCGGCGACCTGCGCGTTCTGGCTGAGCAGGATCCAGGTGAAGCGGCGGCGGTTCTTGACCGCCTCCAGGATGTTCGGCCAGAGCGCGCGCACATCCGGGCTGCCCGGGGGCGGTGCGCCCAGGGCCGGGCCGCCACCGGTCGCCGCCGCGGGGCGGGGGGCGGCGGGTGCGGGCTGCGGGGCGCCGGGTGCGGGGGCGGCCGGTGCGCCGCCGCCGGCCGAGGCGGCGGTGGGCCAGCCGCCGGGGCGGCGCGTGTCCGCCGCCGGGCCGCCGGACCCGGGTGCGCCGGACCCCGGTGCCGAGGCGCCCGGCCAGGCGCCGGGGCGCTGGGCGGGGGTGTCGGCGGGCGGGGTGTGTGCGGGCTCGGCGGGGGCCTGCGGCTGGGGAGCCGGCGGCTGTGGAGCCGGCGGTTGTGCGGCTGCGGGTGCTGGTGCGGGTGCTGCCGCGGCCGGAGGGGCCGCCGGGGCGGGCCCGGACTGCGCGGGACCGGAACCGGCACCCGTACCGCCGCCTGCCCCCGCTCCTCGTACCGCCGCACGCGCCGCGGCCGGACCGCCGCCGGGCGGCACCGCGGGACCGGGCTCGACGGGCGCGTGGGCCTCGGGCCCTGGCACGTACGCCATGGAGGGCGCGGCGGACGACGGCGCGGCGGCGGGCATCTGCACGCCCCCGGCCGCCGCCGACGCCGGCGGACCGCTCCGCTCCAGCCGGTCGATCCTCGCCAGCATGGAGCGCTGATCGTCATACGCGGCGGGCAGCAGCACGCGAGCGCAGATCAATTCGAGCTGGAGGCGCGGCGAGGTGGCGCCGCGCATCTCGGTCAGCCCCTCGTTGACAAGGTCGGCGGCGCGGCTCAACTCCGCGGCGCCGAAGCCACGGGCCTGGGCGAGCATCCGCTCGATGACATCGGCGGGGGCGTCGATCAGGCCCTTCTCCGCGGCGTCCGGGACGGCCGCGAGGATCACCAGATCGCGCAGCCGCTCCAGCAGATCGGCCACGAAACGGCGCGGATCGTTGCCGCCCTCGATGACACGGTCCACGACCTCGAAAGCGGCCGCCCCGTCCCCGCCCGCGAAGGCCTCGACGACGGAGTCGAGCAGCGAGCCGTCCGTATAACCGAGCAGGGCGGTCGCCATGGCATACGTCACACCGTCCGCCGCGGCGCCGGCGAGCAGCTGATCCATCACCGACATCGAGTCACGCACGGAGCCGGCGCCCGCGCGCACGACCAGCGGCAGCACCCCGTCCTCGACGGGGATCGCCTCCTTGCCGCAGACCTCGCCCAGGTACTCGCGCAGGGTCCCGGGCGGCACGAGCCGGAACGGATAGTGGTGCGTACGCGACCGGATCGTGCCGATGACCTTCTCGGGCTCGGTGGTCGCGAAGATGAACTTGAGATGCTCCGGCGGCTCTTCGACGACCTTGAGCAGCGCATTGAAGCCCGCCGACGTGACCATGTGGGCCTCGTCGATGATGTAGATCTTGTACCGGCTGGAGGCCGGCCCGAAGAACGCCTTCTCCCTCAGATCACGCGCATCGTCCACACCGCCATGCGAGGCGGCGTCGATCTCGATGACGTCGATCGACCCGGGCCCGTTCCTCGCCAGATCCCGACAGCTCTGGCACTCACCGCACGGGGTGGGAGTGGGACCTTGCTCACAGTTGAGACAGCGGGCGAGGATGCGCGCGCTCGTCGTCTTGCCGCAGCCGCGCGGGCCACTGAACAGGTACGCATGATTGACCCGGTTGTTCCGCAGCGCCTGCTGCAGCGGGTCGGTCACATGCTCCTGCCCGATGACCTCGGCGAACGACTCCGGGCGATAACGGCGGTACAGCGCAAGGGACGACACGCATACGAGGTTATCGGCCCGCACTGACAGCCGGTCCCGCGTACGGACCTGACCCCCGCACCCACGGCCTCCCGGAAACGCAAGCGCCCCCCACGCACCCGCCAGAGCCGACCTACCCTTGCTGCCTTCCGGCCCTGGGGGAGTTCAGTCAGATAGCGCCACGTGAGGGGCTGCGCCAAGGGTACCCGATCCGGAGCCGTGCGAACGAGCCCGCCCCGATCACCCTCCCGGTCGCACTCGGACCACGGGGAACGGGTTCGCGAGCACTCCTCAACGTCTTGTATTGTTTGCCGCGGAGGATTCGCCTAGTGGCCTAGGGCGCACGCTTGGAAAGCGTGTTGGGGGCAACCCCTCACGAGTTCGAATCTCGTATCCTCCGCAGCTGGCTTACCAGCCAGAACGAAGGCCCCGACCGGGAAACCGGCCGGGGCCTTCGTCGTTGTCTCAGCCTCCGTTGTCCCAGCCTCCGTTGTCGACGCCTCCCCGGACATTCAGTGAGGTCTCAGTCGATGGCGCAGGCGAGGTACAGGTCAACGCGGTCGCGGGCGGTGGACAGGTCGCGGCCGGTGAGTTGCTCGATGCGGCCGATGCGGTAGTGCAGTGTGCTCACGTGGATGTGGAGCGCGGCCGCCGTGGTCCGCCAGGCGCCGTTCTCGCTCAGGAACGCCGTCAGGGTCCGCACGAGGTCGGCGTTGTGCTCGGAGTCGTACGCCTCCAGGGGGCCGAGCAATCGATGCCGGTAGGAGGCGCGGATCTCGGCCGGGACGCCGGCGAGGAGCAGGAGGTGGGAGTCGAGTTCGGCTGCGGTGACGAGGGCGAGACGCTGGGGGCGCAGGGCGGCAAGGCGGGCTGCGTGGCGAGACTCTTCCAGGGCGCGGTCCAGGCCGGACGCGTCCGGGGCGGTGGCGCTGAGACCGAAGGCGATCCGGCCGCCGTCGGCGGCGGGTTCGAAGGTGGTGAGGCGGGCGCTCAGCAGTTCCGCCAGGCGTTCGCCATCGTCTTCACGGTCGAGCGAGACGAGGAGGGTGAGTCCGTGTTCGCCGCCGGCGACGACCGCCTTGGCGCCGGCGTTCTCGTCGATCACGCTCTCCGCCAGATCAGCGGCGAGGTCCCAGGGGCGCAGGGCGCCACGGGTGAGGGCGGTGAGCGCCAGCAGCGGGCGGTCGGGGGAGATACCGGCGGTGAGCAGGCGCGCGTGGACGGTGCCTGAGGGAGCGCCGCTGTCGATGAGTGCGATCAGGTCGGCGTGGAAGCGCTGTTCGGTGCGGCGGCGCTCGTCCCGCCGGGCGCCGCCGAGGGCGAGGAGCTCGGCTGTCTGTTCGGCGATGCCGAGGCCGTCCGCGCCGAGGCCGTCCGGTACGCCGCGGATGACGAGGTGGCCGCCGCTTGCGCCGTGCCGCCCTATCGGCAGCAGGGTGTACCCGTCGGTGGAGGCAGGCGGCTTCTGCGCCCGCAGTGCCTGGACTGCCAGTCGTGTGCGGAGCGTTGGGGGCAGGGCGTTGTCGGGGCCCGCGAGGAGGCGCCCGGCGACGGAGAGCGCCCAGCAGTCGGTGTCGAGTTCAGTGGCGAGCATCGCGACGAGACCGCCGAGGTCGGCGCCTTCGACGAGGGCGGCGACGAGTCGGCGGTGACGGCCGAGCACGTCTGCGAGTTCCCGGCCGCGCTCGCGGTTGATCCGCTCGATGACGGTGCGCGAGAGAGCCCCGTATGAGATCTCGGACGGGGCGGCCAGAACGGGAATGCCGCGGCGCTCGCACGCCTCGACCAGAAGAGGCGGCACCTCACCGAGAAGGAGGTCGCCGGCCACGAGGGCGGCGGCCCCGCCCTCGTCGAGGGAGGCCGCGAACGTCTCGCAGTCGACGGGCGTGCGGTACCAGCCCTCGCTGGTGAGGACGAGCTCGCCGCCGCCGAGGAAGGCGGCCGGCTCCAGCAGGTCGGTGGTGTAGACCCAGCGCAACTCGCGGTCGAGCCGTACGCCCGGAGTCAGCAGCTCCAGTCGCAGCCCCGGTTCCCCGAGCAGGTCTCGTACGTGCACAGCACTCTGCCTCTCGGTTCTCGGTTCTCGGCTCTCAGTTCTCGATTCCGACGATCATAGGAAACCGGAGTGGATTTTCGCCACCGGTTCGCAGCGATGGACACTGCCAATGGCCTGGTTGACGCATGTGTACTGACGTTGCTGCAGCACACCGGCATCCCTGACTTCCTACGATTGATGGAAGGGGGCACGACATGACCTCACCAGGCCCTCTCACACAGCGGCTCTCCGCCGCAGTGCGCTCCGCCACCACGGTGGAGACCTCCGGCGTCGAACCGATATCCGCCGAAGACCGCAAAGGCGGACCGGGTTCGTCGTTCACGCTCTGGTTCAGCTCCAACGTTCAGTTCTCCAGCCTCACCAGCGGCATGCTTGCCACTGCCGCCTTCGGGCTCGGCTGGGCGCAGGCCCTGCTCGCGATCGTGCTCGGCAGCGCCGTGGGTGCGGCGGCCATCGGGATCACCTCGACCTTCGGACCGCCCAGCGGCGTCGGACTGCTCGTGCAGTCCCGGCTGCCGCTGGGGCGGCGGGGTGCGGCAATCCCGGCCTTGCTGGTCTTCTTCAAGGCGTGCGCGTGGTTCGCGGTCAACTCGATCCTTGGCGCCTTCGCCGTCCAGACCCTGATCGGCACCGGCTTCGGCCCTGCCTTCGCCCTCGTCACCGTCGCCCAGGTGGCCATCGCGCTCGTCGGCTACGGCTTCATCCACCTGGTGCAGAAGACGATGGCGATCGTCCTGCCCCTGCTGTTCATCGGCGTCTCCGTGTACGGGTTCTCCGAGAGCGACCTCGGCTCCGGCTTCGACGCGGCCAAGGCGGGTCCGCTCGGGTTCGTCGGCGCGTTCGCGCTGGTGGTGGCCATCCAAGCGGCGCGGGCGCTGAGCTTCTCCTCGTACGCCGCCGACTACACCCGCTACATGCCCGTCGACACCCCGCCCCGCAAGCTGTTCCTGTACGCCTTCACGGGCACCTGGCTCGGCTCCGTGTGGATCGCGGGCCTCGGCGCGGCCATCGGCACGATCGCCTTCATCGGCACCCCCACCGACCTCGTCGGCCAAGTCCTGCCCGGTGTGCTCGCCACCGTCACCATGCTCGCCCTCGGCGTCTCCACGATCACCTCCAGTTGCCTCGACTGCTACTCCGGAGCCCTGGCCTGGCTGATCGCCGGCGTGCGGATGGCTCGTTGGCAGGCGGTCCTCGTGGTCGGCGGACTCGGCAGCGCGATCGGCTGGTTCGCCGGTCAGGGCGACTACTGGAAGTCCTTCGAGAACTTCCTGATCATTCTCGGCAACTGGATCGCCCCCTGGCTCGCCGTGATGCTCGTCCAGCGCTTCCTCGTCCCCTCTTCCGGCGACGAGGCACCCCGGAACTTCGGGCCCGGACTCATCTCCTGGCTGCTCGGACTGCTCTCAGCGGTCCCCTTCATGAGCCAGCCCGGCGTCTTCGTGGGCCCGATCGCCGAGAGCCACCCGGCACTCGGCGCCTGCGCCGCGGCCGTCGCCTTCCTGACGGCCGGGCTCATCCACTACGCGCTCACCCGGAACTCCCGGACCCGAGCCGCGACCCGCTCCACCCATACCGACACCGAGACCTCCAAGGAGATCCCCGCATGACCGCCGCCCCCGCCACGACGACCGCGACCGACACCGACCTCGCCCGCCTCGCCGCCGCCGTGGACGTCGCCCGCCGCTCCCGTGCCGCCGGCAACCACCCCTTCGGTGCCGTCCTGACCGGCCCCGACGGCGAGATCCTGCTGGAGGCCGAGAACACCGTCACCACGGAACGCAACGCCACCGGCCACGCCGAGACCAACCTCGTCCGCCTCTCCACCGAGAAGTACGACGCCGACTTCCTGCGCACCTGCACCCTCTACACCAGCACCGAGCCGTGCGCGATGTGCTCCGGCGCCATCTACTGGGGCAACATCGGCCGCGTCGTCTACGCCCTCGGCGAGGACGAACTCCTCGCCATGACCGGCGCCAACGACGAGAACCCCACCATGTCCCTCCCCTGCCGCGAGGTCTTCAAGGCCGGTCAGCGCAACCTCCCGGTCGTCGGCCCGGTCGACCTTCCCGAGGCCCGCGAGATCCACACCGGCTTCTGGAACTGACCTCCCCGGAAGTCCGACCAAGGGCACCTCTGGAAAGGTCCGCCAAAACCCCTCCCGGGAGCTGTCAGGGACTCCCGGGAGGGCCTCCGGCGAATGGCCGACAAGTTGACGTTCCTGATCTTCCCCGGCCGACGATCGACGCGGTTTTCGGACGTCCCGCGGAGGCACCATAGCTCTATGAACAGTGGTGCCAGGATTCCCTCGTCTCCTTCGTCTTCGGCCCGTCCGAAGCGGCGCAACGCGACGCTCGGGCTGTTCGATGAACCCGTGTACCGGGACTGGGCGTTCTGGATGACGGCCGGCTGGGGGCTGATCGCAGCCGCCTCGATTTCGACGAGCAACGAACCGAGCGCGCTGCCGAGATGGCTCGACACGCTGCTCGCCACCATCGTGTTCATCGCACTGTTCGGCTTGTTTCCCACCTGGTTACGTCTCGTCTTCCGTCGCTGGCATGAGAAGCGTCAGAACGGGCCGGCCGACGCGATGCGTCAAGGACAACGCGTACCGGCCCAGGCCGCCCCCGAGTCGGCGCCGTTCGCGCAACCGCCGCCATCCCGTGCGCCGGAGCCGCCCTCCCGGTACCCGTCCCCGCCATCGGACATCGCTGCGCCACCCACCGCTTCCGAACTCGCCTCCCTGTCCTGGGAATCCCTGCCTCATCCCCTCGCCCGTGCCGTACGGGCGCTGCAGCAGGCGCACACCCCGAAGGATCGATACGAGGCGATGCTTGAGGCTGCCGAGATTCTCGCCATCACGCTGACGGTCACCGGGGCCGCCGTGCTGCGCGGGCAGATCGACGGCCGGGTCGCCGGCAGCGATGAACAGCGCGATCGGGCACGGCAGGCGCTGACCGCGCTGCGCAACGGTTTTCCGAAGTCCGCCACTTTCGGGACCTGGACGAACTGGCTCGACCAGCACCTCGGGCCGATCGCCGACACCCAGCCCGACCTCATCCGTGGCCTGCGAAGTGCGGTCCGGGACGCAGGCGAAGTCCCGGGGATTCTCACGGATCTCCGAGCCCTGCAGAACGAACGCAACCGGACCTCGCACGGCGACAAGCCACGGAGCCCGCAGGAATCCGCGGTGCGCACGGCAGAGTTCCGGCCACTGCTCGAAAGGGCGTTGAGGAAGGCCGATTTCCTCTGCGGTGCCCGGTGGTTTCTCACCGTCTCCTGCGATTACCGGCCGAGGCCGCAGACCTTCGACGTCGTCATGCGACGCGTGACGGGCGATCACCCCGACTTCGAGAGTCAGTCCTTCACCTGGAACGAACCGGTCGCCAACGACACGTTCTACGTGCTCTGTCCAGAGGGTCCGCTCCCGCTCGGGCCCCTCGTGGCCAGCCTTCTCTGCGATCAGTGCAAGCAGATGGAGATCTGCTACGCCTCCTCGATCGACCGGCGCACCGGAACGGCGATGTTCAAGAGTTTCACCCGGGGCCATGTCATCTCCGCTCCGGAGCTGACCGACGAGTTGCGGACGCTCCCCGGCCATCGGCCCCCGGACAGACCCACGTAGACGCGCGGCGGAGGGAGCGCGTCCCGCCGTCCGCTCACCCCCGCGCCGTCTTCTCCAAGAACCCCACCACCGCACCCGCCGTCTCCTCCGGGCACTCCGACTGGGGATAGTGGCCGACGCCGTCGAGCATGTGGATTTCCGTCGGGCCGGTGAGGGTTGACGCGAAGGTTTCCGCCTCTGTGCGCGGGCTCTTGAAGTCGGGGTCCTTCGTGCCCATCAGGATCAGGGTGGGCTGGTGGGTGCGGGGGCGGTCGGGGGTGGAGTTCTTGGCGCCCGGGGCGTTGACCGCGATGAAAGCCTCCGTGCGGCCCGGTTCGCGCAGGCGGGACTTCATGGTTGTCACGTGGGTCTTGAAGTCCGCGGGCTTTCCGGCCTTGTGGAGTGAGGCGTAGAAGAGGCCCCACAGGGACGGGGAGCGCAGGACGCGGCCCGTCAGCCAGGCCATGAACGCGTTCGGCTTCGGCTCGGTGGCCCATGGGGCCATCGCCACGATTCCGGTGATCCCGGTGGGGAGTTCGGCCGCCGCGGTGACCGCCGCGTCCGGGGAGAAGGACTGGCCGATGACCGTGGCCGGGCCGCCGCCGAGGTGGCGGATCAGGGCCACGTAGTCGGAGCCCACGGCGGACGTGGTGTACGAGGACCAGTCCGTGCTGCTCTCGCCGTGGCCGCGCAGGTCCATCGTGGCGACGCGGTAGCCGGCGGCGACGAGCTTCGGGACGAGGTGGCGGTAGACGGTGCGGACGTCGCCCATGCCCGGTGCCATGACGACCAGCGGGCCCTCGCCCTGTACGTCGTAGGCGATCCGGCCGCCGTCCGCCACGTCCAGGAACTGGGTCGCGGCGGAGGCGGAGGCGGTACCGGACGGCGTCGGTTCCGGAGTTCCGGTCATGGGGTCCCTCGCAGAGGATTCGGGCGGCTACGGCTCATGGCGTCCGCGGCGATGGACGTAAGCTAACGCCGTTAGCCTCGTCGCGTCAAGGGGTACGAGTCCCCCGCGCACCCACCACCGCCGCCAGCACCGCGAACCCCCCGATCGTCGCAGCCATCGGCCACGCCGACCCCGTTCCGCCCAGTCCTGCCAGCGGTGCCGCCACTCCGCCCATCCCGTACTGCAGAAGGCCGAGCACCGCCGAGGCCGTGCCGCCCGCCTCCGGGTGGGTGGACATGGCGAGGGCCGTGGCGTTCGGGGAGGTCAGGCCGATGCTCGCGACCACCAGGAGGAGCGAGGGGAGGACGCCGGGCAGGCCCAGGCCCGTGGCGACCGAGGCCAGGAGCAGGGCCGCGCCGAGGAGTTGGAGGAGGAAGCCCGCGCGCATCAGGGTGGCCGGGGTGTGGCGGTTCAGGAGGCGGGCGCCGAGCTGGGCGACGGCGACCAGGGCGACCGCGTTCGCGGCGAAGGCCAGGCTGAAGGACTGCGGGCTCATGCCGTACGCGTTCTGGAGCACGAAGGTCGAGCCCGATATGTACGCGAAGAGCGCGGCCATCGCGAAGCCGCCGCCGAGGGCGTACGTCATGAACTCGCCGCTGCCGAGCAGCCGTCGGGTCACACGGAGCGTGCGGCCGACCCCGCCCGAGCTGCGGCGTTCGGGCGGCAGGGTCTCCGGGAGACCGCGGACGGCCGCCGCGAGCAGGCCCGCGCCGATCACCGCGAGGACGACGAAGATGCCCCGCCAGTCGGTGACGGCCAGGAGCCGGCCGCCGATCAGCGGCGCGAGGATCGGGGCGAGTCCGTTCACCAGCATGAGGAGCGCGAAGAAGCGGGCCGCCGCCTTGCCCGTGTGGAGGTCGCCGACCATCGCGCGGGCCACCACCAGGCCCGCCGCGCCCGCCAGACCCTGGACCAGCCGCAGGGCGGTGAGCGCCTCGGCGCTGGGGGCGAAGGCGCACAGGACGGAGGCGAGCGCGTAGCCCGCGAGCCCGATGAGCAGCGGCTTCTTGCGGCCGTACGTATCACTGAGCGGGCCCGCGATCAGCTGGCCGGCGGCGAGGCCGACGAGGCACGCGGTGAGGGTGAGCTGGACGGTGGCGTCCGGGACGTGGAACTCGCCGGCGAGTTCGGGCAGCGCCGGCAGGTACATGTCGAGCGAGAGCGGCCCGAAGGCCGAGAGGCCGCCGAGGATCAGGATCAGCCGCAGCCGGCGGGACGGGGGCGCGGAAGCGGGGGCGGGGGCGGTCCCGGGTGGCGCGGTGATGGGTGGGGTGCTCGTCATGGGTCACCGTTAGCTGCGTAGGCAATATCTTCCTCAGCAGATAAATATAGAGGGAGAGGAGAGCGGGAGGAAGGCCGCGCGGAGGCCGGGGAAGGGACGCCTCAGGGTGAGTGCAGGGTGTCCAGGCGCGCGAGGATCTTCGCGAGGGCCTTGCGCTCCGGTGCCGTGAGCGGGTCCAGGTAGTACGCGTTGAGGCGCGGGGCGTGGACCGCGAGGGCGCGGTCGAGCAGGTCGGCGCCCTTGGCCGTCATCGTCGTACGGACCGCGCGCCGGTCGGCGGGATCGGGGGCGCGGGCGACCAGGCCGTCGTTCTCCATCCGGTCGACGAGGCGGGTGAAGCCGCCCGAGCTGAACGACATCTCGTCCGCGAGCACCGTCATCCGCGCCGACGACCCGGGGTGCCGCGCGAGCCGCAGCAGGACCTCGAAGTGCTCGCCGGGCAGACCCGCGGCCTCGTCGAGGTCGGCGCGGACCTTGCCGCGGATGAGGTTCGTGACGCGCAGCATCCGGCCCCAGAGCACGACGGCCTCGTCGTCGACCAGGTCCAGGTGCTCGTGGCCCTGGCGCTCGTGGCCCTGAGGCTCATGGCCCTGGCGCTCCCGGTCCCCGTGCTCGCGCCCACTGCCCGTGTCTCCCATGGGGTCATCGTCGCAGGCGCGGAGGCGTACGGGGCACCGGCGGTACACGATCACGGTTTACGGGGCGTGCGCCGCCAACTAGCGTCACCGGCAAGCAGACCCGAGGAGGACCCGGTGGCCAATCCGCCTGCCAGAAGCGCCGAGGAGCGGAAGCGCGACACGCTGAAGCGGCTCGAGAACGACGTCGATCTGTGGGTGGCGAGCGCGGACGAGGAGACGGGCGCGCCCTTCCTCGTACCGCTGTCCTTCGCGTGGGACGGCACATCGCTGCTCTTCGCGACGACCGTCACCAGCCCGACCGGGCGCAACCTCGCCGCGTCGGGCCGCACCCGGATCGGTCTCGGACCGACCCGGGACGTCGTGATGGTCGACGGGTCCGTGCAGACGCACACTGCAGGGGAGTTGAGCGAGGAGACTCACGCCTGGTTCGCGGAGTCGAGCGGCTGGGATCCGCGGCGGCAGTCGAACGCGGACGCGTACCGCTGGTTCCGGCTCACCCCGCAGCGCGTCCAGGCCTGGCGCGAGTCGAACGAGCTGGCAGGGCGTGAGCTCATGCGGGACGGCAAGTGGCTGGTCTGAGCGGCCCGCGGACCCTGGCCTGAACAGCCACCGGGAGACGGTCAGTTGATCTTCCGGCCCTCCGCCATCGTCGCCACGAACCGCTCCAGGCGGGCCAGCCGTGTCTTCGGGGTGCGGGCGGTGACCAGGCGGAAGTACAGCGCGTACTGGTCGGACTTGCCGAGCGTCTCGTAGAACGCCCGCGCCGCCGGGTTCGCGTCGAGGGCCTCGACGAGATCCGGCGGCGCGGTGGCGTTCTTCTGCGAGGCGTACGCCGACTCCCAGCGGCCGTCCTTGCGCGCCGCCTCGACCTCGGCGAGACCGCGCGGGCGCATCAGGCCCGCCTCGATCAGCGCCTCGGCCTTGTCCACGTTCACCTGGGACCAGGGGGAGCGGGGGCGGCGCGGAGTGGTGCGCTGCAGGAAGTACGAGGCGTCGAAACCGCGCCGCAGGCCGTCGATCCAGCCGAAGCAGAGCACCGTGTCGACCATCTCTTCCCAGGTCAGCGACGGAATGCCGGTGTGCTTCTTGGCGACTTTCACCCACAGCGCGGTCCGGTCCGTGTGATGCTCGTCGAGCCAGGCGGCCAGCTCGGCCGCGCTCGCGGGGACCAGGATCTCGACGCCGTCCTCGTTTGTCTCCATGGTCTGCAGACTAGGAGAGATGTAGGACAGATTCAGTCCTACAGGACAGTCCTACAGGACAGTTCTACAGGACCGTCTTACGCGGCCAGCTTCTG
This sequence comes from Streptomyces sp. NPDC050418, assembly GCF_044458745.1. Lineage (NCBI taxonomy): Bacteria > Bacillati > Actinomycetota > Actinomycetes > Kitasatosporales > Streptomycetaceae > Streptomyces > Streptomyces sp. NPDC050418. The sequence continues at coordinate 79,101 of NZ_JBITIG010000016.1, forward strand.
CGTGATCTTCGCGAGCCGCTCGCCCTGGTAGCGCGCCGCCTCCAGCGTGGAGTCCGCGACCTCGCCGCTGCTGCCCACGTGCACCGTGCCGTAGGGGTTGCCGCCGGCCGCGTAGACCGCGCCGTCCGTGAATCCGGGCGAGACGATCAGCGAACCCCAGTGGTGGGCGGTGTTGTAGAGCGCGAGCAGCGTGGACTCGTTGCCGCCGTGCGCGTTGTGCGCCGAGGAGAAGCCGGTGAAGGGCTTGTCGTGGAAGGCGCCCTGCTGCCAGAGGCCACCGGTCGAGTCGATGAACTGCTTCAGCTGGCTCGCCACGTTGCCATAGCGCGTGGGCGAACCGAAGGCGTACGCGTCCGCCCAGCTCAGGTCGTCGAGCGTGGCGACCGGGACCTCGTCGGAGGTGGCGTCGACGTGGGAGCGCCAGGCCGGGTTCGAGTCGATCGCGGCATCGGGGGCGAGCTCGGGTACGCGGCGGAGGCGGACCTCGGCGCCGGCCTTCTCGGCCCCCTCCGCGAGGGACTTGGCGAGCTCGTGCACGTTGCCCGTGGCCGAGTAGTAGATGACGGCGATCTTCGGCGCGTTGCCCGCGTCGGCTGCGTTCACGTTCGTAGAAGACATGCGGATCGACCCCTTCCAGGGCACAGAGAGGCTGTGCCGGTTGAAACGGATCCGTATCCGTTTCGGCGGTGAGCTCAGTTAAACGGATGAGAATCCGGTTGGCAAGGGGTATCCGGATAGCTTTCCGTTTCTATTCGGGTCCCGTAATCTGCAAGACATGAACGAGCCGCTGAGCCACCCACTCCTGCCGGCGAGCCCCCCGCTCCTGCCGGTGGCAGGACAGGCGCCGCCCGAGCGCGCGGACGCCGCCCGCAACCGGCGGCGGATCCTGGACGCGGCCCGCACAATCGTCGGCGAGCAGGGCGCGAAGGCGCTCACGATGAACGGGGTCGCGCACGCCAGCGGGATCGGGGTCGGCACGGTCTACCGGCGCTTCGGGGATGTGTCGTCGCTGCTCATGGCCCTGCTCGACGAGGGGGAGCAGCACTTCCAGGCCGCGTTCATGAGCGGGCCTCCCCCGCTGGGCCCGGGCGCCGAGCCCGCTGAGCGGCTGCGGGCCTTCCTGCACGCGTACGCCGCGTACATGCTGGAGGCCGAGGAGCTGATGCTCGCCTCCGAGAAGGCCTCGGCGGCGGCCCGCTTCCGGCGCGGGCCGTACCGGATCGTCCACACGCATGTGCAGATGCTGATCCGCCAGGCCCGTCCCGAGCTCGACGCCCCCGTCCTCGCCCATCTGCTGCTCGGCGCCTACCAGCCGAGCCTGCTGTGCCATCTGCGCACCGACCTGGGCGTCACGACGGAGCGCCTGGAGGCCTCGCTCGACCAGCTGCTCGGCCCGCTCACGTAAGCAGTCCCCAAGACCCGCTCACGCGAGCACGCCCTCCGGCGCGGGACGCGTCGCCGCGGCCCAGCGCGAGGCCGGTCCCAGCGCGTACGAGGCCGCCAGGATCAGACCGCCGAGCAGCAGCCAGCCCACCGCGCCCAGCTCGATGAGCAGCAGGGTCAGGAGCAGCGGGCCCAGGGTGCGGGCGACCGTGACGCCCGTCCCGAAGAAGCCCTGGTACTCGCCGGTCCGGCCGGGCGGCGCCAGGTCGAAGCCGAGCTGCCACGAGCCGGCCGACTGCCGCATCTCCGCGATCACGAGCAGCACCGAACCACCGACGAGGACCGCCGTCGCGACCCCTGCCTCAGCGCCTGCGGAGAGCGCGAACACCCCGCAGGTCAGCAGCATCAGAAGGCCCGAGCCGCGGATCGCGCGGGCGGCCGTCGCAAGTCCCGTGACGGCGCGGGCCGTTCGGACCTGGAAGAGCATCACGGCCCCGGTGTTGAGCAGGAACAGCGCGGAGACCAGCCACTCGGGCGCCTCGGTGCGCTCGGTGATCCACAGCGGCAGCCCCAGGCTGAGCAGCGGCATCCGCAGCAGCAGCACCGTGTTGAGCAGGGTCACGAGGGCGTACGGACGGTCGCGCAGGACCTCCAGCTTCGCGCCCTCGGCCGGCGGGACGGGTGCGACGGCGGGCAGGCGGGTGAGGACGTACGCGCAGAGCAGGAAGCTGACCGCGTCGAGCGCGAACACGGTGAGGTACGCCGCGTTCGTTCCCAGCGAGAGGGCCACACCGCCGAGTCCGGCTCCGACGGCGAGCCCGGCGTTGAGCGTCGACTGGAGGTGCGCGAGCGTTCCCGTGCGCTCCTCCGGGGCCACGAGCCCGGCGAGCAGCGCCTGTCGTGCGGCGGCGAGCCCCGACTGGGCGCTCGCGTAGAGGCAGGCGGCGGCGAGGAACGGTACGAAGTCCCGTACAACCAGGAAGGACGCGACCGCGGCGGCCGTGGCGAGGGCGAGCAGCACCGCCGTGCCGCGCGGGCCGCGCCGGTCCGCGAGCCGGCCGAGCGGTACCCCGACCACCGAGCCGATGGCCCAGGCGACGGTGAGGCCGAGGCCGATCCGGGCCGGGGAGAGGCCGACCACGTGGGTGAAGTAGAGGGCGGAGGTCACGTAATACGCGCCGTCGCCGACGGAGTTGCTCAACTGGGCCAGGGCGAGGGTGCGTTGGGGGCCTCGGGGCGGGAGCAGGTTCGTCATGGGAACTACGGTAGGGAGCCAGTGGCTCCCTACCGTAGGACACTTCAGAGCTATTCCTGTGGGCCAATCACTCCTTGAGGCCGACCCGGTCGTGCAGCCTGCGCAGCCGGCGCGGAGCCCACCAGGCCCGGCTGCCGAGCAGCGTCATCGTGGCCGGGACGAGGAGCATCCGGACGACCGTCGCGTCGATGAGGACGGCGAGGGTCAGACCGAGGCCGATCTGCAGGATCGGCGAGAAGCTGCCGGTCATGAAGGCGCCGAAGACGATCGCGAGCAGCAGCGCGGCGCAGGTGACCACGCGTCCCGACTGACGCAGACCCGTGACCACGGCCGCCCGGTGGTCGCCGCTGCGCAGCCACTCCTCGCGCATCCGGGCGAGGATGAACAGCTCGTAGTCCATGGCGAGTCCGAAGGCGATGGCGATGATCAGCGGCGGCGCGGTCAGGCTCAGCGCGCCCAGACCCTCGGCGCCGAACAGTCCCGCGAGATGCCCGTCCTGGAAGACCCAGGTGACGACGCCGAGTGCGGCGCCCAGGCTGAGCAGGGTCGTCAGGATGGTGCGGACGGGGATGAGCAGCGAGCCCGTGAAGGCGAAGAGCAGGGCGAAGATGCCCACGAGCACGATGAGGACGGCCCAGGGGGCGCGTTCGGCGAGCATGGCGCGGAAGTCGACCATGTGGGCGGCGTTGCCCGCGACATGGACCGGTTCGTCGCCGCGCAGGTCGCGGATCTTCTCGACGAGTGCGGTGGCCTGTGCTCCGTCCACCGTGCCCTTCGGGGTGAGGTCGAGCAGGATCGTCCCGTTCTCCGTGCGCGTCGACTCGGCGCGGGCGATGCCCGGCAGGGCGCGGATCTTGCGTTCGCAGTCGGGTTCCGCACCCGGCATGATCACGACGCTGACGGGGTCGACTCCGGTGCCCTCGGGGTAGTGGGCGCGGACGGAGTCGTACAACTCGCGTGCCTCCGTGCCCTGTTTGAGCTGGCGCGCGTCCCCCAGGTTCATGGTCAGCTGTGCCGCGGGCAGCGCGAGGAGGACGAGTCCGGCGACGACCGAGACGGTCACCGCGACCGGGCGGCGGGCGGAGAAGCGGGCGAGACGGGCGAAGACGTGCCCGGGTTCGCGCTCCGAGCGCCGGCCGAGGAGCCGTTTGCGCGGCCCGGCGGGTGCGATCTTCCCGCCGAACTTCATCAGCAGCGCGGGCAGCAGCGTGACCGCCGCCAGCATGTCGACCACGACGACCGCGGCGGCCGCGAGCCCCATGCTGCGCAGGAACAGGTTGGGGAAGACCATCAGGCCGGTCAGGCATACGGCCACGGTGAGCCCGGAGAACATCACGGTCCGTCCGGCCTTCGCGACCGTGCGCTCCACGGCCTCCTGCACCGATCCCGCCGAGGCCCGCTCCTCGCGGAAGCGGACCACCATCAACAGGGCGTAGTCCACGGCGAGTCCGAGCCCGAGCATCGTCGTGACCTGGACCGCGTACACCGAGACGTCGGTGACCAGCGAGAAGCCGTACAGCGCGAGGAACGCCCCCGCGACACCACTGATCGTGACGACGAGCGGCAGCGCGGCCGCCCGCAGTCCGCCGAAGATCAGCAGCAGCACGAGCAGGACCACGGGCAGCGAGATGATCTCGGCGCTCGCCACGTCATCGGAGGCCTGCCCGCCGAGCTGGACGCCGAGCAGCGGACCGCCGCTGACGTGCACGGACGTACCGTCGGCCGCGTCCTCGATGGCGTGCAGCCGGTCGGCGACGTCCTCGGCGAGCTCCTCCTCGTCGTCGTCCTCCAGGCCGTGTTCGAACTCCACGGGAAGCAGCAGCGCCTTCCCGTCCTCGGCGGGAATGCCTTCCGGTACGGCGGCGACGCCCGCCAACTCGCGCAGATCCGCGGTGGCTTCGTCGACGGCGGTACGCAACGAGGCGAGGTCCGCGGACTCGATCACCGCCTCGACCGACGCGCCCTCCGTGGAGAGCAGGTCGAGCAGTTCCTCCGTACGCTGCGCCTCGCTGCCCTCGACGACCTCGACGGTGCCGTCGAGGTCCCCGAAGACCCGGGTGCCGACGCCGAAGCCGGCACCGAGCAGCAGCAGCCAGATCAGGATGACGGTCAGCGGGCGACGGGTGGCCACCCTGGCCAGTGCACTCAGCACGTTCCCTCCCAGTGCCGGTCCCCGCGCCCTCGGCGGGGTCACGTCATCCAGGCTGCTGGCCGCGGGAGTTGGTCACATCGCCGGTCGGAGCGGTGTTGAGGACTCCGTCGCCCGGGTGAGGGATCGGCCGTACGGGGGAGGCGCGCGTACTTCCGGACGGGGTTCAGCTGCCGGGGGAAGGGGTTCAGCTTCCGGGAGTGACCAAGCCCGTCTCGTACGCGCAGATGACCGCCTGCACCCGGTCGCGCAGCCCCAGCTTGCTCAGCACATTGCTGACATGGGTCTTCACCGTGTGCTCGCTCACCACGAAGGCCGCCGCGATCTCGGCGTTGGTCAGCCCGCGCGCAAGCAGCCGCAGCGTCTCCTCCTCGCGGGCGGTGAGGACGGACAGACGGGCGGGCGAGGGTTCGGCGGCGGATTCCGTACGGCGCCGGCGGACGAGGTCGGCGACGAGGCGGCGGGTGACGGACGGGGCGAGCAGGGAGTCGCCGGTGGCGACGACGCGCACCGCGTGCACCAGGTCGTCGCGCCGTACGTCCTTCAGCAGGAAGCCGCTCGCCCCCGCGTACAGCGCCTCGTAGACGTACTCGTCGATGTCGAACGTCGTCAGCATCACCACCTTGCAGGCCGACTCCGCGCACACCACGCGGGCCGCCTCCAGGCCGTCCATGCCGGGCATCCGGATGTCGAGCAACAGGACGTCCGGGGCGTGCCGGCGGACCGCGTCCACGGCCCCGGCGCCGTCGCCCGCCTCGGCGACCACCTCGATGTCGTCCTGCGCGTCGAGGATCATCGAGAAGCCGCTGCGCACCAGCTCCTGGTCGTCGGCGACGACCACGCGGACGCTCATCCGACGGTCTGCGCCTGCGTGGGCAGCGTGACGATCACCCAGTAGCCGCCGTCCGGACCCGGCCCCATGGCGGCCGTCCCCCCGCAGGCCGCGGCCCGCTCCCTGATCCCGATCAGCCCTTGCCCGGCGCCCTGCACGCGCGGCCCGCCGTTGTGCGCACGCGCCGCCTTGCCGCCGCCGCGCCCGCCGTCGTCCCTGATGGTCACCCGCAACTCGCTTTCCCCCCAGTCGAGTTGAACGGTCGCCTTCGCGGCGCCCGCATGCTTCACCGTATTCGTCAGAGCCTCCTGCACAACCCGGTATACGGCGACCTCGGCATCGGCGGGCAGTCCGGCGGGTTCCCCGGTCCGCAGCAGTTCGACCTGCAGCCCGACCGACTCCACCTGGGCGGTGAGCCGGGTGAGGGCGGCGAGTCCGGGCTGCGGGCTGCGTTCCGGTGCCGGCGGGTCCGTGGACTGGGAGTCCTTCAGTACGCCGAGCAGGCGCCGCAGTTGGGCCATCGCGTCGCGGCCCGCGCCCGCGATGGCCTCGAACGCGGCCTCCGCGCGGGCCGGATCGCTGCGCACGACGACGGGCCCCGCCTCCGCCTGCACCACCATCAGACTCACCGCGTGCGCGAGGATGTCGTGCATGTCGCGCGCGATCCGCGCCCGTTCGCGGGTGACGGCCCGGGCGGCCTCCAGATCCTTCTCGTACGCGAGTCTGCGGGCCCGTTCCTCCACGGCCTCGGTGTACGCGCGCTGGATCCGGGCGAGCCGCCCGAGCCCGTAGGCGCCGAGCAGGCTCATCAGATGGAAGGCGTACTCGAACGGCTCGGCGTTCTCCTTCAGGGACATCGACAGGACGGCGCCGGTCAGCCACAGCAGGAGCATCAGCCGGCGCGGGACGGGTTTCCCGATCGCGGCGACGGTGTAGAGCACGACGAAACCGCCGTACACGACGTCGGGCGGCGGGGCGTGGTGCACGGTCATCACGGTGGTCGCGCAGCCGACCGTGCAGCCCGTCAGATACGGGGCACGGCGGCGCCACACGAGCGGCACCGCGGTCGCGGCGCCGAACAGGAACCCCAGCCAGGACAGCGGATCGTCCCCGTCCCGCTCGGGCAGCACGAACTGCAGCGACACCCCCACGAGAACGAGCGCGGCCAGCGCCACATCCACGACAAGGGTCCGACGAAGCACACGCAGCCACTCCGCCCGCGAGAACTCGGTCATACGGCAACTCCTGGGTGGGGAGGGCCGGTTCGGGTCCGTTCAGTATCGGCACGGGGTGGGCGCGGGGGATCGCCGGTGCGGGGGATATTCGGGACGGGGTCGCGTCGGCGTCGGGGTCGGGTGGGTGAGCCCCCGGTTTCAGGGAGGGAGACCTCAGGGGAGGAGTGCGGTGTGATTGTTTCTGCCGGCGAAGCGCTGATCGATCTGGTTCCCCGGCGGGGGGACTCCGCCGGGCTCGCGGCCCTGGAGCCCAAATTGGGTGGCGGGCCGTTCAATACCGCCGTCGCGCTGGCGCGGCTGGGTGGGCCCGCAGGGTTCTGTTCGCGGGTCTCGCGTGATCACTTCGGTGAGGCGCTGGTCGGGGCGCTCGAGGCCGACGGGGTCGATACGCGGCTCGTGCGGCGGGGCCCCGAGCCGACCACCCTCGCCGTGGCGCACATCGACGCGGCGAGCGGGTCCGCCTCGTACTCCTTCTATACGGAGGGGACAGCGGACCGGCTCTTCGAAGTGCCGGAGCGGCTCCCGGAGATGGCGGGGATCTGGTTCGGAACCTGCTCCCTCGTCCTCGAACCCGGCGCGAGCGCCTACGACGAGCTGCTGCGGACCACCGCGGCCCGCGGGGTGTTCACCGCGCTCGACCCCAACATCCGCACCGGCCTGATCGCGGACCCCGCCGCGTACCGCACCCGCTTCCTCGGCCGCCTCCCCCACGTACGCCTCCTGAAGCTCAGCGAGGAGGACGCGGAATGGCTGGCGGACGGCACCCCTGTGGCGAGCGCGCTCAAGGCGTGGCTCGCGGCCGGCCCGGGGGCCGTCGTCCTGACGCGCGGCGGCGACGGTCTGACGGTGTTCACGGCCGACGGCAGCGAGCACTCCGTCCCCGCCGTGCCCGTTTCCGTCGTGGACACGATCGGCGCGGGCGACACCGTCAACGCGGCCCTGCTGCACCGACTCCGCCGGCTCGGCGCCCTGACCCGCACGCCCACACCCGCCGAATGGCACGACGTCCTGGCGTACGCGGCCGAAGCGGCGGCCGTCACCTGCTCGCGCGCGGGCGCCCAGCCTCCGTACGCGCATGAGCTGAGCGCCACGCCTTGACGTGGACGCACGAGGTGAGCGCCACGCCTTGACGTGGACGCACGAGGTGAGCGCTACGCCTTGACGTAGACCCCGGCCTTCGCCGCCGCCACCGCCGCCTCCGCGGCACGGTCGGCGGCCGCCTCGTCGAGCGGGTCGCCGCAGGCGAGGAAGCGGTAGTAGAGGGGCGCGGAGACGGCCCGTACGACCTCGTGGGCGTCCGTGCCCGCGGGCAACTCGCCCCGCTGCACGCCCAGTTCCACGCAGGTCGCCCACTCCTCGATCCGCACCGCGTAGAAGCGGTGCAGCGCCTCGGCCGCCGCCGCGTCACAGGTCGCCGCCGCGATCACCGCGGCGAACAGCCGCCCCTGCCGCGGATCGGTGAGCGTGCGCCGCACCAGGTGCGCGTTGGCCCGCAGATCGTCGAGGACCGCGCCGAGGTCGGAGCGCGGCGCGGACTGCTCGGCCATGTCGGCGAGCAGATCGGCGACGAGGGCGGTGGTACTGCCCCACCGCCGGTAGACGGTGGTCTTCCCGACGCCCGCGCGCTGCGCGACCTCGGCGAGGTCGAGCCCCGCGAAGCCGTCGTCGGCGAGGGCGTCACCGGCCGCGTCGAGCACGGCCGCACGGACGCGGGCGGTGCGGCCGCCGGGTCGTACGGTTCCTGGGGCGTTCTCCATGCCGCCAGCTTAACGGGAAACCCATCCCTTTACGAAGAGGCCCGTCGCACCGGACCTCGCAGCCGAAGCCGACCTCACAACTGCGGCAGCCGACCTCACAACTGCGGCAGCACCGCCCGGGCGATCAGGAAGTAGATGATCAACCCGGTCGCGTCCACGAACGTCGTCACCAGCGGAGCGGAGATCACCGCCGGGTCGATCCCCAGCTTCTTCGCGAGCAGCGGCATCCCGCCCCCGATCACCGCCGCCCACGCACACACCGCGATCAGCGTCAGGCCCACGACCAGCGCGATCTCCCCGTCATGCGCGATCACCCGGGCGAAAACGAGCCCGACCGCGCCGAGCATCACCCCGAGCAGCAGTCCCACGCGGCACTCGCGCCACGCCACCTTGAGCGCGTCCCCCGGCCGTACCTCGCCGACGGCGAGCGCCCGCACCGCACCGGTCGCGGCCTGCGCCCCGACGTTGCCGCCGGTGCCGACCAGCAGCGGGATGAAGAGCGCGAGCGCCGTGACCGTCTCGATCTCCCCCTCGAACGCTTCGAGGACCTTGGCGGTCAGCGTCGCCGCCACGATCAGGAGCAGCAGCCACACCACCCGCGACCGCGCGAGCCGCAGCACGCTCGCCGTCAGATAGTGCCCGTCCAGGGGACTCGCGGCGGCCTGCCGCGCGAAGTCCTCGGTGTCGGCGGCCTCGATGACCTCCAGGGCGTCGTCGATGGTGAGCAGCCCGACGAACCGGTCCTCGCTGTCGACGACCGGCAGGTCGAGCAGATTGCCCTCCTGCATCAGGCGGGCCGCGGACTCGGCGGTGTCGCCGGCGTGCGCCCGCAGATGCGCGGTGTCGACGAGCCCGTTCAGGAGGTCCGCAGGATCCGCGAGCACCAGGTCCTTCAGGCCGACGACCCCGACGAGCCGCCGCCCGGCATCGGTCACCGGCAGCGTGTAGACCGTCTCGGCGTCGGCGCCCTCCCGCCGTACGCGCTCCAGGGCCTCGCCGACGGTGATGTGCTGCTTGAGCCGTACGACCTCGGGGGTCATGTAGCGGCCCACGGACCCGGCCTCGTAGCCGAGCAGGGTCGCCGTGAGCTCGCGCTCGTGCGGGCTGAGCCCGGCCAGCACCCGCTGGGTGAAGTTGGCGGGGGCCTCGCCGAGGAGCCGGGCACGGTCGTCCGGGTCCATGCCCTCGACGATGTCGCGGAAGGACTGGTCGCGTACGGCGCTGAGGATCCGCTGCTGCTCGGTCCCGTCGAGCTCCTCGAACACCTCCGAGGCCCGGTCCTTGCTGAGCAGCCGGAAGAGCACCCCGGCCGTGACATCGTCGGCACGGGTGATCTCCTCGGCGATCTCGTGGTCCGGATGGCCGTCGAGCCACTGCTGCAGACGGACGACGTCGTGCGCGGCGACGAGGTCCTCGAGCCGGCCTTCGGCGGTGCGCTCGGTCATGCGCCCAGTCGACCACGCGGGCGCCGCGCCGCGCGGTGCGGCGACACCAGCCCGTCGCCTACTTGGCGGCCTTCGCCGCCTTCGCCGCAGCCTTCATCTCCTGCTTGAACGCCCGCACCTTCGCGAGCGATTCGGGGCCGGTGATGTCGGCGGCGGACCGGTAGGAGCCCTGGTCGCCGTAGGAACCGGCCGCCTCGCGCCAGCCCTTGGGCGTCACGCCGTAGCGCTTGCCGAGCACGGCCACGAAGATCTTCGCCTTCTGCTCGCCGTACCCGGGCAGCGCCTTGAGCCGCGCGAGCAGCTCCTTGCCGTCCTCGACGTCCGACCACAGCGCGGTCGCGTCACCGTCGTACTCGTCGACGAGGTACTGGCACAGCTGCTGCACGCGTTGCGCCATCGAGCCCGGGTAGCGGTGCACAGCGGGCTTCGTCCTGAACAGCTCCGTGAACGCCTCGGGGTCGTACGCCGCGATCTCGTGCGCGTCGAGATCGTCCTTCCCGAGCCGCTCGGCGATCGTGTGCGGCCCCGTGAACGCCCACTCCATCGGCACCTGCTGGTCGAGCAGCATCCCCACGAGCGCGGCGAGCGGACTGCGCCCGAGCAGCTCGTCGGCGTCGGGGTTCTGGGCGAGGTGGATCTCGGCGGGCCGGTGCGCGGACTTCTTCGCGGTCATACGGCCATCATGCGCCAGACCGCGCAGGTCCGGCGGGTCGGGCGGGTCGGGCGGGATCGCCCGGGGCCCGGCCGCCCGGCGTTCGGTCCACTCCCCGCACACCCATACGGGCGGATCTGACCGCCGCACCGTCGCGCCCCGCATCAGGGCGGGGACATGACGTGCCGTGAGCGTTCCCCGTCCCGCCCCGAGCGCCGTACGCCGCACCGGCCTGCGGCACCCCGGGCTGCTCCGGACGCTCCTGCTCGTCCTGCTCACCCTGTCCCTCGCCCTCGCGGCCCCGGCCGCGGGCGCCACCGTGCCCGTCGCCCCCGCGGCGACCGCCGAGGCGGAGTCCTCCGCGTGCACGGGCGACGGCGAGGTCCGGCTCACGTCGCGCCGCGAACTGCCGGCCCCCGTCCCCGCGTCGGGCCCCCGCCTGCCACACCCCCGGCTCCACCGCATCCTCGCGCCCCCCGCCCGCCCGCACGAACCGCCCGCGCCTGCCCGTACGACCGTCCTGCGCTGCTGACCGGGCCGAGCCCCGGATGCCGTACGGCCCGAAGAGCCCGTACGAGGACCTCTCACCTCAGCGCAAGGACACCCCATGCCCAAGGACCCCTACGCGGTGCTGCACGCCCTGCTCCGCGCCGAATCCCTCCGTGAACGCCGCGGCTCCCGCAGCGCCGAACGGCCCGCCGACCCGGCGCCGGCCGAGCGCGGGGCCGCCCGGCCCGAGGACGAACAGCGGCGCCGGCGCGGCTGACCTGGCAAGGGCCCCGTATATCCGTCCGTCATTCGTACGTACATGCGGGGCCAATCCGGCGAAACCGAACACGAGTTGCAGGCAACCCCTATCCGGGCGACCCAGCGGTCGCTACCGTCCCTCCCACCTCGTTCGCACTGCCTTGGGGAAGGACCTCTGTGAACGCATCACCCCGTTCGCGCAGCACGATCGCCGCACTCGCCGCCGTCGCGCTCGCCACACCCCTGCTGCTCGCCTCCGCGGGAACGGCCACCGCCGACCGCGGGCACGGGCACGGCAACCCCGCCAAGGACGCCCGCAAGCTCGCCCGCGAGCTGGTCGAGGAGTCGTCCGCGAAGGGTGCGTACCGCCATCTGCAGAAGTTCCAGGCCATAGCGGAGGCCAACGGCGGCCACCGCGCCGCCGGTTCGCCGGGCCATGACGCCTCGGCGAAGTACGTGTACGACTACCTGCGCAAGGCGGGTTACAAGGTCAGTTACGACACCTTCGAGTTCGTGTACACGGAGACGCTCGCCGAGCGCCTCGCCGTGCTGACGCCCACGCCGCGGGACGTCGAGATCCAGGCGATGACGTACACGAAGTCGACGCCGGAGGGCGGCATCAAGGCCCCCGTCGCCGCCGTCCCCGTGGACGACACCACCGGCTGCGAGCCGGAGGACTACGCGTCGGGCACCTTCACCGGCAAGATCGCCCTGATCAAGCGCGGCGGCTGCCCCTTCGCGCAGAAGCAGGCCGCGGCCGCCGACGCCGGTGCCTCCGGCGCGATCATCTACAACAACACCGAGGGCGCGCTCTCCGGCACCATCGGCGACCCGGCCGACGGACGGATCCCGACCGGCGGCGTGACCCAGGCCGCCGGCGAGGCGCTGGCCGCCGAGGTCGCCGGCGGCCCGGTCACGGTCGACTTCGAGATCCGCGAGTTCCAGGAGACCCGCGAGACGAACAACGTGATCGCGGAGACCCGCGGCGGTAATGCCGACAACACCGTAATGCTCGGCGCGCACCTCGACTCCGTCACCGCGGGCCCCGGCATCAACGACAACGGCTCCGGCTCGGCCGGCCTCCTCGAGGTCGCCAAGGAGCTCGCGGACGAGACCCGGCACGGCAAGGGCAAGCAGCCGCGCAACAAGGTCAAGTTCGCGTTCTGGTCGGCCGAGGAGAACGGTCTGATCGGCTCGGAGAAGTACGTCGAGAAGCTCACCGAGGAGCAGCGGAAGGACATCCGCCTCTACCTCAACTTCGACATGATCGCCTCGCCGAACTACGGCCAGTTCATCTACGACGGCGACGACTCCGACAAGGAGGGCGAGGGCCCGGGCCCCGAGGGCAGCGCCCAGCTGGAGCGTGACATCAACAAGTTCCTCGACCGCCAGGACAAGCCGTACGAGGGCACGGACTTCGACGGGCGTTCGGACTACGGCCCGTTCATCGCGGTCGGAATCCCCTCGGGCGGCACGTTCACCGGCGCCGAGGGCATCATGACCGAGGAGCAGGCCGCGAAGTTCGGCGGCGAGGCCGGGGTCGCCTACGACAAGTGCTACCACTCGGCGTGCGACGACCTGAGCAACATCAACATGGCGGCGCTCGGCACGAACATCGACGTCATCGCCAACGCGGTCGGCACGTACGCGCACGACCTGAGCTCGCTCACCCGCCCCGTCGAGCCGGAGTCCACCGAGGGCTCGGGCAGCGGCAGCGGCGGTCTGCACGCGGACCACGACCGCGTCAGCGAGTGAACAACCTGCTGAAGAACCGCTAGTTCGCGAGGAAGAGGTCCGGCCCGAACATCTCGTAGTGGATGTTCGCGGCCGGAACTCCCTTGTCCAGGAGCTGCGTCCGCACCGCCTTCAGGAAGGGCAGCGGCCCGCACAGGTACGCGGTGAGCCCCTCGGGCAGTTCGATCCCGGCCAGGTCCATCCGGCCCTCGCGGGCCTCACCCGCCGCCCCGTCCTCGTACCAGACGTACGAGACGGCGTCCGGCAGCTTCGCGCTCCACTGCCGCAGATCCGTGCGGAAGGCGTCGTCGGCCTCGCTGCGGTCGGCGTGCGCGACGACCACCTGCCGCTGCGTCCCGGACCCGGCGAGCGCGGCCAGCATCCCGCTCATCGGCGTGCAGCCGATGCCCGCGGAGGCGAGCAGCACGGGGTTCTCGGAGCTCTCGTCGAGCACCACGTCGCCGAAGGGCGCGCTGATCCGCAGCTCGTGGCCGACGCCCGCGCGCGTGTGCAGCTGGTGCGAGACCTCGCCGGGGAACGACGGATCGTCGGCCACCCGCTTCACCGCGAACCGCAGCCCGCCCTCGGCGGGCCCGGTCAGGCTGTACTGGCGTATCTGCCGTGCCCCGTCCGGGAGTTCGACCTGCACGGAGACGAACTGGCCGGGCCTGGCCGACGGCACCGGGCGCCCGTCCACGGGCTCCACGAAGAAGGTCGTGACCTCATCGGTCTCCTCGATGCGGCCCGTCACGCGGTAGGTGCGCCACACGTCGCCGTCCGGGGTGCCGGCCTCCGCGTACAGCCGCGCCTCGATCGCGATGAGCGCGTTGGCCATCAGCCAGTAGACCTCGTCCCAGGCCGCCGCGACCTCGGGTGTCACGGCCTCGCCGAGCACCTCGACGATCGCCTCGAAGAGGTACTTGTGGACGATCTCGTACTGGTCCGCGGTCACGCCCAGCGCCGCGTGCTTGTGCGCGATCCGGCCGAGCATGACGTCCGGGCGGGTGTCCGGCTGTTCCACGAGGTACGTGGCGAACTTGGCGATCGAGCCGGCGAGCGCCTGCCGCTGGCTGCCGTTGGCCTGGTTGCCGCGGTTGAACAGATCGCGCAGCAGCTCCGGGTGCGCGGCGAACAGCTTCTCGTAGAAGAGCGGGGTGATGTCCCCGATCGCTCCTGCGACCGCGGGAAGAGTGGCGCGTACGACGTCGCTCGACTTCTCGGACAGCATCTGAACCGGGCTCCTTCGCCTGGACGGTTTTCCGCGTCCAGTCTTGATCCGGCCCGGCTGTGGACGAGACGACGAAGGTCCCGAACCGGGCGGCCGAAGGTCCCGTGCGTGTACGGAGCGGTGGTCAGGACCCGCCCGCGGGCCGGTCAGCGCCTGCGCGTGCCGAAGATCGAGCGGGAGATCTCGCGCCCGATCTGCGTGCCGAGCGAGCGCGCCAGGGACTTGAAGATGCCGCTGCCCACCACCTGGTCGACCATCGAGGCGTCCTGCGGAGCGTTGCGCGCGGCCGCCTTCGCCTGCTTCTCGGCCTCCTTGGCGGCCTTCTCCGCCTCCTTCGCCTCCAGCTCGGCCTGCTTCTGCGCCTCGGTCTCGGCCTGCTGCGCGGTGATCTTCTCGTACGCGGACTCGGGGTCGACCTCCTCCGCGTAACGGGAGTAGAGCAGCGAGGACTTGACGGCCGCATCGAGAGCGGCGGCGTCCACCGGCCCCATCAGGGACTCGGGGGCGCGCAGCCGGGTCGCGGCCACCGGCGTCGGCGCGCCCTTCTCGCTCAGCACGGTGACCACCGCCTCACCGGTCCCGAGCTGGGTGAGCAACTCCTCCAGGTCGTACGGGGAGTTGGGGAAGGTCTTCACGGTCGCCTTGAGCGCCTTCTGGTCCTCGGGCGTGAACGCGCGCAACGCGTGCTGGACGCGGTTGCCGAGCTGGGCGAGGACATCGGCCGGGACGTCCTTGGGCGTCTGCGTCACGAAGAAGACACCGATGCCCTTGGAGCGGATCAGCCGCACGGTCTGCGTGATGGACTCCAGGAACGCCTTGCTCGCCCCGTTGAACAGCAGGTGCGCCTCGTCGAAGAAGAAGACCAGCTTCGGCTTCTCCACATCCCCCACCTCGGGCAGGTTGTTGTAGAGGTCGGCGAGCATCCACATCAGGAACGTCGAGAACAGATGCGGCTTGTCCTGGACGGCGGGCAGTTCGAGCACCGAGACCTGGCCGCGCCCGTCGGAGGCCGTCCGCAGGAATTCGCTCACGTCGAACTCGGGATTGCCGAAGAACGGCGCCATGCCTTGCGCCTCGAAGGCGGTGAGCGCGCGCAGGATGACGCCGGCGGTGACGGTCGACAGACCGCCGATGCCCTTGAGCTCGGGCTTGCCTTCGTCCGAGGTCAGGAAGGTGACGACGGCCCGCAGGTCCTTGAGGTCGTGCAGCTCGAGACCCTTGCTGTCCGCGTAGTGGAAGATCAGGCCGAGCGACTGCTCCTGCGTCTGGTTGAGCTGCAGCACCTTCGCGAGCAGTACGGGTCCGAAGCTGGTGACGGTCGCGCGTACGGGGATCCCGGACCCGATCCCGCCGAGCGCGTAGAACTCGGCCGGAAATCCCTTCGCCTCCCAGCTCTGCCCGACCTCACGGGCCCGCTCCTGCACCTTGTCGTTCGCCTCGCCGGGCGCGGAGATCCCGGAGACGTCGCCCTTGATGTCGGCGAGGAACACGGGCACGCCCTGCCCGGCCAGCTGCTCGGCGATCAGCTGCAGCGTCTTCGTCTTGCCGGTACCGGTGGCGCCCGCGACGAGCCCGTGCCGGTTGAGCATGGACAAGGGGATACGGATCTGCGCGCCGGGCAGGCACTGCCCGCCCCACAGCAGGGCCCCGAGATCGAGCGCCTCGCCGGTGAACGCGTACCCGGCGGCGATGGCGGCTGCCTCGTCGGGCAGCGCGACGGCGGGGGTGGGGGCGGGGCCGGGCGGCGCGGGCTCGGGCGCGGCGGCAGGCCCCGGGGGCGCCGGCGTCGACTCGGTGGCGAACGAGGGTGTGGGCGCGGGGCCGGGGGGTGCGGGGGCCGGGGCGGCGGGGGCCGCGGGAGGCGGCTCCGGGGCCGGCGTCGGCGACGGCGTGGCGTCGGGCAGCTCCGCGCCCTCGGGCGCCTTCGGGTCGCTCTCGCTCATTTCAGGCCCCTGTTCCCGGCTGGTCACTTCCCGGTTTGCCCCGCTTTGGGGCGGCATTTCCCAGCCTCGCACTCCGTCGCCATGGCTGCGCCCGGAGCCCCCCGCCCGGTAGGCTTTCCGTGTGATCTTCAAGCGCATCGGAAACGGCCGGCCGTACCCCGACCACGGCCGGGAAAGCACCCGGCAGTGGGCGGACGTCGCGCCG
The DNA here is from genome assembly GCF_044458745.1 of Streptomyces sp. NPDC050418. Lineage (NCBI taxonomy): Bacteria > Bacillati > Actinomycetota > Actinomycetes > Kitasatosporales > Streptomycetaceae > Streptomyces > Streptomyces sp. NPDC050418. The sequence continues at coordinate 95,666 of NZ_JBITIG010000016.1, forward strand.
CGCCCGGTCCGCCTCGATCAGCTGGTGACCACCAAGCAGCAGCTCGACCTCGAGACGCTCCTGGCCGAGGACTCGACGTTCTACGGCGACCTCTTCGCCCACGTCGTGAAGTGGCAGGGCGACCTGTACCTGGAGGACGGCCTGCACCGCGCGGTCCGCGCCGCTCTGCAGCAGCGCCAGGTGCTGCACGCCCGCGTCCTCGAACTGGGCTGAGCCGCCCGGCCCCGCGGGCCGCGTCGGCATTGACCCTTTCGGGTTGGCTTCGTCCGCCACCCATTGATCATTTAGTAGGCAGACCCCAGCCACGGCATTACGCTGCGCTCATGAGCATGCTCACTCCCCCCGGCATGGGCGGCGAATACCGCATCACGGGGGACAAGTACCCGCGAATGCGCCGCAACCGTCGCCGCCGCCGGATCGTGCTCGCGGTCTTCGCCTGCGTCGCGGTTCTCGGGCTTCTCACCTACGGCACCATCGAACTGGTCGGCGTCTTCTCCGGCGACAAGAGCGACCGGAACGTAGCCGCCAAGCAGGCCGAGCAGCCCGGCAAGCCCGAGAAACCCGACTGCAAGCCGGCCGCGCCCACCACCCCGCCGAAGAAGCCGATGTCGCTGCCGAAACCGGCGGACGTCCAGGTCAACGTCTTCAACGCGACGCCGCGCGGCGGCCTCGCCAAGGAGACGGCGGACGAGCTCAAGAAGCGCGGCTTCACCGTCGGCAAGGTGGGCAACGCGACGAAGAAGTTCGACAAGAAGGTCAAGGGCAAGGCCATACTGCTCGGCCCGAAGGTCGCGCTGAAGACGGGCATCGTCGTCCTCGGCACCCAGGTCGCGGGGGCCGAGCCCCGGACGGACACCCGCAAGACCGCGGACATCGACCTGATCCTCGGCGAGGGCTTCACCTCCCTCGCCAAGAAGGAGGACGCGGCGAAGTCCCTCCTCGCCCTGACGGACCCGGCCGCGGCGGCCAAGAAGCCTGCGGGCTGCTGACGCGCGCATGGCATGCGCGCGCACGGCGGAGGGCCGTGCCGTCGGTCCCGAGACGTAGGACCGACGCCCGATGCATGTCCGCGATCTTGCTGTCTAGGGTCGCGTCCATGCACAACACCCCAGCCCCTCGCCCTGCGGCGCAGCGCACACGTGAGGTCCTCGACCGGCTCGCGACGGAGCGGGAGGTCTGGGTGGCGACCGCCCACCCCGACCACGGCCCGCATCAGGTGCCGCTGTGGTTCGCGTGGGACGGCCACGCGCTATGGATGTGCACCGGTGCGCACTCGGCGACCGTCCGCAACCTCCGCCGGGACGCCCGGGTGCACCTGTCCCTGCCGGACAGCCTCGACGTCGTCCTGGTCCAGGGCGAGGCGGAGTGCTTCACGGACTCGGCAGTGCCGGCGGCCGCGGCGGACGCGTTCGGCGCGAAGTTCGGCTGGGATCCGCGCACCGAGGACCGTCCCCACGTCTACGTACGCGTGACGCCGCGGACCGTGCGCGCATGGCGCGGCGTCCCGGAGCTCGAGGGACGGGTCATCATGCGCGAGGGAGCCTGGCTGAACCGCGCCACGGCATGACCGAGGGGCCGCCGGAGATCCGGCGGCCCCTCGGTCGTCTCCTACCCGGACGGACCGGCTACTCGGCCGATCCGTACATCCGGTCCCCGGCGTCCCCGAGCCCGGGCACGATGTACCCGACCTCGTTGAGACGCTCGTCGACCGCCGCGGTCAGCACCGTCACCGGGGTCCCGGCCAGCTCGCGCTCCATCACCTCGACGCCCTCGGGCGCCGCGAGCAGCACCACGGCCGTGACGTCGTCCGCGCCGCGCTTGATGAGTTCCTTGATCGCCGCGACGAGCGTCCCGCCCGTCGCCAGCATCGGGTCCACCACGTACACCTGACGCCCCGACAGATCCTCGGGCATCCGCGTCGCGTACGTGGACGCCTCGAGCGTCTCCTCGTTGCGCACCATCCCGAGGAAGCCCACCTCGGCCGTGGGCAGCAGCCGCACCATGCCGTCGAGCATGCCGAGACCGGCACGCAGGATCGGCACGACCAGCGGGCGCGGGTAGGAGAGCTTGACCCCGGTGGTCGGGCCCACGGGCGTCTCGATGTCGACCTGCTCGGTGCGCACATCGCGCGTCGCCTCGTACGCGAGGAGCGTCACGAGCTCGTCGGCGAGGCGCCGGAAGGTCGGCGAGTCGGTGCGCTTGTCGCGCAGCGTGGTGAGTTTGTGCGCGACCAGGGGGTGGTCGACGACGTGCAGGCGCACAAGAGCCTCCAAGCTCCGGTCACGGTCTCTGACAGGGGCGGCGGCCGGGGCAGCGACCCGCCACCAGATTACCGGGGCATACGGGGCCCGGCTCGCGCTCGCGTTCGGTACCGCACCCGTGCGCGCTCGCATCAAACCCGCCGTACGAGGGAAACTGCAGGGGCAAGGGACCGGAGGTGGTGTGGCCCATGCCGGAGGAACGGCCCATGCGGGAGGACGAGCCGCAGCAGGACGTCGAGCCGCAGGAGACCGACGCCGAGCGCCGCAGGCGCCGCGCCCAGTTCCTGCGCGAACGCCACGAGGCCAAGGAGCTGCGCGACCGCGTCCAGCCGCGGCGCGCCCGGGCGGCCCGGATGCGTCAGGCGATGCGCATGCGCACGTTCCGCTGGTGACGCGCGAGCCGCCACTGCGGCTCGCCGCGGACACAGCAGGCCGAAGACCTCTCGCGGAGCCCCGGTTTCTGCCACGATTCCGATTGGGCGGGGCGGAACCGCACCTCGTCCAGCAGACTCCGCCGGGGGGACCCCCGACCGGCACGCCTCAGACCAGTGGGAGAGTCACGGTGTACTTCGCCGCACTGCTCGCGCGCACCGAAGACGGGTGGGAAGCGAGCGACACGGAGCTCGACGATGTGGAGACCCTGTCGGATCTGACAGAACTGGCCCAGGAAGCCGCGGCCGGTGACGCCGACGACACGGTGCTCCTCTTCATCGAGCAGGAAGATGTGTGGTTCGGCGTCGTCCGCGTGGACGGCGAGGAGGACCCGAGGATCTACGTCTCGGACGCGGCCGCGGCCTCCCGCAGCAGCTACGGCGAGATCCTGCTGACCGACGAGCTGCTCGGCCGCGAGCCCGGTTCGGGCGACGAGGACGACCTGGAGGACCTGACCGACCTCGACGGCACCGAGGACGGCGAACCCGACCCGGACGAGGAGGACGACGACGGCGCCACCGCCGGCGAGGCCGTGCCGCCCGGCCCGCTCGGCGACACCCGGATCCTGGAGGACCTGGGCCTGGCCGAGAAGGAGCTGCTCGCGCTCAGCAGCGACGTCCTCGCCGAGATCGCCGAGGCCCTCGGCGCCTCCGAGGTTTTGGAGACAGTGCGCTGACCCGCGTACGCAGAACACCTTGAACAGCACCGATCCCCTGCCCGATCCCTTGTCCGAACCTCTGCCCGACCCCGTGCGGGACCGCTGGCGGGCGCCGATGGAGTACGCCCTGGAGGAAGCCGAACTGGCCCTCCGGGGCGGCGACGTGCCCGTCGGCGCGCTCGTCCTGTCCCCGGACGGCGAGCTGCTCGCCGCCGGGCACAACGAACGCGAGGCCACCGGCGACCCCACCGCCCACGCCGAGGTCCTGGCCCTGCGCCGGGCCGCGGCGCGGCGCGGGGAGTGGCGGCTGACCGGCTGCACCCTCGTCGTCACGCTCGAACCGTGCGTGATGTGCGCGGGTGCGCTGGTGCAGTCCCGGATCGCCCGGGTCGTCTACGGCGCGCGCGACGAGAAGGCCGGTGCGGCCGGCTCCCTGTGGGACCTGGTGCGCGACCGGCGCCTCAACCACCGCCCGGAGGTCGTCGCGGGCGTCCTGGAACAGGAGTGCTCGGCCCGCCTCACCCGCTTCTTCCGGGACCGCTGAGACCGCCGGACCGATACGGATTTCAAACCACGGGCACCTTTGGGCTAAGCTCTCTCTCGGTAGCGTGTCCGAGCGGCCGAAGGAGCTCGCCTCGAAAGCGAGTGTTGCGCAAGTAACCGAGGGTTCAAATCCCTCCGCTACCGCCAGCAACACCCCTCTTACCTGCGCAAGCGTGGGTCAGAGGGGTGTTTTGCGTGGTGCACCCGCGTCTCCCGGCCGGAGGCGGGGACGGTGGGCGGGTAAGTGACACAGTCCGTGCGGTGACTTGGATGCGGGGGTATGTGGCCTGTTGGGATGGGCGGACACGCTGTGAGCCACCTGCCCGAGTGAGGACACATGACCGTATCGAAGGCCACTGAGGAGTTCCGGGCCGCCAGAGACTTCCTGCTGCGGCACCGTGAGGACTACGAGACGGCGCGACAGGGGTTCGTATGGCCGCGGCCCGAGCACTTCAACTGGGCGCTCGACTGGTTCGATGTGATCGCGCGGGGCAACGAGCGCACCGCCCTGCACATCGCCGAGGAGGACGGCACCGAGATTCGTGTCTCCTTCGCCGAGATGGCCGAGCGCTCCGACAAGGTCGCCAACTGGCTTCGCTCGCAGGGCGTCGGTGCGGCCGACCGCATCCTGGTGATGCTCGGCAACCAGGTCGAGCTGTGGGAGACGGCGCTCGCCGCGATGAAACTGCGGGCCGTCGTCATCCCCGCGACCCCGTTGCTCGGACCGGCCGACCTGCGTGACCGCATCGGGCGCGGTGAGGTCACCCATGTGATCACAGGCGGCGCGGACACCGGCAAGTTCGCCGGCATCCCCGGTGACTACCGTCGTATCGCGGTCGGCGGCGCCCCGGAGGGCTGGACCGCATACGAGGCCTCCTGTCGCAGCGCGGCGGAGTTCGAGCCGGCCGGGGTGACACGTGCCGACGACACCCTGATGCTGTACTTCACCTCCGGGACCACGTCCCGGCCCAAGCTGGTCGAGCACACCCATGCCTCGTACCCCATCGGGCATCTGGCGACGCTGTACTGGATCGGGCTGCGCCCCGGCGATGTGCACCTGAACATCTCGTCGCCCGGCTGGGCCAAGCACGCCTGGTCCAACCTGTTCGCCCCGTGGAACGCCGAGGCGACCGTATTCATCCACAACTACACCCGCTTCGACGCCGGCCGCCTGATGGCCGAGATGGACCGCGCGGGCGTCACCTCCTTCTGCGCACCACCCACCGTGTGGCGCATGCTCATCCAGGCGGACCTCACGCGGCTGGCGAACCCGCCGCGCGAGGCGGTCGGCGCCGGTGAACCGCTCAATCCCGAGGTGATCGAGCGGGTCCGGGAGGCCTGGGGCGTGACCATCCGCGACGGCTTCGGGCAGACCGAGACCGCCGTGCAGATCGCCAACACTCCGGGCCAGCTGCTGAAGACGGGCTCGATGGGGCGGCCGAGCCCTGGTTTCGAGGTCGTGCTGCTCGACCCGGAGACCGGTCGGCCGGGTGCCGACGAGGGCGAGATCTGCCTGGATCTTTCCGCCCGTCCGGTGGGCCTGATGACCGGCTATCACGGCGACGCGGAGCGCACCCGCACCGCGATGGCCGACGGCTACTACCGCACCGGTGACATCGGAGCGCGTGACGCCGACGGCTACCTCACCTACGTCGGCCGGGCCGATGACGTGTTCAAGTCGTCCGACTACAAGATCTCCCCGTTCGAGCTGGAGAGCGCGCTCCTGGAGCACGAGGCGGTCGCGGAGGCGGGCGTGGTGCCCGCGCCCGACCCGGTGCGCCTGTCCGTGCCCAAGGCATACATCGTGCTCGCCGAGGGGTACGAGCCGGACGCGGCGACCGCCCGGCTGCTGTTCGCGCACTCGCGGAGCGTGCTCGCCCCGTACAAGCGGGTGCGCCGCATCGAGTTCGGGCCGCTGCCCAAGACCGTGTCCGGCAAGATCCGGCGCATCGCACTGCGCGAGGAGACGGCGGCGGGCTCAAGCCGGGAGTTCCGCGAGGAAGACCTGCGCTGAGCGCGCCCGGCCTTCGCCCGGGTACGGCGCAGGGGCCGCGGTGACCGTGCAGGTCTCCGCGGCCCCTGGTGCGACGCCGCGCGTGGCGGGTGCCTACCGAGCTGGTCAGATACCGACCGGCCAGCCGCCGCGCCGCGCACGCTGCCCGTCACGATGGCGCACCAGGGCGACGACAGGAATGGTGCGGCTCGTACGGCCCCGAAAATTGGCGAAGTTGGGGTCCTGGGCGGTCTGCCGGGCCCACAGCTCCTCATGCTCCGCCTCGTCGACGAGGACCGGGCGGACCGGACGGCGCTCGTCGCCCACCTCCACCAGCCCCTCACCGGCCGCCATCAGATTGTGGAACCAGCCGGGCGCGTTGGACGCCCCGCCGTTGGCCGCGAAGACGATCAGGCGGTCGCCGTCGGCGAGATGCACCAGCGGCGTGGTGCGCGGCAGGCCCGAACGCCGGCCCACGGTGGTGAGGAGCAGCAGCGGGATGTCCCCGAAATCAGCCACCTTTCCGGAATGGGCGCGGAATTCCTCGATGACGCGCAGATTGAAGGGATTGCTGTTGAGGGCGCTTTCGTCGGTCACAGTCATTTTCTCGTGCACTCTTCTCCGGTGAACATTTCCGCTACTTGCTCTGCGTGCCGTTGCCCGGCAGGTTTCTATGAGTTCTGCCAGGCAGCCTCGGGGCGGTGGACGCGCGTCTCGGTTTCCTTCTCGTACGGCATTCCGTCGGGCATGTTGATGAGCTCCATGCTCATTCCCCACGGCGTCTTGAAATAGACCCAGCGGTCCCCGGCGATGGGCCCGTCGGTGATGGTCTCCGGCTCGCCCAGAATGGTCACACCTGACTGATTGCGCAGGTATTCCGTGGCCTTGTCGACATCGTCGACGTAGATCGCGAAGTGGTGGCCGCCCCAGTCGCTGTTGCGTGGCAGCCGCCGGTTCTGGTCGGGCGTCGTGTACTCGAAGAGTTCCAGGTTGAGGGCAGCCCCCAGGCGCAGCATGGCGATCCTCGTGGAGGCGGCGGGGTGCACATCGAGCTTGCGGGTCATCCAGTCGCCCTCCGGGTCCTCCACCGGCCCGAGCCGATAGGCGACTTCGGCGCCGATGACGTCGACGAAGAAGTTCACGGCCTCGTCGAGATCCGGGACCGTATAAGCAATGTGATGGACCGCGCGGGCTCCGGGAATGGCATTCACGAAACGTTCCTTCGATTGATTCTTCTCGGATTTTACGGACGGTCGCGATCGTGGCCGCGCCGGAGTGCGCGCGTCAAGCAGAGCCGGGAAAAGGTAATCGAGGTCATGGCATAGCTGACGAAGTATGCGGGCTCGCGCTCCTGACCTGACACAGTGTGGCCCGCACGATCGTGGCGGCGGCCCGACCATTGCTGTCATGAGGTCACCGCACAGCATCGGAATCGAAATGGCCGGTGGCCGATGGGCCGGTGAGCGCGATGACAAGGAATTATTGATGAAGACGCTGAAACGCCGCGGATTCCTGACCGCTGGTTCAGGAGTCGCCGTGGGTGCCGCCGTGGGCTTCCAGACCACGGCACTCGGAGGGAACCGGGCCGGGGCCGCCGAGTCCGGTGCCCGGACGGGGTCCGTCACCGTCACGGCGACGGACCCCCGGTACGCAGATCTGCGGTCCGGCATGAACCAGCGCTGGGTGGCCGCCCCGGAGAAGATCGTGCTGCCGCGTACCACCGCTGATGTGGTGGCCGCGGTGCAGAGTGCCGTGGACGCCGGCAAGCGCATCACCGTCGCCGGCGGCGGCCACTGCTTCGAGGACTTCGTCTACAACGACGAGACGAAGACCGTCCTCAACATGACGCTGATGAACGCCGTTTCGTTCGACAGCGCGCGTGGAGCCTTCTCCGTCCAGGGCGGCGCGACCCTGCTGGACGTCTACGAGGAGCTGCACGGCGGCTGGGGGGTGACCATCCCCGGCGGCATCTGCCACTCGGTCGGTGTCGGGGGCCATATCGCGGGCGGCGGCTTCGGCATGCTGTCGCGCCAGTACGGCCTGACCGTCGACCATCTGCACGCCGTGGAAGTGGTCGTCGTCGACGCGAGCGGCACGGCCAAGGCGGTCGTGGCGACCCGGGCCGCGGACGATCCGCACAAGGATCTGTTCTGGGCGCACACCGGGGGCGGTGGCGGGAGTTTCGGCGTCGTCACCCGCTATTGGTTCCGCACGCCCGGCGCGACCGGCAGCGACCCCGCGGGGCTGCTGCCCAAGGCGCCTTCCGAGGTGTACATCAGCAACCTCTTCTGGCCCTGGGACAAGGTCACCGAGGACGGCTTCAACAGGCTGGTCGCCCACTACGGCGAGTGGCTGGAGAAGAACAACACCCCGGGAACGACGGCCGGTTCGCTGTTCTCCTGGATGCTGCTCAACCACAAGTCGTCCGGAACCCTCGGACTGATCATCCAGCTCGACGCCTCGCTGCCCGACGCCGCGCAGGTGCTCTCGGACCACCTCGCCGGGCTCAATGACGCGCTCGGTGTCAGCACCACCCCGGTCCGTCGCGAGGGCGTGGTCGACTCGCAGTACTCGACCACCCGGAAGCTGCCGTGGCTGCGCGGCACGAAGTACGTCGGCTCGGTCTCCGCCACCCAGCTCGACCCGACGATGCGCGGTGTCCACAAGTCCTCGCATCTGCTCAAGCCGACGCCGGCCGCGCAGATCGATGCCATGTACCGGCACCTGACCAACACCGACAAGGTCAGCCCGTTCGCCGGCATCGTCTACGCCTCGGCGGGCGGCCGGATCAGCTCGGTGTCGTCGACGGCGACCGCCGTCGCCCAGCGTGGGGCGATCATGAAGACCAACTTCGAGAGCGTCTGGTACGAGGCGGGCGACGACGACGCCAATCTGGGCTGGGTACGCAACGCCTTCGCCGACGTCTACGCCGACACCGGCGGTGTCCCCGTACCCAACGGCGTCACCGACGGCTGCTACATCAACTACCCGGACGGCGACCTCGGGGACCCCACGTACAACAAGTCCTCCGTGCCCTGGCACGACCTCTACTGGAAGGGCAACTACGCGCGGCTGCAGCAGACCAAGCGCGCGTACGACCCGAAGAACATCTTCCGGCACCGCCAGTCGATCAGGCCGTAGCCGGTCCGGCGCCGTCGGCGGACGGTGCCGTCGTCCTCTCCCCCAACACCACTCTGTGAGGAGTCAGTTCGCCATGCGCACCACCACTTTGGGCAAGAACGGTCCCGTAGTAAGCCGCCTCGGTCTGGGCACGATGGGCATGTCCTTCGGATACGACCCGCACGGCTGGGACGACGACGCGTCCCTGCAGGTCATCCACAAGGCGCTCGACCTGGGTGTCACGCTGATCGACACCGCCGACGCCTACGGCCCGTTCACCAACGAGCAGCTCGTCGGCCGCGCCCTCGCGGGCCGCCGCGACCAGGCAGTGCTCTCCACCAAGGGCGGCCTCGTCGTCGACGAGAACGGCCTCGGCCTCAACGGCAGCCCCGAGCACCTGAAGTCGGCGGTCGACGCCAGCCTCGAGCGCCTCGGTGTGGACCACATCGACCTGTACTTCCTGCACCGCGTGGACCCGAACGTCCCGCTTGAGGAGAGCTGGGGTGCGCTCGGCGAGCAGGTGGCCGCCGGCAAGATCCGTGCGCTCGGCCTGTCCGCGGTCACCGTCGACCAGGTCAAGGCCGCGCAGGCGGTACACCCGGTGGCCGCGGTGCAGTCCGAGGCCTCGCTGTTCACGCGGGACGCCTTCGCCGACGTGATCCCGTTCACCAAGGAGCAGGGCATCGCGTTCATGCCCTTCTCGCCGCTCGGCCGCGGTCTGCTCACCGGCTCCTTCGCCAAGCCGTCCGACCTTCCCAAGGACGACTGGCGCAGCACCCAGCCGCGGTTCACCGAGGAGGCGTTCCTCCACAACAAGGCGATCGTCGACGTCGTACGCGGGATCGCCGAGCGGCACGACGCCACCCCGGCGCAGGTAGCGCTCGCCTGGCTGATCGCCCAGGGCGAGTACGTCATCCCGATCCCCGGCACGAAGAACGAGAGCCGCCTGGTCCAGAACGCGGGCGCTGCCGCGGTCGAGCTGACCGCTGCCGATCTCACCGAACTGGACGCCCTGCCCGCCCCGATGGGCGAGCCGGAGGCGTAGCGGCCCATGGCGCACCGCGCGGTCCGAGCCTCCCTTGGCCGTACCGCGCGATGTGCCACGCACTTCGGCCGGGAGACCCCCGGCCGACCCGTCCTGCCCCGCCCGCCGGGAGATCTCCGGCGGGCGGGGCAGGGCCAACCGCCCTGGGCCCAGCCCGTGCACCGCACTACCGAAGAGACCCGCTCGCCACACCACCCGCACCGCAGAGAGGACCGACACGATGCCCGAGACCACCGCCCCGCGCAGCATGGCAGCCCTGGACATGCCCCGCCCGCCCGAGCTGAGCTGGTACGTCCAGGCCCGGCAGCCCGTGGGCTACGGGGTGTCCATCACCCGGGGCCTGCTCAACCCGGCCAACCCCGCGCTCGCCCGCTCGGTGGGGGCCGACGGCCAGAGCTCGGTACGGGCCCTCATCGTGGTGGACCGGGTGGTGGACGACCTCTACGGCGAGCAGCTGCGCGCCTACTTCGATGCCTGGAACGTCGACGCCCGCATGAAGATCATGTCGGGCGACGAGGAGACCAAGAACCTCGAGCAGGTCGTCGAGGTCACCGAGGCCATGACCGGCATGGGCATGCTGCGCCGAACCGAGAAGGTCGTGGTCGTCGGCGGCGGCGTACTCATGGACGTGGTCGGCATGGCCGCGAGCCTGTACCGGCGCGGCGCCCCCTACGTACGCGTACCCACCACCCTCGTAGGCCAGATAGACGCGGGCATCGGCGTCAAGACCGGCGTCAACCACGGCACCCACAAGAACCGGCTCGGCACCTACTTCGCCCCCGAAATCACCTTGATCGACCCGGAGTTCCTGCGCACCGTGCCGGCCCGGCACATCGCCAACGGCCTCGCCGAGATCATCAAGATGGCGCTCATCAAGGACGTGGCACTCTTCCGCCTCCTGGAGGAGACCGTCGCGGACATCTCCAGCGACAGCTTCGCCGACTGCGGCGCCGCCATCGGCGAGGTCGTCTCGCGCGCCATCGTCGGCATGCTGGACGAGCTGGAGCCCAACCTGTGGGAGTCGGTCCTCGAGCGTTCGGTCGACTACGGGCACACCTTCAGCCCTTCCCTCGAACTGCGCGCCGACCCGCCGCTGCTGCACGGCGAGGCCGTCGCCGTCGACATGGCGGTGTGCGTGGCCCTCGCGGTCGGCCGGGACCTGCTCACCGAGGACGAAGCCGAGCGCGCCCTGCGGCTGATCGCCGCCGCCGGACTGCCCGTCGCCCACCCGGTGTTCACGCCCGAGCTGCTGGAGGTCGGCCTTGCCGACGCGGTCAAGCACCGGGACGGCCGGCAGCGTCTGCCGCTCACCAACGGCCTCGGCGGCTGCGCCTTCGTGAACGACGTCAGCTCCGAGGAGCTGAGCACGGCTCTGAAGTTCGTGCACACCTTCGCCGGCGACCTGGACCTGGACGGCGCCGTCGCGAACGGCGGGCGGCCGTGACCGGGACGGCCTCCGGGGTCACCGTCTTCGACATCGGCGGCACCCATCTGCGCCACGCCTGGTGGTCCCCGGAGGGAGGCCTGGGCGACCCCACCGACGTACCGTCGCCCAGCCATCTGCGCCACCCCGACCTGACGGCCCGGCAGATCCAGGACCGGCTGATCGACGCGATCTGTGAGACGGTGCCGGCCGGGCCCGGCGCGGTGGCGGGGATATCGTTCGGCGCCGCGCTCAACCAGCGCAGCGGCGTCGTGTACGGCTCCGGCCCGCTGTTCGGCGATGAGACCACCGTGCTCGACCTGCCCGGGCTGCTGTACGAGCGGCGGCCCGACGTCGACTGGTATGTCGTCAACGATGTCACCGCGGCCCTCTTGCACTTCGCCTCGTCCCTGCACTCCCGCGGGCACCGCAAGGTGACGCTCCTGACGGTCAGCTCCGGCATCGCCTGCCGGACGATCGACCTGCGCCGCGATGTCATCCCCACCGACGCCTGCGGCCTGCAGGGCGAGGTCGGTCATCTGCCGGCGACGGCGTCGCTGGCCGGACAGCCCGTCGAACTGCGCTGTGAATGCGGCGAGTTGGGTCACGTGGCCGCGTACTCCTCGGGGCCCGGCATCCGCAACATGGCCGAGGTGCTGCGTGAGCGGGCCGGTGAGCGCTGGGACGACTCGCTGCTCGGCAAGGCAATGGGGGCGGGCGAGCCGTTCGAGGCCGCGTTCGGCGCGGCCCTGGACGCGGCCGACCCACTCGCCGAGGTCCTGCTCGACGCGGTGACCGCACCCGTCGCCGACGTGCTGCGCGGCGCGCTGTGCCTGGACCCGGAGATCGACGAACTGGCCCTGACGGGTGGTGTGTCCGTGTCACTCGGTGAGCACTACCGCACCGCCGTACTGCGGCATCTGCGTCACCGCCCGCTCTATCTCACCGGGGAGCGGGCTCCGGAGTGGGTGGAGGAACACATCACTGTGTGCGGTCCCGGCGAGGCCGACGGTCTGGTCGGGGCGGGGATCGCCGCTCTCGCGGCGGCCACCGGTACGCGCATGGAGGAGCTTCTGCGTCCGACGGGTGGCGCGACCGGCGCCACCCACCAGGGGATCGTGCGCGACGACCGGGGACTGCACCTGCTGCCCCGTACAACGGTGGCACCCGGTCCCGGAGAGGTGAGCATCGAGACGCTGGTGGCGGGCGTCTGCGGTACCGATCTGCAGATGCTGCGCGGACTGCGCCGCGACGGAGCCCCGGTGCTCGGCCACGAGGGCGTGGCCCGGGTGGTGGAGGTCGGCGAAGGTGTGGACGGGCGGCTCACCCCCGGCACGCCGGTGGTGGTCAATCCCACGCACCGCACCGACCCGTCGTTCCTGCTCGGCCACAACGTGGACGGGCTGCTCCAGGAGCGGACCCTGATCCCGGCCAATGCGGTCCGTGACGGCCTGGTGATACCGCTGCCGTACGTCCCGGACGCTGAACTGGCCGCCCTGCTCGAACCGTTGGCGGTGGTGCGGTACGCCTCGCTCGCGCTGCGCGCGCCGAACCCTACGACCCTTCTGGTGTTCGGCGACGGCACGGTGGGGCACCTCGCCGTGCGCACCGCCAAGTACTGGCTGGGCCCCCGGGTGCGCACCGTCCAGGTGCACCACACCCGCGAGGGTCTGGAGTGGAGCGAGGCGGCGCCGTACGGAGCCGATGTACGCCTGCAGCACGGCGAGTTCACCCCTGAGGAACTGGCCGGACAGCTGGCCGACGGCCCGGTGGCGGTGCTGCTCGCCACGCCGTGTGTGGCCATGCTGTCCTGCCTGGAGACAACGCTCGCGGCCACCGCGGGCCGGGAGGTGCTGGTCGATCTGCTCGGTGGCGTACCCAAGGGCGGCACCGTCCCCGCGCTGCCCGGCGTGGACCTCGGCGCCATCCGGGCGGCCAACTGCGCGGGCGTGCCGGAGCCGCCGCACATCGCGTCGCTCACCACCGAGAGCGGTCACCCCGTGCGGATCTTCGGCCACCGGGGCGTGGCCACCTGCCATCTCCTGGACGCGGCAGCCGAGTTGTGCCGCGATCCCGGGCTGTACCGGGACCTTGTCACGCACGTGGTCGAGCCGTCGGAGGCAGTACGCATCATGTCCAGGCTCGCGGTGAGCCGCCGGCGCACCATCGACGGCCGCCGCCTGATCAAGCTCGCGGTGCGCTGGGCGGGTGCGTCGTGACCTTGCAGGCAGGGCAGGGTGCGGCAGGCCCGGCCGAGGGGGCGGGCGCCCTGCTCCCGCCCGGAGCGGGGTGCGCCCCCGCCCCACTGGTCGGGCTCGTCGACTGGCGGCTGCCCTGTGCCGGTCCGGCCGCGTTGGAGGTGGCCCGGCGGGCCGGTGCCGACGGAGTGCAGTTCGACCTCGGCGGGCCCGGACGGGCGGCCCCGCTCGACGGGCCCGGGCGGTTGCCCGCACTGCGGGACGGAGTCGAGGCCACCGGGGTGCGGGTGCTCGCGGTCAGCGCCAACTGTCTCAACGACATCGGCTTGTTGGCGCCCGAGGGCAGCGCGGACGCGGTACGGGTGCGCGGCGTCCTCGAACGGCTCCTCGACGCCGCCGTGGAGCTGGGCGCGGGCCTGGTGCTCGTGCCGAGCTTCCGGCGCAGCGCCATCGCCGGCGGGTACGGCTTGCAGCGCACCGCCGAGGTGCTGCGCCGGGCCGCAGCCGAGGCGCAGGCGCGCGGACTGCTGCTCGCCAACGAGAACGTGCTCCCGCCCGACGCCGCCTCCGCCCTGGTGGAGAAGGTCGCCTCACCGGCGTTCCGGCTGCTCCTGGACACGTACAACCCGCACCTCGCCGGCGTCCGCGTGCCGTCCCTGATCGGCGCTGTGGCCCGGCACCTGGCCGACCAGATCCACCTCAAGGACGGCATCGCGGGCACCGGACGCACCCCATTGCTCGGGGACGGCGACGGTGAGGTCGACGAGACGCTCGCCGCCGTCGCCCGTCACGGGCTGTGTCCGCGCGCGCTGGTCCTGGAGAACGACTACCGGGACGGCGACACCACCCGCATGGCGGCCGACCTGGCCCGGGCCCGGCGGTACGCCAGAGCTCTCGCCACCGGACCCGCAGGGCCGGGAGCCGCCCACCGCGGCATCGACGACAACAGCCATGAGAAGGCATCGACATGACCACGAGAACCACCGGTACGACCACGAGAACCACCGGTACGACCACGAGAACCACCGGTACGACCACGAGAACCACCGGTACGACCACGAGAACCACCGGCGCGACCGTCGGCGCGACCACCGGTGAGATCACCGGTGAGATCACCGAACTGAGTGCCCAGGCCCTGCTGTTCGACATGGACGGCACCCTCGTCGACTCCACGGCCGCCGTCGAGCGGACCTGGCGGCGCTTCGCGGACCGGCACGGGCTCGACGCCGCCGCCGTCATGTCCGGCGCCCACGGCCGGCGCACCGCCGAGACCGTGGCCCGGCACGCTCCGGCCGGCACCGACGTCGCCGCCGAGACCGCCTGGCTGGTCGCTCAGGACGTGGCCGACACCGGCGGCACCGTGGCGCTGCCCGGCGCCGCCGGGCTGCTCGCCGCGCTGCCCGCGGACCGCTGGGCCCTGGTCACCTCCGCCGGCGCGGAACTGGCCCGGCAACGCATGGCCGCGGCCGGTCTGCCACTGCCCTCGGTCGTCATCAGCGCAGAGGACGTACAACGAGGAAAGCCCGACCCGGAGGGCTATCTGCGGGCAGCGGCACTGCTCGGCGTCGGCGCACGCGACGCGCTGGTCCTTGAGGACGCCGAACTGGGGTTGCGCGCGGCCCGTGCGGCCGGGGCCCGCGCGCTGGTCGTCGGCCCGCACGGCGGTGCGGAGGCCACCGGGCTGCCCCGGATCGCCGACTTCCGGGGGGTCACGGTGACGGCCACGTACAACGGCATACGCCTGGCGCTGCCCGGGCCGGTGCCGGCCCGCGCCGGGTGACCCCTCCCCCCTGCCGTCGGGTGGGCCGGCCCTCCGGCGGTGCCCTCGGCCGCCTCTGCCTCCCCACCTCACTTGATCTTCACGGGGATTCACCCCGCTCCCCCTCCGCAACCCACCGAAGGGATCCACCATGCCCACCGGCTCCTCCACCCACCCGAACATCCTCGTCACCGGTCATGTGGCACCGGGATTCGAGGACGTGCGCGAGGAATTCACGCGCAACTTCACCGAACGAGACGACCAGGGTGCGGCGCTGGCCGTGACCCTCGACGGAGAACTGGTCGTCGACCTGGTCGGCGGCACGGCCGACAAGCGCACCGGCCGCCGCTGGGACCACGACACCCTGCAGATGATCTTCTCCGGCAGCAAGGGCATCATGGTCACCGCGCTGCTGCTGCTCGTGGACCGGGGCGCGGTCGAACTCGACGCTCCGGTGGCGCGCTACTGGCCGGAGTTCGCGGCCCGCGGCAAGGGCGGCATCACCATGCGCCAGGTCGTGACCTTCACCGCGCGCATGCCCGCCGTCGCCGCACGCCTGGCACAGGAGGACCTGAGCGACCCGGAGTCGATGGCCAAGCTCCTCGCCGACCAGGGACCGGAGGCCGATCCGCGTGCCGAGGGCATCCTGTACGGCCCGTACGCGGCCGGCTGGATCGTCGCCGAAGTCGTCCGCCGTGTCGACGGCCGCACCCTGGACCGCTTCTTCGCCGAGGAGATCGCCGGGCCGCACGGCCTGGACATCCATTTCGGCATCACCCCGGAGCTCGCACACCGCATCGCGTACACCGAGTACGGCACCGGGTTCCGCGACCAGTTCACCGGCTACTTCACCAGCGAGGACCCGCTGACCCAGCGGATCTGGCAGAACCCGATCCCCTTCCCCGAGGACGAGGGCATCTGGAACGGGCCCGACCGGCGCTACTCGCTCATCCCCGCGGCCAACGTCAGCGGCTCCGCCCGCGCCTTCGCCGCCTTCTACGGCATGCTCGCCGCCGACGCCGTGCGCCCCGAGGGCGAGCGCCCGCTGATCCTGTCGCGGGCACTGCTCGACGAGGCCGCCGCCCCCTACGTGAAGAAGACCGACCAGCTGATCGACGTGCCGATGGTGTACGGCGGTGGCGGCTACCGGCTGCGCACCAAGGAGCGTCCCGGCCCCGACGGCAACTCCTTCGGGCACGACGGTGCCGGCGGCTCCGCCAACCAGGCCTGGCCGCGGGCCGGTGTGGGTGTCTCGTACGTCATGAACCGGCTGATCGCACTCGGTCCCGACGACAAGCGCGCCGCCTCGGTGCTCAAGTCGGTGGCCGCGGCCGTGTCCGCCCTCGGCAGGGGAGCGGGCGCATGAGCATCCCCTGCGTACAGCTGCTGACCCCCGAGGGCGTGCGAGTGGAGCACCCCGAGTACAAGTTCGAGGCCGATGCCGGAGAACTGCGTGACCTCTACCGGGACTTGGTCGTCGTCCGCCGTGTCGACGGCGAGGGCATCGCCTTGCAGCGACAGGGCGAACTCGGCCTGTGGCCCTCGCTGCTCGGCCAGGAGGCCGCCCAGGTCGGCTCGGCCCGCGCGGCACGCGCCACGGACTACGTCTTCCCCAGCTACCGGGAGCACGGGGTCGCCTGGTGCCGCGGCGTGGACCCGCTCGCACTCATGGAGGTGTTCCGCGGGGTCAGCCACGGCAGCTGGAACCCGGACGAGCGCAACTTCCACCTGTACACCCTGGTCATCGGCTCCCAGACCCTGCACGCCACCGGCTATGCGATGGGTGTGGCCAAGGACGGCGCCGACATGGCGGTCATGGCGTACTTCGGTGACGGCGCGACCAGTCAGGGCGATGTCTCCGAGGCCTTCAACTTCGCCGCCGTCAGCGACGCACCGGTCGTGTTCTTCTGCCAGAACAACCAGTGGGCGATCTCCGAGTCGAACGAGAAGCAGACCCGGGTGCCGCTCCACCAGCGCGCCCAGGGCTTCGGCTTCCCCGGCATCCGGGTCGACGGCAATGACGTGCTCGCCTGCCTGGCCGTGACCAGGGCCGCACTGGAGCGGGCCCGCCGGGGCGAAGGGCCCACGCTCATCGAGGCGTACACCTACCGGATGGGTGCGCACACCACGTCCGACGACCCGACTCGCTACCGGGACTCCGCCGAGGTGGCCCTGTGGGAGGCGCGGGACCCGATCCTGCGCCTGCGCACCCACCTCGAGGCCGAAGGGCTGGCCGACGAGGCGTTCTTCGCCGCCGTCGACGCGGAGGCCGAGGCGGCGGGCCGCCGGGTGCGCGAGAAGGTGCGCACCATGCCGGACCCCGACCGTTCTCTGATGTTCCGACACACCTACGCCGGTGCGCATGCGCTCGTCGACGAGGAGCGGGACGAATTCACCGCGTACCAGGCGTCGTTCGCCGTGGAGGGAAGCTGACATGGCCGTGGAGACCATGACACTCGGCAAGGCGGTCAACGCATCGCTGCGCACGGCGCTCGACGACGACCCGAAGGTCCTGATCATGGGTGAGGACGTCGGCAGGCTCGGCGGTGTCTTCCGTATCACGGACGGGCTGCAGAAGGACTTCGGCGAGGACCGGGTCATCGACACCCCGCTCGCCGAGTCCGGCATCGTCGGCACGGCCATCGGTCTCGCACTGCGAGGCTACCGGCCCGTCGTGGAGATCCAGTTCGACGGCTTCGTCTTCCCCGCGTACGACCAGATCGTCACGCAGCTCGCGAAGATGCACGCCCGCTCGCAGGGCAAGGTGCGGCTGCCCGTGGTGATCCGGATTCCGTACGGCGGCGGCATCGGCGCGGTCGAGCACCACTCCGAGTCGCCGGAGGCGCTGTTCGCGCACGTGGCGGGAGTGAAGGTGGTCTCGCCGTCGAATGCGTCGGACGCGTACTGGATGCTGCAGCAGGCCATCCGCGGCGATGACCCGGTGATCTACTTCGAGCCCAAGCGCAGGTACTACGAGAAGGGCGAGGTCGACCTCGAGGCGCCTGCCGGCTCCCCGCACACTGCGGGCGTGGCGCGTCCCGGCGCGGATCTGACGCTGGTGGCGTACGGGCCGATGGTGAAGACGTGCCTGGAGGCGGCGGCCGCGGCGGCCGAGGAGGGCAAGTCGGTCGAGGTGATCGATCTGCGGTCGATCTCGCCCATCGACTTCGACACGATCCAGGCGTCGGTGGAGAAGACCCGGCGTCTTGTGGTGGTGCATGAGGCCCCGGTCTTCTTCGGTTCGGGTGCGGAGATTGCCGCGCGGATCACCGAGCGGTGCTTCTACCACCTCGAGTCCCCTGTGCTGCGGGTCGGCGGTTTCCACGCGCCGTATCCGCCGGCGCGGCTCGAGGAGGAGTACCTGCCCGGGCTCGACCGGGTGCTCGACGCCGTCGACCGCTCGCTGGCGTACTGAGGAGAGGGTCGTGACCACCATGACTGAACAGCGCTTCCGCGAGTTCAAGATGCCGGACGTCGGCGAGGGACTCACCGAGGCCGAGATCCTCAAGTGGTACGTCAAGCCCGGTGACACCGTCACCGACGGCCAGGCCGTCTGCGAGGTCGAGACCGCCAAGGCAGCGGTCGAACTGCCCATCCCGTACGACGGTGTGGTGCACGAGCTGCGCTTCCCCGAGGGCACCACGGTCGATGTCGGCCAGGTGATCATCACCGTCGGCGCGGCGGGCGTGGATGCCTCCGCTGGGGATGCACCCGAGCGGCAGCCGGTGCTCGTCGGGTATGGCGTGTCCCAGGCTTCGACGAAGCGTAGGCCCCGCAAGGCAGTGGCGCCCAGCGGCACGAATGGGCATGCCCGTCCGTTGGCGAAGCCGCCTGTGCGGAAGCTTGCCAAGGATCTCGGGGTCGAGCTCGCCATGGTTGCCCCGTCCGGCCCCGGCGGGATCATCACCCGTGAGGACGTCCACGCGGCGGCGGCCCCGGCTCCGGTGGCGGAGGGTGCGCGCGAGACCCGTATCCCCGTCAAGGGCGTAAGGAAGGCCACCGCGGCCGCAATGGTCGGCTCGGCCTTCACTGCGCCGCACGTCACGGAGTTCGTGACGGTCGACGTGACGCGGACGATGAAGCTGGTCGAGGAGATCAAACGGGCCCCCGAGAAATACGAGATGCAGGGGCTGCGGGTCAATCCGCTCCTCCTCATCGCCAGGGCCCTGCTCGTCGCGATCAAGCGCAACCCGGACGTCAATGCCGCGTGGGACGAGGCCAACCAGGAGATCGTGCTCAAGCACTACGTCAACCTGGGTATCGCGGCCGCGACCCCGCGCGGCCTGATCGTGCCGAACATCAAGGACGCGCACGACAAGACGCTGCCCGAACTGGCGGCCTCGCTCGGTGAGCTGGTGTCCACCGCACGCGAGGGCAAGACGACGCCGGCGGCCATGCAGGGCGGCACCGTGACCATCACCAACGTCGGCGTCTTCGGCGTCGACACCGGTACGCCGATCCTCAACCCCGGCGAGGCCGCGATCCTCGCCGTCGGCGCGATCAAGCTCCAGCCGTGGGTGCACAAGGGCAAGGTCAAGCCGCGTCATGTGACAACGCTCGCGCTGTCCTTCGACCACCGACTGGTCGACGGCGAGCTCGGCTCCAAGGTCCTCGCGGATGTCGCGGCCGTCCTGGAACAGCCGAAGCTCCTCATCACCTGGGCCTGAACGACCGGGCGTCCCGGTACGCCCGCGTGCCTGCGTACCGACACAGCAAGATTCGGAGAGAACCATCCATGAGTAGTGCGATATCCCGGCTACAGGCCGAGGGCGTATCCGTGTGGCTCGAGGGCCCGTTGACGCCGCCCCGGTCCAGCGAGCGCATCCGTGGGCTCATCGACTCCGGGCAGGCCACCGGCCTGCGGGTCACATCCCCGGCGAGGCTCGACCCTCAACTCGCCCGTTGGGCCTGTGATGTGCTGCTTCCGGTGTACGACCGTACGGCGGGCAACGATGGCCTGGTGGCCGTGCCGGTCGCCGCCGGGCCGACGCCGGACGCCGCCGCGCACGTGGCGGCCGCCCGTGCCCTGGTACGGGCGGCCGCACGTCCCAACCTGCGGGTGCGGGTTCCGGCCACCGCGGCGGGTGTCGCCGCCCTGCCCGAACTCCTGGCCGAGGGCATCGGCGTACAGGTGGGCCCGGTCTTCTCCCCGGATCGATGCCACGAGGTGGCCGAGGCGCACCTTGCGGGCCTGCGGCGGGCCCGCCAGGCGGGAGTCGACCTGGCCACGGTCGACCTGGGGGTCGAATTCGCGGTGGGCCTTCTGGACACCACGATCGACACACTGCTCGACAAGGTCGGCAGCGACGAGTCCAAGGCGCTCAGGGGCCGTGCCTCGGTCGCCGGAGCCCGCCTTGCCTACCAGGTCGTCAAGGACAGGTACGACCCCGTGACCTCACCTCGCTGGGCCGAGCTCGCCGCGGCCGGAGCCCGCCCGCAGCGTCTGGTGTGGACCTCGGCGTACGACGGTGTGCCCGGCCGCCGCGCCACCCGCTACATCGAGGAGCTGGTCGCCGCGGGCACCGTCGTCGCCCTGCCCGTCGTGGCCTTGGACAAGGTCGCGCGCGAGGCGGAGATCGTCGGCGCGCGGGCGCACCGGGAGCACGAGTGCTCTCAGCGGGTTCTCGACTACCTGCGTTGGTTCGGGATCCGTTACACCGACGTCGTGAGCGAGTTGGAGCACACCACCACCGACCAAATTCCGTCACCGGAGAGCCGGCCGGCCGTGGTGCACAAGGAGCCCGCACATGCCTGACCGCAATCTCGCACTGGAACTGGTCCGGGTCACCGAGGCGGCCGCCATCGCGGCGGGCCGCTGGGTCGGGCGGGGTGACAAGAACGGCGCGGACGGGGCCGCGGTGGCGGCGATGCGCGAGCTGGTCTCGACGGTCTCGATGGACGGCATCGTGGTCATCGGCGAGGGCGAGAAGGACGACGCGCCCATGCTCTACAACAGTGAGCGCATCGGCACCGGACTCGGCGCCGCCGTGGACGTGGCCGTGGACCCGGTCGACGGCACCACGCTGACCGCCAAGGGCATGCCGAACGCCATCGCCGTGCTCGCTGCGGCCGAACGCGGCGCGATGTACGACCCGTCGGCCGTCTTCTACATGGAGAAGCTCGCCGCGGGTCCGGAGGCGGCCGAGTTCGTGGACATCACGGCCCCGGCCGAGGTCAATGTGCGCCGGGTGGCCAAGGCCAAGGGAGGCCGGCCGGAGGATGTCACGGTGGCGGTGCTCGACCGGCCGCGCCACGACGGTCTCGTACGGGAGCTGCGGGCCGCCGGTGCGCGGATCAAGTTCCTCACGGACGGCGACGTGGCGGGGGCCGTGATGGCGGTGCGCGAGGGAACCGGCGTCGACATGCTCCTCGGCATCGGCGGCACCCCCGAGGGCATCATCGCGGCGTGCGCCGTCAAGTGCCTGGGCGGCACGCTGCAGGGGCGGCTGTGGCCGCGTGACGCCGAGGAGCGGCAGTCCGCACTCGACGCCGGGCACGATGTGGGGCGGGTCCTGACGGCCGACGACATGGTGCGCGGCGACAACGTGTTCTTCGCCGCGACCGGCATCACGGACGGCGAGCTGCTGCGCGGTGTCCGGTTCGGCACCGGCAGGGCCAGGACGCAGTCGCTGGTCATGCGGTCACGCAGCGGCACGGTACGGCTGCTCGACTCCACGCACCGGCTGTCCGACACCGCCGGCCGACCGCAGGGCCGACTGCCGAGTTGATGCAGTCGGAACGCGCCGTTGGCGGCGGACTCCGGGGCTTCTTAGGGTGGCCGGCATGAATGACGCGCGAGCCGCGGACATCTTGGCCCAGTTGGCCACCGAGGGTGTGTCGCCCTGGCTGCTCTGCCCGCAACCCGAGCCGTCTCGGGCGTATTTCGCGGCGCTGGTCCGCCTCGGATTCCGCGGTGCGGCGCTGCCGGCCGGTGCGTCACCTGCCGCGGTGCGCGTCATCTGCGACGAGCTGCGCACGTACCACGGCGGGGAGCGTGCCGCCGATGGATGGGTGTCGGTGCCGGTCGGACCCGGTGCGGATCCCGAAGCGGAGCCGGAGGCCGAAACGGCGCCGGAAGCGCTGGTGGCCAAGACGCGCGCCTTGTGGGCGAGCGTGGACCGGCCCAATGTGCTGCTCGCTCTGCCGGCCACGGATGCGGGCCTGGCCGCGGCCGGGCAGTGCCTTGCGTCGGGGATCCGGGTGGAGCTGACCGGGGTGCGCTCGCCCGCGTGCTACGCCCGGGCCCTCGAGGCCCAACTGGCCGGACTGGAGAGTGCGTTGACGCACGGGGTGGCCCTGACGGAGGTGCTGGCCGCTGTATCGGCTCCGTTGGGAGTGCTCGACGCGCAGGTCAACGACGGGCTCAAGCGCGGCGACATGGACCTTCTCGACGCTGCGGGAGTGAGCCTGGCCAGATTGCTGCACGGACTGCGCGAGCGGCGCCTCGGCAGCGCCTGGTGGCGGGTGCTGCGGGCGGCCGGGGCCGCCACGCCGCTGTTGATCTGGCGGGACACGCTACGGCACCACGTGGCCGGAGTGGTCGGCTGGAACACCGCGCACGTGCTGTCGGAGCCCACTTTGGCCGCGGCGGCGTCCAGCGGCCCGGCACTGCGCGGCGACACCCTGCTCGGCCAGGGCGAACGCGCCCGCCAGGCGGCGCACCGCCTCGGCGAGTTGGGGCTGGTGTCCTGGGACGCGAACGAGGGGTGACGCCCCGCTGTGCGGCCGTACGGGAGCGCCATCGCCTCGCCCCGGTACGGCCGCAGGGCGGCCGCAATTGTCGTATGCGTCAGATCGCCTGGACCGCCCGCCCCGGGAACCGGGCCTGGGTCAGCGCCAGGAACGGGGCCGCCTTGACGGCGGTCTCCTCGTACTCCTCGGCAGGGTCGGACAGCGCCACGATCGCGCCGCCGATCCCGTAGCGCAGGCGGCCGGGGGTGGCCACGGCAGTGCGGATGACCATGCTCAGATCGGCCGCCCCGGACAGCGACAGATACCCGAGTGCCCCGGAGTAGACACCTCGTGGCCCGCCCTCGAGCCGGTCGATGATGCTCATGGTGCGGACCTTGGGAGCGCCCGTCATGGAGCCTCCGGGAAATGCGGCGCGCAGGCACCGCACCGCGGAACTGTCCGGCCGCAGCCGTGCGGTCACCCTGCTGACCAGCTGGTGGACGGTGGCGTACGTCTCCACTTCGAACATCCCGGGCACCTCGACCGATCCGATCTCGGCGCACCGGCCGAGGTCGTTGCGGACCAGGTCGACGATCATGAGGTTCTCGGCCCGGTCCTTCTCGTTGGTCAACAGGTCGGCGACCAGCTCGGCATCCTCCTGCGGGGTGGCGCCGCGCGGCCGGGTGCCCTTGATCGGCTTGGACTCGGCGATGCCATCGGCGCCGATGCGCAGGAACCGCTCGGGCGAGGTGCTGAGCACCTGGACCTCGCCGAACTGCAGCAGCGCTCCGAACGGCGCGGGGCTGCTGCGGCGCATCAGCCGGTAGGCCGCCCACGGGTCGAACTCGCCGTATGCCTCGGCCATGTTGGTCAGGCAGATCTCATAGCTCTCGCCTGCGGCGATCTCCTCCTTGCACGCGTCGATGAGGCCCAGATAGGCGCCGCGGTCGTGGCGCAGCCGGATCTCCTCGGTGCGCTGAGGAGCCGGCGTGGGCCCGGCCGCCACGCCGGACAGACAGGCGAGGCGGTGCAAGGTGACGGCCAGCCAGGCACGGGCCACGGTCTCGTCGTCGTCCTCGGTCAGGGCGAGCAGATAGGTGTGGCCGGTCTCGTGGTCGAACACGAGCGCACGGTCCGCGAAGACCATGACGGCGTCCGGCTCCTCGCTCCGGTGGGCGCGCTCGCCGCCGTACTCGGCCTTCAGCTCGTAACCGAGATAGCCGATCCAGCCGAGCGTGAAGTCGAAGGGCAGCTGAGGGACTTCGGTGTGCAGCCCGGCCAGGTCCGCGTCGAGCCATTCCAGGAACCCGCCGGCCAGGGTCTGTGTGCCATCGGCGGTGCGCACGGTGAGGGTGCCGGCCGACACATCGGCCTCGGCCACCCTGGCCAGCGGGCCGGTGGCGTCACCAAGCACCGAGAACCGCCCCTGGACATCGCGCCTGCTGCTGTCCAGCCAGAAGGCGTGGTCACGGTCGCGAAAGAGCCGGTCGTACGCCACTTCGTCGTCCCAGCGCGTCTCCACCCGCTCCACGAGGACCCGCAGCCGACGCCGCGGCCCGGCGGCCACCGGCTCCGGCGCGGGGCGGGGCCGCGGCGCGGGGCGGCGTGGCGCAGGGCGGGCCGCGGCGGCCAACTCGGTGAAGTTGGCCAGGAGTTCGCAGCCGTAGGAGGTGCCGATCGACTCGGGGTGGAACTGCACACCCCACCTCGGCAGGTCCCGGTGGCGCAGGCCCATCACCAGGCCGTCGGGAGTCCACGCGGTGACTTCGAGCTCCGGCGGAAGCCCGGTGACCATCAGGGAGTGGTAGCGCACCACGTCGAACGGCGAGGGCAGGCCGGCGAACAGTCCGGTGCCCTCGTGCAGTACCGGGGAGAGACGGCCGTGGTACGGCTCCGGCGCGCGCTGCACGGTGGCGCCGTGCGCGAGGCCGATGCCCTGGTGGCCCAGGCAGATGCCGAGCAGCGGGACCTCCGTCTGCCGCAGGATCTCGTGGCAGATGCCGAAGTCGCCGGGGCGGCCGGGTGTTCCGGGGCCGGGTGAGAGCACGACCTGGTCGAAGTCGGCGAGCAGGTGCGGGTGCCAGGCGGGGTCGTCGTTGCGGAGCACGACGGGTTCTTGACCGGTGACCCGCGCCAGGTCATGGAAGAGGTTGTAGGTGAACGAGTCGTAATTGTCGATGAGAAGAGTACGCACGGTATTTCTGCCCTGGTCTTTCCCTGTTTGTTCCCTGGCCTTCCTCCCTTCGCACCGTCACGCGGTGTCGGGCACGACTTCGAGCAGAAGATGCTCGACCATGTCGTCTCCGTACTCGCCTTCGCGCACCCGGAAGGACCCCACGGTGCGCAGCTCGCGCCCGCATTCATCGGCGATCTGGTAGAGACCGGAAACGTCGCCACGGCTGCTGAAGTGCAGCAGCGCACGGCCGCCGGCGGTGGTCCACAGCGGGGCCTGGTCGAGGAAGCGCCGGTGGGTGAGGTAGCCGGCGTCCACGTAGGCGCGCTCGTGCACCGAGGTGTACTCGTAGTTCTCCGGGGCCCGTACGTAGTTGGAGCTCCAGAAGATCACATCGAACCGCTCGTTCCCGGCCAGGCCGGAGAACAGGTCGCTGGGGATGGAGCGGAGCCGGTCGGCCACGCCGTGGCGCTCGGCGTTGACGGCCGTGTTCTCCACCGCGCGCATGCTGATGTCGAGGGCCACGACGCGGCTGTACCCGGCCAGGGCGGCCTGGACGGCGATGACGCCACAGCCGGAGCCGACTTCGAGGAAGGAACCGCGATCCCCGGCCGCATCCGTGTCCGCGTCGACGTCGGCGAGGCCGAGGAAATCCAGGCCGATCCCGGTCGAGGGCGAGTAGACGGGAGCGAACACCTCGTCGAGCAGGTCCCATTCGAGGCCGCACATGGTGAAGGTGTGTGGCCGGTCCGGCCTGGTCAGAGACAGCCTGCTGCGCTCCAGGGAACGCTCGTAACTCTGGACCGCTGACCCCGTGTACATCTGCGCCTCGCTTAGTGATCGCCTCCACCGGCCGCCCGCACTCCGCGGCGCCTGTGCACTCAGAGTCGCTTCGCCGTCACAGCCGCGGAAGGTGCCCCGGACACACCATCGCGCCTCCGGATGGTGCCCAGGCCACCATCCGTAGCCCCCAAAACGCCTCTGACCAGGCCATTCACTGGACACCCTTTGACCACAGGTGCGAGTGGAATTAGGTTTCCATTCACGAAATCCAAGATCGGCTCATGGACGACGTACCGGTGTTGCGCCGGAGGGGGGCGGAAGAGTGGGGGACACAGAGGTGGGGCGGGAACGACATACCTCGGCGGAACATGTATTCACCATGCTGCAACTGCTGGCGCGCGAGGCGTCGGCCGAGCGCCTGGAAGACGTGCTGCGTACGGCCCAGCGGGGGGGCATCGACGGCGAAGAGCTGAACCGGCTGATCCAGGCCAAGGAGTACGCACTGGGCATCCGGCACCTGTTCGCCCGCCGCCAGCAGCGTGAGGCCGCGCTGTCCGCGCTGGTCGACACCGCGCGCGACCTGACGTCCCCGTACGGTCTTGACGCACTGCTGAAGGTGATCACCCGCCGGGCCCGTCTGCTGCTCGGCCTCGACATGTCCTGGGTGAGCTTCCTCGTGCCCGAGGAGAACTGCTCGGTCGTACGTGCCGCCGACGGGCACGTGTCGGCGATCACCGTCGGCTTCAAGGTGCCGCTGGGGGGCGGCGTCGGACGGATGGCCCGGATGGCGACCGCGCCGTTCTGGTCCGCCAGCTATCTCGACGACGACAGCTTCGAGCACTCCGATGTGATCGACGACGTGGTGAGCCGCGAGGGCCTGCAGGGCATCATGGCCGTGCCGCTGCAGTACGACACCGAGGTCTTCGGCTCGCTGTACGTGGCCGACCGCAACGTCCGGCACTTCACGCCGGAGGACGTGGCCCTGATGACGTCGCTCGCCGACCTCGCGGCGGTCGCCATCGAGCGCACCCGGCTGCTCGAGCAGGCCAAGGGCGAGGTCACCGAGCTGGAGGGGCGCACGGCCCGCGCCCTCGACAGGTCCACCGTCACCCGCCGACTGCACACCGTGCACCGGGAGTTGATCGAGTCCGTGCTCGCGGGCTGCGATCTGAACAGCCTGCTCGCCCAGGCGGCGACGGAGCTGACGGGTGCGCTCCTGGTGCGCGACGTGGACGGCAGTGTGCTCGCCGCCCATGGCCAGGTCCCCGACCAGGACGCCGTAGCGGTGGCGGCCGCCATCTGCGAGGCCCATACGGGCGGTGCCCCGGTGCCGTGCGCGGGCGGCCTGTGGGTGTCCTCGGTGACGGCGGGCGCCGAGCCGCTGGGCGCCCTGGTACTGCACCTGGACCGCATGCCCACGGAGTGGCAGACGCAGCTGCTCCAACTGGCCGCGCAGGCCGTGGGTGCGCTGCTGCTCGTCCAGCGCAGCACTGCGATCGCCGAGGGGCAGATCCGCGACGAACTCTTCAACGACCTGCTCAACGCCACCGGGACACCGCCCAGGCAGCTCCTCGAACGGGCCCGCCGGCTCTCGGTCGACGTGACCGAGCCGCACGTCATCGTGGTGGCCCGCCCCGAGGGCGGGCAGCACGGCCGGGCGTTGGTGTGGTCCTCCTCGTACGCGCACCGCCACTCGGGCCTCAAGTGCGCCGAGGGCGGCCGGATCGTGCTGCTGCTGCCCGGCTCCGATCCGGAGGCCGCCGCACGGGCCGTGTCCCAGGAGCTGTCCGGGGTGCTCGGGCATGCCGTGACGGTGGGCACCGCGGGCCCGGTCACCTCGCCCCTGGACATCGGCCAGACCTACCAGCAGGCGCAGCGGTGTCTGGACACGCTCACCGCCCTGGACGGTTCGGGCGGTGTCGCATCCGCCCGTGAACTGGGCTTCCTCGGACTGCTCCTCTCCGACACCCAGGACATCGACGGCTTCATCGTCTCGACCATCGGCCCGGTACTCGACTACGACAGCCAGCAGTCGACGGAGCTGGTGCGCACCCTGGACGCGTACTTCAGTTCCGGCGGCAGCCCGACCCGGGCCGCGGAGGCCCTGTTCGTGCACCCCAACACGGTCTCGCGGCGCCTGGAGCGCATCACCGAACTGCTCGGCGAGAGCTGGCAGGAGCCCGCACAGGCCCTCGAGGTCCAGCTGGCGCTCCGGCTGCAGCGCACCCGGCAGCAGCTGCGCGGCGGCCGGGTGCCGGGGCCGCGGGCTCACGCGAGCGCCCCCATGGAGTAGCCGGCCGACGCGCGCCGCCGGACACCGGTGTCGTACCCGAGAGGCCCCGGGCCGGACTGCGGGCCGGACGGCGGGCCGGCGGTGAAGTCGCCGCTGTGGCCGGGGTGTTCCAGCATCCGGGCCGCATGGGCGACCGACGCCAAGGTGATGTGCCGGTGCCAGCCGCTGAAGGAACGGCCCTCGAAGTCCTGCAGGCCGACGTCCTCGCCGACCTCTGTGAAGTCCCGGGCCACCCGGCGGGTCAGCTTCGTCAGGCGCAGCAGCGCGGGCAGCGGAGTGCTCTCCATGCCGATCAGCCACAAGTCGCTGAGCGGGCCGTGCGGATCATGCCATTCACCGAGCAGCAGCAGGCCCGGCGCCTGGCCCGTGGGGGGCTTGCTGTCGCCCGGACCGGGCAGGGCCACCGGGGCACCGACCACGAGCGAGGTGCGCGGGGCGCCGCCCGCATCGTGGTCCACCCAGGCGGCGGGCCTGCGCAGCGCCTTGATCGACTCGATGATCTCCTTGGCGCACAGCCGCCCGGCACCGTAGCCCGGCAGTCGCGGGTCGGCGACCGCGAGGCCGGCGTTGCCGCCCACCCGCAGCAGGAAGGGCACGCCCCGGGAGGCGAACCGCTGTACCGCCCACCTGATGTCAGCCCCCGCGCACGGTCCGAGCACCACCGGACGGCGCGGGATGCGCCACCTGAGCATGGTCTCCAGGACCGAGGCGGCCGCGCACTGCTCCAGGCTCTCCACGCCGACGCTGTCGGGAATGTCCGCACGGCGCCGCTTTTCACGGTTGTGCACCCAGTTGTCCGGCAGATGCAGTCGCCAGTTGACCGGGGCGCTGAACCCCTCGGAGGCCAGCCACACGCCGAAGGCGTGCTGGCCGCTGGCCACCTGGCCGAGCTGGGGAACAAAACGGCGGGACACGCCCACCGAGTGGTCGCCCGCCTTGGCGATGGGCAGCGACTGCAGCACCCAGGCCTGCGGCGCGAGCGACATGTCGAGGCGGCGGGCCAAGGCCTCCCGCAGCGGCAGCCACGGCCAGGTGGAGTCGCTGATGAAGTGATGCAGCCGCTGTTCGGCCGTGGAGCCGGCAACTGAACGGGCGATGTTGCGTATCGACTTGCGGCCCTCGGCGGCGAGCAGCCCGCGCACGTACTGCTCGGCACGGGTGCGTTGGTCGCTTCGGCGCAGGACCTCCGGGAACAGCGCGGCTGCCAGCTCCGCCACGGTGTCCGGTGCCGTGTCCGGGCCCCCCTCGGCCACGATGTCCACCGGGTGTGGCCGTCGCGGCCTCTCCGGACGCTGCGACCAGGTGGCCGGGGCGGCGCGGTGTGAGTGGACGGTTGCGTTCATGGGACCCCTCCCTGCGGTCGTACTGACCTGCGTTGCCTCCACCCTCCGGCGAGCGGGGGTGTGTGGAGGAGGTGCGCCGGGACCCCGATTGCCCGCGGCCGGTGGTGGCCGGGTCACCATCAGGCCCTGAGAGCGGCGTGCTCAGTGACCGCGCAGGGTGCTTCGGGTGTGGTGAGGCCACCACACCCCCGGGCCGGGCCGTACGCGGTCGGTGCCCGGTCGGCCCTCCGGGCGAGGTGACGGAGTCCGGGCCGACCTGACGCAGTTGAGGGCACCTGACAAGGAGCGCGGCCGCTCCTTGTCGATGCCGCCGCCCCGTCCGCACAGTGAGCGCACACCGGACGTCCGCCATCCGCGGCGTTCCGTGATTCGCAGACGTATATGCCATCCACTGGAGTGCTCGCCATGCCCCAACCCAGCAGCGGCCCGCGCCTCGGCACGGCACCGCTGGCCGACGCGGTATTGGCGGTGGCCCGCCGGGACATCGCCTCGTTCCATGCTCTGCCGCTCTCGCACGGCGGCTCACTGCGCACCTCACCCTTCCGCGAGGTCTATGAGTCGCTGTTCGGGACCGCGCAGCTCGCCGCCGACGTCTCCTACAGCGGCACCATGCTCGACTCGTTCTTCCGGCCGCGGGGGCCGCTCCGCGAGGCCCAGCGTCTTGCCGCGCAGAGTTTCGGCGCGGACGCGACGCTGTTCCTGTCGGCCGGCACCACGACCGCCAACCGGGTCGCGCTCGGCGCGCTGGTCGCCCCCGGCAGCCGGGTCCTGACCGACCGCAGCTGCCACCAGTCGGTGCACTTCGCGCTCGGCGACATGGGCGCCCGGGTCGACTACGCCCCGATGCGCCGCTGCTGCTCCGACTGCCCCCGCGCGTTCGCGGATCTGCAGAAGCTGACGGACATGTTCCGCGAGGCCGTGGCCGAGGGCCGTCCCTACGACACCGTGGTGCTCTCCGCGGTGTCGTACGACGGAGTCCGCTACGACCTGCCGCGGCTGCTGCCCCGGCTGGCGGTGCTGCACCCGGAGGTCTCGGTCCTGGTGGACGAGGCATGGGGTGCGGGCCACCGCTTCCACCCGCGGCTGCGTGAACTGTCCACCCTGCACACGCTGGAGACACTGCGGACCGCGGGCAAGCCGGTGCCGGCGCGGGTCGCGGTGACGCACTCGGCCCACAAGTCGATGTCCGCGCTGCGCCAGGGCTCCTACCTCCACCTGGCCGGGGACAGCGAGCTGCCGGAGCGCGCCACCCAGGCGCTGTTCCGGCACCACACCACCTCACCGAGCTGGCCGGTCCTGGCCAGCTTGGACCTGGCCCGGCTGCAGGGCGAGACCGAGGGCGAGGCACTCCTCGAGAGGTCGCTGCGCCTGGCCCGCACCCTGCGCAGCGAGATCGAGACCGACACCCGCCTCTCGGCGTACCGCACGCTCGGCTCCGAGGGCCACCTGACCGACCCCGACCTCCTGGTGACCGACGACCCCACCCGGGTCCTCGTCGACATCGGCGAACTCGGCATCACCGCCGCCGACTTCCGGCGTGTCCTCTTCGACGAGTACGGCCTGTACGTGGCCCGCGAGAGCGGCGACGCCGTGGTCTTCCACATCCACATCGGCGTCGACGAAGGCACGCTGCTGCGACTGCTCGACGCGCTGCGCACCCTCCAGCGCACCTACCGCTCCACGTCGGCCGCGCTCGCCGAGGGCGCCTCCGACCACTTCATCATCGCCTACCCGCCGGGCATCCCGATCGCCGTGCCCGGAGAGCAGCTGTGCGACCGCACCCGCGGCCAACTGGACGCGCTGCGTACCAGCGGCTGCGAGATCTACACCCTGCACGAACCGCGGTCCACCGCACCGCGCGAACCGGACCGGTCCCGGTCCGAGGGCAGCCAACTGGCCACCGCCGCAAAGGGAACGGAGTAGCAATCCCGTGATCAAGCTGACCGACATCCGCAAGCACGCCGCCGAACGCCCCGACCACGTCGCCATCGTGGCCGGTACGACGCGGCTGACGTGGGCCGACCTCGAGGACAAGGTGGCGCGGGCCGCCCGCGGCCTGGCCGCCGAGCTCCCTGATACCAGGCCCGCACGGGCAGTGTTCCTCGCCGACAACTCCTGGGAGTTGATCGTCGCCATGGCCGCCTGCGCCACACTCGGCGTCCCGTGCATCGGCCTCGACTACACCGCCGGGCCCGGCGCCACCGCGGGGGCACTCGCCCAGCTGCAGCCGTCGGTGATCCTCAGCACCGGCCATCACCGCGGCCTGCTCGAAGAGGCCGACTGGCCGGGTGCCCGCACCGTGCTGCACATCGACCTGGACGATTCGGCGGCGCAACGGCCCGCCCGCCTCAAGCCCTTTGCCGAGCTGCTCGCCCACGAGCCCGGCCCTGTCGAGCCGGTGGTGCAGCCGTTCGAGGCGTTCTCCTTCACCTCGGGCACCAGCGGCATCCCCAAGATGGTCATCCGCAAGACGTCGTTCGAGGCCCGGCGCCTGGCCGACCTGGTGGATCAATTCTCTTTCGGCCCCGACGACACGCACCTCGTGACCGTGCCGCTGTACCACGCCTCGGGTCCGGGCTGGGCACGCGTCTTCCTGGCCCTGGGCGGCTCGATCGTCCTCGGCCGGTACGAGGACCCGGCGGAGCTCTCCCGCATCATCGAGGCCGAGGGCGTCACCACCACCCTCATGGTCCCGCCGGTGCTCACCCGGCTGGTCTCGCACCCGGGCTCCGAGAACCTCCACCGCACCGGCAAGCTGCGCTTCGTGCTCTCCGGCGGCCGCCACCTCAACCGCTGGGTCATCAACAACGCCTGGGACCGGCTCGGCCCCGTCCTGCACCTGTACTACGGCACCACCGAGTCCGGTCTGAACACCCTCATCACGCCCGAGGAGCTGCTCGTCGCACCGTGCCGTTCCGGGCACCCGATGGCGGGCAACACCATCGTGATCGTGGACGCCGAGGGCCGCCCGCTTCCGGTGGGTACCCGAGGCCGCGTCGCCATCGCCAGCTACCAGCTGATGGATGCGTACGCCAACGCCACGCCCACCTTTCTCCACCTGGACCTCGGCGACGGCCAGGGCGAGCAGAGGTTCCTGCTCACCGGCGACAGCGGCGTCATGGACGAGCAGGGCAGGCTGGAGCTGACCGGCCGCAGCGACGGCGTGGCCAAGATGGACGAGACCAGCCCTCTGGACGTCAACGTCTTCGGCCTCGAGTCCGACCTCATGGACCTGCCGTGCGTGCGTGAGACCTCGGTGCTCCGGGTGGAGGTGCCGGAGATCGGCGACGCCCTGATCGTGCCCTTCGCCGCGGTGTCCCCCGAGCGCCTGGAGAGCGGCCGGCGCGCGGTGCAGGCCGCCTGCGACCGCCGGGTGCCCTGCCTGCCGAACTACGTCGTCGCCGTGGACGCCATCCCGTTCAGCCCGACGGGCAAGGTGCGCACGGCACAGCTGCTCGACATGGTGCTTCCGCAGGTCCGCCTGGTGGCCCGGGAGCAGATGCGGGAGTTGCTCGCCGTCTGACCTCCGCCGCCCCCGCCGCCCGTCACCTGTTGTACGTCACAAGGAGAACCATCCCATGTCCGCCAAGAGCCGCCTGCTGACCGGTGCCGGCTTCGCCTTCCTCGCCCCGGTGATCTGGGGCGGCATGTTCCCCATCGCCAACGACCTGATGCCGACGGTCGACGTCTTCCACATGACGCTGATCCGCTACGTATCGGCCTCTGTGATCCTGCTCCTGCTGCTCCTCGCGATCGAGGGCCGCCCGGCGTTCCGCCTGGAGGGCAAGGGGACCCGGGCCTTCTGCCTCGGCGCCTCGGGCTTCGCCGGCTTCGGCCTGCTCGCCTTCACGGCGATGGACTTCACCACGCCCACCAACGTGTCGTTGATCATGGCGATGATGCCGTCGATCTCGATCATCATCGGCGCACTGCAGACCCGCAAGGCTCCGCCGTTCTACACCACGATCACCGTGCTCACCGCGCTCGTCGGCGTCTCCCTGGTGATCACCAAGGGCGACTACAGCGAGCTGCTGTCCGGCGGCCAGGCCCTCGGTGAGCTGATCGCCCTGGCCGGCGCCACCTGCTGGATCGTCTACACCCGTGGCGCGGCCACCTTCGCCGGCTGGTCCCCGCTGCGCTACACCGCCCTGACCACGACCCTCGGGTGCCTCTCGATCACTGCCGCGACCGTGGTGGCGGTCCTGACGGGGTACGTCGAGACGCCCGCGGCGGGTGCCGTGGCGGACGGCTGGCCGCACCTGCTGTATCTGATCGTGCCGGCCGGAGTGATCGCGGTGTTCAGCTGGAACAAGGGCATCGGACTGCTCGGCCCGCTCAACGGCGCCCTGTTCATGAACCTCGTCCCGATCACCACCTTCACCATCGCCATCACGGGCGGCTACGCGCCACGCCCCGTGGAGATCGTCGGCGCCCTGATCGTGGTGGCGTCCCTGGTCACCAACAACGTCCTGGCTCGCAAGGCCACGGCCCGGGCGGAGCAGCAGGCCGGCGTCGCACAGGCCCCCGCCGAGACCCGGGCCGCCGAACTCGCCGGGGCCCGCGGCTGACGCATCCCCCTTGACCTCCCCTTTAAGGACCTAAGGCCCGCCAACCCAGGCCCTTTGCCGTCCCCCGGGATCGTCGTGCGGGCGCAGGATTGGTGGTGAGCCCGGCGGATCTGGCAGGAATCCGCAGGGCGACGGGACCCGGCTCCACTGCGGGGTCCACGCCGCAAGCTTCCCCCCTGACTGCGGCGTGGGCTGATGAGCCCGGGTCCTCGCCGGGGGAAGCGGCTTGTCCCCCCGATGCCGCTTCCCCCGCCCAAACGTACGGACCCCCACGGCCGTGGTTAGACTCACCCGACTGCACGCGGGGACACAGGCAGGGGAGGCCGAACGTGGTGCAAGCGAAAAAGGTCGCTCTCTACATGGTGGTCGTCTTCGTGCTGTACACGATCATCACGTCGCCCGACCGCGCCGCCGACCTCGTCCAGGTGGGCTTCGAAGGCATTTCCGACGCTGCTCAGGGCGTCGGCGACTTCATGACGGAGCTCGTCAACTAGACGCCCGGGAAGTCAGCTCAAGCAGTCCGCCCTCCACTCGAACGTGGGGGGCTTTCTCAGGTTTACGCCCCAACTTGCCATCAACACGGCGTTATACGGTGCTTGCACACAGTGCACATGTCTTGTGATGCTATGACCGCTTTTGCGAAATGTTGATCGGCTGCATCGATAAGGGGTGGCGTTGACCGTGCCGGCCAGTACTGCTCCCCAGGTGCCCCCGCAGGACCCCACGGCCGGCGCCGCGGACGCCGAGGAACGGGTGGTGCTGTCCCCCGCGAAGCAGCGCACCGCGGACACCAGGGCCCTGACCCAGGTCCTCTTCGGCCAGCTCAAGCAGCTGTCGCCCGGGACCGCCGAGCACGGCCGCGTACGCGCCGCACTGATCGAGGCCAACCTGCCGCTCGTGCGGTACGCGGCCGCCCGCTTCCGCAGCCGCAACGAGCCGATGGAGGACGTCGTCCAGGTCGGCACGATCGGGCTCATCAACGCCATCGACCGGTTCGACCCGGACCGCGGCGTGCAGTTCCCGACGTTCGCGATGCCCACGGTGGTCGGCGAGATCAAGCGGTACTTCCGCGACAACGTCCGCACCGTCCACGTACCGCGCCGGCTGCACGAGCTCTGGGTGCAGGTCACGAGCGCGACCGAGGACCTCACCACGGCCTTCGGACGGTCGCCCACCACGGGCGAGATCGCCGAGCGGCTGCGGATCACCGAGGACGAGGTGCTCGCCTGCATCGAGGCCGGGCGCTCGTACCACGCCACGTCGCTGGAGGCGGCCCAGGAAGGCGACGGACTGCCGGGGCTGCTCGACCGGCTCGGCTACGAGGACCCCGCGCTCGACGGCGTGGAGCACCGCGACCTCGTACGGCATCTGCTGGTTCAACTCCCCGAACGCGAACAGCGGATCCTGCTGCTCCGCTACTACAGCAATCTGACGCAGTCGCAGATCAGCGCCGAACTGGGCGTCTCGCAGATGCATGTGTCAAGGCTCCTCGCCCGCAGCTTCGCCCGGCTTCGATCCGCAAACAGGATCGAGGCGTAACCGGATCGGGTAACCCTCTTTCGGACGCATCGGACGGACCAAAAGCCGCAGAACCCCCTTTACCTGCGCAGATTTGGCCACTTCTTGTCGACAAGTCACTACAGCGCGTTAATGACTTGTGACATTCTGCGGGAACCGCGTTTGCCGCAGCCCCACGACCGGTATTCAGGTGGAGGCTGCGTTCCTTGAAGACGGGAGCGCCGGCCGCGACCGTCCGCGACCCAAGAGGGGGTGGCATGTCCGCAGACCAGGGCAGCTCGAAGGTGCTCACGCGCAGCGAGAACGCAGCCGATGTGCTGGACCGCGCCGAAGTCCCAGCAGATTCACGCCCGGCAGTCATCGACACCCGCACCCTGTCCCGCTCGCTCTTCCTGCGGCTTGCGACGCTCGACGAGGACAGCCCGGAGCGTGCGTATGTACGCGACACCCTCATCGAGTTGAACCTGCCGCTGGTGCGCTATGCGGCCGCCCGCTTCCGCAGCCGCAACGAGCCGATGGAGGACATCGTCCAGGTCGGCACGATCGGCCTGATCAAGGCGATCGACCGCTTCGACTGCGAACGCGGCGTGGAGTTCCCGACGTTCGCGATGCCGACCGTCGTCGGCGAGATCAAGCGCTTCTTCCGCGACACGTCCTGGTCGGTGCGCGTGCCGCGCCGTCTCCAGGAGCTGCGGCTCGCGCTGACCAAGGCCAGCGACGAGCTCGCCCAGAAGCTCGACCGCTCCCCGACCGTGCCCGAACTCGCCGTGGTGCTCGGCGTGTCGGAGGAGGACGTCGTCGACGGCCTCGCGGTCGGCAACGCGTACACCGCATCCTCGCTCGACTCGCCCGCCATGGAGGACGACGGCGGCGAGGGCTCGCTCGCGGACCGGCTCGGCTACGAGGACACGGCGCTCGAAGGCGTCGAGTACCGCGAGTCGCTCAAGCCGCTGCTCGCCAAGCTGCCGCCGCGCGAGCGCCGGATCATCATGCTCCGCTTCTTCGCGAACATGACGCAGTCGCAGATCGGCGAAGAGGTCGGCATCTCGCAGATGCACGTCTCGCGCCTGCTCACGCGCACGCTGGCGCAGTTGCGCGAAGGGCTGATCGCCGACTGAGCCATCGACCCCGCTTCCAATTCCGGGAATCCCAGGGTTCCTAATTGACGCCCCGTCAGACACACTGGCGCGATGAGTGCCAGGAGCCCCTTCCGTCGTCAGCGTCGCCGCGGCCTGGCCGTCGCGGCCTCCGCCGCCGTGGTCTGCCTCGGCACCCTGCTCGCCGCCTGCGGCGGCGGCACGCCCGATGACGGGTTCGTCGCGGTGGGCGCGGCGGGCGGGGACACCGAGTCCGTGAAGCCCGTGGCCCCCACCGAGGACGTGGAGTTCGTCCCGCTGGACGACGACGGGGCCAAGGGCGACGGCAAGGACGGGAAGTCCAAGTCCGGTTCCGGCAAGGGTGGTTCCGGCGGGGACGGCGACGGCGCTTCAGGCGGTACGGGCTCCGGAGCGGGCGGCTCGGAGGGGGAGTCGCCCGACGGGAGCCCGGGCACCGGCTCGTCCGGCGGTTCCGGCGGTACAGGAGGTTCGTCCGGCGGTACGGGAGGTTCCTCGGCGTCCGGCGGCGGTTCGGCCGACTCCGGTGGTACGACGGGGAGTTCGGGCGGCTCGGACGGCTCGGGCTCGACCGGCTCCGGGGGCACCGCACCCACCGGGCCCGCCCTCCTGAAGGTCCTGGGCGAGCCCGTGCGCAAGGCCACGGACGAGCGCTGGTGCGAGAAGGTCACCGTGGAGTTCCACAACACCGGTGGCACCGCGGTGCGTTCGGCCGAGGTGACCTTCGGGACGCACATCATCGGCGGGCTCGGTGTGGACTGGGCGACGGTCAAGTCCACGGAGAAGGTGACGGCGCCCATCGCGCCCGGCGCCAAGAAGGAGCAGACCTGGACGGTCTGCGTCGAGTCCTGGCGCGTACCCCTCGGCATGCACATCGAGACGCGGGACGTCTCGGTGAAGTGGCAGTAGGGCCGTCCCCGGCCCCCCGGCGGGGCTGCGCTTAGCCCAGTGCCAGCCAGGCCACCGCGGCGACGACGACGACGGCCGCGACGATCCCGGCGATCAGGCCGATACGCGGTCCGGCAGGGGCGGCGGCGGGCTGCGCGCCGCGGCGCGAGCCGCCCTCGTCCACGAAGGCGCGGAACATCTGGGTGCTGCCGGCGGGGTCGTGGCTCTCGGGGCCCTGGGGCGCCTGCGGGTTGTGTGCCATGCGGGGACCCTAGCGAAGTCTGGGGGAGGGCCCAAGTCCCGGGTCGGATGAACGGCACCTGCCTCCTGCCGCCTCCCCTTTACCGATCCCCCTCGGTCCCTTTGCCAGGAATTTAAGGGCCTTCGACCCTTTTTCGTTTGCCTGTAGCAACCATCTGCTTCTATCGTTGCCCTAAGCAACAAAACAGTAGCGGGGGTGCCCAGTGGCCGAGCAGGAGCAGTACGCGGAGCTGGCGAGGCAGCTCAGTGCCGTCAGCGCGGTGAAGCGGGATCTCGCCCGCGTCCTGCCCGGCGACTGTCCTCCCGGATCCGCGGCCGTGCTCACCCTGCTCGACAAGCACGGCCCGATGCGGATGAGCAGGCTTTCCGAGCTGCTCGCCGTCGACATGTCGGTGACCAGCCGCCATGTCGCCCATGTCGCCGACCGCGGCTGGATCGACCGCGACCCCGACCCCGGCGACCGCCGCTCACGCATCCTGCGGCTCACAGCCGTCGGCAAGCAGCGCCTCGACGAGCTCGCCGAGCGCTATACGCAGGCCCTCGCGCACTGCCTCGGCGACTGGTCCGTCGAGGAGCTCGGGCAGCTCAACGCGCTGCTCGGCAAGTTGCACCACAGCTTCGGCGCCTGCCGGGGCGTACCCCTGACCTCCCACGTACCACAGCACTAAGAGAAGGACTTTCATGGCAACGACCACACCGTCCGGTGTGCGGGGCAGCCATGCCAAGCACGGAGGCCCGGCGTCCGGTGACGCCGCGCCGATGACGCACCGCCAGATCATGGAGGCGCTCTCCGGTCTGCTGCTCGGCATGTTCGTGGCGATCCTGTCGTCCACGATCGTCTCCAACGCCCTGCCGGAGATCATTTCGGATCTGGGGGGCGGCCAGTCCGCGTACACCTGGGTCGTCACCGCCTCGCTGCTCGCCATGACGGCCACGACGCCGCTGTGGGGCAAGCTCGCCGACCTGTTCAGCAAGAAGCTGCTCGTCCAGATATCGCTCGTCATCTATGTGGCCGGTTCGGTCGTCGCGGGGCTCTCGACCAGCGCCGGGATGCTGATCGCCTGCCGTGTCATCCAGGGCATCGGCG
The DNA here is from genome assembly GCF_044458745.1 of Streptomyces sp. NPDC050418. Lineage (NCBI taxonomy): Bacteria > Bacillati > Actinomycetota > Actinomycetes > Kitasatosporales > Streptomycetaceae > Streptomyces > Streptomyces sp. NPDC050418. The sequence continues at coordinate 134,798 of NZ_JBITIG010000016.1, forward strand.
TCGGCGGTCTGTCCGCGCTGGCCCAGATCGTGATGGCCGCGATGATCTCGCCGCGCGAACGCGGCCGCTACAGCGGCTACCTGGGTGCCACCTTCGCCGTCGCCACGGTCGGCGGTCCGCTCCTCGGCGGTGTGATCACCGACCACTGGGGCTGGCGCTGGTGCTTCTACGTCGGCGTCCCCTTCGCGATGATCGCCCTCGTCGTCCTGCAGAAGACGCTGAAGCTGCCGGTCACCAAGCGCAAGGTGAAGGTCGACTGGACCGGCGCCTTCCTCATCTCGGCGGCCGTCTCGCTGCTGCTCGTCTGGGTCACCTTCGCCGGTGACAAGTACGACTGGATGTCCTGGCAGACCGGGGCGATGGTCGGCGGTTCGGCCGTCCTCGTCGCGCTGTTCCTCTTCACCGAGACCAGGGCCAGCGAGCCGATCATCCCGCTGCGCCTCTTCCGCAACCGCACCATCACGCTCGCCTCGCTCGCCTCGCTGTTCGTGGGTGTGGCGATGTTCAGCGGCACGGTGTTCTTCAGCCAGTACTTCCAGCTCGCGCGGGACAAGTCCCCGACGATGTCCGGGGTCATGACGATCCCGATGATCGGCGGCCTGTTCATCTCCTCGACCGTCTCGGGCCAGATCATCACCAAGACCGGCCGCTGGAAGGGCTGGCTGGTCAGCGGCGGTGTGCTGGTGACCGCGGGTCTCGGTCTGCTCGGCACGATGCGGTACGACACCCCGTACTGGCATCTCGCGATCTTCATGGCCCTGATGGGGCTCGGCATCGGCATGATGATGCAGAACCTCGTGCTCTGCACCCAGAACCAGGTCGACCCGAGCGACCTCGGCGCCGCCTCGTCCGTGGTCACCTTCTTCCGTTCGCTCGGTGGCGCCATCGGCGTCTCGGCGCTCGGCGCGGTGATGGCCACCCGTGTGACGGACTACGTCAAGGACGGCCTGACCGAGCTCGGCCCGAAGGCCGCCTCCCTCGGGCACGGCGGCACGGGCGGCGGCGGAATCCCCAACCTCGACGAACTGCCCCCGCCGATCCGGACCGTCATGGAGGTCGCGTACGGGCACGGTGTCGCCGATGTCTTCCTGTACGCCGCTCCGGCCGCGCTGCTCGCCTTCCTGATCACGCTGTTCATCAAGGAGGTGCCGCTGCGGACCGCCGCGACGGCGACTGCCGCGGTCGAGCAGACGGCAAAGACCGAGACGGCGACGGCGACGGCGCCCATCGTGTCCGACGAGCCGGTCGCCGAGCCCGCCGCTCCCGTCCTCACCGACGGCACCCCGGTCCGCGGCATCGTCCGCACCGCCGAGCAGGCCCCCGTGGCCCGCGCCGCCGTCACACTGATCTCGCTCGGCGGGCGTCAGCTCGGCCGGACGATCGCCCAGGCCGACGGCGCGTACAGCATCGACGCTCCGGGCCCCGGCTCGTACGTCCTGATCGCCTCCGCCGACGGCTTCCAGCCACAGGCCGCCACGGTCGTGGTGGGTGAGGGACCCCTCGCGTACGACCTGCTGCTCAGCGGGACGAGCGGCCTCAACGGGGTGGTCCTCGCGGCGGAAGGCGGGGAAGCCGTCGCGGGTGCGATGGTCGTCGTGACCGATGTGCGCGGGGATGTGCTGGCCACCGGACTCAGCGATGAGCAGGGCGAGTTCGCCTTCGGCGAGCTGGTGCCGGGCGCCGTGACCGTCGCGGTCAACGCGCCTGGTCACCGTCCGCTCGCGCTCCCTGTCGAGGTGGCCGGCCAGGGCGTCACGCAGATCGAGATCGCGCTGCACTCCGGTGCCCGGGTCGGCGGGCGCGTGCTCGCCGGCGGCGGTCCGCTCAAGGACGCGCGGGTGACGCTCGTGGACGGTACGGGTCAGGTGGTCGAGACCGTCACAACCGGCGAGGACGGCACGTACGCGTTCTCCGGCCTGGAAGGCGGCGAGTACACCCTGATGGCGACGGGCTACCCGGTGACGGCGATGGCCCTCACGGTCGCGGGCCGCGGAGTCGACGGCCAGGACATCGAGCTGTCGCACGCGGAGGGGTAGTTGGGCATCGGGGCCGGGTCCGTAGCGTACCGGCCCCGTTGAGGAGAGGGCTCGGCGAGCAGGGGACGCTCGCCGGGCCCTTCGTCATGCGGTCAGTCGGTGTCGGGCTCCGTATCGCGGCCTCCGTATCGCGGCCTCCGTATCGCGGAGAGCCGAGGCCGGCGCCTGGGCCGAGCCGGGACCGTATGGTGAGGCGCATGGCCAGAAGTATCGCGACCAACACCCGTGTCGGACTCGACCGGTTGCTGGACTTCGTACGACCGCGGCACCGGGCGATCCTGATCACGCGGCGGCAGGACGGCAGTCCGCAGTCCTCGCCGCTGACCTGCGGAGTCGATGATTCCGGGCGGATCGTGATGTCCACGTATCCCGAGCGCGCGAAGGTACGTAACGCCAAGCGGGACGAGCGCGTCAGCGTGCTCGTGCTCAGCGACGAGTGGGACGGGCCGTGGGTGCAGATCGACGGGACCGCCGAGGTGATCGACTCCCCCGCGTCGGTGGAGCCGCTCGTGGAGTACTTCCGGAACATCGCCGGGGAGCACCCCGACTGGGACGAGTACCGCGAGGCGATGGTGAAGCAGGGCAAGTCGATCATCCGGGTCACGCCCGAGCGGTGGGGGCCGGTGGCGACGGGCGGGTTTCCGGCGCGGCTCGCGGAAGGCTGAGGCTCAGGGCCTGTCCGCCGGACAAGCCCTGAGCGAGGGGCGGGCTCACGCCTCGGCGCGGGACGCCATTGTCTCGATGCCCGCGACCAGCACATCGAGGCCGAAACGGAAGTCCCGCTCCCACATCTCGTCGACGGTCGTGCCGCCGCGCGCCTCGATGATGGGCCTGGAGCGCTCCACGATCTCCTCGATGTCGGGTTCGTTGCTGAAAGCCGCCATCGCCTGCGTGTAGTACTCGTCCTGGGTGAGCCCGGAGTCGTCGCACTTGCGACGGAAGTTGCCCATGGTGGTGCCGAAGCCGTACACGAACTGGAAGACCGCGGTGATCGCGCTCGCCTGGCCCGCGGGCGGCAGGGTCGTCGCGGTCGCGATGTCCTGGATGGCCCGTGAGACCAGCAGCGCCTTCGGCCCGACGTTCAGATACTGGTGCAGGATCGCGCCCACCCATGAGTGCCGCACCAGCATCGCCCGGTACGACTCGGCGAGGGCCCGCAGATCCTCGCGCCAGACGATCGCCCGGTCGGGGTCGGGCAGGGCGATCTCGCCGAAGGCGGCGTCCAGGGCGAGTTCGAGGATGTCGTCCTTGGTGTCCACGTACCAGTAGACGGACATCGCGGTGACGTTCAGCTCCGCGGCCAGCTTGCGCATGGAGAACTTCGCGAGGCCGTCCGCGTCCAGCATCCGGATCGAGGTCCCCACGATCTTGTCGCGGTCGAGCCCGTCCGGCTGGCCGTCCCGGCGCTGCCGTGTGGCCCGCTCGCTGTCCAGCCAGATGCTGGACGTGGCGGGGTGCTTGGCCCGCTCGGCTGCCCTGACCATGGCGCACCTTCTTGTTCGTCGTGAGGTGTTGCGAGGGGTGGTGAGGTGTTACGAGGGTGAGTGCGGCGGACCCGACCGGAATCACCCGATCCGGTCCGCCGTACTCGATGCTACTTAGCCCGCCTTGGGCGACGCACCGTCCGCGCTGTCCACCGACTCCGGCTGAGCGGGCACGGTGGGCGCACCGCTCGCCTGCTCGGCCCGGCGCAGGAGCGCGGCCGCGAGCAGACCGCCGATGAACACGGCGATCGCACCGACGAGCTGGCTGGTCTGCAGCCCGGTCGCGAAGGCGTCGGCGATCTCGGCCCGCTCGGCCTCGCTCTTGGCGGCGGCGAGCGCGGCGGGCAGCGAGGCGGCGGTGACGCTGACCAGCGCGGCGAAGCGCGCGTTGAGCACCGCGCCGAGGACCGCGACACCGAGCCCGTTGCCGAACTCGGCGAGCGTGCCGTTGATGCCCGCGCCCACGCCGGCCTTCTCGGCCGGGATGGCGGACATGATCGCGTTGGCCATGGCGGGCTGGGCGACCGCGAGCCCGACGCCGAACAGGAACAGGCCGAGCAGCATGCCCCAGTAGCTGCCGTCGGTGCCGCCGCCGAGGAGCGCGATGGACGCGAGGCCGAGGGCGACGACCGTCATGCCGAGCAGGACCGTCCTCGGTACGCCGAGCTTCATCAGGAACTTCGGCCCGATGCCGGTGACGTTGAGCGCCACGACGGTCAGCGCGAGCGGCGCCATCCGCAGACCCGCCTCCAACGGCTCGTATCCGAGGACGAACTGGAGGTGCTGGGTCAGCAGGAAGAGCGAGCCGCCCATGCCGAAGACGACAAGCAGCGAACCGGAGACCGCGCCGATGAACTTCGGGTTCTGGAAGAAGTGCATGTCCAGCATCGGATACGGGATGCGCAGCTCGTAGAGCGCGAACGCACCGAGGAAGACGACACCGACGAGGGCCGAGACGCCGACCTGGGCGGAGGTCCAGCCGTGCTCGGGGCCGGAGATGATCGCGAAGACCACCGCGGACATACCGATGGTGGAGAGCAGCGCGCCCATGAGGTCGGGCTTGTCGCCCTGCGGGTTCTTGGACTCGGGTACGAGTTTGATCACGGCGGCGAGGCCGATGAGGGCGACGGGGATGTTGATCAGGAAGATCGCGCCCCACCAGTAGTGCTCCAGGATGAAGCCGCCGACGAGCGGTCCGCAGACGAAGCCGAGCGAGCCGACGGTGGCCCACAGGGCGATGGCCTTGACGCGCTCGCTCTCGTCGAAGATCTGCATCACGACGGCGAGTGTGGTGGTCATCAGGAGCGCGCCGCCGATGCCCATGCCCGCGCGGGCGGCGATCAACTGGCCGCTGGACTGGGCGAGTCCGGCGCACAGGGAGCCGATGCCGAACAGCGCGAGACCGAGGGCGAGCAGCTTCTTGCGGCCGTAGCGGTCGGCCATGTTGCCGGCGGTGAGCAGGAGTCCGGACTGGACGAGGCTGTACGCGTTGATCATCCACTGGATGTCGGCCGTGGAGGCGTCCAGCTCGGTGGTGAGGGAGGGGATGGCGACGCTCAGCACCGTGTTGTCGAGCAGCACCGTGAGCTGCGCCAGACAGATGACGCCGAGGATCAGCCAGCGTTGGGGGTGGCCGCCGGGAGCTTTCGCTCCCGTGGCCGGTCGGTCGGTGGGCGCCGTCATGCGCACAGCTCCTTGTACGGTGTACGGGAAGTGGTCTCGTACACCGTACAAGGAGTTCTTCTACGCTGTATAGCTATTTTGCGGACGTCAGGTCGTACAGGGTGGCGTCACCCACCGTGACCTGCTTGAAGTTCTCCTGGACCCACTCGCTGATCTGCGATCCGGTGCCATTGCCTCCGCTCATGCCGCCGCCCATGCCGCCGTCCATGCCGCCGCCCACGAAGTAGTGGATCTTCCCTTCCTTCACGTACTGCTTGAACTGGGCGAGGGTCGGGGACGGGTCGCTGCCGTTGAAGCCGCCGATCGACATCACCGGCCGCTCGGTCGCGAGCTGGTAGCTGGCCTGGTTCTGCGAGCCGATCGCCGCGGCGACCCACGTGTAGGAGTCGGCGTCCGCCAGGAGCTTCGCCTTGGTCTTCGCGTCGACGGTGGTGCCGTTGAGGAGGCCGCCCATGCCTGCGGCTCCGGGGGCGCCTTCGCCTCCGCCAGGGGCGCCGCCTCCTTGTGGCTGCCCTCCGCCCGGGAAGCCCGTGCCCTGGTTCTGGCCCTGGCCCTGGGCTTGGGCCTGCCCCGGCGGCTGCATTCCGCCGCCACCGCCGCCACCGCCGCCAGGGCCACCGCCGCCCGGGCCGCCCCCGCCGGGACCACCACCCCCAGGCGCACCCCCACCGGGCCCGCCCCCGCGCCCGCCGGCGACCGTGGGTCCCGCCGTGACGATCGATCCGGAGTGGCCCTCGCCGAGGGTCGTCAGGGTGTACGCGGCCGGGCCCGCCAGGCCCGCGAAGAGGCTCAACCCGACGGCGGCAAGGGCGACTTGGCGGCCGAGGCGGGCCGCCACCAGGACGCACACCGCGCCCAGCACGCCTGCCGCGAGGACCGCCCACCGCAGCCACGGCACGTATCCGTCCGTGCGGCCGAGCAGCACGTACGACCACCAGGCCGTGCCTGCGACTGTCGCGGCGAGCGTGCCCGAGGCCCAGAGCCGTCCGCGTTCCTCCCACAGCATGGAGGCGCCCTTGCCGACGAGGGCCGCGATGTACGGGGCCAGTGCCACCGTGTAGTACTCGTGGAAGATCCCCTGCATCCAGCTGAACACCGCGGCCGTCACCACCAGCGCGCCGCCCCAGGCGAGCAGCGCCGCGCGGGCCGGGTCCGTGCGGCAGGTGCGGCGGGTCAGCCAGAGGCCCGCGAGCAGCAGGACGAGGGCGGCGGGCAGGAGCCAGGCGATCTGGCCGCCGATGTTCGAGGCGAAGAGCCGGTCGAGTCCGGTGGCGCCCCAGCCGCCGCCCTGACCTCCGCCCCCTCCTCCGCCGCCCACGCTTCCGGTCTCCTCGCCGTTCAGGCGGCCGAGGCCGTTGTAGCCGAAGGTCAGCTCCAGGAAGGAGTTGTTCTGCGAGCCGCCGATGTACGGGCGCGAGGACGCGGGCCACAGCTCCACGATCGCGACCCACCAGCCGCCCGACAGCAGCAAGGCACCGGTGGACAGGGCGAGTTGGCCGAGCCTGCGGCGTACGGACACGGGGGCGCACACCGCGTAGAGGAGGGCGAGCGGCGGCAGGATCAGGAACGCCTGCAGCGTCTTCGCCAGAAACGCGAAGCCGACCGCGACGCCCGCCCACACCAGCCACTTGGTGCGGCCGTGCTCGATGGCCCGCAGAACGCAGTACACGGTGACCGTCATCAGGAGCGCGAGCAGCGCGTCCGGGTTGTTGAAGCGGAACATCAGCGCGGCGACGGGGGTCACCGCGAACACGGCGACCGCGATCAGGCCCGCGCCCGCGGAGAAGCGGCGTCGTACGGCCGCGTACAGCACCGCCGCCGTCCCCACGCCCATCAGGACCTGCGGAAGCAGGATCTGCCACGAGCCGAGGCCGAAGGCGCGTACGGACAGGGCCATCGGCCAGAGTGCGGCGGGCGGCTTGTCGACGGTGATCGCGTTGGCGGCGTCCGAGGAGCCGAAGAAGAAGGCCTTCCAGCTCTCGCTGCCCGCCTGGACGGACGCGGAGTAGAAGGAGTTGGCGTAGCCGGACGCGCTGAGGTTCCAGAGGTAGGCGGCGCCCACGAGGAGCAGCAGCCCGAGGAAGGCGGGCCGGGCCCAGCGCGGGCCGGCGGGCTGAACGGCGAGCGTCATCGCTGCTCCACCTCCCGCGCCGGGGCGGTCTGTTCCCCGAACACCCACACCCGGAACAGCAGAAACCTCAGCACCGTCGCCGCCAGATTCGCCGCGATCAGCACGATCAGCTCGGTGGTGTGCGACGGACGCCCCGCCGCCGCCCCCAGCGCGGCGAGCGATCCGCTGGTCAGGGCGAGCCCGATGGCGAAGACCACGAGCCCCTGGGCCTGGTGGCGCACGGCGCGCTCCCGCCCCCGTACGCCGAAGGTCAGCCGCCGGTTGGCCGCGGTGTTGGCGACGGCCGAGACGAGGAGCGCGGCGGCGTTGGCGGTCTGGGCGCCCAGTGCGGGCAGCGGGCCGGGGCCCGCGCGGAAGAGGGAGTAGAGGAGCAGATAGAAGAGCGTGGACAGCGCGCCGACCACACAGAAGCCGACCAGCTGACGGGTCAACCCTCGGGGAACTCCTGCCAGTTGACGGTCGCGCGGATCATCCCCGAAGGGCCGTACGAGACGGTCGAGGGGCAGCGCGCCCACGGCGAGCGCGCGGCCCACGCGCCAGACGCCCTTGAGGTCGTCGGTGGCCGTGCGCAGGATATGGACGGTGGAGTGCGGGTCGTCGACCCAGTCCACCGGCACCTCGTGGATCCTCAGGCCCGCCCGCTCGGCCAGCACGAGAAGTTCCGTGTCGAAGAACCAGCCCGTGTCCTCGACCAGCGGCAGCAGCCGCTCGGCCACGTCCCGCCGGATCGCCTTGAACCCGCACTGCGCGTCCGAGAAACGGGCCTGCAGCGAACCGCGCAGGATCAGGTTGTACGTCCGCGAGATGAACTCCCGCTTCGGACCGCGCACCACGCGTGCGCTGCGCGCCAGCCGTGAGCCGATCGCGAGGTCGGAGTGCCCGGAGATCAGCGGGGCGACCAGGGGGAGCAGCGCGTTGAGGTCGGTGGACAGGTCCACGTCCATATAGGCGAGGACCGGGGCGTCCGACGCGGACCACACCTCGCGCAACGCCCGTCCGCGGCCTCGGAGTTCGAGGCGGTACGACTCCACTTCGGCGAGGTGCGCCGCCAGGTGGGCGGCGATCAGCGGGGTGGCGTCGGTGCTGGCGTTGTCCGCGATGGTGATGCGGAAGGCGTACGGGAAGGTCTCGGCGAGGTGGGCGTGGAGCCGGCGGACGCAGGGTTCGAGGTCCCGCTCCTCATCGAGGACGGGGATGACGACGTCGAGGACCGGGGTGCCCCCGGCACCCGTACCGGCCGCGGCGGGCAGATGCCGCCGCGCCGGCAGGGTCCGGGCGGGCCCGGGTGACGGGCGAGGTTCAATGGGCATGCCCCGACCCTCGCCACGCGCCCTGTCATGGCTGTGTGCTGAGCCTGTGGGGTGGCTGTGACTGCGCCTGCGGCTGCGCCTGTTGCTGCGCGATCGCCGCGGCCCGGTCGGCTCCGGGGTCCGCGCCCGACGCGGGCGGTTCGGCTCCGGGGTCCGCTCCCGGCGCGGGCAGTTCGACCGTGAACACCGTCCGCCCCGGCCCGCTCTCGACCCCTGCGCTCCCGCCGTGCGCCGCCACCACGGCCCGCACGATCGCGAGGCCGAGCCCCGTCGACCCGGCGTTCCGCGACCGCGAGGCGTCCCCACGGGCGAAGCGCTCGAAGACGTACGGCAGCAGGTCCGGCGGGATGCCGGGCCCGTCGTCCTCGACCTGGAGCCGTGCCGTCGTGCCGCACGCGAGAGCCCGTGCCGTGATCGTGGTGCCGGGCGGGGTGTGGGTGCGGGCGTTCGCGAGGAGGTTGACCAGGACCTGATGCAGCCGGGCCGCATCGGCGCCCACGGACACCGGGGTGTCGGGGAGTTCGAGCCGCCACCGGTGGTCGGGGCCCGCGGCCCGCGCGTCGCCGACGGCGTCCGCCACGAGCAGCGACAGATCCGTGGCCTCGTACGCCAGGGGGCGTCCGGCATCGAGCCGGGCGAGCAGCAGCAGATCCTCGACGAGTCCCGTCATCCGCGCCGCCTCGGACTCGATCCGGGTGAGCGCACGGCGCGTGTCGGGACCTGTCTCCTCGCGTCCGCGGCGCGTCAGCTCGGCGTATCCGCGGATCGAGGCCAGGGGCGTACGCAGCTCATGACTGGCGTCCGCGACGAACTGGCGGACCCGTGTCTCGCTGTCCTGGCGGGCCCGGAGCGCGTCGTGCACATGGTCGAGCATCCGGTTGAGCGCCGCGCCGACCTGGCCGACCTCGGTGCGCGGATCGGCGTCGGGGACGCGCGGGTGCAGGGCGGGTTCGCCGTGGTGCAGGGGGAGTTCGGCGACGTGGGTGGCGGTGGCGGCGACCTTGCGCAGCGGACGCAGGGCCACGCCGACGAGGACGGCTCCCGCGATCGAGGCGGCCACCAACCCGGCGCCCGCGACGCAGAGTTCGACGACGATCAGCGTCGAGACGGTGTTCTCGACACCACTGGTCGGCACGCCGACCAGCATCGCCCCGTAGTCCGGACTGGCCGTCGACTGCACCCGGTACGCGCCGAGCCCGGGCAGCTCCACGGTGTGCGGGTTGCCGTCCTGCGCGACGTCGCCGAGCGCCGTACGCACCTCCGCGCCGAGGTCGGCGACCTGCGCGGGCCGGCCGTCGTCGCCGCCCGGCTCGCTGATCCGGGCCTCGGTGACGGTGTCGCCGGACACGGTCGCGCCGAGCGTGCCGATGTCCTGGCCGCCCAGCGCCAGGAAGCGGAAGGCGTCACGGGGCAGCTCGTCGGGCGCGGGCGCCGTGCCCTCGGGGCTCTTGCCCGGCCCGGCCGCGCGCTTCGCCACGTCGGCGAGCTGCTGGTCGAGCCGCTCGTACAGATAGGAGTGCAGCGCGACCGCCGTCACCGTGCCGATGACCGCGCACACGACGGCGATCAGCGCGACCGCCGAGACGACAAGCCGGGTCCGCAGGGACCGCGGCGGTCTCATCGGGCGCCGGCCCCCGCGGGGGCGGCGGGCTGCGGTGCCTCGGCGGGCTTGATCAGATACCCGGCGCCGCGCCGCGTATGGATCATGGCCGGCCGTCCGGCGTCCAGCTTCTTGCGCAGATACGAGATGTAGAGCTCGACGACGTTGGCCTTGCCACCGAAGTCGTAACTCCACACCCGGTCGAGGATCTGCGCCTTGCTGAGCACGCGCCGCGGATTGCGCATCAGATACCGCAGCAGTTCGAACTCGGTCGCGGTGAGCTGGATCTGCTCGCCGCCCCGCGTCACCTCGTGGCTGTCCTCGTCGAGCGTCAGATCACCCACGGTCAGCAGGGACTCGCTCCGCTTGGCCGCCGCGCCCGACCTGCGGATCAGGCCGCGCAGCCGGGCCACGACCTCCTCCAGACTGAACGGCTTCGTCACGTAGTCGTCGCCGCCGGCCGTCAGCCCGGCGATCCGGTCCTCGACCGCGTCCTTCGCGGTCAGGAACAGCACGGGGACATCCGGCAGATCGGCCCGGATCCGCCCGAGCACGGTGAGCCCGTGCAGATCCGGGAGCATGACGTCGAGGATCACGGCGTCGGGACGGAAGGCGCGCGCGGCCCGGATGGCGCTCGCACCGTCCTGCGCGGTCTGCACCTCCCAGCCCTCGTAGCGCAGGGCCATGGCGAGCAGCTCGGTGATCGCGGCCTCGTCGTCCACGACCAGCACCCGTACGGGAGAGCCGTCCGGCCTGAACAGTTCGGTACGTGCGTCGGTGGTCATGGGACCGACGATCCCGGGCGCCGGTGAGAGCAACCTTTCCCGAATCTGTGAATTCCCTGAGAAACGGCTCTGAGGTTCCTCCCTCAGAACAGCCCGCCCTGCACCCCGCCGAGCTCCACCGTCGGCACGGTCACGGCACCGCCTCCACCGAGGTTCCCCAGGGCACCGGACTCCTCGGCCCCGACCGCCTCCAGCTGCCATCCCGCCATCAGACGCGCGTCGATGACCACCCCACGGCCGCCCACATCGAGGTGCAGATCGGGCCCTGCGGCCCCGGACAGCCGCCCCGCCACCACGCCCCCGTCGACCAGCTCCCGCACCACCGCCCGGGCCGGCGGCAGACCTTCGAGACCGAACTCCCCACGGTGCTCGACCACTTCGCACCCCGCCGCCGCCATCGACTCGGGCCACCCGGTGAGCCGCACGGCGCGCGCGTGCGCCGCGCTCACCTCCGCCACCCACTCCTCGACCGGCGGCAGCGCGGTGCGCACCGTCCGCTTCCGCGCGTACGGAATCCTGTCGGGCACCCCGAGCGCCACCCCGACCAGTGCCTCCACGCGCCGCGCCGCCATCAGCGGGCCCCGCCCGAGCCAGGTGAACGCGACGGCGCCCTGCTCCAGGAGCCGCGCCGAGCCCCGCTCGTCCGCCGTGATCCCGACCTTCAGCAGCCCCGGACCGAAATACGCCAGGTAGACGGCGTACGGCCGCGGATCATCGGCCATCGTGTCGGCCGCCACCGAGTACGAACGGTCGATCCGCGCGCACTCCGGGCACTGGGCCCGGGTCGACCGCGCGGGCACCGTCATGCCCCGCGGGCACGGCGTGTGCCGGCCGCCCCGCCACACGCCGAGACACGAGCGCTCTCCCCGTACGACGAAGGCCGCCTGCTGTCCGTACCCGAGCACGCTCTCGCGCCCGTCCCGCCCGGGCGCCCACCAGCCGAGCACCGGCCCGCCGCCCCGCCACCGCACACCCGTGCACCACCACGCCATGGGGACCATCCTGGTACCCATGACTGACAGTCGCGCCACGGACCGCACCCCGGCCCTCACCCTGACCTGGCAGATCACCGAGACCGGCGGCTTCGAGACCGCCTGGATCACCCCGACGGGACCGCGCTCCTTCACGGCCCGCGGCCGCGTCTTCGCGGCGCTCCCGCACCCGTACTGGCTCTCATACGCGCTCGAGACCGGCCCCGACTGGATCACCCGCACACTCTGCGTGACGGCCGAAACCACCGACGCCACCGCCCGGTTGGACCTGCGCCGCTCACCCTCCGGGCGGTGGACGGCGAACGGCGGGGAGCTGCCCTGGGCGGGCCAGGACACCCTCGACTGCGACCTGGGCTTCTCCCCGCTCACCAACACGATGCCGGTGCTCCGCCACGGCCTGCACCGCACGCCCGGCAGCCGCGGCTTCCACATGGCGTGGATCTCCGTCCCGGACCTGTCGGTCCACGCCTCACCGCAGACGTACGCCCGCGAACTCGCGGACCGCCACGTCCACTTCACCTCGGGCGACTTCTCCGCGGAGATCGACTTCGACCCCGAAGGCTTCGTGACGAGCTACGAGGGCCTGGCCCACCGCCTCGTCAGCCCTTGAGCACCTCACGCAGCCCGGCCGCCGTCTTCGTCGCGTCGTACCCCTCGGGCACGCCCTTGATCATGATGAGGTCCCCGTCGAGGTGCCGCGTCCTCAGCGGCGCGATCTCCCGGTACGCGTCCGAGTCCCACCAGGCACGCGCCTCGTCGAGCCCGGGGAACCCGATCATCACCACGTCCTCCTCCCAGGTCCCCTCCAGCACCTCGTGCGGCGTGACGTGCACGAGGAAGCGCCCGCCGTACGGCTCGAAGGTGCCGGGAATCCGCTCGATGTACTCGGCGAGGTCCTCGTGCAGGGGACCCTTGCGCAGACGGGCAATGACGTACGCAGACATGAGAACCTCCGGCGTCGTGGATCATCCGCGGTCACGGACACATCCCGATGCTGACACCCCCGCCGGGACGGGGCGATTACCTGCCGGGTAATACCGGGTCATGCCCGTCACCACGGCGGCCTCAGCAGCTCTGAAAGAAGAACTCCGCCCGTTCCCCCTCGGGCGAGAGGAACAGATAACCCACCCCCGTGTCCCCGAAGTTCACCGCGAACGGAAGCTGACACGAGTCGAACTGCGCCACCAACTGCCAGTCCTCACCCGGCAGATCGTCCCCCTGCAGCCAGACCGGCACGACCCCCGGCCCGCCCAGCTGGTTCATCCGTCTGCTGTCCCGCTCGTCCTTCTGCCGCTCCTCCAGCTCCTCTTCGAGCCGCCACGCCCGGTCGTCGTCGTCCTCCCCCTCGACGGGCTCCAACTCCCGCTCCACATCGGCGAATTCCACCACGTCGACGACCTTCAACCGGTGCGCCTGCTCCAGCACGGTCGGCCCGCCAACCGCCGCCCTGAGCTCGCACTCCTCACTGACCTGCCCACCGGGCTGCACCACGGCGATGTGCTCCCCGGAGCACTCGACGGCGAACAAGTACACCGCCCGGTCCACACCCCCACCACCGGCATCGGCGGCCACCCGGAACTGCCCCACGAACTCCGCAAGCTCCCCGTCCCCCCATTTGACGGGCCACTGCGGCACCGGCCCCACCCACTCGGGCTGCCCACCGACCCAGCCCTCGCCGCGCTGCGCCTCGCCCGCCGCCTCATACTCCGTGAACCGATACCGCATGCGCCCTCTCCCCGTACGTCACCGCATCACAGCGGAATCTTCCGTGATCGGTAACAGCACCTCGCGCCCCGAGAGTTGTGGCCCGTGCGCGGGCACAATCGGTTCGCCATCGATGGGCGCCGACCCTGCACGGCCGCTACCGGCCTGCATGCCGATCACAGGGGGAACCATGAACGCTGTCGTACGTCACCGCAAGAGTCCCAGAGGCTGGAAGTCCTACGCGCTGGGCGCCGCGGCCGTCGCCGCGCTGCTCGCGACCACCGCATGCGAGCCCGGCTCCGACGGCGCCTCGGGGGACGGGAAGTCCTCGGACCGTCCTACGGCGACGGCGACGAGCTCCTCGAAGCCCGGCGACGGCGAGAGCACAGAGGGGGACGGCGGTACCGGCCTCTGCGCCATGAAGGACCTGACCTTCGCCGCACAGAACTACGACGCGGACGGCGAGCCGGTCCGCCACCTCCTCATCGTCGCGACCAACGCCGGCGACAAGAAGTGCGACCTCGTGAACTACCCCGAGGTCACCCTCGGCGACGCCCAGGGCCCGGCCCCGGTCAAGCCCGGCACCGACTCGGGCGAGCCCGTCACCCTCGCCCCCGGCGACGAGGCGTACGCGGGCCTGCTGGCCACGGGCGGCAAGATGGACACGTACGACGTGAAGTCCATGAAGATCACCCTCGGCAGCCCCGGCGGCGAGACCGAGGCGGAGCCCGCGATCGACCTCCCGATGCCGGTCACCACGTTCCCGGCCGACGACGGCCAGCGCATCACGCACTGGGCCGCCACGGAGGGCCTCGCGATGCGCCCGGTCACCTCGTCCTGACCCGGCCCCGCCCGCTCGGCGTCACGCGGGGACGCCGAGCGGGGGGTGCGCGAGGACGGTCGGCTTGTACTCGACCAGCTGGAGGCCGCCTTCGAAGGTGCGGTGCTCGGTCATCTCCAGGGACACGTCCGGATAGCCGTCGTAGATCCGCTCCTCGCCCGTGGCGCCGGTGATCACCGGGAACATCACGACCCGGAAGCGGTCGACCAGACCGGCGCGCAGCAGGGACCGGGTCAGACTGAGGCTGCCGAGCGTGCTGAGGAGACCCGCGCCGTTCTCCTTCATCGCACGGACCGTCTCGACGGCGTCGTCACGGACGAGCGTGGTGTTGGCCCACGGCAGGGGGTCCTCGAGCGAGGAGGAGAACACCACCTTCTTCGCCTGAGTGAGCTCGTCGACGGAGGCCTCCTCCTCGGGCCTGAACTCGTCAAGCCCGTCCGGAAGCTTGCCTTCGGCGAAGCCCGACATCAGCCGATAGGTGTTCGCCCCCATCAGATACGTGGCCTCGGGCTGCTCACCGAGCCACGCGAGATACTCCGGACTCTCGAGCCCCCAGAACCCGGGCCAGCCCTCGCCCGACGCATAGCCGTCGAGGGAGGTGATGAAGTCGACGAGAAGCTCCGACATGGCAGTGTCCTTTCCTACGGGGTCACTACCTTGGACCGGCGGGCAGCCACAAACTCATCGGACACCGCACGGGCAACGCGAAAGGCCCCCGGATGATCTCCGGGGGCCTTCGTCGATGTGCACTCGGCAGGATTCGAACCTGCAACCTTCTGATCCGTAGTCAGATGCTCTATCCGTTAAGCTACGAGTGCTTGTTCTTCGTCTTCGCTGCGGCGCTTCTGCCCCGCTCGCGGCGACAGGAAGAACATTACATGACTGCCGCCGCCATGTGAAATCCGTTTACCGCACCCCTTGTGAGCTGCGGAAACGTTGAGATCCGCACATATGGACTACACGCCGGTCGCGCCGTCGACGCGTTCGCGGAGCAGGTCGGCGTGGCCGTTGTGGCGGGCGTACTCCTCGATCATGTGGACGTGGATCCAGCGGAGGCTGACGTCCTGGTTCATGAAGCGGCCGGTGGTGGTGAGCTCGCGGTCCGTGCAGAGCTTGCGTGCGTACGCGGTCTCCTCGCGCCAGATCGCCAGTGCGCCGGAGAGGGTCGCGTCGGGTGCGAGGTCGAAGCCGCCGTCCGGGCCGTCCGGGTCAGCCTCGGGGTCGAAGATCGGCGGTGCCTGCTCGCCGGCGAGGACGCGGCGGTACCAGTTCCGCTCCACCTCCGCCATGTGCTGGACGAGGCCGGTGAGCGTGAAGGGCGAGGGCGGCGCGGAGGCCGTGGCGGCCTGGGCGTCGGTCAGGCCCTCGCATTTGCGCGCGAGCGTCGCGCGGTGGAATTCGAGCCAGCCTTCGAGGGTGGTGCGCTCGTCGGCGTTCAGCGGCGGCAGGGGGCGTTCGATCGCGGTCATGCCGTGAGCGTCGCATCCCGCACTGACAATCGGAGGGCGGAAACGACTCGGGGAGCCCGGTCCGTGGACCTGGGCTCCCCGAGGCTGAGTGCGGATCGCCGGTCAGCGGGCGTTGCCGTTGTTGAAGTGGTACTCGCCGTTGCCGCCCTGGTTGCCGTTCGCGCCGGGGCCGCGGCCGTCGGTGCCGGGCTCCACGTGGTTCGTCTTGGTGTGGACGATGTCGTAGTACACGGCGGTGTTGTCGGGGTTCGGGAAGACGCGGTACGTGAACACGTTCTTGTCGAGCTGCGTGATCGGGACGGTGCGCTCGAAGAGCACCTTGCCGTCCGCGTCCTTCGCGTTGATCCAGCGCTCGGAGCCGTCGGGGGTGACGGTCCAGTCGCCCTGCAGCTTCGGGCTGTCGTCGAGGTTGTACATGGTGTACGTGCCGTCGGCGTCGAAGTACGCCCAGCCCACGAAGTTCGCCACGGCCGGGTCGTCGAGGGCGACGCGGTTGCCGTCCTGGTCGAGCGCGCGGGTGGTCTTCCACGGGGTCGAGGCGAGCACGTCGGACGGGGTCGCGTCCTTGTGTGCCGCGGCGGCGGCCGCGGGGGCCGGTGCGGCAGGGGCGTCGGCGGCCATGGCCGAGGCGGGCACCAGGGCGCCCACGGCGATCGCGATCGCGGAGGCGGTGAGAGCGGAACGGCGGGAGATGCGGGAGATGTTCATGTCTCAACGGTAGGTACGGCACCGGGGCGGGCTTGTCATCCGATCGGCTACGGATCGGTGCTCCGAATCGCCGACCCCGACCTCCGGAAACGACTCAGGGAGCCCGGCCCGTTCGGGCCGAACTCCCTGGTCAAGGTGCGGAGGCGGAGGGATTTGAACCCTCGATGGGATGTAAGTCCCAAACCGCATTAGCAGTGCGGCGCCATAGACCGGACTAGGCGACGCCTCCAGCTGCACCTGCGCGAGCGCGTGGTGCGTTGCAGATGATGACACAGCCCAGCGGGGTGTCACCAATCGACCCCCACGGTACTAGGCGGTCGGGCGGCAGGGCAAAGAGCTTTGCGGCGCGCGCAACGTCCGGGGCCTGTGGGCGTTGAGCACGGTGGTCCGTCCCCCGTCCCCGTGCTTCCTGGAGTTTCCATGAAGGTCCGTCGTCTCGCCCTTGCCGTGGCCGCGTCCGTCGCCGCCGTGACCGTCGTGCCTACCGTCGCGCACGCCGACGAGGTGCCGCCGCGGGCCCTGCCCGTGCCGCAGCCGGATGTGCTCACGATCACCTCGGGCGGCGGGGCGGCGGCTCCTTACGTGACGTACGAGCTGAGCTGTGAGGCCGACGGGAGCGGGGGCGGGAGTCATCCGCGGGCGGACGAGGCGTGTGCGCGGCTGGCGGCCGTCGGCGGGGAGGGGCGGGATCCGTTCGCGGCGGTGCCGGCGGACGCGCTCTGCACGCAGCAGTACGGCGGGCCCGAGACCGCGCGGATCACCGGGACGTGGCACGGGCGTCAGGTGAGCGCGGAATTCGACCGGAGCGACGGCTGCGAGATCGGGCGGTGGCAGCAGCTCGTGCCCGTCCTGCCCGAGGCGGCCGGCAGCACACATGCCTGGTGAGCGGCCGCGGTGGTCACAGGTCCTTCGTCGCGCCTTCCTGGGATCTCCCTCTCATCCGGCGTCCCGACCGCAACCACTGCCATAGACTCCCTCAGGTGACACACCGCGGGCATGGGGGCAGGACGGCCCGGGTGGTCCGCAAAGTGCGGTAACAGGGAGGATCCGTCGTCGTGAGCAGCAGGCCATCCCGAGGCGCTGCTCGCCTCGCAGCCATACTCGACGCCCTGCCGGACGCGCTGTTGCTCGTCAACGCCAACGGCACGGTGGTCAACGCCAACACCATCGCTCTCGACACGTTCGAGGCGCCGGGTACGGCTCTGGTGGGGCGGGGGCTGCTCGATCTCCTGCCCGGATTCGACTCGCGGCTGATCCCGGGGTCGATGCGGCGGCCCGACACGACCGACGAGCGCGGGCGCACCAAGCCGAAGCGGATGATCGCGCGGCGGACCGACGGCAGCGAAGTCCCGGTCGAGGTGACCAGCGCCAGCCTCGACGGGCGGGACGCATTCGAGGGGCAGAGCGCCGATGAGCTGCTGATGCTCGTCGTACGCGATCTGAGCGGCACCGTCGACACCGAGGCCGAGCTCGCGCGCCAGCAGCGGCAGACCGAGATGATCCTGCGGGCCGCGGCCGAGGGTGTCGTCGGTACGGACACGGACGGGCGGGTCGTCCTCGTCAATCCGGCCGCCGCGCAGATCCTCGGGTACCGGGCGTCCGACCTCGGCGGCCAGGAGCTGCACGCCCTGGTGCAGCACTCGCGGCCCGACGGTGAGCCCTTCCCGTACGAGGAGAGTCCGCTCGCCGACACTCTGCGCTCCGGCCGCAAGCACCGCGTGCGCGGGCAGATCCTGTGGGCGAAGGACGGCAGTGCCGTCGCGGTGGATCTGACCACCGCTCCCGTACGCGACGGGGACCAGCTGGTCGGCGCCGTGCTGGCGTTCACCGACCGGCGGCCGTTCGACGCGCTGGAGGAGCAGCTCGAACAGGAGCGTGCGGCGGCGCGGGAGAAGTACGAGGCGCTGGAGTCGGGCGAGCGCGAGCGGTACGCGGCGCTGGAGTCCGAGAGCGGCGCACGGTACGCGGCACTCCAGGCGCAGGAGAGCGAGCGGTACGCGGAGCTTGAGTCGCGTGAGCGTGAGCGGTACGCGGATCTGCAGGAGCGGGAGGCCGCGCGCTTCGAGCAGTTCGCCGACCAGGAGCGCGAGCGCCAGGAGTCGCTCGCGGCGCGGCACGCGCAACTGCTCGCGGTGCTCGGCGACGCGCTGCGCGGCCCGCTGGAGCATCTGCGGGCCGAACTCGGCACGCTGGCGGCCGATCCGGCCGGTCAGCTCTGGCCCGAGGCCAACCAGATCCTGCACCACCTGGCCGCCGGCTATACGCGGATGACGACGCTCGTCGACAACGTGCTCAATTTCCAGCTGCTCGACGACGGTTCGCACTCGCTGCACAAGGTGCCCGCGCTGCTCGACCGCGTGGTGACCGCCGGTGTCGAGGGCGCGGTGGAACTGATCGGGCCCGGGCGCGCCCAGTTCGCGGTGCACGCGCCGCCGATCGAGGCCGAGGTGGACGCCGGGCGGCTCGCCACGGCGCTCGCGCATCTGATCGCGGACGTGGCGGGCATCGACTCGACCGGCAACGCGCGGGCCGCCGATCCGACGGCGGGCCATGTCGACTCCACGATCGTGGTCGCGGCGGCGCAGCGCGGCGATGTCGTACGGATCGAGGTCCGCGGGCCGTTCGCGGGCGGCGACCCGGTGCACGCGCCGCTGGTCGCCGGAATCGTACGGGCGCACGGCGGTGTGCTGCAGACGCATGAGGTGCCCGGGATGGGCGGCAGCGCGTTCGTGCTCGAGGTGCCGATCGGTGCCGGGGCGGGGACGGTCGAGGCCGCTCCGGCCGGGAGCCAACTGGCGCTTCCCGCGCAGGCTTCGGGGGACGCTGTCGCGGGGGCCGGGCCGGCTTCCGGTGACTCCGTCTCCGGGCCCGGCGCCGGGCCGGTGCGGCCCGGTGGGCGGCGCAGGGCGCGGCGGTCGTCGGTGGACTCGTTCCTGGCGAACGGGGAGTCCGGCGGGGGCTCGGGCTCCACGGCCTCTTCGGGCTCCACGGCCTCCTCGGGCGGAGACGCGGCTGGGGATACGGCTGGTAGTTCGGCAGCGAATTCGGCTGGGGCCACTGTTCCTTCGGAGGCTCCGGCGGCCGACGCACCCGTGCCCGCGCCGACCGGGCGCCGGCGGCGGCGTGCGGCCGAGGCGGCGGGGGCTGCCGTGGAGGCGGCTCCCGACGTGCAGGTGGCCGAGCAGGTGCCCGCGCAGGCTTCCGCCGATTCCGACGGTGGCGGGATCTCCGTTTCCGGGGGCGGTGGCGGTACGGGGCGTCGGCGCCGTAAGAGTGCCGAGGCCGAGCCGGTGGCAGCGCAGGCCGCCTCCACCGAGGTCGCGCAGGGTGCCGTGGTGACCGCGGCCGAGCATGCCGCCGGGGCGCCCGCGGGTGCGCCGGGTCTCGGCGCCGCCGTGCCGCCGCAGGGCGTGCCCGCCGAGCCGCAGCCGACGGGACGCAGGGCGCGGCGCGAGGCGGCGGCCGTGGCGGCGCTGCCGCCGGCCGCTGCGCCCCAGGAGGCTCCGGGCGAGCCGGTGGGCGAGCCCCAGCCGACCGGGCGGCGCCGCAGGGCGCTGGCCGCCGCGGCCGAGCGGGCCGCCGCCGAGGAGGCGGGTGCCGGACGGACCGCGTTCGCGCTGCCGCCTGCCGAGGCGGACCGTACGCCGGGGGCCGCCGCCGAGGCGACGGTGCTCGACGACGCCGAGCTGCCGTCGGCCCACCCGCACGACCACGCGGGCGCGCACTCCCACGCACACACCGAGCGCTCCGGCGACACGGTCCCGCAGAACGACCCGGCCGGGCACACGCCCCCGCAGCCGCACCCGGTCGACGTGCCCAGCGGCCGTCGCCGCGCCCGCCCCGCCGGCGCAACGGAGCAGGCGCACCCCGGTGTGCCCGCGCAGACGCGGCATGAGGAGGAAGGGCCGGAGTCCGGTCCGGCTGCGGAGACGGAGGGCCCCGCGGAGGCCGACGCCGGCTCCGTACGACCCGAACAGCCCGCCCCCGTGAGCGAGAAGCCGGACGGGACGGACTCCGCCGCGCCCGCCGAGCCGCACCGCCCGGGTGCCGGGCCGCAGCCCATGACGCCCGCGACGCGGCAGCGCATGGCGCAGCCGCTGCCCGAAGAGGCGGCCGCGGACAGCAACTCCACGCAGGGGCGCGCCATCAGTGTGCGGACGCTCGGGCAGGGTGTGCCGTTCGCGCAGCACATCGCCGAGCAGTCGCGGCTGCCCGGACTGCCGCCGCTGCCTTCGGCGCGTGGCGGCGGGCAGAGCCTCGGGGGGCAGTCGCCCGCCGGTTCGGGGCGGCGGCGCAAGCTCGGCACTCCGCCGGATCCGCGGCAGCAGGCCGAGGACCCGCGCCGTGCGCAGCCCGCAGCGGCCGAGGCGCCTGCGGCACCGGCCGTCGTGGAGCCGCCCGCCGCACCGGAGCCCGCGCCCGCGCCCGTGGTGCAGCAGCCCGCCGCCCCCTCCGTATCGCAGCCGCTGCCGCCGTTGCAGCAGCCCGAGCGGGAGCTGACGGAGAGCCAGGGGCGTGCCTATGCGATCGAGGCGCCGGACGACGGGGCCGAGGGGCCGCAGGCGCTCGACGGGCCCGGCGGTGCGGTGGAGGTCGCGAACCGGCCGCAGCCGCTGCCGATGGACGACGAGTTGCCGCCCGAGCCGCTGGACAACCCGCGCCGCCTCCTGGTGTGGCCGGCGCCCGATGTCTCCACGCAGCAGGCGCTGAGCGACCGTGGCTACCGGCCCGTGATCGTGCACTCGCGCGAGGAGGTGGACGCGCAGATCGCGGCGTTCCCGGCCGCGCTGTTCGTCGATCCGCTGACCGGTCCGATCACGCGCACCGCGCTGCAGGCGCTGCGCCAGGCCGCGGTCGCCGCCGAGGTGCCGGTCCTGGTGACGGCCGGGCTCGGGCAGGCCTCGCGCGAGGCGGCGTACGGCGCCGATCCCGCCGTCCTGCTCAAGGCGCTCGCCCCGCGCGACAGCGAGCAGCATCCGTCGCGTGTCCTCCTGATCGAGGAGCACGAGGAGATCGCGCAGGCGCTCACGGCCTCTCTGGAGCGGCGTGGGATGCAGGTGGCGCGCGCGGCCTCGGACGCCGACGCGGTGACGCTCGCGACGCAGATGCGGCCGAACCTCGTGGTGATGGATCTGCTGCAGGTAAGGCGCCGGCGGGCCGGGATCGTCGACTGGCTGCGGGCGAACGGGCAGCTCAACCGGACGCCGCTCGTGGTGTACACGGCGGCGGTGGACGAGTCGGACCTGCCGAAGCTGGCGTCGGGGGAGACGGTGCTGTTCCTGGCGGAGCGCTCGACGAGCGGCGAGGTGCAGGCGCGGATCGTGGATCTGCTGGCGAAGATCGGCACCAACTAGCCGGTCCCCGGACGACGTCGGGCCCGGGTTTCGCGTGACGTTTCACGTGAAACCCGGGCCCGTTGCCGTACGAGCCGAGGCGGCTACGCCAGCTCGGTCACATCCAGCTCGCCCTCGGCGAACTGACGGCGGATCACCTTCTTGTCGAACTTGCCGACACTCGTCTTCGGCACCGCCGCGACGATCGACCAGCGCTCCGGCAGCTGCCACTTGGCGATCTTCGTGGCGAGGAACTCCTTGAGCTCCACGAAGTCCGTGGACGCGCCTTCCTTCAGGACCACCGTGGCGAGCGGGCGTTCGCCCCACTTCTTGTCGGGGACCGCGACGACGGCGGCCTCGGCGACGTCCGGGTGGGCCATCAGCGCGTTCTCCAGTTCGACGGACGAGATCCACTCGCCGCCGGACTTGATGACGTCCTTCGCCCGGTCGGTCAGCGTCAGGAAGCCGTCGGAGCTGATGACGCCCACGTCGCCGGTCTTGAGCCAGCCGTCCTCGCTGAACTTGTCCTCGGGCGTGAAGTTCTCGCCCGCCGCGCCGCCGTAGTACGAGCCCGCGATCCACGGGCCGCGGACCTCGAGCTCACCGGCGGACTGCCCGTCCCACGGCAGCTCCTCGCCGGCCGGGCCGATCAGCCGGGCCTCGACACCCGCGGGGAAACGGCCCTGGGTCAGGCGGTACGCCATCTCCTCCTCGGTGCCGACGACATGGGCCGGCGGGCGGGCGATCGTGCCGAGCGGCGAGGTCTCCGTCATGCCCCAGGCGTGGCAGACCGTGGCGCCCAGCTTGTCGAAGGCCTCCATCAGGGCGGGCGGGCAGGCCGAGCCGCCGATGGTCACCTGCTTCATACAGCTGATGTCACGCGGGTTCTTCTGGAGTTCGCCGAGCAGGCCCTGCCAGATGGTGGGGACGGCGGCGGCGTGCGTGGGCTGCTCGCGGTCGATCATCTCGGCGAGCGGGCCCGGCTGCAGGAAGCGGTCCGGCATCAGCATGTTCACGCCGGTCATGAAGACGCCGTGCGGCAGTCCCCAGGCGTTGACGTGGAACTGGGGGACCACGATCAGGCTGGTGTCCTGGTCGGTCAGGCCCATCGACTGCGCCATGTTGACCTGCATCGAGTGCAGGTAGATGGAGCGGTGCGAGTAGACGACGCCCTTGGGGTCGCCCGTGGTGCCGGAGGTGTAGCACATGGCGGCGGCCTGGCGTTCGTCCAGCTCGGGCCAGGCATACGCCTCGGGCTTGCCGGCCAGGAGCTCCTCGTACTCGTGCACCTGGACGTTCGCACCGTCGAGCAGCGAGCGGTCGCCCGGGCCGCTGATCACGACGTGCTCGACCGGCGCGAGGTGCGGCAGGAGCGGGGCGAGCAGGGGCAGCAGCGAACCGTTGACCAGGACGACCCGGTCGGCCGCGTGGTTGACGATCCACGCCAGCTGCTCGGGGGGAAGCCGCAGGTTGAGGGTGTGCAGCACGGCTCCCATGGAGGGAATCGCGAAGTACGCCTCGACGTGCTCGGCGTTGTTCCACATCAGGGTCGCGACGCGCTCGTCGCCGCGGACGCCGAGGTCGTCGTGGAGCGCGTGGGCCAGCTGGGCGGCCCGCGCGCCGATCTCGGCGAACGAGCGGCGGTGCGGCTCGGCCTCGCCGGTCCACGTCGTCACCTGGGACGTGCCGTGGATGGTCGACCCGTGCTTGAGGAGACGGGTCACGGTCAGCGGTACGTCCTGCATCGTGCTCAGCACGGCGTCCTCCCGGTGGGCGCTACGGAGCAGTAGGGTTGCGCCGATTCTCACCGCATACCCGACGGTATGTCACTAGCCACGAGGATGATCGATCAGCTGAGCAGGGCTTTTGTGGCGTGGGTCACCGGGTGGGCGGGTGGTTCACCGTGTGGGTGGGTCACCGGGTGGGGTCAGCGGACGGGGGTGAGCTCCGGGTCCTCGCGGAGCTTGCCGAGCGCGCGGGAGACCGCGCTCTTGACCGTACCGATCGAGACGCCGAGCACCTCGGCGGTCTGCGCCTCGCTGAGGTCCTCGTAGTAGCGCAGGACGACCATGGCGCGCTGCCGGTCCGGCAGCTTCATGATCGCGCGCCACATCGCGTCCTTGAGGGCCTGCTGCTCGGCGGGGTCGGCGACGGGCACCGGCTCGGGCTCGGGCAGCTCGTCGGTGGCGAACTCGTCGACCTTGCGCTTGCGCCACTGCGACGTCCGCGTGTTGAGCAGCGCGCGGCGCACATAGCCGTCGAGGGCGCGGTGGTCCTCGATGCGCTCCCAGGCGACATATGTCTTGGTCAGCGCGGTCTGCAGCAGGTCCTCGGCATCGGACGGATTCGACGTCAGCGAACGCGCGGTGCGCAGGAGGACCGGCTGGCGGGCCTGTACGTACGAGGCGAAGCTCGGGTACATCAGCGACGCCTTCACGGCGACGGGGCCGGCGGGCTTCGATGCGCTGGTGCACACGGGTGTGGTCATGGCTCAACGCTAGAAGCGGGCCCGCCCGCGCGGATCGGCCGCAGGGCCTGAAGAAGTGTCCGCCTCAGGTTGTAGGACGGGGGCTGACCCCACCTCCTGAGGGTGGAGGAGCCGGCACGCGTCCCCTCGGGGTCATACCTGAGGCATAGGGGATACGGGGTGGGGGCGGCCTTGTCGTGGTGGGCACCGCTCGGCGGCCTCGGGCGGTGGTGGTGGGCGCCCCTCGGCGGCCTCGGGTGGTCAGCCGATCACCGCGACCGGTGCGTGCACCTGGTTGCGGTCGATCTCGAGAGTGCGGCCGCCGTACCTCTCCTTCTTCGGGCCCCGGTACTGGTGGATGCTCGCGCCGCGCCACCTCTTCGCACTGGTGCCGGGGACGGGGTGCGCCTTGGGCTTGCCGTTCCAGCGCGCGTACCAGAGGGCGCTCGGCAGATCGCCGTACCCGGCCTTGCGGGCGCGCTCCATGTGCCAGATGCCGGAGCCCAGGCTGGAGTAGAAGCCGGGGACGTAGCCGTGCGCGCGCACCTCGCGGTTCCAGCCGCGGATGAAGTGGAGCGTGGGCTTGCGGCACTGCCACTTGGCCATCGAGTAGTTCTCCATGTCGAGGTAGAGCGCGCTGCTCTCCCGCATCCCGAGCGCCTGCGCGCGGCGCACCGCGTCACGGCCCTCCTTGCGGCCCTGGCCCCAGGGGTCGCGGCCGATCGCGTACTTCCGCTTGTGCGGGACCAGGACGCACGGCGACTGCGACCCGACGTACACGGGGAGCACGCTCCAGCCCGTCCGGTCGGCCTCGCGCAGCCAGGTGCGCGTCAGGTGCGGCTGCTTCTTGCAGAAGCGGCCGCGGCCGCCGAAGTAGACGGCCACCCCGCGGAAGGGCGAGGCCGCGCGCCAGGCCGCCATCGTGCGCAGCGACGGGGCGACGCACGTGTCGAAGGCCAGTCCGCGGAAGGTCTTTCCGGGCGCGGCACTTGAGCGGTGCTCCGCCGACGCCGGTGCGGTCAACGTGATCACGGCCACGAGGGCCAGGAGACCGATGATCAGCTTGGGAGTGCGCATGGGCCGAGTCAACGGCGGCGACCCCGCGCCCGCCCCGGGGACACGCCCCGGGGCGGCGAAGGTTCAGCCGTCCGCGCCCGCCTTCCGCGCCCGCCTTCCGCGTTCAGCCGTCCGCGCCCAGGACCAGCCCCGAGGTGGGCACCCCCGTCCCTGCCGTCACCAGCACGTTCGCCGCGCCGGATATCTGGTTCACCGAGGTGCCGCGGATCTGGCGGACGCCTTCCGCGATCCCGTTCATCCCGTGCAGATACGCCTCGCCGAGCTGCCCACCGTGGGTGTTGAGCGGCAGCGCCTCCTCCGCGACAAAGCCGGCCGCCTCGCCCGGCTTGCAGAAGCCGAACTCCTCCAGCTGCATCAGCACGAACGGCGTGAAGTGGTCGTACAGGATCCCGACGTCGATCTGCTCGGCGGTGAGCCCGGAGGTCCGCCACAACTGCCTTGCCACCACGCTCATTTCGGGGAGCCCGGACAGATCGTCGCGATAGAAGCTTGTCATCGCCTCCTGCTTGCGGCCCGCGCCCTGCGCGGCCGCGGTGATCACGGCCGGCTTCTGCCGCAGATCGCGGGCGCGTTCGGCGCTGGTGACCACGATCGCCTGGCCTCCGTCCGTCTCCTGGCAGCAGTCGAGCAGCCGCAGCGGCTCGACGATCCAGCGGGAGGCGGCGTGGTCGGCCAGGGTGATCGGCTTCTCGTAGAAGTAAGCGGCGGGGTTGTTCGCCGCGTACTTGCGGTCGGTGACGGCGACATGGCCGAAGGCCTCCGGCGTCAGACCGTACGTGTGCAGGTAACGCTGGGCCGCCATCGCCACCCAGGACGCGGGCGTGAGCAGCCCCGACGGCAGCGACCACCCGAGCGCCGCGCCCTCCGCCGAGGGCTCGCGCTGCTGCACCCCGGAGCCGAAGCGGCGGCCCGATCGCTCGTTGAACGCCCGGTAGCAGACCACGACTTCGGCCACGCCGCTCGCCACCGCGAGGGCCGCCTGCTGGATGGTGGCGCAGGCCGCGCCGCCGCCGTAGTGGATGCGCGAGAAGAAGGAGAGATCGCCGATACCGGCGGCCTGGGCGACGGTGATCTCGGGGCTCGTGTCCATCGAGAACGTGACCATGCCGTCGACGTCGGACGGGCTCAGCCCGGCGTCGTCCAGCGCGGCTTGTACGGCCTCGACGGCGAGCTTGAGCTCGCTGCGGCCGGAGTCCTTGGAGAACTCGGTCGCGCCGATGCCCACGACGGCGGCCTTGCCGCCGAGACTGTCGCGGTGCTTCACGCTCATGACGCGGCCCCTTCCTCGGTCAGCCCCACGGTCACCGTGCCGGTGACGTGGCGGCCGATCCCGTTGGCCCCGACCACCGCGACCCGGGCCGTGTTCTCCTCGACCGAGACGACCTTGCCGGTCAGCACCATCGTGTCGCCGGGGTAGTTGGGCGCCCCGAGCCGGATCGCGACCTTGCGCAGCACCGCGCGCGGCCCGAAGTGGTCGGTGATGTAGCGGCCGACCAGGCCGTTGGTGGTGAGGATGTTCATGAAGATGTCGGGGGAGCCCTTGGCCCTGGCAAGCTCCGCGTCGTGGTGCACGTCCTGGTAGTCGCGCGACGCGATGGCGCCCGCCACGATCAGCGTGCGGGTGAGGGGCACTTCGAGCGATGGAAGCTCGTCGCCCTCGGCCCACGCCCGCACGGCACCCTCGCCCCCTGCCCGGCCCGCTTCGTTCCCTGCGGCACTCATCGCGCACCCTCCCCCACGGGCTCCGCGCCCGCGATCAACTCGCCCAGCTCCGCCAGGAGTTCGGCCCCGCAGCCCAGATACGCGGCGAGCTGCCGCCCCCAGAGGAAGTGCCGGTGCACGGGGTGGTCCAGGTCCGCGCCCATGCCGCCGTGCAGATGCTGTCCGGCGTGCACAACGCGGGTGCCCGCCTCGGCCGACCACCAGGCCGCGGTCAGCGCCGCCTCGCGGTAGCCGAGCAGTTCGTCGCGGCGCCAGGCGGCCTCGTAGGAGGTGACCCGTATCGCCTCGGTGTCCATGTACGCGTCCGCCGCCCGCAGCAGCACCGCCTGCTTGGCGGCGAGCGGCTTGCCGAACTGCTCGCGTACGGAGGTGTAGTCGACCGCGCGTGCCAGCGAGCCCGCGCAGACCCCGGCCTGCAGTCCGGCGAAGGCGGTCCGCGCGTCGGCGAGCACCCGCTCGTACGCGCTGTCCCCGCCGATCCGCTCGGCCGGTGTCGCATCGAGCACGAGCCGCCCGGCCGACCAGGGCGCGGTCAGCTCCACGTCCTCGGTCCGGGCGTCCGCGGCGCGCACCATCCACAGCCTGTGGGCGGCGTCCGCGACCAGCACATGCGTGGCGTCCCGCAGCCAGGGCACGGCGGGCACGGTCCCGGTCAGGGTGGCGGTGCCGCCGGAGGCTCCGGCGCCCTCCACCCGTATCCCGGTGGTGGCCGGGAACGCCCCGGTCGCCACCGCCGAACCGTCCTCGAAGGCGGGCAGCAGGCGGGAACGCTGCTCGCCCGTGCCATGGGTGTCGACCGCGAGCAGGCCGTGGACGCAGCTCGCCGCGAACGGCACCTGTGCGGTGGTCCGCCCCTGCTCCTCCAGGAGCAGCACCAGGCCCAGCAGCCCGATGTCCCGCACCGCGCCGATCAGCCCGGACGAGCCGAGCGCCTTCCACAACTCGGCGTCCGTCCCCGGCCCGTTCGCCGCGAGGCGCTCCGGGGTGGAGAGGTCACCGAAGATCTGCGCGGCGAGCTCCCGCGCGGCCGACTGCTCCTCCGTGGGTGTGAAGTCCATCAGGCCGCACCTCCCGCGGCGTCCACCGCTGCCGCCGCCTCTGCCGCTTCCGCCACGTCCCCCACTTCCGCCCCGTCCGCCGATTCCACGGGCCGGAACACCGGCACCTCCAACTCGTCGTCCGCACGCAGGAATTCGAGCCGTACGGGCATCCCGATCCGCACCTTGTCGTGGGGAATCCCCACGACGTTGGCGATGATCCGCACCCCTTCGTCCAGCTCGATCAGCCCCACCGCGTACGGCGGATCGAAGGCCGGGAAGGGCGGGTGGTGCATGACGACGTACGAGTAGACCGTGCCCTCGCCGCTCGCCTCGACCGTGTCCCAGTCCTGGCTGCCGCATGAGTTGCACCCCGGCAGCCAGGGGAAACGCAGCACCGAGCAGGCGGTGCAGCGCTGGATGAGGAGCCGGTGCTCCGCGACTCCCTTCCAGAACCCGGCGTTGTCCCGGTTGATCACCGGCCGCGGCCGCCGCACGGGCTTGCCCCCGGCCGCCTTCGCGGCCACCGCTTCCTTCGCGCCCCCGCCCGCCTTCGCAGCCGACCCCTTCGAACCCCGCTGCGCCGGCGCGTACTTGAGGATCCGGAAGCGATGCGTGCCCGCGAGCTCCCCGTTCGCCCGGACATCCATCCGTGTCGTCACGAAGTGCCCGGTCCCGAGCTTGGTGGTCTTCTGCTCGGAGACCGACTCGATGACCGCGTCGAAGGTGATCTCGTCCCCGACCCGCAGCGGCCGCAGATACTCCTGCTCGCAGTCCGTCGCCACCACCGAGCCGAACCCGGCCTCGTCGAGCAGCGCGAACAGCTCCTCCTGCGCGCGCGAGCGCCCTTGATGGCCGCCGAGCCCGCCCATCGTCCAGGCCTGCAGCATCGTGGGCGGCGCTATCGCGTCCGGGCCCGAGTACGCCGGGTTCGTATCGCCCATCGCCTCGCACCAGTGCCTGATCATCGCCTCGTTGACCAGGTCGCGGCCGACGCCGCCCTCGGCCGCGGGCAGCCCTTCGAACACGCTGAGCTCGTCGTGGAATCCGCTCACCGCTTCACCCTCCGCATGCCGAGCCGCATCGTCGCGACGATCTCCCGCTGCACCTCGCTCACCCCTCCCCCGAAGGTGTTGATCTGGGCGGCGCGGTTCATCCGCTCCAGCTCGCCGTCGCCGACCGTGCCCCCTCCGGTGGCGCCCGGCGAGCCGGCGCGGATGGTCGCCGCGTCGCCCGTGATGTCCTGGCACATTCGATACACCTCGACGGCCGATTCGGTTCCCGCGAATTTCACGCCGGAGGCGTCGCCGGGTGCCAGCGTCCCCGCCCCGACATCCCCCACCAGACGCCAGTTGAGCAGGCGCGTTGCCGCGAGCCGGGCATGCACTTCGGCCAGCCGGGACTGCACCCAAGGGAGGTCAATCCGGCGCTCGCCCGTCACCGGATCGGGCGTACGGGCGGCAGCGAGGGCCTCCGCATAGAAGTCCTCGGCCTGCATGCCGATCGCGGCGAGCGCGACGCGTTCATGGTTGAGCTGGTTGGTGATGAGCCCCCAGCCGCCGTTCTCCTCGCCGACGAGGTTGCTCGCCGGGACACGGATCGCGTCGTAGTAGGTCGCGGAGGTCGAGATGCCGCCCACCGTGTGGATGGGGGTCAGCGAGAAGCCCGGTGCGTCCGTGGGCACCAGGATGATCGATATGCCCTTGTGCTTGGGGGCGTCGGGGTCGGTGCGGCAGGCGAGCCAGATCCAGTCCGCGTTCTGCGCGTTGGACGTGAAGATCTTCTGCCCGTCGATCACCCAGCTGTCGCCGTCGCGTACGGCCTTGGTGCGCAGGGACGCGAGGTCCGTGCCCGCCGACGGCTCGCTGTAGCCGATCGCGAAGACGATCTCGCCGCTGAGGATCCGCGGCAGGAAGTAGTCCTTCTGCTCCTGCGTCCCGTACTTCATCAGGGTCGGGCCGACGGTGTTGAGCGTGACCATGGACACGGGGGCGCCCGCGCGATAGGCCTCGTCGAAGAAGACGAACTGCTCGTCGGGTCCGCGGCCCTGGCCCCCGTACTCCTCGGGCCAGCCGAGCCCCAGCCGGCCGTCCGCGCCGATCCGTTTCAGCAGCCGGCGCTGGGCGGCGGGGTCGTCGGCGAGCGCGGTGCGGTCGGGCGGCATCACGTCCCGGAAGTACGCACGCAGCTCGGCGCGCAGCTCCTGCTGGCGCTCGGTTGGGGCGAGGTGCACGGCGGCGGCCTCCCTGACCTCGTACGAATGAAGGTTTCTGACTGTCCGTCAGATACGCATCCGTGTCAAGGTCCACGGCGCCCGCCGAGACGCCCCGCACACGGGTCGCGGGGCCCGCCTGGCACCGGCCCCGCACGCACCTGTGGGGCGGCACCGTTCCCGATGCCGCCCCACAGCCCCTTGTGCCCCCTCGGACCGGTCAGCCGGTCACTGCGCGCGGGCCTACCAGAGCTCGGTGAAGTTGATCTCGATGTTCTCGTTGGACTGGTGGATCGCCGTGAAGGCCGAGCCGTTGACCTGGGCGTTGTTGTTCTGGTTCGAGGCTCCGGAGCCGGTCGCCACCTGCTGGTTGGTGGCGGAGTTGCCGCTGTTGTCGTCCCCCACACCGCTGCCGACGATGCTGGCGACGCTCGTGTTCGATCCGTCGTCCGCGAACCCGCCGTTGTCCGCCTGGGCGACCCCGGTGAACATTGCGGCTGCGAGAGGCAGAGCGGCAGCGGCGGCGATGATGCGGGCGGTACGGATGCTTGCCATGTCGTTTCCTCCATCGACCGGGCGGACCCGGTGGATCAGAACCGGCTGAACTGCTGTGAGCCGGTAAGTGCGGCTGGTGCCAGGGCAGTTGGCCGACCGCCTTGGCGCTGTGTTCGACGTCGCGAGATCAGAGTTGCCCAGCCGGCCGCGGCGAACCACCCCTCAACGGGTCTTTCCCTCGCGAGTGTGAGGACAAGTCGATAAACCTGTACGAACCGAAAGTCACCGCAGGTCAGCGCCGTGCGATCCGGCCCGGGAAGCGACTCCCGGGACCCCCCAAGGGAGGAAGCGTTCCGCCGCCCACCGCCCGCCCTCCTCGCACCTCACTCGTACGAGGCACAAAATCCCCCTTCCCTTCCTCGAACATGCGTACGAAAATGAACGCATGGCCACCTTCGACCGGCACGCCACGACCCTGGCCCTCGCCCACGCTCTGTCCGCCGCCGAGCGCGGCCTCGCCGTGATCCCGCTCTCCCGCACCAAGCTCCCGGCCCTGCGCTCCCCCCACCACGAGGACCCCGTCGACGCACCGCAGTGCCACGGCGAATGCGGCCGCCCGGGCCACGGGGTGTACGACGCCTCCAGCGACCCGTTCCGCATCCGCGAACTCTTCGCCGCCGCCCCCTGGTCCACGGGGTACGGCATCGCGTGCGGCCTGCCGCCGCACCATCTGATCGGCATCGACCTCGACACGAAATCGGGCGCCGACTCCTCCGCCACCCTGCGCGAGCTGGCCTTACGGCATCTCTTCACGATCCCGCCGACCGTCGTGGTCCGCACCCCCTCCGGCGGCCGCCACCTGTGGCTCACCGGCCCGCCCGACGCCGTCATCCCCAACTCGGCCAGCCGCCTCGCCCCGGGCATCGACATCCGCGGCGCCGGGGGCTACTTGGTGGGCCCGGGCTCCCGCACCGACCAGGGCGTCTACAGCACGGCCCCCGGCACCGGCCACCTCGCCCCGGCCCCCTGCCCGCGCGCCCTGCTCCGCCTGCTCACACCCCCACCGCGTACGAAACCGTCGGCTCTGGGCCCGTCACCGCAGGGCAGCGGCCTGGTCCACTTCGTCCTCGGCGCACGCGTGGGCCAGCGCAACACCCGCCTGTTCTGGGCGGCTTGCCGCGCGTACGAGAACGGCCTGGGCGACGACCTGGCCCGCCACCTCACGGACGCGGCCGTCCGCACGGGCCTCACGGAACGCGAGGCGCGAGCGACCATCGCATCGGCGGCACGGCTCACGGCGGGGCGGGACGCGTTGGGGTAGGAGCCGGGGCGTCCCGGACCACCGGCCACCCGCCCCCGCGCGCCCGGTAGGCTGTAGCCGCTCCGTCCCAGGCGGGACGGGCGAGGTGGGTTGCCCGAGCGGCCTAAGGGAACGGTCTTGAAAACC
This sequence comes from Streptomyces sp. NPDC050418, assembly GCF_044458745.1. Lineage (NCBI taxonomy): Bacteria > Bacillati > Actinomycetota > Actinomycetes > Kitasatosporales > Streptomycetaceae > Streptomyces > Streptomyces sp. NPDC050418. The sequence continues at coordinate 167,331 of NZ_JBITIG010000016.1, forward strand.
GTCGTGGCGCAAGCCACCGTGGGTTCAAATCCCACACCCACCGCGTGCGACCGGTGACCGGCCGGTCGGAAGGGGCGCCGTCGGCTCGACGGCGCCCCTTCCGTATGCCGGCGCCCTGCCCGCGCCCATGCCCTCCCTTTGGCCGAGGCCGCGTTTACGGACGGGACGGAGCGCGCATTGCTGTGAGGTTCGCCCTGGCAACGCCATCCGCACCTCACTAAGGACCTCACGTGAAGCCGTTCCGTCACGCCACCCGTATCGCCCTCGCCACCACCGCACTGCTGCTCTCCGCCGCGGCCGTCCAGCCCGCGCTCGCCGCCGCGCCGCCGGCCGAGCCGCGGCCCGCCGACGACCGGCAGGTGCCGGCGGTCACCGTCGACGCGAGCGTGGCGGCCGTCGACGCACAGGAGGAGTTCCGGCTGCGCGGGCGGGCCGGTGCGCTGCCCGCCGGGACCGAAGTGACGCTGCAGCAGCGGCAGAAGAAGGAGTGGGTGAGCCTGCCCGCGACCGTACGGACCAAGGCCGACCGTACGTACAGCATGCGGGTCAAGCTCGGCATCAAGGGGCCCAACGACCTGCGGATCGTCGCGTGCACGGCCAACGAGTCGGACGCGTACACGATGCGCACCACCGCGCCCGTCTGCATCGCCTCGAAGCCGGTACGCGTCCTCGTGCGCTGAGCCGGATCCGTCCGTCGTGTTCTGCCACCCCGCGCCCCGGGGTGGTAGGAACTCCTCAGGTGCGCGGACCCGAGGAGAGGCAGGCCCATGGCGTCGAAGAGGTACGAACGGCTCGCGGAGATCCGGCGCCTCGACCCCGTGGGCGATGCCACCGAGATCTACCGGCTGATGGTCGCGCACGAATTCCCGTGGGATGTCACACGGGCACTTGAATTGGCTTTGTACCGCACCTACGCCGTGCCCAGCATCGGCAGACTCCTCGCCGAGACAGCCGAGTTGACCGGCCGTTCGCAGAAGCGGTACGACGACACCGCTCTGCTGCTCGACAGTGTCCTGGAGTTCGGGTTCGGGTCCGAGGAGGGCAAGGGTGCCATCCGGCGGATCAATCAGATGCACCGCAGTTACGAGATCGGCAATGACGACATGCGGTACGTCCTGTCCACGTTCGTGGTGACGCCCAAGCGCTGGATCGACGCGTACGGCTGGCGCCGCCTTTCGCGGCACGAGACCGTCGCCACGGTCACGTACTACCGGATGCTCGGCCGGCACATGGGGATCAAGGACATCCCGGGCACGTACGAGGAGTTCGAGGACTGCCTCGACTCGTACGAGAAGGAGCACTTCGGCTGGGACGCCCGCTCGCGCGAGGTCTCGGATGCCACGATCGCGCTGATGGCCTCCTGGTACCCGGCCCCGCTCGCGCCCCTGCTGCGCACCGGCGTCCTGGCGCTGCTCGACGACCATCTGCTGCGCGCGTTCCGCTACGAGGCGCCGTCCCCTCTCGTCCGCACCGTGGTGCGCGGGGCGGTCCGGCTGCGTGGGCGGGCGGTGCGGCTGATGCCGCCGCGCCGCGCCCCGCACTTCGCCCGTCAGAACCGCGAGATCAAGGGCTACCCCGACGGCTACCGCATCGAGGAGCTGGGCACCCGGCCCCAACCGGGGCTCAGGGGCTGCCCGTTGAGCGCGGCGGGACGGGAGACGGCCGCCCCCGCGGACTGATCAGGCCCGCGCGAGGCGGCGCGTGATCAGTTTTCCTCGCCCTTGCTGCCCAGCACCACGTCGACCGTCCGCTCCTTGCCGTCGCGCTCGTAGGTGAGCTTCACGGTGTCGCCCGGCTTGTGGTTCCAGATCTCGCTGATCAGGGTCGGGCCGCTGTCGATCGGGCGGTCGTCGAGCTTGGTGATCAGATCGCCCGGCTTGAGGCCCGCCTTGGCCGCGGGGCCGTTCGGCGTGACCGGGTCGGTGCCGCCGGTGCCCTGCTCGGTGATGCGCGCGCCGCCCTCGCGGCTCGTCTCGTCGATGGTGACGGAGGCACCGATCATGGGATACGTGGCCTTGCCGTTCTCGATCAGCTGCTTGGCCACGTTCTTCGCCTGGTTGATCGGGATCGCGAAGCCGAGGCCGATCGAACCGGCCTGCTGGCCGCCCATGCCCTGACCGGCCGACTGGATCGCGGAGTTGATGCCGATCACCGCGCCGCGTGCGTCCAGCAGCGGACCGCCGGAGTTGCCCGGGTTGATCGAGGCGTCGGTCTGCAGCGCGCTCATGTACGAGCGGCTCGCGCCGCCGTCGCTGGAGGCGACCGGGCGGTTCTTGGCGGAGACGATGCCGGTGGTCACGGTGTTGGAGAGCCCGAACGGCGCGCCGATCGCGATCGTCGAGTCGCCGACCGCGACCTTGTCGGAGTTGCCGAGGGCGAGCGGCTTGAGGCCGGAGGCGTTCTTCAGCTTGAGCACGGCCACGTCGTAGCCCTGGGCGCGGCCGACCACCTCGGCCGCGTACTTCTTGCCGTCGGAGAACGTCGCCGAGAGCTTGCCGCCCTGCGCCGCGTTCGCCACCACGTGGTTGTTGGTGAGGATGTGGCCCTCGCGGTCGTAGACGAAGCCGGTACCGGTGCCGCCCTCGCCGTCGCCGCCCTGCGCGTCGATGGTGACGACGCTCGGCAGCGCGTTCGCGGCGATCCCCGCGACCGAGCCCGGTTCGCGCTTGAGGTCGGCCGGGGTGTCCGAGGCGGAGACGGTCGTCGAGTCCGTACCGCCGTCGTTGCGCTCGGCCGCCCAGTAGCCGATGCCGCCGCCGACACCGCCCGCGACGAGCGCGGCGGCGAGCGCGGCCGCGACGAGGCCGCCCTTGCGGGACTTGGGGGACGGGGGTGCCGGCTGGTACGTGGCGCCCCACTCGGGGCCGCCGTTCGCGTACGCCGGGGTGGCCGGGGGCTGCGGAGGCCAGCCGCCGTCCCCCGCGGCGGGCGGCACCGGCGGCAGCTGCGTCGTCCCGCCCGCGGCCACGGGGGGCAGCGGAGCGGTCAGGTGCTCGTCGGGGGCGGGGGTCACGGGGTGCGCCGGCGGCGCGGCGGCGGGCTCCGGCGCGGGTGCGGCCGGTCCGGACGCGGGAGCGGGAGCGGGGGGCGCGGGCTCAGGAGCGGCTGCGGGTACAGGAGCCGCAGACGCAGCCGGTGCAGACGCAGGAGGTACGGACGGGGCGGGGGGAACCTCGTTGCCCTCGTTCTCGGTGCTCACAGCTCTACTCCTCGATCCACGGCGTCAGTCCGCATTGATGCTCCGCAAGCCTTTCCCACCGGACGTCAGGGCACCATAAGCCGCACCTGTGTGTCCGTCGCCCATCCTCGGCGGCGCCCGGAACCGGCGCATCCGCTGAGCCTCCGTCAGGAAACCCCGGGCGGGCGCGCGTGCACGTCCCGGAGTGACACCATGTCGCGGTGACTTCCGCACGAACCCCGCAGCGCGACCCCCGGTCGATCCAGGTCGTCGCCCACCGCGGCGCCTCCGAGGACGCTCCCGAGCACACCCTCGCCGCGTACAAGAAGGCGATCGAGGACGGCGCGGACGCGCTGGAATGCGACGTCCGGCTCACGGCCGACGGACACCTCGTGTGCGTCCACGACCGGCGCGTCAACCGTACGTCAAACGGCCGCGGAGCCGTCTCGGCGCTGGAGCTCGCCGATCTCGCCGCGCTCGACTTCGGCTCCTGGAAGAACAGGGAGGACGGCCCGGACTGGGAGGACACCTCCGTCCTCACCCTGGAGCGGCTGCTCGAACTCGTCGCGGACGCGGGCCGCCCGCTGCAGCTCGCGATCGAGACCAAGCACCCCACGCGCTGGGCTGGCCAGGTCGAGGAGCGGCTCCTGCTGCTGCTCAAGCGCTTCGGCCTCGACGCGCCCAAGGCGGCCGAGGACTCCCCGGTCCGCGTGATGAGCTTCTCCGCGCGCTCCCTGCAGCGGGTGCGTGCGGGCGCGCCGACCCTGCCGACCGTGCATCTCCTGCAGTTCCTGACGCCACGCGTGCGCGACGGCCGCCTTCCTGAAGGGGTACGGATCGCGGGCCCCGGCATCCGTCTCGTACGCAACCATCCCGCGCACATCGAGAAACTGCAGCGGGCCGGGCACCAGGTGCATGTGTGGACCGTGAACGAGCCGGAGGACGTGGACCTCTGCGTCCGCCTCGGCATCGACGCGATCATCACCAACCGCCCGCGGGCGGTACTGCAACAACTGGGGCGCGCCTAGCCGCCCCCGCACACCCGCCCGGCACCCATCCGCACCCGGTGTCACACACGCAGAGTGCACCGGCGCGTTCGGACCGTGTTCGTTTGTCCTGAGTGCGTCATGAAGGCGTCACGGACTGCGGATTGGCCGGTTTCCGGTCACGGGCAGCGGGGCATCCACACCGTGGCGTGGGGCTAAGGAGGTCGCGGGGGTGGCGTTGGTGGTGGCACAGGAGGTGCCGGCGTCGTCGAGCATGGCCGTTCCCCATGGCCCTGCGGGCGTGGGACGTGCAAGACACTGCATGCGTGATCAGCTGCGTATCAGCGGCGTATCCGAAGCTGTCATAGACGATGCCGTTCTGGTCCTTTCCGAGCTGTTGAGCAATGCCTGCCGGCATGGCCGCCCGCTCGGGGACGCGGAGGTCATGGGCGACGGCAGCGTGCGCGCGGCCTGGCGGCTGGACAACTCGGGCAGGCTCACCGTCGAGGTGACAGACGGGGGCGGCCCGACCCGACCGGTTCCGGCCACTCCGTCGGTGACGGCACGCGGTGGCCGCGGCCTCGGCATCATCGCGGCGCTCGGCGACGAGTGGGGTGTACGGGACGGGGCCTCGGGCGAGGTCACCGTGTGGGTGGTCCTGACGGCGCCTTGAGCCGGTGCAGGAACGGCCTTGGCGCCGGGGCCGAACGGCTAGGCTCACGGCCGTACCGCCCAAGCCGTGACCGGGAGACGCACGATGGCCAAGAAGCGCCCGCAGACCAAGAAGCCGCAGAAGGCGCAGATCAGCGACGGGGCCCGCGGCGGAGCCGCTGATGGGAACTGGCCCGTTGTCGGTGCGCGCGAGCCCTGCCCCTGCGGATCGGGCCGCCGCTACAAGGCGTGCCACGGCCGGGCCGCCGCGCAGGCCGTGACCGAGCTGGTGCAGCGTCCGTTCGAGGGCCTGCCGGGCGAGTGCGACTGGGTCGCGCTGCGCGAGCTGGTGCCCGCCGCGACCGTCGAGCTCACCCTCAAGGACGGGCTGCCCGAGGGCGTTCCGTCGGTGACGCTCGCGACGGTGCTGCCGATGGCGTGGCCGGGTCTGCGCCGCGAGGACGGCTCGGTCCTGATCGGGCTGCAGAACGACACGTCCTCCGGCGACCTCAGCCGCGACCTCGCGGACATCCTCACGCAGGCGCTCGCCACCGAGCCGGGCAACCCGGTCGCGGCGCGCCGCGCGGGCGCCGAGGGGCCGCGGCTGCAGGAACTGCTCGACGCGGACGCCCCGTTCGAGCCGGTCGTGCATGAGGGCTTCGAGTTCTGGGTGCCGGACGCGGAGAACGCCAACGCCGAGGTGACCGCCTCCCTGGAGCGGGCCAACGCCGCCGCGATCCCGACGGTGAAGCTCGACAGCGCCGACGCCGCGTACTGGTGCGAGACGCCGGAGAAGAACCACCTGCGCTGGGTCATGCCGCACCCCGAGGAGAAGCTGCTCGACGCGCTCGCGCGGCTGCACGCGGCCGGTACGTCGAGCCTGGGCGAAGGCACGCGCCTGGTCGGCTCGTTCCGTGCGCACGGTCTGATGGTGCCCGTGTGGGATCTGCCGTCGGGCATGGGTGCGGCCGATGTCGAGAAGCCCGCCGCCGAGTTCGCGGAGCGGCTCGCCGGGGCGCTTGCCGAGACGGCGCCGCTGACGGGCGAGGAGCGCCGGGCGCGCGGCGGTCTCACCAACCGCCAGGTCACCCTGAGCTGACCGGCCGGTCAGTTCGCGCGGGGCCGCCGAGTGGCCCCGCGCCGCTCACCGAATGATCGAAAAGCGCCATTCAAGATCGATTCGGCGCACAGGAAAGCCATAGAAATGGTATGAGACCGGTCACAACTCCCGGCCTTCACCGGTAAATCCCCAGCGGATTGGCCGATACGGGCCGAGACCGAATTTGCGAACGGCAGATCTTAGGTTACCGTTCAAGTAGCCCGGTTGCTGGTGCATCCCCCGTCGCCAGCAACCGGGCCTTTCCATGCCCGCACCCGCGGCGCCACGGCACCCGCCCGCCGGATCAACTGTCCGGTCCTGCCGCCTCGTTGCCCCCGGCCGCGTCGCCCCCGGGATTGCTCCCCGAGCGCAGCACCATCGCCTCGCCCGCCGCGAACTCCGCCACCGCCGAGTACCCCTCGGGCCCGCCCGCGGTCGGCTCCCGCGGCGTCTCGCACGCGCCCGGCTCATCGCCCGCGCCGACGCTGCAGTGCATCTGCACGGTGCGCCCGTCCGGCCCCATCAGCGTGAGCACCGACTGCAGTTCCGAGCCCGTGGCGTTGCGGTAGTAGGTCCGCGCCCAGGTGTCCTCGCCCTGGCTGAGCACACAGGTCTGTGCCTCGACACCCTCGGGCGAGGCGAGTTCGGGACCGCACCGCGCGGCGGTCGCCAGACCGAGGCCGGTGAGCAGAGCGGGCGCCTTGCCGTCACCCGTCTTACCGTCACCCGTCCTGCCGTCACCCGTCCTGCCGTCACCCGCGTTGTCCGCCGGGGGTGCCTCCTGCTCGACGGGTTCCTCGACCCGTCCGGCCCCTGGTCCCCGTACGGCCGAATCCCCCGGCCCCGCGGTCGCACCCGCCAGCGGCAGCGCGACAGCGAGCACCACGACGGCGATGAGCGCGGACAGACGTGCTCGCTGCAAGGGACCCACCTGCTCAACTGAACCAGGAACCAACGGAGGTGAGCCGAACATAGCGACGGGCGAGGGGGGCGGGGCGCCACGCGCGCCGGGGCCGCCTAGAACTCGGGCGCGCTCACACCCGTATGAGTGAGCGTGTCGACCAGGACGTCGAGCAGCGCCTCGATGTCCGGCAGCCACGGCGTCGCCGAGCCGGGCAGCGGCGCGCGCTCCCAGCGGACCTCGCCCTGACCGGTCTCCGAGGGCGGCAGGACGACATAGCCGCCGCTGCCGTGGAAGCGGAGCGAGCCGGGGACGTGGTCCTTGGCGTAGAGCAGTTCGCCGAGGTGCGGCATCGAGTACGGCGCGACGAGCAGCGACCAGCGGTCGGGGGTCGCGACGACAGGGCCGACGCGGACGCCGAGCCGGTCGAGCACCGCGAGCGAACGGGCCGCGGCGATGGCCGGCAGGCTCACCGCGCTGGGACCCGGACCGCCCGTGGCCAGCACGATCGGCGCCGTGGGCCGGTTCGTCCACCACCAGCGGACCATCCGCTCGTCGCTGGTCGCGGCGAGGAGGCCGGGGTCGAGGGGGTGGCCGCCCGGGGTCGCACAGTCGGGCTCGGGGCATGAGCATTGCGGCGATCCGGTCTGCCGCGGGCCCGCTCCGGGGACCACCGGCCACTGCCAGCTGCCCGCGAATGTCAGGGCCGCACCGATCTGATCAGGCCTCCCACCGGATCGCTCACCGGATCGCTTCGACAGGAGCCTGCGTCGCCTTCCGAGGATCTCGCGCATGAGCGCTCGTTCCTTTCCGTTGAAAACGCAGAGACACTACCGACACTGCGGGCCGCTTCGGACCACTTGGAACCACTTCGAACATTGCGGACACTTGAGTCACGCTTGGAGCTCGGACTGCACTGCGATGCATCCATTACAACCATGGCGATGGGTGGCGCGCCCTGGCGCGCACCGCCATGAAGCCGGCCGGTACGTGGCCGTCGCTCTCTAAGACGTAGAGGTCCGTCGTCTGGTTCAGGAGCGGCGTCAACTCCCGCCGCGCTCAATCCAGTACGTACCCGTTACGCCGATCCTGACGCTCTGAGCGAGCGGTTTGTGCGGCTCCATGGGACCGCAATACCCGATAGGACAGGGCTGTTTTCTGCCAAGTTCTCATTTCGTCACGGTCGCCCCGTACACCTCCTGGACACCAGGAATACTCGCTGGACAATGCTGGACATCCCCAGACCACTGAGTGTAGATGTGGAGCTATTGCTGGCGGCGCAGAATGACATGGGGGTTTGCGATGCTAAAGGGCAATATGCACCAGGCGGAATACCGTCGGATCAGCGCGCCATGAACGCCCCGCACCTTCCGAAAGTGGCCGGAATCGATCCCAGCTCTTCCTCGGTTCCCGCCCCCGCGCACACTGCGGCGCCCGACTGCGCCCCTACGCCCGCCACCCCGGCGGCCGTGATCCAGGACCGGCTCGCGGGCTGGGTCTCCGACCTCACCACGCTCCATGAGCTCACCGAACGGCTGACCCGCACCACGACCCTCGAGGACGGACTGCGCGAGCTCCTTCGCGCCGGGGCCGCCCTCGTCGGCGCGCGCCGCGGTTTCGTCGTCCTCGAACCCGCCGACGGGCTCGGCCCCGACACCCTGACCGGTCTCGGCCTCGGCCGCGCCGATCTCGGGCAGATCGAGACCGTGCCGCGCCAGGGCACCTGCTACGGCCGGCTGCTCGACGGCACCCTCGCGCCCGAATCCGGCCAGGGCGGCATCGCACAGCCGGATCTGCTCGCCGACGAACACCTCGACCCCCGCCACCGCGCGGTCGCCGCGCAGCTCGGATTCGCGGCGAGCTACGCGATGCCGCTGGGCTGCGAGGGCGGCCGGCTCGGCGCCGCCGTCTGGCTGTACGACGAGCCGGCGGAGCCCGTCGAGCGGCAGCGGCATCTGATCGGGCTCTACGCGCGGTACGCGAGCGAGCACCTGGCCCGCCTCGTCGAGCTGGAGCGGGCCCGTACGACCACGGCCACGATCGCCGAGGAGCTGCTGCCGAGCCGGCTGCCCCGGGTCGCCGGGGTGCAGCTCGCCGCCCGGCACCGCACCGGGCCGCGCGGCGGCGGCGACTGGTTCGACGCGCTGCCGCTGCCGGAGGGCGCGCTGGGGCTCGCCGTCGGGTCGGTGACCGGGTCCGGGCCGAGCGCCGTCGCCGCGATGGGGCGGCTGCGGGCGTCCCTGCGGGCGTACGCGGTGATGGAGGGCGAGGACCCCGTCGCCGTCCTGTCCGACCTGGAGCTGCTGCTCCGGCTCACCGAACCGGCCCGCAGCGCCACCGCCCTCTTCGCGTACTGCGAACCGCGCCGGCGCACCATCGTGCTCGCCGGGGCCGGGCACTCCCCGCCGCTGATCATCGGGGAGCGGCGCACCGAGTTCGTCGAGACCTCGCTGTCCGCGCCGCTCGGGATGCTGAGCTGCTGGGAGGCGCCCAGCGTGGACCTCTCGCCGGATCCCGGCGAAACCGTGCTGCTCTACACGGACGGGCTGCTGCACCGCACCGGCGACCCGATGGACCGCGCCTTCGCCCGGCTGCACGCGGCGGCGGCGAGCGTCCCGAAGGCGCTGCGGGACGATCCCGGGGCCATCGCGGACCACGTCCTGCGGACCGTACTGCCCGACGGTCTGGACGAGGCGGACAGCAATGAGGACGTCGTGCTGCTGGCGGCGCGCTTCGAGTGAGGCCGCCGCCCGGCCGGAACCCATGGGGCGCAATGCCCCAAGCATCCCTTTCGCGTGACGTTCGCCATGGTCGCGAGGCCGTGGAGCGCTTTCGTACGGCCATACGATGGAAGGCGGTCCAAGTCACAACGAGGAGGCACCCGTGGCCGACGAGCTCGACGCCGTACCCGGCGAAGAAGCAGCAGCCGACAAGCCCATCAAGCAGCGGAAGAACGGCCTGTACCCGGGCGTCTCCGACGAGCTGGCCGAGAGCATGCGCTCCGGCTGGGCGGACACCGAGCTGACCGATCTGGAGCCGATCGCCCAGGCCGGGCACACCGCCCGGCGCCGTGCCGCGCTGTCCGCGGCGTTCCCGGGCGAGCGTCTGGTGATCCCCGCGGGCAAGCTCAGGACGCGGTCGAACGACACCGAGTACAGCTTCCGCGCCTCCACCGAGTACGCGTACCTGACCGGCAACCAGACGGAGGACGGCGTCCTCGTCCTTGAGCCGGCCGAGGGCGGCCACGAGGCCACGCTGTACCTGCTGCCGCGCTCCGACCGCGAGAACGGCGAGTTCTGGCTGGACGGCCAGGGCGAGCTGTGGGTCGGCCGCCGCCACTCCCTGACCGAGGCCGGGACGCTGTACGGCATCCCCGCCTCCGACGTCCGCAAGCTCGCCGAGGCGCTCGCCGAGTCGACCGGCCCGACCCGCGTGGTCCGCGGGCACGACGCCGGGATCGAGGCGGCGCTGACCGACAAGGTCACCGCCGAGCGCGACGAGGAGCTGCGGGTCTTCCTGTCCGAGGCGCGCCTGGTGAAGGACGCGTTCGAGGTCGCGCAGCTCGAGCAGGCCTGCGCCTCGACCGCGCGCGGCTTCGAGGACGTCGTCAAGGTCCTGGACAAGGCCGAGGCGACCTCCGAGCGCTACATCGAGGGCACGTTCTTCCTGCGCGCCCGCGTCGAGGGCAACGACATCGGCTACGGCTCGATCTGCGCCGCGGGCCCGCACGCCACGACCCTGCACTGGGTGCGCAACAACGGCGAGGTCCGCTCCGGCGACCTGCTGCTGCTCGACGCCGGCGTGGAGACCAACGAGCTCTACACCGCGGACGTGACCCGTACGCTGCCGATCAACGGCCGCTACTCCGAGCTGCAGAAGAAGATCTACGACGCGGTGTACGAGGCCCAGGAGGCCGGGATCGCCGCGGTGAAGCCGGGCGCGAACTACCGCGACTTCCACGACGCCGCGCAGCGCGTGCTCGCCGAGAAGCTCGTCGAGTGGGGTCTGCTCGAAGGCACCGTGGAGCGGGTCCTCGAGCTCGGACTGCAGCGCCGCTTCACGCTGCACGGCACCGGTCACATGCTCGGCATGGACGTCCACGACTGCGCGGCCGCCCGCCGCGAGACGTACGTGGACTGCACGCTGGAGCCGGGCATGTGCCTCACGGTCGAGCCCGGTCTGTACTTCCAGGCCGACGACCTGACCGTGCCCGAGGAGTACCGCGGCATCGGCGTCCGGATCGAGGACGACATCCTCGTCACCGAGGACGGCAACCGGAACCTCTCGGACGCGCTGCCGCGCACGAGTGACGAGGTCGAGGCCTGGATGGCTTCGCTCAAGGGCTGATTCCGTACGCAGTACGGGAAGGGGCGGTGCGCGGCTGCGTACCGCCCCTTCCGTATGTTCGGGTGCATGGCGGACAGCTGGGCCGAGCAGGCCGCGGGGATCGGCGCCGATCTGCATCTGGAGCTCGGCGCCGGGGGCAGCAGGCGCGCGGCACTGATCCGTGCGCTGCGCGCCGCCGTGCGCGAGGGGCGGCTGCGGCCGGGGCAGAAGCTGCCGCCGTACCGTTCGCTCGCCGCGGACCTCGGGCTCACCCGCAACACGGTCGCGAGCGCGTACGCCGAACTGGTCGCCGAGGGCTGGCTGACCGCGCGGCAGGGGTCGGGGACGCGGGTGGCGTCGCGGGCCGTGCCCGGTGGGAGCGGCGCCGTCCCGCCCGCGCGGGTGCCGCGCAAAGTGGTGCACGATCTCGGGCAGGGCATGCCCGACGCCGGTTCCTTCCCGCGCACGGCATGGGCGTCCGCGTCCCGCCGCGCACTGCTGGCCGCACCCAACGAGGCCTTCGGGCCCGGCGATCCGCGCGGGCGGCCCGAGCTGCGCGCGGCGCTCGCCGAGTACCTGGGGCGGGTGCGGGGCGTGCGGACCTCGCCCGAGCTGATCGTCGTCTGCTCCGGGTTCGCGCACGGGCTGCGGCTGCTGTTCGGTGGCGTGGGCGGCTCGGGGCGCGGCGTGCTGCGCGGCCCTCTGGCCGTCGAGGCGTACGGGCTCGGCTTCCACCGCGCCCTGCTTGCCGCCGCCTCCGTCCGCACCGTGCCGGTCGAGGTCGACCGACAGGGCGCCCGGATCGAGGAGTTGACGTCCGGCGCGCGGCACATGCTGCTCACCCCGGCGCACCAGTTCCCGACCGGCGGGCCGCTGGCGCCCGGGCGGCGGGCGGCCGCGGTGGACTGGGCGCGGCGCCGCGGCGGGCTCGTCCTGGAGGACGACTACGACGGGGAGTTCCGCTACGACCGCGAACCGGTGGGCGCCGTCCAGGGACTCGACCCCGAGCGCGTCATCTACCTCGGCTCGGTGAGCAAGAGCCTGTCGCCCGCGGTACGGCTCGGCTGGATGGTGCTGCCCGGGCATCTCGTCGACGAGGTGCTCGCGGTCAAGGGCGAACGGGAGGCGTGGGCGAGCGCGCTCGACCAGCTGACGCTCGCGGAGTTCCTCACATCCGGGGCGTACGACCGGCATGTGCGCCGGATGCGGCAGCGCTACCGGGGGCGGCGTGACCGGCTGCTCGGCGCGCTGGCCGAGCGGGCGCCGCGGGTGTCCGTGGCGGGCATCGCGGCCGGACTGCACGTGGTGCTGCGGCTGCCGCCCGGCACGGAGAAGAGCGTGCTGCACAAGGCGTCCCGGGCCGGGATCGCCCTCGACGGCCTCTCGGCCTTCCGGCATCCGGACGCACCCGGGCCCGCTCCCGACGGCCTCGTCGTGGGGTACGCGGCGTCACCCGAGCACGCGTACGAGGCGGCGGTGGAGGCGCTTTGTTCGGTGCTTGCGCAGGGGTGACCGGGTGGGGTGGGCGGGACGGGTGGGCTGAGACGCGGACCCGCAGCCCATCCGGCCTCGGTTCTCGTCGCTCGATCGACTGATCCCCGCGGGCGATCATCCGACCGGCGGCTGAATCCGGCGGGGCGGCGCCGACGATGCACGGCGAGCGAGGTGAACGATTCGCCTCCCGTCGCAAGGAGCGTCATGTCCACTCGAACCACCGTCTGCGCCCTGCTGCTCGCCGCGGCCGCCACGGTCTCCTCGGTACTGCCCGCGGCGGCCTCCGACACCCCGCCCGCCGCCGGCGCATCGGCCACCTCGCCGTCCTGGATGTACCGCGACAGCCATGTCTCGGCGCCCGCCGCGCTCAAGATCGCCCAGCGCACGCTGGCGGCCGCGAAGGCCGCGGGCCAGCGGGTCAGCGTCGCGATCGTGGACCGCAACGGCACGGTCATCGCGCAGGTCCGCGGGGACGGCGCCGGACCGCTGACCATGGAGTCCGCGGTCCGCAAGGCCGCGACCGCCGCGCACTTCTGCACGCCGACCTCGGTGCTCGCCGAGCGGCTCGCCACCAACCCGGGCCTGCGCGACCTGCCCGGTTCGCTCTTCCTCGGCGGCGGTGTGCCCGTCCCGGGCGAGCCGACGTGTCTCGCCGGCATCGGCGTCGGCGGGGCGCCGAGCGGCGACCAGGACGAGGCCTTCGCCCGGGCGGGCCTGTCCGCGCTCGGCAAGTAGCCGGCCACCCCTCGGAATCCGGCCACCCCTCGGAATCCCCCCGCGCCCCGGTCCACAACGGCCGGGGCGCTCGGCTCCGCGCTCGGCTCAGGCCGGCACGCGCGGTGCGCCCTCACGCCACTTGAGGACCTTGTCGAAACTGACCACCGCGCCACCCCGGTTGGCGAAGGACACATGGTCGGCGAGCTCCTCGATCAGATCGAGGCCGCGCCCGTACTCCTGGGCCACGGGGGCGGGCTTGCGCGCCACGGGGCGGCGGACCGCCGCGGGCGGGAAGCCAGGGCCCGAGTCGGCCACCTCGATCCGGCACTTCTCACCGTCCAGATAGGCGGTGACCCGGTACTCGTCCTGCGCGGTGCGGTGGGCGGCGGCGCCGTGCTCCACCGCGTTGGCACAGGCCTCGGTGAGTGCCACGGACAGGTCGTACGAGACATCGGGGTCGACGCCCGCGGTGTCCATCTCGCCCAGCAGATGCCGCCGGGCGTACGGAACGCTGGCAGCCTCCCGCCGCAAGTGGAGTGACCACCAAAGGCTCATGGCTCTGGCCTCCTGGCTGCGGCTCGGCATACGGATACGTATTGCCGCCTACGGCCGTGCGCAATCGCCCAGTTGACGTGATCCCGCCCATACGGCGGATGTCGCGGATACAGCACCGGGTGTAAGGGAACCACCGGGAAGCGGTTCGGAGCGTGCAGAACGGAGCGTTCCGGACCTTGCGGACCTGCCGTACGGAGGGGCGGAGCCCAGTGCGATGATGAGCCGGTCATGACTGCCCCCCACCCGCAGGCACCGCGGCCGGGAACGGAGTTCCGGCTGCTGAGGGCCGTGGCGTTCGCCACGGTCTGTGTCGCGTTGTCCGCGGGGGGCCATGTTCTCGCCTCGCACGGCGCCGTACCCCTGTGGTCGCTCGCCCTCGGGTTCCTGCTCTCGCTCACGGCCGCCGTGCCGTTCGCCGGGCGGGCGCGTTCCTCGGCGGTGATCAGCGGGGCGCTCGCGGTGGGCCAGCTCGGGCTGCACTGCCTGTTCGGCTACGGGCAGCTGGTGGCGGCCGCGCCGCACGCCGAGCACCTGACGGGCGCGAGCGCGGACCAGGCGGAGCACGCGGGGCTGCTGCCCGACCTTCCGATGCTGACCGGCCACCTGCTGGCCGCACTCGCCCTCGGCCGGCTGCTGCGCCTCGGCGACCTCGCGGTGACGCGGCTCGTCGACCTGTCGGTGCACGGCGCCGAAGGGGTCGCACAGGGAGCGCTCGTCCGCGCGCTGCGCGCCGCGCTGTCTCTCGTACGGGCCCTGCACAGCGGGCTGCCCGGAGTCCCGGCGCCCGCCCTCACCACCCACCGGACCACGCCGGACGCCCCGGCGAGGCCCCGTGTCACCGCACTCGCGCACACGGTGATCCGGCGCGGACCGCCCGCGGCGGCGTTCGTCCCCGCCGCCTGACGCGCGCCTGCTGCACCACCGAGGCAGAAGGTGTCGCGCGGCGTTCGCGCGCGGCCGTACTGCGGCCGACGCGCTTCCCGACACCTGTCATCCCTGCCGAGTGGAGTTTCCGCCATGAAGATCACCCGTGTTCTGACCGCGTCCGCCGTCGCCGCCGGTTCCGTCGTCCTGCTCTCCGGCACCGCCTTCGCGCACGTCTCCGTGCAGCCGCAGGGCGAGGCCGCCAAGGGCTCGTACGCCACCGTCAACTTCAAGGTGCCCAACGAGTCCGACGAGGCGTCGACCGTGAAGCTCGAGGTCAGCTTCCCCACCGACCAGCCGCTGGCGTCCGTGATGCCGCAGCCCGTGCCCGGCTGGGACATCAAGGTCACCAAGGCCAAGCTGGACAAGCCGATCGAAATGCACGGCAACAAGATCGACGAGGCCGTCTCCAAGGTCACCTGGACCGCGGACGACGAGGGCATCGAGCCCGGCACGTTCCAGCAGTTCCCGCTGTCGCTCGGCCAGCTGCCCGAGGACGCCGACCAGATGGTGTTCAAGGCGCTGCAGACCTACAGCGACAAGGAAGTCGTGCGCTGGATCGAGGAGCCGGTCAAGGGCGGCGAGGAGCCGGAGAAGCCGGCGCCCGTCCTCAAGCTGACCGACGGCGGCGACGGCCACGGCGGCGCGGCCTCCGCCGACAAGGCCTCCAGCACCGACGACAAGGCGGGCCACGCCGAGGAGACCGCCGCCGCCGACACCAGCGACGGCACGGCCCGCGTGCTCGGCGTCGTGGGCATCCTGGTGGGTGCCGCGGGCGTCGCGTTCGGCGTCCTGGCCGGACGCCGCCGGACCACCCCGAGCTCCAACTGACCCCCTTTGGGACCATTCACCATGCGCACCAAGCACCTTGCCGCCGTCGCCCTGCTCGCCGCCGCCTCGTTCACGCTCACCGCGTGCGGCAGCGGGGGTGACGGCGGCGACACGCCCGCCGCCGTGTCGGAGCAGTCCGAGGACAAGGCGGCCACCGTCATCGACCAGCCCTTCGAGAAGCCGGACATGGTCCTCACGGACACCGACGGCAAGGAGTTCGATCTGCGCGAGCAGACGAAGGGCAAGCCGACGCTCCTCTACTTCGGCTACACGCACTGCCCGGACGTCTGTCCGCTGGCCATGAGCAATCTCGCGGTCGCCAAGAAGGAGCTGGAGAAGAAGCTCCCGAAGGCCGAGCTCGCCGAGCTGAAGGTCATCATGGTCTCCACCGACCCGGAACGGGACACCCCCGAGCACCTGGGCAAGTGGATGAAGTCGCAGGACCCGTCCTTCATCGGTCTGACCGGCGACTTCCCGACCGTCCAGGCCAGCGCCCGCACGCTCGGCATCACCATCGAGCCGCCGGTCAAGGAGAAGGACGGCTCGATCACGTCGACGCACGGCAAGCAGGTCGTCGCGTTCTCGCCGAAGACCGACGCGGGGTACGTCCTCTACAACGCAGAGGAAGCCACCGCGGACGACTACGCCAAGGACCTCCCGAAGATCATGAAGGGGGCCAAGCCGTGAGGCGCCGCACCACCGACCTCGCCTGCGCGATAGCCGTCGGCACCGCACTCGCGCTCACCGGCTGTTCGTCGGACGCCGGGGACTCCGCTCCCCGGTTGAGCGTGCGCGACGGGTTCATCCCGAAGCCCGCGCTCAAGGACATGGCGGGCGGCTTCCTGACCATCGTCAACAAGGGCGGCGCGGACAAGCTGGTCTCGATCAGCAGCCCGCTCGCCGAGGAGACGATCGGGCACCGCACCGTCGGCCAGAAGATGCAGCAGGTCAAGTCCTTCGACATCCCGGCGAACGGCGAGCTCGACTTCGAGCGCGGCGGCAACCACCTGATGTTCATGAAGCTCGACCATCTGCCGAAGGTCGGCGACAAGGTCGAGGTGGAACTGCGCTTCGAGAAGTCGGACCCGCTGACGGCCGAACTCGAGGTCAAGGAAGCCACGTACAACCCGAAGAACAGCTGAGAGAAGGGGACCGCAAGCCATGCTGCCCACCGCCCCTCGCACGCGCGCGACCCGCCATCCGCTCGTGCAGTTCCTGCTGCTGTTCGTGGCCGTCGCCGGAGCGCTGCTCGCCGGCGCCGCACCGGCCTCGGCCCACGCGGCGCTCACCGGGACCGATCCCGGGCAGGGGTCGGTGGTGCAGCAGGCCCCCGAGAAAGTGACGCTGCACTTCTCCGAGAAGGTCGCGATGTCGGCCGACTCGGTGCGGGTGCTCGACCCCAAGGGCAAGCGGGTCGACACCGGCGAGATCAAGGACGTCAGCAGCGGCAGTACCGCTTCGTACGAGAAGCGCCTGGTCGCCGGGCTGCCCGACGGCACGTTCACCGTGGCCTGGAAGGCCGTCTCCACCGACAGCCACCCGGTCTCGGGCGCGTTCAGCTTCTCGATCGGCGCGCCCTCCGACACCTCCGTCGAACTCTCCGGGCAGGAGGCCGGCGGCGGCGCGGTCGGTGTCCTGTACGGCATCGCGCGCTACGTCTCGTACGCGGCCTTCGTACTGATGGCGGGCGGCGCGGCCTTCGTGCTGATCTGCTGGCCGAAGGGCGCGACGGCCCGTCCGCTGCAGCGCCTTGTCGCGTACGGCTGGGTCGGACTGACCGCGGCCACGCTCGCGCTGCTGATGCTGCGCGGCCCGTACCAGGACGGCGGGAAGCTCTCCGACGTCTTCGACCTCGGATCGATCGGCGCGGTCCTGGAGACCAAGACCGGCGCCGCGCTCGTCTCCCGTCTGCTGCTCCTCGCGGCCGCGGCGCTGTTCATCGCTGTCCTCTTCGGGGCGTACGCGAAGCGCGAGGACGAGAAGGAGAAGCGGGACCTGACCTTCGGTCTCGCGATCGGCGGCTCCGTGGTCGCGGCGGGCATCGCCTCGACGTGGGCGCTCGCCGAGCACGCGTCCAGCGGCATCCAGACGGGGATCGCGATGCCCGTCGACGTCGTGCACCTGCTCGCCGTGGCCACCTGGCTCGGCGGTCTGACGGCGCTGCTCGTGGCGCTGTTCAAGGTGCCGTCCTTCGACGCGGCGGGAGCGCGCCGCTTCTCCTCGCTCGCGTTCTGGTCGGTGGTCGTCCTCGCGGCGACCGGCATCTACCAGTCGTGGCGGCAGGTCGGCTCGTGGTCGGCGCTGACCGGGACGGCGTACGGGCAGCTGCTGCTCGTCAAGATCGGCCTGATCGTGGTCCTGCTCGGCATCGGCTGGATCTCGCGGCGCTGGACGGCGCGGCTCGCGGAACTGCCCGCGGAGCGCACGGCGACCATCGTCGAGCAGCGGTCCAAGGTGACCGCGGGCGCGGGTGGCTCCGGCAGTTCCTCGGGCACCGGCAGTTCCTCGGGCAAGACGCCGAAGAACCCCAAGCGGGCCGCTCAGCTCGCGCGCCAGCAGGCCGCGGTGGCCGCCGCCCGCGAGAAGCAGCTGCGGGACGCGGACCCGGGCCGTGCGGGACTGCGGCGTTCGGTGCTCGCCGAAGCGGGTGTGGCGGTGGTGCTGCTCGCGGTCACGACCGTGCTCACCTCGACCGAACCCGGGCGGACCGTGGAGGAGTCGGCGGGCGCCGCAGCCCCGGCGGCCGTGAACCAGCCGCTCGACCTCACGCTGCCGTTCGACACCAAGGGCGAGGACGGCAAGGGCAAGGTCCGCATCGACCTGACCCCGGGCCGTACGGGCTCCAACGAGCTGCACGTGTGGGCCACGCGCCCCAACGGCAAGCCCTTCGACCTTCCCGAGGTCAAGGTCTCCTTCACCCTGGAGGCGAAGGACATCGGCCCGCTGCCCGTCACACCCGACCGCATCGTCACCGGACACTGGGCGGCGACCGGGGTGCAGATCCCGATGGGCGGCGAATGGGACCTGTCGGTGACCGTGCGCACCTCGGACATCGACCAGGTGACCGTGCGCAAGAACGTGAAGATCGGCTGAGACGGCATGCGGGACGGCAAGGATGGCGAGATCTTGTCCGAGGTGGGCGGGGTGGCTGAAGTGGGCGGGGTGGCTGAGGCGGCTGAGGCGGCTGAGGCGGCCGGCGCCTCGGAGGCCCGCGCCTCGGAAGCCGGTGCCTCGGAAGCCGCCGAGGGCATCTCGCGGCGTCGGCTCCTCGGCACCGCCGGTGCCGTCGGCGCGGGCGGCCTCGTGCTCGGGGCGGCGGGCGGCGCGGCCGGCTACGCCGTCGCCGCGCCGGACGCGCCGACCGCGCTGAGCAGCCTCGGCGCGACCGAGGTCGCCTGGGGCGGCGCCCACCAGCCCGGCATCCTCACGCCCCTGCAGGCCAAGGGCCACCTCGTCGCGTTCGACCTCGCAGCGGGCGCGGGCCGCAAGGAGGCGGCCGCGCTGCTGCGCCGCTGGTCGGCGACGGCGAAGCGGCTGATGCGGGGCGAGGTCTCGGACGGTGCCACGGCCATCGCCCTGGACGCGGGCCCGTCCTCGCTGACCGTCACTTTCGGCTTCGGCCACAGCTTCTTCGCGCGCACGGGCCTGGAGAAGCAGCGCCCCGACGCGCTCGACCCGCTGCCCCCGTTCTCCTCGGACCGCCTGGACACCAAGCGCTCCGACGGCGACCTGTGGGTGCAGATCGGCGCGGACGACGCACTGGTGGCCTTCGACGCGCTGCGCGCCCTGCAGAAGGACGCGGGCGCGGCGGCCCGGGTGCGCTGGCAGATGAACGGCTTCAACCGCTCGCCCGGCGCGACCGCCACACCCATGACCGCCCGCAATCTGATGGGGCAGGTCGACGGGACCAACAACCCGAAGCCCTCGGAGCCCGACTTCGACGAGCGGATCTTCGTGCCGTCGTCGGGCGACGGTCCGGCGTGGATGGCCGGCGGCTCGTACGCGGTGTTCCGCCGGATCCGGATGCTGCTCGACGACTGGGAGCGGCTGTCGGTCGGCGCCCAGGAGAAGGTGATCGGACGCCGGAAGGCGGACGGCGCTCCGCTGACGGGCGGCACGGAGACCACGGAACCCGATCTGGACAAGGCCGACGCCGACGGCAAGGCCGTCATCCCCGTCGACGCCCACGCCCGGATCTCGCGTCCCGACCAGAACGCCGGGGCGGCGATGCTGCGCCGCCCGTTCTCGTACCACGACGGCATCGCCGCGGACGGCACCCCGGACGCCGGGCTGCTCTTCATCTGCTGGCAGGCCGATCCGCTGCGCGGCTTCACGGCGGTGCAGCGCAAGCTCGACCGCGGTGACGCGCTGTCCGCGTTCATCCGCCACGAGGCGAGCGGACTCTTCGCGGTGCCGGGCGGCCCCGGCAAGGGCGAGTACGTGGGGCAGCGCCTCCTGGAGGCCTGAGCCGCGGTCCTACCTGCGGATTTTCGCTGTCCACAGAAGTTTTCCACAGGGGTACGTCTCGACCTGGGGACAAGTCGACAACAAACCATGACGGGATCGACAAATCACCTCCTGTGGAGCAGATCTGTCCACAGCCGGGCATGTCACCCTTCGTCAGCCTGTTTCCATTGATCAACTCGTTGGAGCGACCCGAACTCACTCGAAAGTATGTGTACGGGTGGTTTGAACCGGGCATCCTGAGGCGTCTTCCGCCTCCGCCTGAACGATCAGTTCCGCAATCCACAGAGCAGAGATCAAGCCTGTGGAAAACTTTCCGAGGCTGTGGACAGCTGTGGATAAGATGGAGCAACTACCGCCCCGCACAAGGGGCTTGAGTCAAATCAGGATGACCGCTTTGCCCCTATGGGGGAGCGCGCCCCACGGCATTGACGGGGGCTTACGCCCGCCCGTCCTGCGCCCGCGTCAGCCAGTCCGAGGCCGAGACGAAGTCGGCGTCCGTCGTGCCGGGACGCAGCGCGCGCACCTCCGAGGGCGCGACACCCGCCCGCGGGTACGAGCCGAGGAAGCGGAGCTTCGGCACGATCCGCCGCAGGCCCATGAGCGCCTCGCCCACCCGGCGGTCCGAGATATGGCCCTCGGCGTCCACGGCGAAGCAGTAGTTGCCGATGCCGGCGCCCGTCGGACGGGACTGGATCAGCATCAGGTTGACCCCGCGCACCGCGAACTCCTGGAGCAGTTCGAGCAGCGCGCCCGGGTGGTCGTCGCCCAGCCAGATCACGACGGAGGTCTTGTCCGCGCCGGTCGGGGCCGCGGGGCGGGCCGGGCGGCCGACGAGCACGAAGCGCGTCTCGGCGTTCTCGGCGTCGTGGATGTCGGTGACCAGGGCTTCCAGGCCGTACGTGGCGGCGGCGAACTCGCCCGCGAAGGCCGCGTCGAACCGGCCCTCCTGCACGAGCCGCGCCCCGTCCGCGTTGGACGCGGCGGACTCCCACAGGGCGTCGGGGAGGTGGGCGCGCAGCCAGTTGCGGACCTGCGGCTGGGCGACCGGGTGCCCGGTGACCGTCTTGATGTCGGAGAGCTTCGTGCCGGGCCGCACGAGCAGCGCGAACGCGATCGGCAGCAGCACCTCGCGGTAGATCATCAGCGGTTCACCGGTGGCGAGCTCGTCGAGGGTGGCGGTGACGCCGCCCTCCACGGAGTTCTCGATCGGGACGAGGGCGGCGGCCGCCTCCCCGCCTCGTACGGCGTCCAGCGCGGCGGGCACCGAGACCATGGGCACGAGCTCACGCGTCGCGGCCTCGGGCAGCGTGCGCAGCGCGGCCTCCGTGAAGGTGCCTTCGGGGCCGAGGTACGTGTAGCGGGTCGCCGACATACGGTCACCCTAATGCGCCGCGCGGACCCCGGCGCCCAATACCGTTCGAGGACGACCCCACCGCACCGGTAGCCTGGGGCGCGTGATTGACCTTCGCCTGCTCCGTGAGGACCCCGACCGTGTCCGCGCTTCCCAGCGCGCCCGTGGTGAGGACGTCGCGCTCGTCGACTCCCTCATCTCCGCCGATGAACGGCGCAGGTCGTCCGGCGTCCGCTTCGACGAACTCCGCGCCGAGCAGAAGGCGATGGGCAAGCTCGTCTCCAAGGCCTCGCCCGAGGAGCGCCAGGAGCTTCTGAAGAAGACCAAGGAGCTGGCCGCCGCGGTCAAGGAGGCCGACGCCGAGCAGGACAAGGCGAAGGCAGAGACCGAGCAGCTGCTGCAGCGCCTGGGCAACCTCGTGCACCCCGGCGTCCCGGTCGGCGGCGAGGAGGACTTCGTCACCCTGGAGACGCACGGCACGATCCGTGACTTCACGGAGGAGGGCTTCGAGCCCAAGGACCACCTGGAGCTCGGCCACATCCTCGGCGCGATCGACGTCGAGCGCGGCGCCAAGGTCTCGGGTTCGCGCTTCTACTTCCTGACCGGTGTGGGCGCCCTCCTGGAGCTGGCCCTGGTCAACGCGGCGATCGCGCAGGCCACCGCGGCCGGCTTCACGCCGATGCTGGTGCCCGCGCTGGTCCGCCCGCAGTCGATGGCCGGTACGGGCTTCCTGGGCCAGGCCGCCGACGACGTGTACCACCTGGACAAGGACGACCTGTACCTCGTCGGTACGTCCGAGGTCGCGCTCGCCGCGTACCACATGGACGAGATCATCGACGCCGACCGGCTGCCGCTGCGCTACGCGGGCTTCTCGCCCTGCTTCCGCCGCGAGGCCGGTTCGCACGGCAAGGACACCCGGGGCATCTTCCGGGTCCACCAGTTCGACAAGGTCGAGATGTTCTCGTACGTCGACCCGGCGGACTCGCAGGCCGAGCACCAGCGTCTCCTGGAGTGGGAGAAGCAGTGGCTGGACTCGCTGGAGCTGCCGTACCGCGTCATCGACGTCGCCACCGGTGACCTCGGCTCGTCCGCGGCCCGCAAGTTCGACTGCGAGGCGTGGATTCCGACGCAGGGCAAGTACCGCGAGCTGACCTCGACCTCGGACTGCACCGAGTTCCAGTCGCGGCGTCTGTCGATCCGTATGCGCGACGGCAAGCAGGTCAAGCCGCTCGCGACGCTCAACGGCACGCTGTGCGCCGTTCCGCGCACCATCGTGGCGATCCTGGAGAACCACCAGCAGGCCGACGGCTCGGTGCGCGTGCCCGAGGTGCTGCGTCCCTATCTCGGCGGCCGCGAGGTCCTGGAGCCGGTCGCCAAGTGAGCTCAGCACAGCAGGGCGAGGGCTTCCCGTACAAGCTGGTCGCGACCGACCTGGACGGCACGCTGCTGCGTGACGACCACACGGTCTCGCAGCGCACGAGGGACGCCCTCGCGGCGGCCACCGAGGCCGGTGCGGCGCACATCGTCGTCACCGGCCGTGCGGTGCCCTGGACCCGGCACATCCTCGACGACCTCGGGTACGAGGGACTCGCGGTGTGCGGTCAGGGCGCGCAGGTGTACCACGCGGGTGAGCACCGGCTGCTGACCTCCGTCACGCTCGACCGTCAGCTGGCCGGTCTCGCGCTCGCCAAGATCGAGGCCGAGGTCGGCCCGCTGTCGCTGGCCGCGAGCCGTGACGGTGTGGACGGTGACGTCCTGATCGGCCCCGGCTACCAGGCCCAGGAGGGCCCGCTGCCGTACGTGCCGATCAAGGACGCGTCGGAGCTGTGGTCGACGCCGCTCAACAAGGTGTACGTGCAGCATCCGCGGCTCACCGACGACGAGCTGTGGGCCGTGGCGCATCGCGTCGCGGGCGAGCTGGTCGGGGTGACGATGGCCGGGGCGGGCATCGTGGAGCTCCTGCCGCTCGGTCTGTCGAAGGCCACGGGCCTCGCCATCGCGGCCCGCCGCCTCGGCGTGAAGGCCGCGGACACGATCGCGTTCGGCGACATGCCCAACGACATCCCGATGTTCGGCTGGGCGGCGCACGGTGTGGCGATGGCCAACGCGCACGACGAGCTGAAGGCGGTCGCGGACGAGGTGACGCTCTCCAACGAGGAGGACGGCATCGCGGTGGTCCTGGAGCGGTTGCTCACCGCTTGAGGTGTGGGCGCGGGGCTGCGGCCTTACGGTCGACGCATGACAGTCCGTGCGAGCCGTATCTACGAGGCCCCCACCCCCTCCGACGGCCGCCGGGTCCTGGTGGACCGGTTGTGGCCCCGCGGTGTCGCGAAGGCCGACGCCCATATCGACGTATGGCCCAAGGACCTCACGCCGTCGACGGAGCTCCGCAAGTGGTTCCACTCGGGTGCGGGCACGTTCGAGGAGTTCTCCCGGCGCTACGAGGCGGAGCTGGCGGAGCCGGAGGCGGCGGCCGCGCTGGACGAGCTGCGCACACAGGTGGCCGAGGGCCCGGTGACGCTGCTGACCGCGGCGAAGGATGTCGGCCACAGTCATGTGGCCGTGTTGCTGCGGGTGTTGGGCTGAGCGCCCCCACTGCGCTGAGCACTTTTACTGGCGGAGGATGCGCGGATCGAACGCGCGCGGGGGTGAACCCCGACTACGACTCGCTCTGAATTGAACACAGTGCAAACCGCTGCCTTACCACTCGGCCAATCCTCCGGGAGGGGCGGCCCGTGCGGCATGGCGCACGAGAAAGCCGCCCCGGGCTGTTCACAGGGCGGCTGCCACGGAGCGCGGTGAACTACTCCGGAGCCGGTGCCTGCGGACTGCCCTGTCGGGAGCTCGACGAGCTCGAGATGGACATCGTCGTGCTCCTCTCCCAGCGGGTGGCGCGCCGACGGCGCGGCGCGGTGGACAACTCCACTGTGCCCGTCAACGCCCGTACCGCGCCAGTGAATTATTGGCCGCGCTGCGACCACGTGTGACCGGCCAGAAGGCGAAACCGATCGCCAGCGCGATCGCGTGGCCCAGGTCCGTGAACGTGGCGTCCGCGGCCAGGGGGATGGCGAAGAAGGCGATGACCGCGGCCGCGTAGAGATATTTCCAGCGGCCGGGCAGGAGGTAGGTGAGGAGGCCGGCCGAGGCGGCGAGGCCGTAGGAGACGCCGATGTCGACGACATGGATCAGGTGGCGCGGGGCGTCGTGGTGCTGGATCTGGTGGAGGACCACCTTCTGGCTGATCAAAGTCGCCGCGATGTGCGCCGTCGCGACGACAAGGAGCCAGCGCAGGGTGCCCACGGCACGCTCCACGCGGGCGTGGAACAGCTCGAAGAGCACCACGTACATCGGGAGCGAACCGGGGTTCTCGATCCAGAAGGCGCTGAGCAGCAGGGACTGGACGGGATGCTCGTTCAGCTGGACCAGGTTGCTGCTGTTGCGGTGCAGCAGATACGTCTCGTACGGGTCCGTGGCGAAGACGATCACGAGGCTCGTACAGAAGATGACCAGGAGCCATACGTGCGTGCCCGGTGCGGAGCGCACCCAGCTCCGTACCGGTCTGGACGGTTCGGGCGAGCGCTCCGGCGCGGGGGCGGACGGCTCGGTCACCCCTTGATCATCACCTGTGGGTGCCCGGAGCGCTTCCCGGCGGCGGCTCAGGCCACCGGTTTCACCAGCTGGAAGTTGAACGTGTAGTTCTGCAGGGCGTCGCCGACCGCCATGAACAGCAGCGCGAAGTGTTCCTGGCCGCGGGCCGTGGTGATGCCGCCCAGGTCGAGCTGGTCCTCGGGGGCCCAGCCGAGGTCTTCGAGGAAGGCGCCGACGGTCGCCTTCGCGGCCGCGTCGTCGCCCGAGAGGAAGATCGTGGTGGGCGTGGCGAAGGTCTTGAGGGGCTGGGCCATCGCCTCGTGGTCGATGGTGCACAGCGATTTGACGACGTGGGTGGCGGGCAGGGCGGCCTGCAGTTTCTCGCCGAGGCTGGAGTTCGGGTGGGCGAGGCCGAGCTCGGCGGTGAGATCCACGCCGATGTCGAGCAGCACCTTGCCGTCGAGTGCGGCGGCGAGGGCGGTGAGGGTGGGCAGGGAGGCGTTGCTGGTCAGGGCGTTGACGACAAGGTCGGCGCCGGCGGCCGCGTCCGCCAGGGGCAGGGCGGGGTGCCCCAGGTCCGTACGGGTGTCGGGGGTGCGTGAGCCGAAGACGACGTCGTGTCCCGCCGCTGCCGCGCCGGCGGCGATCGCCTTGCCCACATGGCCTGTTCCGAGGATTCCGATACGCATGGCAGTGACGCTACGGGCGGGGGCGCACGGAAAGATCAGGCGACGGAACGGCTCCGGGACCTACGTAAGTCGTAGGTCCCGGAGCCTGGTTGGGGACGAGGGTGAGAGTGAGGAGCGCGCTCAGTCCTCGCCCGCCAGCGTCAGCGTGCGCAGCTTCTGGCCCGCGTACCAGGTCGCGAGGCCCGTGACCGCGGCGAGGAGGACGACCGCGGCAGGCAGGCCCACGTCGGACTTCACCAGGTCGCTGCCCGCGACCTTCTCGGCGAGGGCGAGCGCCCACTGCTGGACGGACAGGGTGCGGGCGCCGGCGACGAGGGAGCCGAAGAGGGCCTCCCAGACCAGGGCGTAGACGAGGCCGAAGACCACCGCGTGCTTGGTGAGGGTGCCGAGCAGCAGGAAGAGCGCGGCGTACGCGATCGAGGCGACGAGGGCCGCGATGGTGTACGCGACCGCCACCTGCTGGCCGTTGCCGTTGAGGATCATGCCCGCGATGAACGTGGGGATGGCCGAGAAGGCCATGGTCACGCCGATCGCGACGATCAGCTTCGTGAAGATGATCGTGGGGCGCTTGACCGGCTTGGAGAGGAGGTAGACGACGGAGCCGTCGTCGATCTCCGGGCCGATCGCCCCCGTACCGGCGATGACGCCGATGAGCGGCACCATCGTGGCGAGCGCGAAACCGCCCAGGAGGTCCGCGGCGACCTGGTCGTCGGCGCCGGTGAGCGCCCGTACCGCCACCGAGATGGCGATGAGCAGGACCGGCAGGAGGAAGAGGATGAGCGCGCGGCGGCGGCCGAGGAGAGCACGGTAGGTGAGCCGGGCGACGGTGGGGTTGTACATGGGTCGGGCTCCCTTCAGGCCGTGACGAGGTAGGAGAAGACGGATTCGAGCGACTCGTCGGAGGGCGAGACGGTGAGCAGCCGGATGCCCTGGTCGCGGGCGACCCGCGGCAGCAGTTCGGTGAAGCGGCCGAAGTCGACGGCCTGGATGAGCAGCGCACCCTCGGCGAGGTCGACCTCGATGCCCGCCGTGGACGGGTCGGCGATGAGGGCGGCGGCCAGCTTGCGGTCGTTGCTGGAACGGACCGTGTAGCGGTGCGGGCGGTCGGTCATGAGGCGGCGGATCCGGCGGAAGTCGCCGCTGGCCGCGTGGCGTCCGGCCACGATCACCTCGATGTGCGCGGCGAGCTGCTCGACCTCTTCGAGGATGTGCGAGGAGAACAGGACCGTACGGCCCTCGGCTCCCATCCTGCGCAGCAGGTCCATGAGGTGCATGCGCTGGCGCGGGTCCATGCCGTTGAACGGCTCGTCGAGCAGCAGCACCGACGGGTCGTGGACCAGGGCGGAGGCCATCTTGACGCGCTGGCGCATGCCCTTGGAGTACGTGGCGATCTTGCGGTCCTGCGCGTACTCCATCTCGACCGTGGCGAGGGCCAGTTCGGCGGCCTTCTTGCCGAGGCCGTGCAACTCCGCGTTGGCGAGCACGAATTCCCAGCCGGTGAGGAAGTCGTACATCGCCTCCCGCTCGGGGACGAGGCCGATCTCCTTGTAGATCTCCTCGTTCTTCCAGATCGGGCGGCCGTCGAGCGTGACCGATCCGGTGGAGGGCGACAGGAAGCCGCCCATCATGTTGATCAGGGTGGACTTGCCGGCGCCGTTGGGGCCGAGCAGTCCGGTGACGCCCGGGCCGATGGTCATGGTGACGTCGTTGACGGCGACGACATTGCCGAACCAGCGGCTGACGTGGTCGATTTCGATGGTGGCCATGGTTCTACAGCCCGGCCTTTCGGTAGCGGCGCATCAGGGCTCCGTACGAGCCGGCGATCAGCGCGAGGACGGCCAGGAGGTAGACGAGGCCGAGTCCGGTGCCGGGGCCGTGTTCGCCCGGGAACGCGGAGGTCGCGCCGAGGAACGCGGTCTGGACGCCGTCGATCAGGGTGATCGGCGAGAACAGGCCGAGCCATTCGACCGCGTCCCAGGAGCCCTGGGCGTCCGCGATGGCCTGGACGGTGGAGACCGCGCCGTACGAGATCATCAGGACGGCGATCACCGCGGCGACACCGAAGCCGCGGCGCGGCGTGAGCGCGGCCATCACCAGGCCGATGCCGGCGAAGAGCAGGGAGAGCAGTAGCACGGAGACCAACCCCTGTGCGAACCCCTTGGTCTGGTCCGAGAAGTCCATCTTGGCGAGCAGGGAACCGGCGTACATGATGATCAGCGGGACGCCGGTGAGGATCAGGAGTGCCGTGGCCATGGCGGCGAACTTGGCGACCACGTAGTCGACCCGTTCGATCGGCCGGGAGAAGTACAGCGGCACTGTCTTGAAACGCAGGTCGCGCGAGACCGACTGCGGCGCCTGGGCGGCCAGGAAGAGGCCGATGACCGCCTGTGTGACGATCGCGTAGCGCGTGTACTCGATCGGCAGCTTCGACGCGTCGGTGGCGACGGCCACCGCGACCATGATCGCGGCGGGCACGCACATGACGGCCGCCAGGATCATCGGTGTGACCTTGGACTTCGCGCTGCGCCCGAGGCCGTACGCGCCGCGCAGGGACTGCGAGTAGAGCGAGCGGCGGGCGTAGGCGCGGCCGAGGCGGGCGCCGTCGTAGTGCCGGTAGCCGATGTTGTGGATCTGCGTCTGCGCCGCGCTCTGCGGCGCGGAGTTCGAGGTGCTCATCAGGCCGGAACCTCCGCCGTGTTGTGCGCGGGCTCGTCCTGGAACACCTCGGCGATGTGGTGCCTGCGCTGTTCCATGCGGACGAGGCCGATGCCGAGATCCGCGACGGTGTCCCGCACGAGGTCGTACGTCTCCTCGCCGGTCGCCTCGATCAGGAGGATGTGCCCCGCGCCGGGCAGGCCGTCCTCCAGGCTCTCGTGCACCGTGACGTCCTTGGCGCGCAGGGCCGTGCGCAGCGCCTCCGTACCGTCCGGGTGGGTGTCGCTGTCGGTGACCTCCACGGCGACGGTGCCCATGGTCTGGGTGAAGTCGCTGGTGGAGCTGGAGCGGAGCAGCTTTCCGCCGTCGATGACGACGACGTGGTCGCAGGTGCGCTCCAGCTCGCCGAGCAGGTGGCTCGTCACGAGGACGGAGATGCCGAAGTCCGTGTGGACGCGGCGGATCAGGCCGAGCATCTCGTCCCGGCCGACGGGGTCGAGGCCGTTGGTGGGCTCGTCGAGGAAGACCACGTCCGGGTCGTGCACGAGCGCCTGGGCCAGCTTGACCCGCTGCTTCATGCCCGTGGAGTAGCCGCCGATGGGGCGGTAGCGCTCCTCGTAGAGGCCGACGTGGCGGAGGGTGTCCGCCGTGCGCTCGCGCGCCGCGGCGGGCGGCAGCCCCGACATCCGGGCCATGTGGACGACGAACTCGGTGGCCGAGACGTCCGGCGGCAGGCAGTCGTGCTCGGGCATGTACCCGACCCGCTCGCGGATCTCGCCCCCCTTGGTCGCGACGTCCAGACCGAGCACTTCGGCACGGCCCTCGGTGGCGGGGGACAGACCAAGAAGAATCTTGATCAACGTGGACTTGCCGGCTCCGTTGGCACCGACGAGTCCGGTCACACCCGGGCCGATGTCCATGGAGAGCCGGTCAAGAGCGGTCACCCTGGGGAACCGCTTGCTCAGGCTTTCGGTCGCGATCACAGTCACGGTTCGACGGTAGTGGCGCGCATCACGCCTGGCGTCAGACCAGACTCCTGTCTGCGTATCCGACTTGGGGTGTACGGGCCCGTAGGGGTCCGACTTCGGATGGGGGGCCGTGGGCGTCCGTGGGGGTCCATGGGGCCGCCGGATGAAGTTATCCACAGCCTCCGCAGACCCCTTGACGTCGCCGCCAGGCATTGTCACATTCATCAGTGTCAAGTTACGGACACGTACCGCAAGCGAGCGTGCGAGCAAGCGAGCGATCGACCGACGGACGGGGCGGGTGGGGATGAGGTCAGTGGTTTCTGCAGGGCTGCCGGCGCAGCTGCGGGGGTTCCAGGAGGTGCAGGCCCTCGCGTACGAGTGCGCGGAGGCGGTGGCCGCGCAGCTCACCCCGGGGGTGACCGAGCGGGAGGCCGCGCGGATGCAGCGCGTGTGGCTGCGCGAGCGCGGAGTGCGCGACTGGTTCCATTTGCCGTTCGCCTGGTTCGGGGACCGCACGGCGTTCGCGGGGTTCAGGATCCCGCTGCAGTTCTTCCCGACCAACCGGGTCCTGGAGGAGGGGATGCCGTACATCCTCGACATGGCCCCGGTGTTCAACGGCCACACGGCCGACATCGGGTACTCGGGGTGTCTGGGCCCGAACCCGCTGCACGACAAGCTGCTCGACGATCTGGAGGCGCACCGCGAGCTGATCCTCGCCGAGGTCCGCGAGCGGCGGCCGCTGCGCGAGATCTACGAGGACGTGGAGCGGCTGATGACCCGCCAGGGCTATGCGAACCGGCACCGCGCGTATCCCTTCGGCGTGATCGCGCACAAGGTGGACCGGGTCAAGGGGCGGCGGTTCAACCCGAATCTGTTCGGCTTCGGGGCGCAGTCCCTGAAGGGGCTCGCGAGCGATGCGCTGCACGGGCACCGGGACGGCTGGTCGCCGCTGTGGTCGCCGTACAAGTTCTCCGACCATCCGCCGCAGCCGGGCCTGTGGGCGGTGGAGCCGCATCTCGGCTTCCGGGGGACGGGCGCGAAGTTCGAGGAGCTCCTCGTCGTCACGGACTCGGCGGATCCCGCGGAGAGCGCGTTCTGGCTGGATGACGATCTGCCGCATGTGCGGCGCTGGGCACGGAAGAAGGCGGCGTGACGATGGGTGGCGGGACGTTGAAGGGCGGGGCGATGGGCGGCGGCACGGCGGGCGGTGGCGTGATGGGCGGTGGCTTGCTGAAGGGGGCGCGCGAGCGGTTCGTACGGACCGGGGGAGTGGAGCTGTGCGTCGCGGAGCTGGGGGACGCCGGGCGGCCCACCGTGCTTCTGGTGCACGGCTATCCGGACTCCAAGGAGGTGTGGTCCGAGGTCGCCGAGCGCCTCGCCGCGCACTTCCACGTGGTGCTCTACGACGTCCGCGGCTGCGGCCGTTCCACCGCGCCGACCCCGCTGCGCGGCGGCTTCACGCTGGAGAAGCTGACCGATGACTTCCTGGCGGTCGTCGATGCGGTGAGCCCCGACGAGCCGGTGCATGTGGTGGGGCACGACTGGGGCTCGGTGCAGTCCTGGGAGTTCGCGACGGTGGAGCGTACACGCGGGCGGATCGCTTCGTTCACCTCGATATCGGGCCCGTCGCTCGACCACTTCGGGCACTGGATCAAGCAGCGGATGACCCGCCCGACCCCGCGCAAGGTGGGACAGCTGCTCGGGCAGGGCGCCAAGTCCTGGTACGTGTACATGCTGCACACGCCCGTCCTGCCGGAGCTCGCCTGGCGCGGCCCGCTGGGCAAGCAGTGGCCGAAGCTGCTCGCCCGCGTGGAGAAGGTCCCGGCGGGGGGCGGGTATCCGACTCCGTCGCTGCCGTCGGACGCGGCGCACGGCGCCTGGCTGTATCGGGACAACGTGCGGCCGCGGCTGAGCCGTCCGCGTCCCGACGCCCATGCGCATGTGCCGGTGCAGCTGATCACCCCGGAGGGCGACATCTTCCTGTCGCCGAAGCTCTACGACGAGCTGGAGCAGTGGGTGCCGCAGCTGACGCGGCGCACGGTCGCGGCCAAGCACTGGGTGCCGCGGACCCGGCCGGATCAACTGGCGGCCTGGATCGGTGAGTTCGTGACGAAGGTGGACGCGCCGGCCGACCGGTCGCCCGTGGTCCCCGCGGAAGCGGCGCCCAAGCGCGGCCGCAAGAGCAGGCGGGCCGCGGCGTACGCGGAGCGCTTCGGCGGGCAGCTCGTCCTGGTGACGGGTGCGGCGAGCGGCATCGGCCGGGCCACCGCGTTCGCCTTCGCGGAGGCCGGGGCGCGCGTCGTCGCGGTGGACCGGGATGCCGAAGGGGCCGCCCGTACGGCCGAGTTGGCGGTGCTCGTCGGTGCGGCAGAGGCCTGGGGCGAGCAGGTGGACGTCGCGGACGAGGCGGCCATGGAGAAGCTGGCCGCGAAGGTCGCCGCCGAGTACGGCGTCGTCGACGTCCTGGTCAACAACGCGGGCATCGGCCTCTCCGGCTCCTTCTTCGACACGACCTCCGAGGACTGGAAGAAGGTCCTGGACGTCAACCTGTGGGGTGTCATCCACGGCTGCCGGATCTTCGGCGGGCAGATGGCCGAGCGCGGGCAGGGCGGCCACATCATCAACACCGCGTCCGCGGCGGCGTACCAGCCCTCGAAGGCGCTGCCGGCGTACTCGACGTCGAAGGCCGCCGTCCTGATGCTCAGCGAGTGCCTGCGCGCCGAGCTGTCCGGGCAGGGCATCGGGGTCAGCGCGATCTGCCCCGGCTTCGTGAACACCAACATCACGGCGACGGCCCGCTTCGCGGGGGTCGACGCGGAGGAGGAGAAGCGCCGCCAGAAGCGCACCTCGCGCCTGTACGGGCTGCGCAACTACCCGCCGGAGAAGGTCGCGGACGCGATCCTCGACGCGGTGCTCACCAACGAGGCCGTCGTCCCGGTCACCCCGGAGGCCCGCGGCGCCCATCTGATGTCCCGCTTCACACCGAAGGCGCTGCGGGCGATTGCGAGGATGGAGCCGCCGGTGTGACAGTCGGCTGCGGGGTCCGGGGCAGCGCCCCCGGGCTGCGGGCAGGGGTCGGGGGGCAACGGGCAAGGAGAGGGGCGGGAGCATGACGGAGCAGCTCGGGGCGGTGTCGGACATGGCGTCGTCCGCGCGGGGCGCGGCGCCACGGCCGGAGTACCGGATCGAGGATCTGGCCCACCACAGCGGCGCCACGGTCCGCACCATCCGCGCCTACCAGGACCGCGGCCTGCTCCCCCGGCCCGAGCGCCGGGGCCGCTCCAACGTCTACGGCGACGCCCATCTGGCCCGGCTCCGCCAGATCGCCGACCTGCTCGACCGCGGCTACACCCTCGCCTCCATCAAGGAGCTCCTGGAGGCCTGGGACTCCGGCCGCGGTCTGGGCGGTGTGCTCGGCCTGGTCGCCGAGGTCGACGGCCCGTGGACGGACGAGGAGGCGGACCGGATCACGCGCGCCGAGCTGGACCGCAGGTTCGGCGGCACTCCGGACCCGGCCGCCGTCGAGGAGGCGGTCGAACTCGGCGTACTGGAAAGGATTCCGGGCCGCGAGGACGAGTTCCTGGTGCCGAGCCCTCAAGAGCTCGCGGTGGCAGCGGAGTTGCACGCGGCGGGCGTTCCGCTGCCTGCGATCGCCGCCCATCTGCGGGAGTTGAGGGTCCACGTCGAGCACATAGCGTCCCGTTTCCTGGAGTTCACGACCGAGCACGTCTTCATGCGGTACCTGGAGCATCAGCCGCCGACGGACGCGGACGCCGCCGAGGCCGCCGCGCTCGTGCGGCGTCTGAGACCGCTCGCGCAGCAGACCGTCGATGCCGAACTGGCGCGCGCCATGCGCACGTTCGCGACCCGCCACCTCCAGCAGCACCTCGGAGCGGCACCTCCCATCCCCATGACGCCGATCGACATACCGGTGGCGCTTCCGGTGCACACAATTGATCTCGTACGAGGACTGGTTGGTGCGGAGGGGCTGTCCGCCTTCATCGCGACGGCGGCCGAACGTGAGGCGCATGCGCGGACGTTGGACGCCTTGGCGGCAAGGAAGAACGGGACTCCGGATGTTGGCCAAGTCCCTTGAGATGACTGCCAGTTGTCCACATTTTCGTCAACGAGCCTGTGGATAACTCGGGTTACCTGTGGATCATGCCCAACGCAGGTAAATTCTCGGCGAATTCAGCGGCGTCCCGTCATCCTGATGCGATGAACCGCAACACATCCGACAGAACACCGGACGAGCGACGGACCGTCCGCGTCTCGAAATACCTCTCCAAGCACCTGCGCCATCAGCCCGAGCGCATCGGCCTCGAACTCGACGCCCACGGCTGGACCGGCATCGACGCCCTGATCGCCGCCGCGGCCGCGCACGGCTTCGTCTTCACGCGGGCCGAGCTGGACCACGTGGTCGCGACCAACGACAAGAAGCGCTTCGCCGTGGACGGCGACCGGATCCGCGCCAGCCAGGGCCACACGGTCCCCGTGGACCTCGATCTGCCGCCCGCCACCCCGCCCGCGTACCTCTATCACGGCACCGTGGCCCGCAATCTGGACGCAATCCGCACGCACGGGCTGCGCCCGATGGCCCGCCATGACGTGCACCTCTCGGCGGACCGCGAGACCGCCACGCGCGTCGGCGCCCGCCGTGGACGGCCCGTGATCCTCTCCGTGGACGCCGGAGCGATGCACCGCGCCGGCCATGTCTTCCGCGTCAGTGCGAACGGGGTGTGGCTGACGGCAGCCGTACCGCCGGAGTTTCTGCGCCTTCAGGGCTGACCGGCCGCGAAGGGCCGTACTCCGGGCCGGCCGGCCGCGAAGGACCGTACAGCAGCGAGGCCAGCGCCAGGCCCAGCGCGCCACCGGCCAGCTGCGCCCCGATGAACCCGGGCAGCGAGCCGGGGGAGATGCCGGTGAACGAGTCCGTGAAGGCCCGCCCGACGGTCGCGGCCGGGTTGGCGAACGAGCCGGACGACGTGAACCAGATCGCGGCGGCGATGTACGCGGCCACCGCGACGGGCGCGAGCTGCTGACGTCCGATCCGGTTCAGGCCGCAGATCAGCAGCACCAGACCCGCGGTCGCCACGACCTCGCCGAGCAGCAGCCGGTCCCCGAGCCGCTCCTGCGTGGACCAGACGACCTGCGCCCGCCCGAACATCGCCTCCGCGAGCAGCGCGCCGACGACCGCGCCCGCGGTCTGCGCCAGCACGTACGCCACCGCCTCGCGGGTGCCCGGGCCGCGGCCGTCGCGCCGCCCCAGCCACCAGGACGACAGGGTCACCACGGGGTTGAGATGGCCGCCCGAGACCGGTCCGAACAGCGCGATCAGCAGACCGAGGCCGATCGCCGAGGCCAGCGAGTTGGCCAGGAGCTGGACCCCGGTGTCGTCCGTGAGCCGCGCGGCCTGCAGTCCGGACCCGACGACGACGGCCACCAGGGCCGCGGTGCCGATGAGTTCGGCCGCGGCCTTGCGGACCGGCGAGGCGCTGCTGTGCACGGTTCTTCCCCTCTACTCCTGGGGAGTGTCCGTTTCGTCACCAGATGATCACCCCCGTCATCACATCGTGGAAAATGTATTCCGTAACTTGGAATTTCAACAGAGCCCGGAGGGAGGAATTGCAGAGCCCCGGAGGTCGGAGGGAGGACATACGGCGCGACGTACGCTGACGGCATGCGTCTCAGCACCGTCATCCTCCCCACCACCCCCTGGCAGCACGGCGGCCGCGAGAAGTGGCAGCGCGCCGAGCAGCTCGGCTTCCACGCCGCGTACACCTATGACCACCTGGCCTGGCGGACCTTCCGCGACGGGCCCTGGTTCGGCGCGGTCCCGACCCTCACCGCCGCCGCCACGGCGACCAGCACCCTGCGCCTGGGCACGCTCGTGACCAGCCCGAACTTCCGGCACCCGGTCACCCTCGCCAAGGAACTGATCTCCCTCGACGACATCTCCGGCGGCCGGATCACACTCGGCATCGGCGCGGGCGGCAACGGCTTCGACGCCACCACGCTCAAGAAGCCGGGCGAGGAGCAGTGGTCGCCGAAGGAACGGGCGGACCGCTTCGCCGAGTTCGTGTCCCTGCTCGACCGGCTGCTGAGCGAGCCGGCCGAGGTCACGAGTGAGGGCACGTTCTACTCGGCGACCGAGGCGCGCAATCTGCCCGGCTGCGTCCAGTCGCCGCGGCTGCCGTTCGCCGTCGCCGCGACCGGCCCGCGCGGACTGCGGCTCGCGGCCCGGCACGGGCAGGCGTGGGTGACCACGGGCGATCCGAAGCTGTACGAGGAGGGCACGCCGCAGCAGTCCGTCGAGGCGGTCGCCGCCCAGGTCGCCAAGCTCGGCAAGGCCTGCGACGAGCAGGGCCGTGACGTGGGCGAGCTCGACAAGATCCTGCTCACCGGCTTCACCCCGGAGTTCAACCCCGCCACGCATGCGGCCGGGGCCCACCCGCTGCGCTCGGTCGACGCGTTCGTGGAGTTCGCGCGGCCGTACGCCGAGCTCGGCTTCACCGAGCTCGTGATCCATATGCCGATCGCGGACTCGGTCTTCGCCGCGGACGAGCAGGGCTACGAGCAGATCGCGAAGGAAGCGGCGGCCCGGCTGGGCTGAGCCACCACTCGGGGTGCTCCTCAGCCCTCGTCCAGCGTGACCCCTCAGCCCTCGTCCGGCGTGGCCCCTGAGCCCCGGTGAGGCGCCAAGCCACTCACCGGGGCTCACCCGTACTCAGATGTGCACCCGGCAGCACGGCCCTGCGGCATATGCGAAAGAATGCGGGGGTGACGACCTCCGCAGCTGACCAGCGCCCCGTGCCCGCCCACCCCCGCCCTCGGCTGATCGCCACGGACCTGGACGGCACGCTGCTGCGGGACGACAAGTCCGTCTCGCCGCGTACGGTCGCGGCGCTCGCCGCCGCCGAGGAGGCGGGCATCGAGGTCTTCTTCGTCACCGGCCGTCCGGCCCGCTGGATGGACGTCGTCAGCGACCATGTGCACGGCCACGGTCTGGCGATCTGCGGCAACGGCGCCGCGGTCGTCGATCTGCACGGCGGCGCCGGCCGGCACCGCTTCGTGAAGGTGCGCGACATGGAGCGTACGACGGCCCTCGACGTGATCGGCGCGCTGCGCGCCGCCGCCCCCGAGACCGCCTTCGCGGTCGAGCGCACGGGCGGCATCCACCATGAACTGGCGTACCCGCCGATGCACTTGGACCCGGCCGTCACCATCGCGCCCGTGGAGAAGCTGCTCGCCGAGGACTCCGACCTGGCCGACCAGCCGATCCTCAAGCTCCTCGCGCACCACGGCGCCCTGTCCCCCGACGCGTTCCTCGCGCTCGCCCGCGAGGCCGTCGGCCCGCTCGCCGAGGTCACCCGCTCCAGCCCCACCGCGCTCCTGGAGATCAGCGCGCCGGGCGTCTCCAAGGCCAGCACGCTCGCGCTGTGCTGCGAGGAGCGGGGCATCCGTCCCGAGGAGGTCGTGGCCTTCGGTGACATGCCCAACGACGTGGAGATGCTCCGCTGGGCGGGCCGTTCCTACGCGATGGGCAACGCGCACCCGGACGTCGTCGCCGCGGCCTCGGGCCGTACGGTCGCCAACAACGACGACGGCGTGGCCGTGATCGTCGAGCAGCTCATCGCCGAGGCGCGCGCCTGATCCTTCCGGCGCTGCGCCACCGTTCCCGCACGCTCAGAGCCGCACGCTCAGAGCCGCACGCTCAGAGCCGCACGCTCAGAGCCGCACACCGCGCTCCGCCAGCCACGCCCTCGGGTCCACCCCGGACCCGAGGTACGGGGTGAGCCGGATCTCGAAGTGCAGATGCGGTCCTGTCGAGTTGCCCGTGGTGCC
This sequence comes from Streptomyces sp. NPDC050418, assembly GCF_044458745.1. Lineage (NCBI taxonomy): Bacteria > Bacillati > Actinomycetota > Actinomycetes > Kitasatosporales > Streptomycetaceae > Streptomyces > Streptomyces sp. NPDC050418. Next base: position 204,556 of record NZ_JBITIG010000016.1, read on the forward strand.
CGCCTGGCCGAGCCACTGCCCCGTCCGCACCTGGTCGCCCTGGTCGACGGTGGCGGAGGCGAGGTGCGCGTACTGCGAGTAGTAGCCGCCCGGGTGCCGCACCAGGACCTCCATCCCGAACGCGCCCCCGCACGACACCCGCACCACCTTGCCGGCGCCGATCGACCGCACCGGCTCCCCGATGCCGACCGCGAAGTCCTGCCCGGTGTGCTTGTTGGCCCAGCGGTCGCCGCCGCTGCCGAAACCGGCGGAGAGTTCATATGTGGCGACGGGCGTGACCCAGGCGCGGCCCTGCGGGAACGACGGCTGGTCGAGCCGGTCCGCACCGCGGCAGGCGCCGGCGGCGACCTGGGCGTCGGCCTGGCCCTGCAGCGTCCAGCGGGCGTCCTCCAGCTTCTTCTCGATCCCGCTCTTCAAGGCGGCGAGCTTGCCGCGGCGTTCGTCGAGCGCGTGCCAGGCGGCCGTCGCGCGCTGCTGGTCGGCGTCGAGGCGGCGGGCCGCGCGCTGGGTCTTCTCGACCAGGTGGTTCATGGCGAGATTGGCCTGGAGCGCCAGCCCCTCACCGCGCATCAGCTCCTCGGGATCGTCGGCGAGCAGCATCTTCGCGGTGTACGGAAGACCGCCCCCGGCGCGGTACTGGCTGCGGGCGATCCGGCCCAACTGGATGTTCAGCCGCTTCAGTTCACGCCGCTGCTCGGCGACCAGACCCTCCAGACGCTGCGCCTTCTTCCGCTGCGTCTCGGCGGCCCTGCGCCCCCGCTCGTACTCCTGGGTGGCCTTCGTCGCGTCCTCGATGAGCCGTGCGACCTGCGCACTCGCCCCGCGCCCGGGGTTCCCGTGCCCGTCGCCGTCGCCCTGACCGGACGGGTCGGCGGACACGGGCCCCGCGAGCACCAGCAGCAGGGCGCCCACGAGGAGGGCGGGCGGAAATCGACGCGGCGTCAGAACCATGCACGGATCGTCACCCCTGGGTTGACGCCACGCCCGTACGAACAGGGCACAGGAGTGACCCTTGCCCCATACGGGGTCGGGCAGTTGAGCCGAACAGGGGTCCGGCCGCTCACCCCGAGCTGCATGTTTCACGTGAAACAGCGGTTTCACGTGAAACAGCGGTTTCACGTGAAACAACGCATCCGGGACACCCGGGCCGCACCCCGTCACACCCCCGGTGTCAGTGCGGCGCTTCCCACACCACCGTCGTACCGCCGCCGTCCTCGCCGATCCCCGCCCCGTACCAGCTGTCGCCGCCGAGCGACTCGGCGCGGCGCTTGAGGTTCTTCAGGCCGCTGCGCCGCCCGCCCTCCGGGATCCCGACGCCGTCATCGCCCACCGTCAGGCGGACGCCCTCGCTCCCGTCCGGCAGCTTGGCCTGTGCGTCGACCACGACCTCGATCCGGCCGGCCTCCGCGTGCCGGAAGGCGTTGGAGAGCGCCTCGCGCAGCGCGGCGATCAGGTTCTTGCCGGTCAGTTCACCGACGACGGTGTCCACCGGGCCGAGGAAGCGGTGCGAGGGCTTGAAGCCCAGCGGCACGGCCGCCATGTTGATCTCCCGCAGCACCCGCGTCCGCAGCCCCGAGGGCGCCTCGGCCGGGCCCTGCTGGAGCGCGAAGATCGCCGTACGGATCTCCTGGATGGTCACGTCCAGCTCGTCGACCGCCTTGCCCACCCCGGTCTGCACCTCGGGCACCACGGACCGGCGCTGCGCGCTCTCCAGCATCATCCCGGTGGCGAACAGCCGCTGGATCACCAGATCGTGCAGATCGCGGGCGATCCGGTCGCGGTCCTCGAAGACGGCGAGCCGCTCACGGTCGCGCTGCGCCTCGGCCATCATCAGCGCGAGTGCGGCCTGCGCGGCGAACTGCACGGCGAGTGTCTTCTCCGCCTCCGTGTACGGCTTCCCGCCGTGCACGCGCGGCGCCGCGAGCACCCCGAGCACCCGGCCGCCGCTCTCCAGCGGCAGGAACATCGTGGGCCCGTACGCGCGGGCGAGGTCGGTGATCAGCCGTACGTCGCGTGCGGCGTCGTCGACGAAGACCGGCTCGCCGGCGAGGACCAGATCGACGACCGGCGACTCGGGCGGGATGAGCATCCCGAGCGCGGAGGACGGGCCGCTCTCGGTCGACTCGGCGACGATCTCCAGACCGCCCTCCTCGCCCGTGAGGAGCACGAAGGCGGCCGAGGACGCGGCGAGTTTGCGGGCCTGCTCGGCCACGACGGTCAGCGACTCATCGGCGTCGGCGCCGGACAGGAGCGCGGTCGTGACGGCCACCGAGCCGTCGATCCACCGCTCGCGCTGCCGGGTCGCCTCGTACAGCCGCGCGTTGCCGATCTGGATGCCGGCCTCGGTCGCGAGCACCTTGACCATGTGCAGGTCGTAGACGCTGAAGCGGTCACCGCCGCGCTTCTCGGTCAGATAGAGATTGCCGAAGACCTCGCCGCCGACCCGGATCGGGACGCCGAGGAAGGAACGCATCGGCGGGTGGTGCGCGGGGAAGCCCACCGAGCGCGGGTCCTGGGTCAGATCGTCGAGCCGCAGCGTCGCCGGATCCTTGATCAGCGCGCCGAGCAGGCCGCTCCGGCCGTCGGGCAGCGCGCCGATCAGCTCGCGGTGCTCCTGCGAGATGCCGTACGTGACGAAGTCGGCGAGTCCGTCGCCCTTGTCGTTGATCACGCCGATCGCCGCGTACTTCGCGCCGGTCAGGCTGGCCGCCGTCTCCGCGATGCGGTCGAGCGTGGAGTGCAGATCGAGCCCGCTGCCCACCGACACCATCGCCTCGAGCAGCTGCGGGAGGCGGGCCGCGAGCTCCTCGGGCAGCGACTGCAGACTGCGCGCGGCCTGCTCGGCGGCGGCCGTCCCGGTCACTTCCCGGTCCGGGAAGGGGGGCGGGTCTTCGGGCAGCTCTTCGGGTACGGCGGGGGCTTGCATGCCTTGAGCCTAGTTAGTCCGAATTTCAGACGAAAGTCGGGTAGGCCCCAAGCGCCCCTCACTGCCCGGCCCCCACCAGCGCTTCCGCCGCCCTCTCCCGCTCCCACATCGCCTTGAGCGGGCCGTCCTCCGCGAGCAGCTCGGCGTACGCGCCCTGCTGCACCACCCGCCCCTCCTGCAGCACGAGCACCTCGTCCACCGCGTCGAGCCCGGCGAGACGGTGCGTGATCAGGACGGTCGCCGTGCCCTCGGTCGCCGCGAGGAGATCGGCGGTGAGGGCGTCGGCGGTCGGCAGGTCGAGGTGCTCGGCGGGCTCGTCGAGCACCAGGACGGGGAAGTCCGCGAGCAGCGCCCTGGCCAGCGCGAGGCGCTGCCGCTGCCCGCCGGACAGCCGCGCCCCGTGCTCACCGACGAGCGTGTCCAGGCCCTCGGGCAGCGAGTCCACCCAGTCGAGCAGCCGGGCCCGCGCGAGCGCGTCGCGCAGCGCGGCGTCCGAGGCGTCGGTCCGCGCGAGCCGCAGGTTCTCGCGGACGGAGCTGTCGAAGAGATGCGCGTCCTGGGCGCAGAGCCCGACCAGCGTCCGCACCCCGTCGCTCTCCAGGCCGTACGCGTCCGCACCACCCAGCGTGTACGTACCGCCGCCGGCGTCCAGGAACCGGAGCAGCACCTGCGCGAGCGTCGTCTTGCCGGATCCTGACGGCCCCACGACCGCGATCCGCCGCCCGCGCCGCAGGGTCAGCTCCACCCCGTCGAGCGCGTCCCGGTGCTGTCCCGCGTGCCGGGCCGTGATCCCGCGCAGCTCCAGCGGGAACGGGTCGGCGGGTACGGGAGCGGGCGCGGCAGGCTCCCGTACGGGCTCGGGTGCGTCGAGGACCTCGTACACGCGCTCCGCACTCCGCTTCACGCGCTGGCGGTACTGCACCGCGAGCGGCAGCCCGGTCACCGCCTCGAACGCGGCCAGCGGCGTCAGGACGACGACGGCGAGCGCGACCCCGCTCAGCCGCCCCTCGCCCACCGCCGCGACCCCCACCGCACCGGCGGCCACCACGGTGAGGCCGCTGATCAGCGCGGTGAGCCCGGACCCGAGCGCGGTCGCCCCGGCACCGCGCGAGGCGATCCGGGTGAGCTCGGCGTCGGCGGCGCGCGCCTGGTCCGTACGGGACGGCAGGGCGCCCGCGACCGTCAACTCGGCGGTCCCGGTGAGCAGATCGGCCACCCGCGTCGCCAGGACCCCGCGCGCGGGTGCGAGCCGCCGCTCGGCGCGGCGGGCCACGAGCCCGCTCAGCCACGGCACCCCGACCCCGGCGAGCAGCAGTCCCGCGGCGAGCAGCGCGCCCGCCTCGGGCAGCAGCCACGCGGTGAAGGAGGCCGCGCCCACGCCGACGACGAGCGCGGCGCCCGCGGGGAGCAGCCAGCGCAGCCAGTAGTCCTGGAGGGCGTCCACGTCGCCGACGAGGCGTGCGAGGAGATCGCCGCGCCGGGTGGTGCGCAGCCCGGCGGGCGCGAGCCGTTCGAGCCGCCGGTACACGGCGACCCGGGTGTCGGCGAGCATCCGCAGCACGGCGTCATGCGTGACGAGGCGCTCGGCGTACCGGAAGACCGCGCGCCCGATGCCGAAGGCGCGGGTCGCGGTGACGGCCACCATGAGGTGCAGCACGGGCGGCTGCAGCGAGGCCTTCGAGATCAGCCAGCCGGAGGTGGCCATCAGACCGACGGCACTGCCGAGCGCGAGGCTCCCGAGCAGCAGCCCGAGCAGCAGCCGCCCACGGCGCTGACCTGCCATGTTCCGGACGCGGCCGAGGATCCCGCCGCGGATGCGAGCGGGCGGCACGGACCCTTCGGAGACGGAACCGTCGGCTACGACACCTCCCGACGCGGACCCTCCCGATGCGGACCCTCCGGACGCGGAACCGTCATCCGCCCCCTCCGCCCGCGCGACCAGCCCCTCGCCCCCGGCCGCAGCCTCCGCCACCCCTTCCCGCAGCAGCACCGCACCCGCCGAAGGAGCCGTCGACTCCGCATCCGCGGTGCCCCCTTCGATCCGTACCACCCTGTCCGCGACCGCGAGCAGCGCGGGCCGGTGCACCACGAGCAGCACGGTCCGGCCCACCGCGAGCCGCCGTACCGCGTCCACGATCTGCGCCTCGGTGGCACCGTCCAGCGCGGCCGTCGGTTCGTCGAGCAGCAGCACGGGGCGGTCCGCGAGGAAGGCGCGGGCCAGCGCGAGGCGCTGCTTCTGGCCCGCCGAGAGCCCGGCCCCGTCGTCGCCGAGCACGGTGGCGAGCCCGTCGGGCAGCGCGTCCACGAACTCCAGCGCGCCCGCGTCCGCCAGCGCCTGCCGCACCTGCTCGTCATCGGCCCCGGGCCGCGCGAGCCGTACGTTCTCCGCCAGCGTCCCCGCGTACACATGCGGCCGCTGCGGCACCCACGCCACCTGCTCGTGCCAGGCGCCGGGCGCCACCGAGGCGAGATCGGTCCCGCCGACCCGGATCCGTCCCACGTCCGGCCGTACGAAACCGAGCACGGCGGCGAGCAGCGTGGACTTGCCCGCGCCGCTCGGCCCGACGAGCGCCACGGTCTCGCCCTCGCCGACCGTGAACGACACACCGCTGACGGCATCGGCAGACCGGCCGGGATAGCGCACCGTGACGCCCTCGACGCTCAACTCCCCGTGCGGCGCGGGCCCGTCACCGGCCGCCGGCAGCGGTGTCTCCAGGACGGTGAAGATCTCCTCGGCGGCCGCGAGACCTTCCGCGGCCGCGTGGTACTGCGCCCCGACCTGCCGCAGCGGCAGATACGCCTCCGGCGCGAGCACCAGGACGACGAGGCCGATGTAGAGGTCCAGTTCGCCGTGGACGAGCCGCATCCCGATGGTCACGGCGACCAGCGCGACGGACAGCGTGGCGAGGAGTTCCAGGGCGAACGAGGAGATGAAGGCGATCCGCAGGGTTCGCATCGTCGCCTGCCGGTACTCGCCGGTGATCTTCCGGATCGACTCGGCCTGCGCCTTGGCCCGCCCGAACACCTTCAGCGTGGGCAGCCCGGCGACGACGTCGAGGAAGTGCCCGGACAGCCGCGAGAGCAGCTTCCACTGGCGGTCCATACGGGCCTGGGTCGCCCAGCCGATCAGCACCATGAACAGCGGGATCAGCGGCAGCGTGATGACGATGATCGCCGCCGACACCCAGTCCTCGGTGGCGATCCGCGCGAGCACGGCGACGGGCACCACGACCGCGAGCCCCAACTGCGGCAGATAGCGCGCGAAGTAGTCGTCGAGCGCGTCCACCCCGCGGGTGGCGAGCGCGACCAGCGAACCGGTCCGCTGCCCGCTCAGCCACCCCGGACCCAGCGCGGTCGCCCGCCCGAGCAGCCTCCCCCGCAGCTCGGACTTGACCGCCGCGCTCGCCCGGTGCGCGGCCAGCTCGGTGAGCCAGCCGACCAGAGCGCGCCCCACGGCGACGGCCGCGAGCAGCAGCAGCGGGGTGCCCAGCTCCCCGGTGGAGAGCCCCTTCTCGAAGCCGCCCACCACGATCTCGGCGATCAGCATCGCCTGGGCGACGACCAGACCGGCCCCGACGAGCCCCAGCACCACGATCGCGATGAGGAAGCGACGGGTGGCCTGTGCGTAACGGATCAGGCGGGGGTCGACCGGTTTCACGTGAAACAGCCTCCAGTACGAGAAAGGGGTGCGCCAACTGCCCGTATCCGAGCCGTTGTTGGCGCACCCCAGGACATCACACGCTCAGTGCGAGTCGGCCGCGATGTGCTGCGTACCGATCCGCTTGCGGAAGACCCAGTAGGTCCATGCCTGGTAGAGCAGTACGACGGGTGTGGCGATCACCGCGCACCAGGTCATGATCTTCAGGGTGTACGGGCTCGACGAGGCGTTGGTGACCGTGAGGTTCCACTCCTCGTTCAGCGAGGACGGCATGACGTTCGGGAAGAGCGTCAGGAACAGCATCGCCACCGCCGCCGCGATCGTGATCCCGGAGAGCGCGAACGACCAGCCCTCGCGCCCCGCCTTGATCGCTCCGAGCGCACCCACCAGGGCGAGCACCGCCACGATCATCGCGGCCAGCGATCCGCCGTCACCCTTGTCGATCTGGGTCCAGATCAGGAAGCCCAGCGCGAGCACGGCCGTCACAAGCCCCAGCCGCAGCGCGAGGGTCCGCGCCCGCGCCCGGATGTCACCGACGGTCTTGAGCGCCGTGAACACCGCGCCGTGGAACGTGAAGAGCGTCAGCGTCACCAGTCCGCCGAGGATCGCGTACGGGTTGAGCAGATCCCAGAAGTTCCCCACGTACTCCATGTCCTGGTCGATCTTCACGCCCCGCGTGATGTTGGCGAAGGCCACACCCCACAGGAACGCCGGGATCAACGAGGTCCAGAAGATGGCGTGTTCCCAGTTCGTCTGCCACTTGTCCTCGGGCCGCTTGTGCCGGTACTCGAAGGCGACACCGCGGATGATCAGGCAGATCAGGATGAAGAGCAACGGCAGGTAGAAGCCGGAGAACAGCGTCGCGTACCACTCGGGGAACGCGGCGAAGGTCGCACCGCCGGCCGTGAGCAGCCACACCTCGTTGCCGTCCCAGACCGGGCCGATCGTGTTGATCAGGACCCGGCGCTCGGTGCGGTCGCGGGCGAGCAGCTTGGTGAGGATGCCGACGCCGAAGTCGAAGCCCTCCAGGAAGAAGTAGCCGGTCCACAGGACGGCGATCAGGACGAACCAGATGTTGTGGAGTTCCATGATCCTGTGTCACTCCCTCAGTACGAGAAGGCCATGGGCCGGTCGGCGTCGTCCTTGGAGTTCCCGCCGATCTTCGTGGGCGGGTTGAGGTCGTCCTCCGTGAGCTCCGGCGGTCCGGCCTTGGCGTACTTCGCGATCAGCTTGACCTCGATCACGGCGAGCGCCGCGTACAGGAGCGTGTAGATCACCATCGAGGTGATCACCTCGCCCTGCGAGACGTTGGGGGAGACGGCGGCCGAGGTCTTCATGACACCGAAGACCACCCACGGCTGCCGGCCCATCTCCGTGAAGATCCAGCCCCAGGAGTTGGCGATGAGCGGGAAGAGCATGGTCCACAGGAGCAGCAGCCAGTACCACCTGGACCAGCGCGCGCCCAGCGGCTTGTTCCTGAAGAGCACGAGATGCGGCACCTCGTCCTCACCGACCCGCATCGCCTGCGGCAGCAGGAACTTCTTGCGGGTCAGCCACAGACCGAGCAGTCCGATGCCGACCGAGGCCATGCCGAAGCCGATCATCCAGCGGAATCCCCAGTACGCGACGGGGATGTTGGGCCGGTAGTCGCCCGGACCGTACTTCTCCTGCATCTCCTTCTGGAGGTCGTTGATGCCGGGGACGTACTCGTCGAAATTGTTGTGCGCGAGGAAGGACAGCAGGCCCGGGATCTCTATGGCGACCTTGTTGTGCCCCTCGTCGACATCGCCGTACGCGAAGATCGAGAAGGGCGCGTTCTCCTCGCCGTCCCACAGCGCCTCGGCCGCGGCCATCTTCATCGGCTGCTGCTCGAACATGATCTTGCCGAGCGTGTCGCCGCTGATCGCCGAGAACGCACCGCTGATGACGAGCGTGACGAGACCGAGCCGCAGCGAGGTCTTCATGGTCTCGATGTGCTTCTTGCGCATCAGGTGGTACGCGGCGATGCCCGCCATGAACGCGCCGCCGACCATGAACGCGCCGGCCAGGGTGTGGAACATCTGCGCAAGCGCGGTGTTCTGCGTCAGCACGTGCCAGAAGTCGGTGAGTTCGGCACGCCCCTTCTCCTCGTTGATCTTGTAGCCGACCGGGTGCTGCATCCACGAGTTGGCCGCGAGGATGAAGTACGCGGAGAGGATCGTGCCGATCGACACCATCCAGATGCAGGCCAGGTGGATCTTCTTGGGCAGCTTGTCCCAGCCGAAGATCCAGAGCCCGATGAAGGTCGACTCGAAGAAGAAGGCGATCAGTGCCTCGAACGCGAGGGGCGCGCCGAAGATGTCGCCGACGAAGCGCGAGTAGTCGGACCAGTTCATACCGAACTGGAACTCCTGCAGGATGCCGGTGACGACGCCCATCGCGATGTTGATCAGGAAGAGCTTGCCCCAGAACTTCGTCGCCCTGAGGTACTTCTCCTTCTCGGTCCGCACCCAAGCGGTCTGCAGGCCGGCGACCAGCGCGGCGAGCGAGATCGTGATGGGGACGAAGAGGAAGTGGTAGACGGTGGTGATGCCGAACTGCCATCGCGCCAGGGTCTCCGGCGCCAGAGCGAAGTCCACGTCGTCAGTCTCCTTACGTCGCCGTGGTCACATCGGCAGTTTGCCTGCTTGATCCCGGGCATTACGGGATCAAGCAGGACACGCTTGTGAACGCGTTCACATTCACAAGCATTATGTCGTACCGGATGTCGGCAACTTCCGGCAGGGTCCCCTTGCGGGCTTCCACCCCTTATGACGGGCGGGAATCCCGCGTTGTGACATGCGGGACGGGGGTTCCCGGAACGAGACGGGGGTTCCCAAGAACTTCAACATCTTGTTGAATCCGCGGCATGCAGATACGCATCTCCTGGCCCGCAGACCATCTGACCGCGACCCTCGACGACACCCCCACCAGCCGCGCGCTGGCCAAGGCGCTCCCCCTGACCGCCTCGGCCAACACCTGGGGCGAGGAGGTGTACTTCGACACGGGCGTGAGCGTCGAGCTCGAGGACGACGCGGAGCAAGTCGTCGACCCCGGAACCGTGGCCTTCTGGACCGACGGCGACGCGCTCGCGCTGCCGTACGGGCCCACGCCGATCTCACGCGGCGCGGAGTGCCGTCTCGCGAGCCCGTGCAATCTGCTCGGCTCGCTCGACGACGACCCCCGGCGCCTCGCGACGGTGCGCGAGGGCGACCCGATCCGGGTGGAACTGGTCGCCGACTAGCGCGCGTCAACTCCGCTTCCCTGCCTACAGCTCCTTGCGGAACGCCTCCGCCGACGCCAGGAAGAGGTCGTTCGCCTCGACCTCGCCGATCGTGACCCGCACGCCCTCACCGGCGAACGGCCGCACCACGACCCCGGCCTGCTCGCACGCGGCCGCGAAGTCGAGCGTGCGCTCCCCCAAGCGCAGCCAGACGAAGTTCGCCTGCGTCTCGGGGACGGTCCAGCCCTGCGCGCGGAGCGTCTCCACGACGCGGGCGCGCTCGCCGACCAACGAGCCGACCCGGCCGAGCAGTTCGTCCTCGGCGCGCAGCGAGGCCACCGCCGCGTCCTGCGCGAGCTGGCTCACGCCGAAGGGGACGGCCGTCTTGCGCAGCGCCGCCGCGACCGGCTCATGGGCGACGGCGAAGCCGACCCGCAGGCCCGCGAGCCCGTACGCCTTGGAGAAGGTGCGCAGCACGCAGACGTTCGGCCGGTCGCGGTAGAGCTCGATGCCGTCCGGCACCTCGGCGTCCCTGATGAACTCGCGGTACGCCTCATCGAGCACCACCAGGACATCGCTCGGCACCTGGTCGAGGAAGCGCTCCAGCTCGGCCCGGCGCACGACCGTGCCCGTCGGGTTGTTGGGGTTGCAGACGAAGATCAGCCGGGTGCGGTCGGTGATCGCCGCGAGCATCGCGTCGAGGTCGTGCACCTCACCGTCGGTCAGCGGCACCTTCACCGAGGTGGCACCGCTGACCTGCGTGATGATCGGGTACGCCTCGAAGGAGCGCCACGCGTACATCACCTCGTCGCCCGGGCCGCTGGTCGCCTGGATCAGCTGCTGGGCGACGCCGACCGAGCCGGTGCCCGTGGCGAGGTGCGACAGCGGGACGCCGAAACGCTCCGAGAGCTCGGTCATCAGGCCCGTGCACGCCATGTCCGGGTAGCGGTTGAAGCTGCCGGCCGCGGACGTGACCTGCTCCATGACGCCCGGGAGCGGCGGATACGGGTTCTCGTTGGAGGACAGCTTGTAGGCCACGGGGCCGCCGGCCGCGGCGGGCTTTCCCGGCTTGTAGGTCGGGATGCCGTCCAGCTCAGGGCGCAGCTTCGGGCCGCTGATCTCGCTCACCGCAGGTCCTCCTCGTACGACTCAGATGCGAATACTGCTCACTCTAAGAGGATTCCGTCCGCCTGCGAATGGCCTGTGGACAACCATCTGACCCAGCCCGCCGCCGGGCAACCGGAGGACTCGCCTCCGCGGCGTGTCCGGGCAGGGGAGCGCCCTTCGGTATGCCGTGCGCCGGTGGCTCGCGCCGTGGCGCGCATCCCCCGTGAAGGTGAGTTGAGACCTGTTCGCAACCTGCACCACTTGCCAGGCGCACACGGGCACGCAACGTGACGATTGGCCTGTGATCCCTTAACTCCCTTGGGATCCACGGCAATTGAACGAAGTGGACCTTGCAGAAACGTGCCTGTCAACGCGTGCATATGCGCCCCTGCTACGCCCCCTCATGAGCCCTACTATCGGCTCGCCATGACAGCAGCAGGGAAGCACCAGGTGAGCCGGGCGGGCACCACCCGCGGAGGCGGCGGCCGGCAGGGGCGGGCGGGCATCCGCGACGTGGCCGCCGCCGCCGGTGTCTCCATCACGACCGTCTCCGACGCGCTCAACGGCAAGGGCCGGTTACCCGACGCGACCCGCCGCCACGTCCGCGAGGTCGCCGACCGGCTGGGCTACCGCCCGTCCGCCGCGGCCCGAACGCTCCGTACCGGCAAGTCAGGACTCATCGGCCTGACCGTGACCACGTACGGGGATGAACCTTTCACCTTCACCGAGTTCGCGTACTTCGCGGAGATGGCCAGAGCCGCCACCTCCGCCGCGCTCGCCCGGGGCTACGCCCTGGTCATCCTGCCCGCGACCTCACGCCATGACGTCTGGTCCAACGTGGCGCTCGACGGCACGGTCGTCATCGACCCGTCCGACCAGGACCCCGTCGTCTCCGAACTGGTCCGCCAGGGCCTGCCCGTGGTCTCCGACGGCCGTCCCGCGGGCTCGCTCCCGGTGACCGCCTGGGTCGACAACGACCACGAGGCCGCCGTGATGGAGATCCTCGACCATCTCGCCGCGGCCGGCGCCCGCCGCATCGGCCTGCTCACCGGCACGACCACGGACACGTACACCCACCTGTCCACCACCGCGTATCTGCGCTGGTGCAAGCGCGTCGGCCAGGACCCGGTGTACGAGGCCTACCCGGCGCACGACCCCTGCGCGGGCGCCGTCGCCGCCGACCGGCTGCTCGCGCGGCCCGACCGGCCCGACGCCGTCTACGGGCTCTTCGACCCCAACGGGACCGATCTGCTCGCCGCCGCTCGCCGCTACGGGCTGCGCGTGCCCGACGACCTGCTGCTCGTCTGCTGCAGCGAATCCACTGTGTACGCGACCACCGAGCCGCCCATCACCACGCTCTCGCTCAAGCCGCGCCGGATCGGCACGGCCGTGGTGCAGCTGCTCATCGACGCCATCGAGGGGGTCGACGCGTCAGGCCCGCTCGAGCAGGTGATACCGACAGAGCTGATCGTCCGCACCTCCTCGCAGCGCCGCCGCCCGCGCACGACGGTGAGCCCGCCGCGTACACCCGAGAAGTGAGAGCGCTCCATGGGGTGAGCCGGAGCCGTCAACTGTCGCCCGATGGGGGTGATCCGTTGACGGCCGCCGGCCCGGATTTCGCTTCGGGCGGCCCGAAGGTGCCCGCAATTCGGGAGGAAACACCCCTGCCTTCGAGTCCTGCCACGATTCACCACCCCTGGTGCATCACACAGCGCCAGACGCATTCCTATGATGGGCGCACGACACCACGGACGGCCGCGACCAGGCCGTCCGAATCGGTGGCGGAATGCGGCGCGACGGTGGTGGAGGGGTCGATGACTCAGGGGGCCGGTCAAGGACCCGTGGTGCGTACGGACACGGTCCGCGACTTCCGCGTGCCCGCGTATGTCCATCAGTCCGGCAGCTACGGCGAGGACGCCGGCCGCTACGGCGAGGACCGCTTCGGGGACGAGGGCGAGCCCGAGGGCTACACCCCCACCCAGCGCGACCTCCCGGTCATCAACCGCGGCGACACCGTCCAGGTCCCGCTGCCCACGCCCGCCCCCGCGCCCGAGCCCACCGGGAGCGACGAGCCCGGACCGCTGTACGTCGTCGGCGATGTGCACGGCTACCTCGACGAGCTGCACGCCGCCCTGCGCGAACAGGGCCTCATCGACGCCGAGGGCGACTGGGCCGCGGGCACCGCACGCCTCTGGTTCCTCGGCGACTTCACCGACCGCGGCCCCGACGGCATCGGCGTCATCGACCTCGTGATGCGGCTCTCCGCACAGGCCGCCGCCGCCGGCGGCTACTGCAAGGCCCTCATGGGCAACCACGAACTGCTGCTGCTCGGCGCCAAGCGCTACGGCGACACCCCCGTCAACTCCGGGGCCGGCACCGCCACCTTCCAGGCGGCCTGGCTGCTCAACGGCGGCCAGAAGTCCGACATGGACCGCCTCCAGGACCACCACCTCCAGTGGATGTCCCGGCTCGACGCCATCGAGCTCGAGGACGACCACCTGCTGATGCACTCGGACACCACGGCGTACCTCGACTACGGCGATTCCATCCCGCAGGTCAATGACACGATCCGGGAAGCACTCACGCGCAATGACGCGGACGAATGCTGGGATCTCTTCCGCAAGTTCACCAAGCGCTTCGCGTTCCGCGACCAGGGCGGCCCCGAGGCCGTACGGGAACTTCTCGGCGCGTACGGCGGCAGCAGGGTCGTCCACGGCCACAGCCCCATCCCGTATCTGCTGGGCGAAGTGGGCTCCGAGGACGGCGAGGACGGCAACGGTCCGCAGGTCGACGGCCCGCACGTCTATGCGGACGGGCTGGCCGTCGCGATGGACGGCGGAGTGACCATGGCCGGAAAGCTACTGGTCCGCCGACTGCCTTTGGATAACTGACCCGCCGCGGGGCAGGTGCACAGCACCTGGACCCTCGACGGCCGGCGGGCCTATTTCCGGAAACCCCCTGTCACCGCGTGCCTGCGCCGCTCTACCATCGGCTTATCCGTAGCAGGCTCTCCTCCGTTTCCGCCCCAACTACCCGTTACTGAGCGGGAGTCCAGGCCCTACGGAGCATCGGGGGATGCACATGAACAGCGCTCCGCACCTGCTGAACGAGGACCGCCAGGAATACGAGCGGATCCTCGATGAAGCGCTGCGTTCCGCGCCGCACCGCCCTGACCTGGCTGCGGTCGGGGAGCGTCTGAACCCGGAACAACTACGCACGATGGCGCTCAACGCGACGGCACTCATCACCGCCGCGGCAGCCACCGAGTACGAGCACTACGTGAAGGTACGCGAGGAGTTGCGCGCCCCGTCCCGCCCGAAGACGTCCGTCTCCGAACAGGGGGCCGCCGAGCCCGCCACGGGGACGATGGGGCTCGCCACGACGATGGGCGAGGTCGCGGAGACCGCAGGCGCCGGGCTCGTCGCGGTCGTCGCCGTCCTCGCCCCGGTCCTGGCCGGCACCGCGGCCGCGATCTTCCTCCTCATCGGCTACATCCTGAAGATGCTCACCCCTGAACCCGCCTTCGCCGACACCTTGCTGACCGCCGGCTGGTTCTTCGGCGCGCTCACCGCGGCGGGCATCCTCGTCGCGGCGGCCGGCCTGCTCATCACGGCCCTGCGCAACGGCTCGACGTCCCTGCAGGCCCCCGGCGAACTGGCCGAGGAGGTGGCCCGCGCCAGGGAAGCCTGGCGCGACGCCCTCCTGGAACGGGGCCTGCTCCCCTTCCTCCGCGAAGCCCTCTCGGACCCGTCCCGCCCCCACCGCACCTCAACCACGTCCCCACCGGGCCGCATCCCCCAACTGGGCTTCAACAGCCCCGGCTTCAGCAGCCCGGACGGCGGCCCCCCTGCGGGCCCGAAGCCCAGCTTCTCGAGCCCGGACTTCACGAGTCCGGATTTTGGGGGGCCGGAGCATCAGCCGGACTAGGGCGTTCGCAGGCCCCTGGCGGTCACTGCCGAGCGCCCTGCAGCCGCAGGGCCGCTGCGCGGTCACTGAGGAATGACTGCCGAGGGAACAGGGTGTAGCACCAGCCCGACGTCGAGCCGAAACGGCCCATCTCCCGGAACTGAACAGCCGCCTCCGTCAGGCGCCCCATCCGGCACAGATAGAACGCGACCAGCGACCGGTCGTCGATGATGCGCGCATGCGGCTGCGGCACGGCCTCGATCCAGCGCTCCTGTACCCGGACCAGATCCATACCGAAGTGTCCGGACCCCAGGCCCACGTTGCCGTCGGCCAGTCGCATCTCCAGGTTGGCACGCAGCGGCAGCAGCACGAGCGGATGGCCGACCGGCGCCGCGTCCGCGGCGTTCCTGGCGAAAGCGAACATCTCCTTGTGGGAGCCGTACCACTTGGCGCACAGGTACTGCAGCGCGTGGCGATGCCCGTTCCAGTGCAGTGGGTCGCGGGCGACGAGGGCGTCCCATCTCTCGTTGAACACCGAACGGGAGACCTGCAACCCGCGGGCTGTGCATACGGCGGTCGCCCGCGGGGTGGGATCGTCCGGCGCCAGCTCGCCCGCCAGCGCGGCCAGTTCGTCCGCCTGGCCAAGGATCTCGTAGAACCTCCTCCAGGCGTCCTTCCGTACGTATTTCGCGCTTCGGGCACTGCGGACACCCCAGGCACGTGTGACTTCGGCCCGGGAGAGGACCGCAAGGGGATCGCCACTCTCCGGCTCCGCCTCGGCCCATTGCCGCAGTACGGCCTTGCCGACGGCGCGGTCGGCCAGGTACTGCACCCGGTGGTCCTTCGCCGCCCAGTCTCCGTCACTGGCGAGCAGGAGGTCACGGGCCGGGCCCCAGTCGCCCCGCTTCGCCAGCGCATCGGCGGCGGCGCGGAGCTCCTGGTCACCGTGGGCGGCATCGAATGAGACGTGCGGAAGGTAGCCGCGCGAAAGCACGTTGAGCATGGTCACGAGCGAAAGCTAATGCTCCGCAACCGCTGGATGAAGACCTGGGGCATACCGACTTCGACCAGGGCTTACGCGCCCGTGTCCCGCACCGGCCGGTACGTCGTCGCGGGGGGGGGGGGGGGGGGGGGGGGGGGGGGGGGGGGGGGGGGGGGGGGGGGGGGGGGGGGGGGGGGGGGGGGGGGGGGGGCCCGGGGCGCCCCCG
>NZ_JBITIG010000017.1:0-214405 GCF_044458745.1 Streptomyces sp. NPDC050418
ACCCCCCCCCCCCCCCCCACCCCACCCCCCCCCCCCCCCCCCCCCCCCCCCCCCCCCCCCCCCCCCCCCCCCCCCCCCCCCCCCCCCCCCCGCGGTCAGGTTCCGGCGCCGCGTATTCAGTGCGCCGCTGCGGGTGCCCTGGTCTCCGAGAGGGTCTCCCCCGGTTCCATGGCGTGCGCCACTTCGTCGTCGTCCGCACGGTTCTTCCCGGTGTGGTTGAAGACGAGGTTGAGCAGGACGGCCGCGACACAGCCGGTGGAGATGCCCGAGTCGAGGATGATCATCGCGGTCTCGGGGAACGCGTGGTAGAACTCCGGCGCCGCGATCGGGATCAGACCGATGGCGAGCGAGACGGCCACGATGAGGATGTTGTTGTCCTTCTCCAGACCGGCCTTGGCGAGCGTCTGCACACCGGAGGCGGCGACCGAGCCGAAGAGGACGACACCCGCGCCGCCGAGCACCGGACGGGGCACGGTGGCGATCAGCGAGGCGGCGACCGGCATCAGACCGATCAGGATCAGGAAGCCACCGCCCACGGCGACCACGAAGCGCGAGCGGATCTTCGTCATGGCGACGAGGCCGACGTTCTGGGCGAAGGCGCTGGCCATGAAGCCGTTGAAGAGCGGCGAGAGCGCGGAGCCGAGGGTGTCGGCGCGCAGACCGGCCGCGATGGTCTTCTCGTCGGCGGGCTTCTCGACGATCTGGCCGAGGGCCAGCATGTCGGCGGTGGACTCCGTCATCGACACGATCATCACGACGATCATCGACACGATGGCCGCTGCGGCGAACTGCGGGACGCCGAAGTGGAACGGGGTCGGGAAGCCGATGATGTCCGCCTCACCGATGGCGGAGAAGTCGGTGACACCGAAGGGGATCGCCACGAAGGTGCCGATCACGAGGCCGAGCAGGACGGCGATCTGCTTGACGAAGCCGGTGGTGAAGCGGCGGATGAGCAGGACGATGACCAACGAGATGCCGGCCAGCGCGAGGTACTTCATGGACCCGTAGTCCTCGGCCGCCGGATTGGGGCCCTGGGCCCAGCCGAAGGCCACGGGCATCAGCGAGACACCGATCAGGGTGATCACGGTGCCGGTGACGACGGGCGGGAAGAAGCGGACCAGCTTGGAGAAGAACGGGGCGGCGACGAAGCCGAGCAGACCCGCGACGATGATCGCGCCGTAGATGATCGGCAGCGCGTCGTCCTTGTCCTTGGTCTGGTCGACGATCGCGAGCATCGGGGCGACACCGGCGAAGGTGACACCGTTGACGAACGGGAGCTTGGCGCCGATCTTCCAGAACCCGAGCGTCTGGAGCAGGGTGGCTATCCCCGCGCAGAAGAGCGAGGCACCTGTGAGGAACGTGAGTTCCTTGGCGGAGAGGCCGACGGCCGCTCCCACGATCAGCGGCGGGGCGACGACACCCGCGTACATGGCGGCTACGTGCTGTAGACCGCTGGTCATCATCTTGAGAGGCGGAAGCTTCTCGTCGACCGGGTGCTTTTCGGGCATCTGGTCGCGGACACTTCCGTCCTCTGGCACGGCGACTGCTTTGCGAACCCTGGGCGTTGCTGCCACGGCGGTTCCTCCGGTCGGTTAACGCGTCGCCAGCGACGCGGGTGTCTTGGAGGTCGTACAGATGGGGCAAACGTGCGAGTGGTGCAAGAAGTACGGGTGGTGCTGACCGCGTCGGGGGCCGCGGCTCGTGCTGTTCGTGCGCCATATGAAGTTGTCAGGGCAGCGATATGCGGTCGCCGTTCACATGCGAGGGGTTCGGACGGTCACCGATCCGGTGGGCGCGGGCGCTGGGTCCCCCGCCCACCGGGGTCGGCTGCCATGGACCCCGCTCGGGTCCACGGCGACCGGTCGAGGGCCGTCCCCCTCGACCGGACTCCTTGGCCCGGCTCCTGCGGCGAACCGCAGGGCCGGTGCGCCGGGTCAGGACCCGGCGGCGATGCGCGCGAGACGCTGGGCCTCAGCGCGGGTGTCGCGGGCGATCTGGTCCTCGTCGGCGAACAGCAGTCGGTTGTTCTCGACGATCTGCTTGCCGTTGACGAAGGAAGCGGTGACGGGGGCCGCGGCGCCGAAGATCAGGGCCGTGACCGGGTCGGCGATGGAGGCGTGGGCGAGGGTGTCCATCTTCCAGAGCACGAAGTCGGCGAGCTTGCCGGCTTCCAGCGAGCCGATGTTGTCGGCGCGGCCGAGGACCTGCGCACCGCCGAACGTGCCGAGGCGCAGGGCCTGGCGGGCGTTCAGGGCGGCCTCGCGGTGCTCGGTGTTGAGGCGGTTGATGAGCAGCGCGTTGCGCAGTTCGGTGTGCAGTTCACCGGACTCGTTGGAGGCGGTGCCGTCCACACCGAGGCCGACCGGGACGCCGGCCTTCAGCATGTCCGGGACGCGGGCGATACCGGCCGCGAGACGGGCGTTGGAGGACGGGCAGTGCGCGACACCGGTCTTCGTACGGGCGAAGGCGGCGATGTCCGAGTCGTTCATGTGGACGCAGTGCGCCATCCACACGTCCTCGCCGAGCCAGCCGGTGGACTCGAAGTAGTCGGTCGGGCCCATGCCGAAGAGCTCGTGGCAGAACTTCTCCTCCTCGACCGTCTCGGAGCCGTGCGTGTGCATCCGTACGCCGAGCGAACGGGCCAGCTCGGCGCCCTGCTTGAGCAGCTCGGTGGAGACGGAGAACGGGGAGCACGGCGCGACCGCGACCTGGGTCATCGCGTCGAAGGAGGCGTCGTGGTGCTTCTTGACGGTCTCGGCGGTGGCGGCGAGCGCACCTTCGAGGGTCTCGACGGCGAAGTCCGGCGGCAGACCGCCGTCCTTCTCGGAGCGGTCCATGGAACCGCGCGCCAGGGTGAAGCGGACACCCATGTCGCTCGCGGCGCCGATGATCGCGCCGGACAGGTCGCCGGAGCCCTGCGGGAAGACGTAGTGGTGGTCCATCGCGGTGGTCACACCGCCGCGGGCCATCATCGCGAGGGAGCCCTGCGCGGCGGCGCGGGCCATCGGCTCGTCGATGCGCGCCCACGTCGGGTAGAGGGCGACGAGCCAGTTGAAGAGGTTGTGATCGGTGGCCAGACCACGGGTGATCCACTGGTAGAAGTGGTGGTGCGTGTTGACCAGACCCGGGGTCACGAGGTGACCGGTGGCGTCGATCCTGCGGACCACGTTCTCGAGGTTCTCGGGGGCCTTGCCGGCACCCAGGGACTCGATCTTGTTGTCGGCGACGACGATGTAGCCCGAGGCGTACTCGGTGTCGTTCGCGTCCACGGTCGCGATGGCACAGTTTTCGATAACGATGCGCGAAGCCGCCATGGCGGATCCTCGTTCTTCCTCTTCGGATGTACGAACCCGGGGGCCGAGCGGGGTGACGACCGAGTTCGTGGTGCACGTGTCAACGCGTCATTACGAAGACCGTTGCGGGTGTTGCGCAGATGCCCCCGCTCCCCTCCTGGTCCCCGGGATCACTCGGCGGTGATCCCGGGGCAGACGCCGGCGCACTCGCGTCGGAGGTTGTCGAGGCTTGTGAGCTCGTCAGGGTCCGGGGAGGACCCGTTGCGGGCTCAGAGGTTGGTCGTGTCCACGGGGATCTGCGGCTCGACACCGTCACGCAGGACGGTCGCCTCGATCAGGCCGTACGGACGGTCGGCCGCGAAGTACACCTCGTTGTCGTTCTTGAGGCCGAAGGGCTCCAGGTCGACAAGGAAGTGGTGCTTGTTCGGGAGCGAGAAGCGGATCTCGTCGATCTCCGCGCGGTTGTTGATGATGCGCGAGCCCATCTGGTACAGCGTCTGCTGCAGCGAGAGGGAGTAGGTCTCGGAGAAGGCCTCGAGCATGTGCCGCTTGGTCTGCTCGTACGAACGCTCCCAGTTGGGCATCCGCTGCTCGTCGTCGGTCCAGTTGAACCGCCAGCGGCTGGAGACCTGCGTGGCCAGGATGCGGTCGTACGCCTCCTGGAGCGTCGTGTACTTGTCCTTGACGTAGCCCCAGAACTCCGAGTTGGTGGAGTTCATGACCACGAGGTCCTTCAGACCCGAGATGACCTGCCACTCGGAGCCGTTGTAGGTGATCTCGCTGACGCGGGTCTCCTGGCCCTTGCGGACGAAGGAGTGCTTGACGTCCTCGGAGCCGATGAACTTCGAGTTGGCCTCGGAGGTCTCGATGCGCTCCCAGGCGTACTCCTCGATGCGGATGCGCGCCCGGTGGATCGGGTCCTGGCTGTTCACGAAGTGACGCGCCAGGTGGATGCCGAACTGCTCGGCCGACTCGATGCCGTACTCCTTGGCGAACGCGTACACCGTGTTCTTGGTGGTGTCGGTCGGCAGGACGTTGGCGTTGGAGCCGGTCAGGTGGACGTCGTCCATGTCGCCCGAGAGGGCGACCGAGACGTTGAGGTCCTTGATGTGGTGCGTGGCGCCGTCGCGCGTGATCTTCACGACGCGGTTCTCGGCCTTGCCGTACTGGTTCTGTCCCAGAATCGTGGGCATGTCTGCTAGCTCCCTCGGTAAACGGAGTAGCCGAACGGGTTGAGCAGCAGCGGTACGTGGTAGTGCTCGCCCGGCTTGACGGCGAACGTGATCGCCACCTCCGGGAAGAACGCACCGCTGTCCCGATTCGCGGGGGCGTCCTGCTGGGCTTCGGCTTGCTTCTTGGAGAAGTACGCCTCGGTCTCGAAATCGAGACGTACGTGGGTGGTGCCTTCCGGCAGGGCCGGCAGGTCCTTGCAACGCCCGTCCGCATCGGTGGCGGATCCGCCGAGTGCCACCCAGTCCGCGTCGAAACCGGCGCGGGCCGCGAGCGAGATGGCGACGCCTTCGGCGGGGCGTCCGATGCTGGTGTCCAGGATGTGCGTGGACACCGATGCGGTCGTGTCAGTGCTCATTACTACTCAGCTGCTTCCTCTACGAGGCGGGTGAGGCGGATCCGGTTGATCTTGCCCAGCTCGGTGCGGACGATCTCCCGCTCCTGCTCGGCCCCGTTCTCGATCCGTACCTTGATCTGGCCGAGCATGAACTCGGCCGTGGCGCCGGTCGCGCAGATGAGGAAGACGTGACCGAACTTCTCCTGGTAGGCCAGGTTCAGTTCGAGCAGCTCGTTCTTGAGCTCCTCGGAGGCGCCGGCCATGCCGCGCTGTTCGCGCGCGGAGGTCGGGTCTCCCGGCTTCGGACGGCCGATCGGCGGGTGCCCCGCCATGGCCTCCTCCAGGTCCGCCGCGGTCAGCTCGGCCATGGCGGCGTCGCTTGCGGTGAAGAGGGAGTCGGCGTCGGCGTAGGGGCGCTGGGCGAGAACCTTGCTGCCCCACGCCGAAGAGCTGCACACCTCGTGGAGATCCGCGGTCGCCGCGTTCTCGTCGGAGGTGTTGAACCGGGTCAGCCCCGGTGTCGTACGCGAAGTCACGGGAAGCCTCCGTGGCCTTGGTGCTGGACGGGCTGGGGATTAGCTAAGACCCTCGGCAACACCGCGTCAACACTTTGTTGAAAGGAATTGAACAAAGAAACCGCTGCCTGAAGATCAGGCAGCGGTTTCTTGTGGCTTCGTGCGGACGGGGCGCCACGAGCTTGGTGCGTTCTGCGGGTACGCACTACTCGCTTTTCGTGGTGTTGTCCCTGTTGAGGTAGTTGTACACAGTGAAGCGGGATACGCCTATCGCTCCCGCCACGGTCTCCACACCATGGCGTACGGCGAAGGCGCCACGCGCTTCCAGGAGGCGTACGACCTCCTGCTTGGACTTGCGGTCGAGCTCCGCCAGGGGCCTGCCGTGCTTGCGCTCCAGGGCCGCGAGGATGTGGTCGAGGGAGTCCGCCAGCTGGGGCAGACGCACCGCAAGGACGTCCTCGCCCTCCCAGGCGAGGACAACGTCGTCATCGCCGGCCTCGGCCGGCGCGATGACCCGGGCCCCCATGGCGTCGACCAGCGGCTTGACCGCGGCGACGAAGGGGTGGTCTCGGGGCTCGGTCACTTCTGGTCCCCCTCTTGGATCACGTTCACCTGGAGGGAGACCCGGGTCGCGCCCTCGGCCAGCGACCGGCGCAGCAGCGCGTCGACCGCCGCGAGGACCGGCTCGGCCCCGCCTTCGGCGGTGTTTCCGAAGGGGCCGACGTCGACCTCGTCCAGATCGGCGGCCTCGATGACCTCCCGGGCGGCCACGGCATGCGCCGGGGCCTCGTCGAGGTCGAAGGGCTCGGTCGTGAACTCCACTCTCAATCGCACGCGCATCAACCTACTGGGCTGTACGTGATTTACGGGAGCCCCCACTTGACAGGTGACCAGGCCCTTAGGCAGTCTTCCGTCAAGTAGAAAGTAACTTCCGCGATACGGAAGGAGCGCCTTCCCCTCATGGGTTACACGGACCAGCGCTTCAATGTGAACCTCTCGATCCTCTACACCGAGCTCCCGCTCCTGGAGCGCCCCGCGGCCGCCGCCGCGGCGGGCTTCACCGCGGTCGAGCTGTGGTGGCCCTGGATCGAGACCCCGACTCCCGACCAGGCCGAGCTCGACGCCCTCAAGAAGGCCATCGAGGACGCCGGCGTCCAGCTGACGGGCCTGAACTTCTACGCCGGTCAGCTGCCCGGCCCCGACCGTGGTGCGGTCTCCGTACCCGGCGAGGAGTCGGACCGCTTCCGCGCGAACCTCAAGGTCGCGGCGGACTTCGCCCAGTCGCTCGGCTGCAAGGCGCTGAACGCGCTCTACGGCAACCGCGTCGAGGGCGTGGACCCGGCCGAGCAGGACAAGCTCGCCCTGGAGAACCTGGTGCTGGCGGCCAAGGAGGCCGACCGCATCGGTGCGATCCTCCTGATCGAGACCCTGAACAAGCCGGAGTCCCCGCTCTACCCGCTGGTGAGCGCGCCGGCCGGTATCGAGGTCGTGGACAAGGTGAACGAGGCCACCGGCCTCGGCAACGCCAAGTTCCTCATGGACCTGTACCACCTGGCCATGAACGACGAGGACCTGCCGCAGATCATCGACGCCTACGCGGCGAAGACCGGTCACGTGCAGATCGCCGACAAGCCGGGCCGTGGCGCCCCGGGCACCGGCGAGCTCCCCCTCGAGGAGCTCCTCGACCAGCTGAAGAAGGCCGGTTACGAGGGCTACGTGGGCCTGGAGTACAAGGCCCCCGACGCGGCCGCCTCCTTCGGCTGGCTGCCGGCCGGGGCCCGCGCCGCGCGCTGAGCCCCGCCCACTGAGCCCCGCGCACCGACCCTCGTGCGCTGACGTCCCCCGGCGACCGCTCACTGTGCGGGTGAGCGGTACCGGCCCGGTCAGGCCAACTCCCGTACGTATCAAGACTTATTGAGAGGCACCGTCATGAGCAACCTTCCTAAGATCGCGTGGATCGGCCTCGGCATCATGGGCTCCCCCATGGCCGAGAACCTGATCAAGGCCGGTTACTCCGTCACCGGCTTCACCCTGGAGCAGGACAAGCTCGACCGTCTCGCCGCCAACGGCGGTACGGCCGCGGGCTCGATCGCCGAGGCCGTCAAGGACGCCGATGTCGTCATCACGATGGTGCCCGCGTCCCCGCAGGTCGAGGCCATCGCCTACGGTCCCGAGGGCATCCTCGAGAACGCCAAGCAGGGCGCGCTGATCATCGACATGTCGTCGATCACGCCGCAGACCTCGATCGACCTGGCGAAGAACGCCAAGGACAAGGGCATCCGCGTCATCGACGCGCCCGTCTCCGGTGGCGAGGCCGGTGCCATCGAGGCCGTCCTGTCCATCATGGTCGGTGGCGAGCAGGCCGACTTCGACGAGGCCAAGCCGGTCCTCGAGGCCCTCGGCAAGACCATCGTGCTGTGCGGTCCGCACGGTTCGGGCCAGACGGTGAAGGCCGCCAACCAGCTGATCGTGGCGGTCAACATCCAGGCGTGCGCCGAAGCCGTGGTCTTCCTGGAGAAGTCCGGCGTGGACCTGAAGGCCGCGCTCGACGTCCTCAACGGCGGCCTGGCCGGTTCGACCGTCCTGACGCGCAAGAAGGACAACTTCCTCAACCGCGACTTCAAGCCGGGCTTCCGCATCGACCTGCACCACAAGGACATGGGCATCGTCACCGACGCCGCCCGCAACGTGGGTGCCTCGCTGCCGGTCGGCGCCGTGGTCGCCCAGCTCGTCGCCTCCCTGCGTGCGCAGGGCGACGGCGGCCTGGACCACTCGGCCCTGCTGCGCGCCGTCGAGCGCCTCTCCGGCTCGCAGGTCTGAGCCCCCGGGCCGCAAGGCCCCGTAGACCCCGGTCGGCGGCGGCGCTGACACCTGTCCTGTCGCGCCCAGGCGCCGCCGCCGACCGGAACACCAGACTTCAGTTTCAACAAACTGTTGACGTCAGGTTCACGCGCTACATACGCTCCTGAAACCGCAGACGCAGCAGCAGTTTTCGCAGTGCCTGCAGTTCATGCAGCCGCTGTCGCAGTCGCAGTTCCCGAAGTTTTCGTACGGAAGGTCACGATGTCGAAGCGCGTGCTTACGACCGAGTCCGGCGCCCCGGTCGCCGACAACCAGAACTCCGCCACCGCCGGCGTCGGTGGCCCGATCCTCCTGCAGGACCAGCACCTGCTCGAGAAGCTCGCCCGCTTCAACCGGGAGCGCATCCCGGAGCGTGTCGTGCACGCCCGTGGCTCCGGCGCCTACGGCCACTTCGAGGTGACCGACGACGTCACCGGCTTCACCTCCGCGGACTTCCTGTCCGAGGTCGGCAAGAAGACCGAGACGTTCCTGCGCTTCTCGACCGTGGCCGACAGCCTCGGTGGCGCGGACGCCGTCCGTGACCCGCGCGGCTTCGCGCTGAAGTTCTACACCGAAGAGGGCAACTACGACCTCGTCGGCAACAACACCCCGGTGTTCTTCATCAAGGACCCGATCAAGTTCCCCGACTTCATCCACTCCCAGAAGCGCGACCCGTTCACGGGCAAGCAGGAGGCGGACAACGTCTGGGACTTCTGGGCGCACGCCCCCGAGGCCACGCACCAGGTCACCTGGTTGATGGGCGACCGCGGCATCCCCGCCTCGTACCGCCACATGAACGGCTACGGCTCCCACACCTACCAGTGGACCAACGCAAAGGGCGAGGCCTTCTTCGTCAAGTACCACTTCAAGACGAACCAGGGCATCCGCTCCCTCTCCGCCGACCAGGCCGCCGAGCTCGTCGGCAAGGACGGCAACTCGCACCAGACGGACCTGCTGCAGGCCATCGAGCGCGGCGTGTACCCCTCGTGGACGCTGTACGTGCAGGTCATGCCCGCGGCCGAGGCGGCGGACTACCGCTTCAACCCGTTCGACCTGACCAAGGTGTGGCCGCACAGCGACTACCCGCTGCAGCGCGTGGGCCGGCTGGTCCTGGACCGCAACCCCGACAACGTCTTCGCCGAGGTCGAGCAGGCCGCCTTCTCCCCGAACAACTTCGTTCCGGGTATCGGCCCCTCCCCCGACAAGATGCTGCAGGGCCGTCTGTTCGCCTACGCGGACGCGCACCGCTACCGTCTGGGCGTCAACCACACGCTGCTGCCGGTGAACGCCCCGAAGGCGACCACCGCCAACAACTACGGCCGCGACGGCCTGATGGCCGCCAACGCCCAGGGCCGCGTCAAGAACTACGAGCCGAACTCCTTCGACGGCCCGGTCGAGACCGGTCAGCCGCTGTCGGCGCCGCTCGCCATCCACGGGTACACCGGCACCCACGAGGCGCCGGCCCACACCAAGGACGACGACTTCTTCCAGGCGGGCGAGCTGTTCCGTCTGATGTCGGAGGACGAGAAGCAGCGTCTCGTCGCCAACATCGCCGGCGGCCTCTCGCAGGTCTCGCGCGACGACATCATCGAGAAGAACATCGCGCACTTCGCCGCCGCCGACGCGGACTACGGCAAGCGCGTCGAAGAGGCTGTGCGCGCCCTGCGCGACTGATCCTCTTCAACTGTGAGGCTGTGCCAGGGGTTTGACGGGAGGTCATCCCTTGGCACCGGCCCGGACCTCCTGCCCGGATGAGGGGTGGCAGGTGGTACGGGCGTCCACCCTCGGTGGACACGTCCGCTCCTGAAGCGGACACACGGAGACCGCGGCGGCGTGCGAGCCAGTGCGGTGGTGAAGGTCCTACGGCACGTTTCTCGACCTGAGGGAAACGGCATCGAGGACTCATCGCACCCGCCGCGGTCTCCTCGAACTTCCCGTACTCCACGGGAAGTTCCACAAGCTCCGTCCGGCGGCGTGAACGTCCTGTCGCGCCAGCCTTACGCCGTCGGACGGTAACCACTCCCTCAGCCAGAGCGCCGAGTACGGACGGTCCCGTACTCGGCGCTCTTTTTGTCGTACACCGAGGGAGTCCGTCGCCGGCGCTCTCAGCCGTATCTGAGGATCAGGTAAGGGATCACGCTGCCGATGGCCAGGATCAGGACCGCGCCCACACAGCCCCACAGGACGATGGGGCCCTGG
This sequence comes from Streptomyces sp. NPDC050418, assembly GCF_044458745.1. Classification (NCBI taxonomy): domain Bacteria; kingdom Bacillati; phylum Actinomycetota; class Actinomycetes; order Kitasatosporales; family Streptomycetaceae; genus Streptomyces; species Streptomyces sp. NPDC050418. The sequence goes on from NZ_JBITIG010000017.1 coordinate 10,416, forward strand.
GCCGCCCTGTCCTCCGCCTCCTGCCGCTTCTTGTCGGCCTCCTGCTCCTTCTCGGCGGCCTCGTGGGCCTTCTGCAGACAGCCAGGGCACTGGCTCGGTATGTGCTCGGCCGAACTGGACACGGAACGCCTCCTACGGTCTCCACGGGGCTGGCGGGCTTCGACGATCAGCTGGAGCCAAGAGAGCGTAATGGCCCCGGACGCGAAAGGGAGGCGTCATGTACGTACGCCACGGCGCCCTGCACGCGGCACACAACGCCGAAGGGGCGGCCCATCCCCCTCCGGATGGGCCGCCCCTCAGTTCAGGCGGAGTACTGCGTGGTTCAGGCCTTCAGCGGCAGGATCGCCGTCGGGGCGTGCCAGTCCTCGGTCGCGATGTCCTCGAACTCCTTGACCGCGCTGATGTCCGCGGTCGGGCTCATCGCGATGTTGGTGACGCGCTCCAGGATCGCCTCGACGACGACCGGCACCTGGTGCTCCTGCGCCAGCTTCTTGGCCTTCTCGAAGGCCTCGGCGAGGTCGGCCGGGTCGGTCACGCGGATCGCCTTGCAGCCCAGGCCCTCGGCGACCTTGACGTGGTCCACGCCGTAGACACCCAGCTCGGGGCTGTTCTGGTTCTCGAACTCCAGGTTGACCTGGAAGTTGATGTCCAGACCGATCTGCGCCTGACGGATCAGGCCCAGGTAGGCGTTGTTCACGAGGACGTGGATGTACGGGATGCGGTGCTGGGCACCGACCGCGAGCTCCTCGATCATGAACTGGAAGTCGTAGTCACCGGAGAGGGCGACGACGGGGGTCTCGGAGTCCGCCTTGGCGACACCGAGCGCGGCCGGGATGGTCCAGCCCAGCGGGCCGGCCTGGCCGCAGTTGATCCAGTGGCGCGGCTTGTACACGTGCAGCATCTGCGCACCGGCGATCTGGGACAGACCGATGGTGGTGACGTAGCGGGTGTCCTTGCCGAACGCCTTGTTCATCTCCTCGTAGACGCGCTGCGGCTTCATGGGGATGTTGTCGAAGTGCGTACGGCGCTGCAGCGTGGCCTTGCGGTCCAGGTGCGAGGCGACCCACTCGGAGCGGTCGGGCAGCTTGCCGGCGGCCTTCAGCTCGCGGGCGACCTCGACGAAGAGCTCCAGGGCAGCCTTGGCGTCCGAGGTGATCCCGTAGTCCGGGGCGAAGATCTTGCCGATCTGGGTCGGCTCGATGTCCACGTGGACGAACTTGCGGCCCTCGCGGTACACGTCCAGCTTGTAGCCGGTGTGACGGTTGGCCCAGCGGTTGCCGATGCCGAGGACGAAGTCCGACTCCAGGAACGTGGCGTTGCCGTAGCGGTGACCGGTCTGCTGACCGACCATGCCGGCGTTCAGGTCGTGGTCGTCCGGGATGGTGCCCCAGCCCATGAGGGTGGGAACGACCGGGGTGTTGGTGAGCTCGGCGAACTCGACCAGCAGGTCGGAGGCGTCGGCGTTGATGATGCCGCCGCCGGCGACGATCAGCGGACGCTCGGACTCCAGGAGGAAGCCGATCGCCTTCTCGATCTGGGCGCGGGTCGCGGCCGGCTTGTAGACCGGCAGCGGCTCGTACGTCTCCGGGTCGAAGTCGATCTCGGCGAGCTGGACGTCGATCGGCAGGTCGATGTGGACCGGTCCGGGACGGCCGGAGCGCATCAGGTGGAAGGCCTGCTGGAACACGCCGGGGACCTGGGCCGGCTCGAGGACCGTGACGGCCATCTTGGTGAGCGGCTTGGCGATCGAGGCGATGTCGACGGCCTGGAAGTCCTCTTTGTGCAGGAGGTGGCTCGGGGCCTGGCCGGTGATGGCGAGGATCGGGATCGAGTCGCCGGCGGCCGAGTAGTGGCCGGTGATCATGTCGGTGCCCGCGGGACCGGACGTACCGATCGCGACACCGATGTTGCCCGCCTTGGTGCGGGTGTAGCCCTCGGCCATGTGGGTCGCACCCTCGACGTGCCGCGCGAGGGTGTGGTCGATGCCGCCGACCTCCTTGAGGGCCTTGTAGAAGGGGTTGATCGCGGCGCCCGGCACACCGAACGCGTCCGTAACACCCTCGAGCTTGAGGATCTCCACTGCCGCGTGGGCGGCTGTCATTCGAGGCATCGCGTTAACTCCTGGTCCGTCCCATCCGCGTCTTCCATAATGCGGAAGTTATCTTCTGCTATATGGAAGCAATGTAGGAGCACGTCAAGGGGCACGTCAAGGGCCTTTGTCCGCTCCCCGATGCGACAAAGGTCGCTGAATCCCTCCCCAGGGCTTGGCTCTTGGTGGACGATGAGAGAGGCGCGGGGTCGCGTTCGTGGGTTCGTACGGGAGGGGGACGCCGATGTCCGGGAGGATTCCGGTGCGCTGCCCTGTCTGCCGGCGCGAGCACCTGTACGCGCCGCACGTCTATCCCTGCGCGTGCGGCACGCCCGTGTCGCCCCCCGTCGTGCGCGGCGCGGACCCCCTGCCCATCACCCACGTGACATGGGACGACGACTGGGTCACGGTCCGCTGCGAGTCCTGCGGGCGCCTCGACCAGTGGCCGCAGCCCGAGCTCGGCTGCGACTGCGGCACGGCGCTGCACATCCCGGTGCACCCGGCCGCCTCGGGCCCGGCCCCCGGCCACGCCCCGCTCCCGCTGCACATCCCGCTGCCGCCGACGGCACCGGCGCCGCGCCCGGCCTTCCACCCGGTCACGATCCGCACGGCGCGCGACGCGGTCCAGGCGGCGGCCCTCTATCTGCGCTGGCTCGGCTACAAGGACATACGGCGCGCCGAGCAGCGTTCGGGCTCGGGCGTGGGCCTCTCGGCGCCGGGCCTGCGCGCCCAGGTCGAGCCGACCACGCGCGCGATGGGCGCGCGCGAGGTCGAGTGCGTCTGGCTCGCGGCGCTCAACGAGTCCTCGGTCCCGGTCTGCTTCTCACTGGCCGGCTACACGGACGACGCCCGCACTCGCGCGGACGGCCTGGCGATCCCCTTGTTCGTCCTGGACCTGACGGGGACGCCCCAGCCGGTGAACAGCCCGGCGGACGAATTGATCAGCACGGGCGCATGACCCGACACTGACGGGACGGACCGGCTGACGGGACGGACCGGCACCTCCGCGAGGCCGTGAGCACCGCCACTTGCGCACCGGCTTGCATGTTCATGCATTCCGTTGCATATTATTCCTATGTCCAAGGTCCTCACCTCCCTCCCCGCCGGCGAGCGCGTCGGCATCGCCTTCTCCGGTGGTCTCGACACCTCCGTCGCCGTCGCCTGGATGCGCGAGAACGGCGCGGTGCCCTGCACCTACACCGCCGACATCGGCCAGTACGACGAGCCCGACATCGCCTCGGTGCCCGGCCGCGCCCATGCCTACGGCGCCGAGATCGCGCGTCTCATCGACTGCCGTGCGGCGCTGGTCGAGGAGGGCCTTGCGGCACTGACCTGCGGCGCGTTCCACATCCGCTCGGGCGGCCGCGCCTACTTCAACACGACGCCCATCGGCCGGGCCGTCACCGGCACCCTCCTGGTGCGGGCGATGCTCGACGACAACGTCCAGATCTGGGGCGACGGGTCGACGTACAAGGGCAATGACATCGAGCGGTTCTACCGCTACGGCCTGCTCGCCAACCCCAACCTGCGGATCTACAAGCCGTGGCTGGACGCCGCCTTCGTGACGGAGCTCGGCGGCCGCAAGGAGATGTCCGAGTGGCTGGTCGCGCACGACCTGCCCTACCGGGACAGCGCCGAGAAGGCGTACTCGACGGACGCCAACATCTGGGGTGCCACGCACGAGGCCAAGACCCTTGAGCACCTGGAGAACGGCGTCGAGTCCGTCGAGCCGATCATGGGCGTCAAGTTCTGGGACCCGTCGGTCGAGATCCCGACCGAGGACGTGACCATCGGCTTCGAGCAGGGCCGCCCGGTGACCATCAACGGCAAGGAGTTCGCCTCCGCCGTCGATCTGGTCATGGAGGCCAACGCGATCGGCGGCCGGCACGGTCTCGGCATGTCCGACCAGATCGAGAACCGGATCATCGAGGCCAAGAGCCGTGGCATCTACGAGGCCCCGGGCATGGCGCTCCTGCACGCCGCGTACGAGCGCCTTGTGAACGCGATCCACAACGAGGACACCCTCGCGCAGTACCACATCGAGGGCCGCAGGCTCGGCCGGCTGATGTACGAGGGCCGCTGGCTGGACCCGCAGGCGCTGATGATCCGGGAGTCGCTGCAGCGCTGGGTCGGCGCGGCGGTGACCGGTGAGGTCACGCTGCGGCTGCGGCGCGGCGAGGACTACTCGATCCTCGACACCACGGGCCCCGCGTTCAGCTACCACCCGGACAAGCTGTCCATGGAGCGCACCGAGGACTCGGCCTTCGGCCCGGTCGACCGGATCGGCCAGCTCACCATGCGCAACCTCGACATCGCCGACTCGCGCACGCGCCTGGAGCAGTACGCGCAGCTCGGTCTGATCGGCGCCTCCGACTCCGCAATCGGTGCCGCCCAGGCCGCGGCGACCGGCCTCATCGGCGCCATGCCGACGGGCGGCGCCGAGGCCATCGCCTCGCGCGGCGAGGTCTCGGACGCGGACGAGGCGCTCGACCGGGCCGCGATGGAGTTCGGCACGGACTGATCGCCTTTCGTACGACCTGCGACGCAACGCGCCCCGCCCGGGATTCCGGGCGGGGCGCGTTGCGTACGGCGTCGGTCTAGAAGGTCGGCAGGTCCTTGAGTTCCTTGCCGTTGCGGCGGCGCACGTGGCCGCGCCACCCGGCGAGCAGCACGAAGACCACCCACGTCGCCACGCCGCCGATCAGCGTGCCGCGCTCCCCCGACGCGTCGACCTGGTCGGCCTGCTCCATCGGCACCTTGCCGTCCGGATCACGCAGGATGTCGAGGCGCTCACCGACCTCCGGGTATCCGCTGGATCCGGAGTAGACGAACTTCTCGTCCAGCGTCTGGCCGTCCTCCGTCCGCAGCGTCAGTCGGTGGTCGTTGGAACCGGTGCCCGCGGCGCTGTCCGCGACGACCACCACGCTCTCGCGTACGCCGCGGGCCTCCAGGGCCACCTCCGGGCCGAGCTGCACCGAGCCGACGAGCACGAACAGCGAGGGCAGCAGCGACAGTACGGTCAGCCACCAGGCGCGGTGGAGCAGCGCCAGCATGATCAAGAAAGCGAAGCAGACGACAAGTCCGGCGGAGATCGGGATCCACTGCTGCTGAAGGGTCACCGAGGCGAGCGCGGTGTTGCCCGCGGCGCCCGCCAGGGCGAACAGGATCAGGAAGAGTGTTCTGCGCAGCGAGACCCATGCGCTCACCCCTCGGCGGCCCGCCCCGGGGTGTGTTCCGTCGTCCGGCGTGACCTGTCCGCCCTGATGGCCCGTCGACACGCTCACCCTGATGTCCCCCGTCCCTGGCGCCCGTTGCGTCCCCGGCGAACCTACCGGGTGGGCCGGGAAACGAAAAAGTCCGGGCGGGCCGCTGGTCCGGCCCGCCCGGCCCCCCGTTCAGGAGGTCGCCTTCGTGTCAGGAGGCGACGCGTTCGCCCGTCGGTTCGGCGACGACGATCGGGACGTAGGTGGGCGCGTACTTGCGCGCCTTGCTCACCATCTTCGCGAGATCGAACTTCTCGCTCTGCACGGCGACGTGGAGCGGCGCGGGCATCGCCGGGTGGGCCGGCGGAACCTCCGCGCCGGGCGGCAGGGTCGTGTGCTGCCCCAGGCGCACCCCGATCAGGGCGTGGTCCCCGCCCGGCGTCGCGACGACGAACTCGCTGACGTCGCGCCACGGCAGCACCACGTTGCCGATCCGCACGCCCGCCGCGTCGAACTGGAAGAGGATGCGCTTGGCGTCGAACCACTGCGAGATGAAGGGGATCGCGAGGACGATCACCGCGCCGCCCTTCATCTCCAGCGCCCAGCCGAGGAGCAGCGCGAGCGCGACGACCCCGATGATCGCGCCCCACAGCCCCGCGAGGTCCTGGCCCGAGAACGGGCGGGTGACTTTGTAGCGTTCCCAGCGCATACGGCGGCGGTTCGACATGTCTCCCCCTGGACAGCTCGGCGTCTCCGGCCGTCGCCCGACCGGAAGATCACAGTCCAGGACGTTAGCGAGCGAGGGCGGCCACTGGCTTGGACGAATTTGACCTCGGCTCCGCGGCCCCGGGAAACCCGGGAACCTCGGGCAGCAGCGATACGGCGCCCTCCGTCACCCGCGCCGCGACGAGCTGCCCGGGGGTGATCGCGGCCAGGGCACGGAACTCGCGGTTGAGATGGGCCTGGTCGTAGAACCCGCAGGCCGCGGTGACCGCCCCGAGATCCACGGGCCCGCGGATCATCAGGCCCATCGCCCGGTGGAAACGCAGCACGCGCGCCGACATCTTCGGGGTGAGACCGACCTGCTGGGTGAACTTGCGGACGAGATACCCGTGGCTCCAGCCGATGTCCTGCGCGATCCGCGCCACGGGGATCGTGCCGCCCGAGCGGGAGAGCAGCTGCCAGGCCCGGCCCACCTCGGGCGCGGGTTCGGGTCCCTCGCCGAGGCGGGTGAGCAGCGCCGCGTCGAGCAGGTCGAAGCGGGTGCCCCAGTCGCGGGTGGCGGACATCCGCTCGACGAGCTGTCCGGCGCGCGGCCCGAGGATCTCCGTGAGTTCGACGACGCGGTTGGTCAACTCCCGCATGTCCACGGCGAACAGGCGGTACGCGCCGAGCGGGGACAGTTCGAGGCGGATCGCCTCCTGGCCGCCGGGGTGGTCGGCGATCCGGGGCCCGTCCTCCAGACCGCCGACGAGCGAGCCGACGACGCTCAGCTCGGGGCCGCCGCCGGCCACGCGGTGCACCTGCGCGAAGGGTTCGCCCAGGCTGATCAGGACGACGGCTCTGCCGGTGGGCACGATCCGGGCGCGGAAGGGGCTCGCGGCGGAGTCCCAGTAGCCGGTGTAGCTGTGCACATACGGGCGCAGTGCCTCGGGCCACTCCCGGGTCACCCGCCACCGGTCCCCGATGTGCGTCATCGTGACCCCGCGCCCGCTGTTCACGCCCGTATCCCTCCCGTTCCGCCCAAGCGGGCATCATGGCACGCGCCGCGCGCCGGAGGGTTACGGATCCGTGCGGGATCGGTACGCGTTCGAGGTGCTGCGGGGAGTACGGAACCGTGCGCGAGGACTGACCATCGGCAGGCGCCGTTCGGGCCGCCTAGTGCGCGGCCAGGCGTTCCACGAGGACGGTCGCGCGGGCGAGCAGCTCCCGTTCCTCCCGGGTCAGTTCGGCGTCGATCGCCTGCGCCAGCCAGTCCGCCCTGCGCTCGCGGGCCTCCTCCAGGAGCGCGCGGCCCTCGGCGGACAGCTCGACCAGGCTCTTGCGGCCGTCGGTCGGGTGCGCGCGGCGGGTGATCAGGCCCTGCTCCATGAGGAGTTCGACGGTACGGGCCATGGACTGCGGACGGACCTGCTGGTCGGCGGCGAGCTCGCTGGTGGTGCGCGCGCCGTTGCGGTCCAGCGTGCCGAGGACGGCCACCTGACCTGCCGGCATCCGGTCCTCGAGCCGTACGCGCCGCGTCAGCTTGCCCATCGCGGTGCGCAGGGCTGTCGCGACGGCGGCGGGCTGGTGTGCGGGCATGCCGCATGGTAGCGCGACCGCCGATTCCCGCGATCACTGATTCCACAGCAGGACTGCACAGTCTTGCTGTAGAGTTTCGTTCCGTCGGGACCAGCGCCACCGTCGTCGCAGCCGGGCCCCGGCACGTATGCGACCAGGGAGGAATTCCCATGACCGCCATCACTTCCGTCACCGGCCGGCGCGTTCTCGACAGCAGGGGCAACCCCACCGTCGAGGTGGATGTCGAGCTGGCGGACGGTTCCTTCGGGCGGGCCGCCGTTCCCTCCGGCGCCTCCACCGGCGCCCGCGAGGCCGTCGAACTGCGCGACGGCGATCCGGCCCGCTGGCACGGCAAGGGCGTCGACCGGGCGGTGGGGCACGTCAACTCCGAACTCGCCGCCGCCGTCGTGGGCCGCGAGGCCGAGGACCAGTCGGGCCTCGACGCGGCGCTCATCGCCGCGGACGGCACACCCACCAAGGCGCGCCTGGGCGCCAACGCGCTCCTCGGCGTCTCCCTGGCCGCGGCCAAGGCGGCGGCCGCCGCGCACCGACTGCCCCTCTACCGCTACATCGGCGGCTCCGGCGCCCGGCTCCTTCCCGTCCCGATGATGAACATCGTCAACGGCGGTGCGCACGCCGACAATCCGCTGGACTTCCAGGAGTTCATGATCGCCCCGATCGGCGCGGACTCCTTCGCCGAGGCCGTCCGGATGGGCTCCGAGATCTTCCACACCCTGCGCCGCGACCTGCTCGCCGCCGGGCACGCCACGGGCGTCGGCGACGAGGGCGGTTTCGCTCCCTCGCTGCGTACGGCCGAGGAGGCGCTGGACTTCGTGGTGGCGGCGGTGGAACGCGCGGGCTACCGGCCCGGCACGGACATCGGCCTCGTGATGGACCCGGCCACCTCGGAGTTCTTCCGGGACGGGGTGTACGACTACGCGGGCGAAGGGGTCCGCCGCACGCCGGCCGAACACGCCGACTACCTGGTCAAGCTGATCGACTCGTACCCCGTCGTGTCCATCGAGGACCCGATGGCGGAGGACGACCTGACGGGCTGGCGCGACCTGACCGCACGGGTCGGCGCCCGCTGCCAGCTCACGGGCGACGACGTCTTCTGCACGAACGAGGCGATCCTGCGCGAGGGCATCACCTCGGGAGTGGCCAACTCGATCCTGGTCAAGGTCAACCAGATCGGCACACTCTCCGAGGCCCTGGACACGGTCGACACGGCCCACCGCGCGGGCTACACGGTCGTGATGTCCCACCGCTCGGGCGAAACGGAGGACACCACGATCGCCGACCTGGCAGTGGCAACGGGCTGCGGCCAGATCAAGACGGGTTCCTTGTCCCGCTCGGACCGCACGGCGAAGTACAACCAGCTGATGCGGATCGAGGAGGAGCTGGGGGCGAGTGGGCGGTATGCGGGGGCTGGGGTGCTGGGTCGCTAGGACCGGCTCGCCACGGCCTCGGCGAACCCGGCAAGCGCCGTGAAATCCGGCTCCGCCAGACCGATCCGTGGATTGACGTGATGCAACAGGGCAGGGCCCGGATGGCGCGTGCTGACGTACGCGTCGTCCAGGCCGCTCTGTTCGTCGTCCACCCACGCGAAGGGGCGGCCTTCGGCATACGCGAGCAGCGGGCGGGTCTTCCAGTGGACACCGTCGGGACGGTCCTCGTGGAGCGTGTCGCCGAAGTCGACGTACGGCAGGGCGGGCAGTCCGAGGACCGGTCCTATCCAGCGGTTGGCATCGGCCATCCACGTGGTGGCCCAGACGAGTTCGTACGGGAGGGACAGCAGGGATGGGCCGTGGCGGGGGTTGAGCCACACCCTCAGGGGCCGACGCCGCAGGCGGGGTCCGGCACCCGGGTCGGCCGCCCCGTCCAGCGGAACACGCAGCGTCGTGTAGCCCTCGGGCCGGCGCTGGGCCTTGGCGGCGTACGGGTTGAGCGGGCCGTCCACGTCGAGGAAGAGCAGCGGTTTCGGCACGGTTCCCCCTCCCCCGGCCGAACGCCGGGCGCCGGGCCGCCCCACACGGCCGCCCGGCGCTCGCCTTGCACGATCAGCGCGTGAAGCGCAGCGTAACCAGTTCGAACGGGCGCAGCGACAGGGATACTTCGCCGTCCGTCACCGTCTGCGTCGGGGCGCCGGCGAGCGGGCGTTCCAGGAGGTCCGTGGCGACGGCCGACGTGGCGTCGAGTCCCACCCGCAGCGCCGTACGCGCCCGTGCCCCCGCCGCCTCGTACACGCGGACCACCACATCGCCCGAGCCGTCGTCCGCCAGCTTGACCGCGCTCACCGCGACCGCGTCCGAGGCCACCGTGAACAGGGGCGCCACCTCGGCGGAACCCGTGACGTGGCGTTCCGGCAGGTTGATGCGGTAGCCCTCGCGGACCGCGTCGACCACTGTGGTGCCCGGGGCGAGTGCGTGGCGGAAGCGGTGGATGCCCTGGTCGGTTTCCGGGTCCGGGAAGCGGGGGGCGCGCAGGAGGGAGGCGCGGAGCGTCGTGGTCGTGCCTCCGTCAGGGCGCACGTCACGCGTCACGTCGTGGCCGTACGTGGAGTCGTTGACGAGCGCGACACCGAAGCCGGGCTCCTCCAGGTGTACGAAGCGGTGGTTGCAGGCCTCGAACTTGGCCGCTTCCCAGGATGTGTTGGTGTGGGTGGGGCGGTAGAGGTGGCCGAACTGGGTTTCCGAGGCGTACCGGTCCGCGTGGAGGTCGAGCGGGAAGGCCGCCTTGAGGAACTTCTCCGTCTCGTGCCAGTCCACCTCCGTGTCGATGTCCAGGCGCTTCTCGCCGGCGAGGAGGGAGAGCACCTGCGTCACCTTCGAGGCGCCGAAGGAGCGGACGATCTCGACGGACACCCCGGCGGCCGTCTCGGACACGACGCGTACGGAGTCCACGTCCGTCAGATCCGTGACCACGTTGCGGTAGAACTCGTCGACGTCCCAGGCGTCCCACATGTTCGGGAAGTCCGGGTGGATCTGCAGGAGGTTGGCCGCCGCCCCCGGGGCGATCGTCTCGCGCTCCGCCGCAATGTCGTACGCGGAGACGACGAGACCGCGCGCGTCGAGTTCGATCCGCAGCAGCCCGTTGTCGAGGACGAAGCCGCCTCCGGCACGGGCGGCGAGGCTCACCGAGCCGTCCACGGAAGGCGCACCCGCGCCACCCGCGGCCACCCCGGAGCGGGTGTGCGTGGCCGCGTTGAAGACCAGCTCGCGGTCGCCGTTGCCGGCCAGGGACTTCTGGGCAGCGGCGATGATCACTTCGAGCTCCGACGCGAGACGCGCATACGTCGCCTCCGCCTCGCGGTGCACCCACGCGATCGACGACCCCGGCAGGATGTCGTGGAACTGGTGGAGCAGGACCGTCTTCCAGATGCGGTCCAGATCGGCGTAGGGGTACGCGAAGCCCGAACGCACGGCCGCCGTCGCCGCCCACAGCTCCGCCTCGCGCAGCAGGTGCTCGGAGCGCCGGTTGCCCTGCTTGGTCTTGGCCTGGCTGGTGAGCGTGGCGCGGTGGAGTTCCAGGTAGAGCTCGCCGACCCAGACGGGCGGCTCGGGGTACTCCGCCTCGGCCTTCGCGAAGAAGTCGGCCGGCTTCTCCCAGACGACCTGCGCCGAGCCCTCCAGGTCCTTCATCCGGCGCGCCTTCGCGATCATCTCGCGCGTGGTGCCGCCCCCGCCGTCGCCCCAGCCGGTCGGCGCGAGCGAGTGCTTCGCGACGCCCTTGTCCTTGAAGTTCCGTGCGGCATGGGCGATTTCGCGGCCCAGCATGGAGCAGTTGTACGTGTCCACCGGCGGGAAGTGCGTGAAGATCCGCGTCCCGTCGATGCCCTCCCAGTTGAAGGTGTGGTGCGGGAACTTGTTGATCTGCGACCAGGAGATCTTCTGGGTCAGCAGCCATTTCGAGCCCGCCGCCTTGATGATCTGCGGCAGACCGCCCGCGAAGCCGAAGGTGTCGGGCAGCCACGCCTCGTCGTTCTCGATGCCGAACTCGTCGAGGAAGAAGCGCTTGCCGTGCACGAACTGCCGGGCCATCGCCTCCGAGCCCGGCATGTTGGTGTCGGACTCGACCCACATGCCGCCCGCCGGGACGAACCGCCCCTCGGCAACCGCCTTCTTGACCTTGGCGTATACCTCGGGCCGGTGCTCCTTGATCCAGGCGTACTGCTGCGCCTGCGACATCCCGTAGACGAACTCCTCCTCGGTCTCCAGGAGGTTCGTCATGTTGGAGGTCGTACGGGCCACCTTGCGCACCGTCTCCCGCAGCGGCCACAGCCACGCCGAGTCGATGTGCGCGTGCCCGACGGCGCTGATGCGGTGCGCCGAGGCGTCGGCGGGCGCCGCCAGGACGTCCACCAGGAGCGTACGAGCCGTGGCGGCGGTGCCGTTGACGTCCTGGAGGTCGATCGCGTCGAGGCAGCGGTTGACCGCGCGCAGGATCTCGTAGCGGCGCCCGCTCTCGACGGAGAGTTCCTCCATCAGCTCGCCGAGCACTTCGAGGTCGGCGATGAGCTCCCAGACTTCACGGTCGAAGACCGCGAGGTCCATGCGCTCCAGGCGGTACTGCGGCTCGGAGCCCGCGGTGTCCTTGTCGCCGAGCTGCGTCGGACGGAAGGGCTTGTCGCCGAGGAGGACGGGGTTCGAGGCGGCTTCGAGGTGCCACTCGACCCGCTCGCCCCCGGCGACCAGGTCCCCCACGCGCACCCACTGGTTGCGCGGGTTGACGGCCTTCAGCGGCTCACCGGCCGGGGTGTAGACGAGCGCCTCGCACTGGAAGCCGGGCATCCGCTCGTCGAAGCCGAGGTCGAGCACGGCCTCCACGGTCCGGCCGGCCCATTCCGCGGGCACCTCGCCGGTCACCTTGAACCAGGTCGTGGCCCACGGAGCCCCCCATGCGTCGCCGACCGCCACCGGTTCGTGAACGGCGGCCAGACCCTCCTCGACCGGCACGGGCTCGCCGGGCGCGGTCCAGGCCTCGACCGTGAGCGGCACGGACGCGGGGTAGACGGCGGGACGGATGCGCTCTTCGAGTACGCGCTTGAGGCGGGCCTCTACGAGGGCGCGGTCGTCGTGCATGAGGGGACTCCAACTTCCTTGAGGGAGCGGTGGTGCGGGATTGCCAGGGATTACCAGGGGTGGGTCGTGCTCACGGCCGCAGAGGTGGTGTAGACCTCTCCGGCCGACCGTACTTCGAAGGTGACCTTCTTCTCACCCTGCTCGGCCGTGAGGCCCTTCACATACGCGGCGGTCGCACAGGTCCCGGTCAGGAACCGCTTCGTGCCGTCGGGGAGCACGCGGTACAGCTCGTAATGGCGTACGGGAGCGGAGGCGGCCCGCCAGGAGAGGCGGAACTGGCCGTCCCCGGAGACCTGGTCGACCTTCAGGCCGCTGGGCGCGGCGACCGTCTCCTCCCCGTTCTGCACGAGCAGTCCGCCGAGCCGCCACTTCACGGCCCCGGTGCCCGTGAGCCGCACCGCCAGACCGTGGATCGTGCCGGTGCCAAGGGACGCGAGGCGCACGGCCGCCGTGGACCAGCCGGCGCCCGCCTCGCCCGCCGCGAGGAAGGAGTACGTGAGCGGTTCGCCGGCCGCGGACGGCTCCTGGAGTGCCACCCCCAGCTCGACCCGCACCGCACCGGACACCGCACGCTGCGCGAGCCGTACGACGGTGTCCGCGCTCAACGGCAGCCGGGTGGCGTGCAGTTCGAGGACGACCGGGGCGTCCAGGGTTCCGTCGACGAGGACCGAGGAACCGCCGCGCCACGCGTCCGCGAAGTCGAGGGTCACCGACGGGCGGGCGCCCGTGGTGCGGACGACCCAGCGACGGCCGGGCAGCACGTCCTGGAGGCCGAGCTGGTTCCAGGCGGCCGCGGAACGGGGCGCCCCGTCCTCGTACCACTTGAGTCCGTGGCCGGTGTTGAATGAGCAGCCGAACGGGAGGGACGTGACCGTCGACTGATCGGCGACGGCGCTCGCGGGCGCGCGCCACGTCCCGGTGGACGGGCGCGACGGGTCGAGTGAGGTGCCGGTCCAGAACTGGTCGTCGGCCGCGTGGAACTGCTCGGGGGTGCGGCCCTCCGGCAGATGGTTGCGGGTCCACTCGGGCCGGTAGAAGCCGAGCGAGGTGACGTGCTCGGCGCCGGACGGGAACAGGGCGTCCCAGTCGACCGCCTTGTTCCAGCCGTTCGCCTCGGTGTCGACGCCCGCCCACAGCTCGTAGCGGTCACGGTCTAGGTCCTGGGCGAGAGCACCTGACGAACTCAGGTCCGCGGTGGTCCAGTTGAAGTTGAGGAACATCGTGTCCGAGGCCAGGAAGAAGTCCTTGTTCTCGGAGTTGAGGGCGTCCTGCCAGCGGATCGAGCCGTTGTGGACCATCGAGTCGTACCAGGTGATCCGCAGCCCCTTCGCCGAGCCGAGCCGCTTCAGTTCCTTGAGGAAAGCCAGCATCCGCGCGCCGAGTGCCGCGTCCCCGCCGTCGGTCTCGGTGTTCACGAACCAGCCGTCGAAGCCGTACGACGTGGCGACCTGGACGAGCTTCTCGGCGAGCGGGAAGCGGCCGAGCGCGTCCTGCTGCACGAGGTCGCGGGTCCACTGCAGCTGCCCGCCGTACGCGACGGGCGGCAGGAAGATGTTGCCGATGACGGGCACGCCGTTGCGGTGCGCGGCGTCCACGACCGGGGCGTTGGGCGCGAGGATGATGCCCTCGCCGGAGGAGCCGCCCCAGAAGACGAGTTCGTCGATGTACGCCCAGTGCGTGAGCGCGTAGTAGTCGGCTGTGGCGTGGCCCTGCGAGGGGTTGCCCGCGGTGGGGTGGAAGGAGACGAGGGAGGAGATTCTGCCCTGGCCCGCGCGGGCCGTCGTGTTCACGGCGACCGGTGTGAAGCGCTCGGCGAGCGGCACGGTGGAGCGGTTGAACGCGAGGTCCGCGTCCGTCGCCGGGTCCCAGGCCTTCAGGGAGCGCCAGACGGCGCCCGGGTCGGGGGTGCCGGTGGGCAGCGAGTCGGGGAACCAGTAGGAGGCGTACGGCTGGAGGTCACCGGCCGCCTTCTTGCGGCCCGCGCCCGCAGCCGCGTGGGCGGCGGCGGTGGGAGCGATGAGCGCGGCCGCGGCGGCCGCCGAGCCCAGGACGACGGTGCGACGGGTGGGGCGGGTACCGGAGGCGGGGCGTATCCGAGGGGTGGGGCGGGACTGCGTCATTGCAGGATGCTCCTCTGAGGGGTCAGTCGACCTCGGTGGGGGCGACCGTCGCGGTGATCCCGCGCGCGGCCAGGTGCTCCTTGTCGTGCTCGTGCTCGGCCAGCACCACGGCGGGGCGCACGCCCTGGGCCGTCAGGCGGTGCCAGGCCTCGAAGAAGGCGCCGCCGGGACCGCAGAGCGCGCGCTGCGGGGAGGCGACGGTGTCCCCCGTGTCGAGGACGAGTGCGGTCGTACGGGGAGCGGGCGCGTACTCCCTGCCGGACCACTCCTTGACGATCCGCGCGATCTCCGCGCCGGCCGGCTTGACCTCCCGCTCGTTCGTCAACAGGCCGAGGCTGTACTCGAGTTCGGGGAAATCGGACAGTTCGCGCGAGACATCGTGCGAGCACCACCAGGTCACGCCCCACACGTCGGTGCAGTCGAGCGCGTTGGCGATGGTCCGCTCGGTGAAGTGCGCGGCGTGCTCCTCAGGGATGTGCGGCGCGGGGGCGCCGACCTCCTGCAGCCAGACGGGGCGGGCCGGGTCCGTGTGCCAGGCGCGGGCCAGTTCGATCATGTACGCGGCGTGGTGTTCGGTGGCCGTTCCCGTACGCCCGTGGCGCTGGGCCGTCCCGTTGAACACCCACGAGTGCACGGCGGTCGCCCCGCCGATCCGGGCGGCCTGGGCCGGGGTGAAGGGGTGCGCGTCGTGGTACCAGGCGGCGTCGTACTCGGCGTGCAGATGGAACTTCCCGGGCGCGCCCGCCTCGCACGCGGCGATCATGCGCTCCAGCCAAGTGGCCGCCTGCTCATGGGAGATACGGTCCGGGTCGGGGTGCGGGTCGTGCGAGAACTGGTTGATCTCGTTGCCGATGGTCATGCCGAGGAAGTTCGGCCGGTCGGCGAGTGCGGCGGCGAGGGTGCGCAGGTACTCCTCCTGGCCCGAGATCACCTCCGGGTCGGCGAAGATGTTCCGCCGGTGCCAGGTCTGCGTCCAGGCCGGCAGGAAGTCGAAGCTCGACAAGTGCCCCTGCAGACCGTCCACGTTGACATCGAGCCCGCGCTCGGCCGCCGCGTCCGCAAGCTGCACGAGCTGCTCGACGGCGCGTGGGCGGATCAGGGTCCGGTTGGGCTGGAACAGCGGCCACAGCGGGAAGACCCGGATGTGGTCGAGCCCGAGCCCGGCAATGGAGTCGAGATCGGCGCGCACGGCGTCGAGGTCGAAGTCGAGCCAGTGGTGGAACCAGCCTTGGGTGGGGGTGTAGTTGGCGCCGAACCGCGGGGTGCGGTGCGTGCGGGCAGCGTCGGGCATGGGGGTCCTAGCGTTGCGAGCGTGCAAGGGGTGGGTGGTCGCGCGGAGGAAGGTCAGCCCTTGACCGCGCCCTCACCCACGCCGCGGAAGAAGTAGCGCTGCAGACAGGCGAACAGGGCGATCAGGGGTGCGACGGCGATGATCGAGCCGGCCGCCACGAGGCGCTGGTTGTTCGCGAACGTGCCGTGCAGATAGTCGAGGCCGACGGTGAGCGTGTAATTGGACTGGTCGCTCAGCACGATCAGCGGCCACAGGAAGTCGTCCCAGGCGCCCATGAAGGCGAAGATCGCGACGACCGCAAGGGTGCCCTTGACCGCCGGCAGCGCGATCCTGGTGAAGCGCTGCCAGGCGTTGGCGCCGTCGACGAAGGCGGCCTCTTCGATCTCGTACGGGATGTTGGAGAACGCGTTGCGCATCAGGAGCACATTGAGCGCACCGACGCAGGCCGGCAGGAGCACACCGGTCAGGGTGTTGTTGAGGCCGAGCTCCCGCATCGTCATGAACTGGGCGATGAGGATCGACTCGACGGGAACCAGCATCGCCATCACGAAGGCGAGCGTGGCGAGTCTGCGTCCCCTGAACCTCAGCCGGGCCAGGGCGTATCCGGCCAGCGCGGCGCCCACCACGTTGGTGAGGACGTTGGCGACGGCCACCTTCAGCGAATTGAGCGCGAAGTCCCAGACCGGGATGAGGTCGGCGACCTTGCTGTAGTTGGCGAAGGTCCAGTCCGAGGGAAGCAGCTTCGGCGGATAGCTGAAGATGTCCTCGTTCGGTCCCTTGAGGGAGGTGGACAGCTGCCACAGGAAGGGGCCGACCATGACCGCGAACACCACGAGCAGGAGCAGGTACCGCAGTACGAGCTTCCACGCGGGCGGCCGACGGCCGCCGTCGGCGAGGAACTTGTCCTTCATGGTCTGCGCGCTCATGCGTCCTTCTCCTTCTTGTCCGCCTTGAGCACAAGCAGCATCAGCCCGAGCGTGAGCACGAAGACGACGACCGAGATCGCGGAGGCGTAGCCGACGCGACCGTCGAGCCCGATACCTGTCTGCTTGATCAGCATGACGAGGGTGTTGTCCTCGCCGCCGGGGCCGCCGTCCTTGCCCGCGAGCAGATAGACCTCGGTGAAGACCTTGAAGGCGTTGACCGAGGACAGCGCGGCGACGAGCACCATCGTGGAGCGCACAGCCGGCACGGTCACGGAGACGAAGCGGCGGACCGCACCCGCCCCGTCCATGGCCGCCGCTTCATGCAGCTCCTTGGGCACGTTACCGAGGGCCGCCATGTAAATGATCATGTAGTAGGCGAGGCCCTTCCACACCGTGACCATCATGGCGCTGATGAGCAGCAGCCACTGGTCGCTCAGGAAGCCGATGGGCCCGACGTCGATCGTGCTGAGGACGGCGTTGATCAGACCCCGGTCCTCCAGCATCCAGTTCCACATCACGCCGACCACGACAGCGGAGGCCACGACCGGCAGGTAGAACGCGGAACGGAAGAACGAGATACCCGGCAGATAGCGGTGCACCAGCATCGCGAGGAGCAGCGGCAGCAGGACGAGCGGCGGTACGACGCCCACGATGTACAGCAGGCTGTTGCGCAGCGCGATCCAGAACTTCTCGTCGTGCCACAGCTCCTGGTAGTTGGCGCCGCCCACGTACTTGCCCGCGACCAGCGGCCGCTGGTCCGTGAACGAGCTCGACACCGTCGAGAAGAACGGGAAGAGCACGAACGAGCCGATGACCGCGAAACCCGGCAGCAGGAACAGCCAGGGTGTGCTCGGCAGATGCGTACGGATGCGGCGCCTCTTGGGCGAGCCCGGACGGCCCGGGCCACCACCGGCAGCGGCGGCGGCACGGGCGCCGGGGAGCGAGGCCGCGGTGGCCGGCCCGGTCTTCGCGACCGGCCCACCGTTCCTCGTCGACGTGTCACTCATGACGTACGGTCCTCAGGGCGCCCGGTCAGCCGGCCTGCTGCAGCAGCTTGTCGCACTCGGCGACCGCGTCGTCCATGGCCTGCTTCGCGGACTTCTTGCCCTGCATCGCCTTGGCGACCTCGTTCTTGAGGACCGTCTTCATCTGCTCGGTGAAGACCACCGGGGTGTAGTTGACGGCGGTCTTCAGGGCCTCGGCGGCGGCCACGCGCACGCGGCCCTCGTCGGTGCCGTCGTCCTTGGTGTAGAAGTCGCTGTCGAGGCTGCCCTTGGTGGACGGGAAGACCGCCACTTCCTGGCCGAACTTCTCCTGGTTCGCGGCGTTCGTCACCCAGTGCGCGAACTCGATCGCGGCGGGCTTGACCTTGGACTGGGCGTTCACCATCAGGCCCTGGACGTACATGTTGTCCTTGCCCGTGTTGTTGACCGCGGGCGTGATGCCGATGTTCTTGTAGAGGCTCGGGGCCTCCTTCTTGTACGTCTCCAGGTCGTGCGCACTGCCCGGGTTCATGGCGATCTGCTGCTGCTGGAACTTGCGGCCCGAGGACTCGGCGACGGCGGTCAGCGCCTGCTCGTCGAGCGCACCCTCCTCGAAGAGCTCCTTGTACTTCTCGACGAGCTCGACACCCTTGGCGTCGTTGAACGTGAACTTGGTCTTGTCCTCGTTCATCAGCGGCACGCCGTAGCGCCCGAAGTCCTCGATGGCGGGGGCGTTGGACAGCATGGCGATCTTGCCGTTGCTGTTCTTCGCCATCTTCAGCGAGTCCTCGAAGAGCTGGTCGTACGAGGTCGGGGGCTTCTCGGCATCGAGCCCCGCCTCCTTGAAGAGCTTCTTGTTGTAGAACATCGGGCCGGTGTTCAGGTACCAGGGGAAGGCGTACGTGCCGGTCTCGCCCGGCATCTCGTGGCCCTTCCAGGCGCCTTCGAGGTACTCGCCCTTGAACTTCGCGGCGGCCTTGTCCTCGTCGAGGTTGAGCGCGAGGCCGGCCTTGGCGAGCGGGGTGGCGAGGTCGGGGGCGACGTTCACGACGTCGGGCAGGGTGCCGGCGGTGGCGTCCGCGCTGAGCTTGTCCGCGTAGCCCTCGGCGGGCTGGTCGATCCACTCGACCTCGACGTCCGGGTACTTCTTCTCGAAGCCGTCGATGACGCCCTCGAAGTAGTCCTTGAAGTTCGTCTTCAGGTTCCACGTCTGGAACTTGACCGTGCCCTCGATCTTGCCGGTGGACCCGCTGTTCCCGTCGCCGCCGGATCCGGTACCTCCGCAGGCCGTGACGACAAGGGCTGAGGTGACCGCGAAGGCGGTGGCAGTGGCGACGCGACGGGATATCCGCATGGCCGGGGCTCCTTTGCTCGGACCGAATACGACAACCGAATTTCTACTAATGCGGTTTAGCTCATGTCAACACCTCGCTGCCATCTCGCTGAATACTCGTGCTTGACACCGCCGCCGGACAGCGTTCACTGTGTGATCACTAATGCGGTTTAGGTAATAACGTCACGTCAGCGCCGACGGAAGGAACTCCCCCCGTGCCGGACCAGGTTCACGCCGTCCATGTCAGCGGTGTCGACACGCCGGCCCTGTTCACGGGCGAGCAGAGCGATCCGCTGCAGGTCGTCCGCGTCCACCTGGGCCGCACCCGCCCTGCGGGCCCGCTGCGGATCTCCGTCACCGGCCCGGATGTGACCACGCCGCGGCCGCGCCTCGTGCGCGCCGACACGGCCGAGGCGTACGCCGGGGTCGACGCGAAGGCCGAACTCGGGGGCGTCGCACGGCAGTCGCTGACCTCGTGTGCCGAGGTACCTGTGCGCACGGGCGGAACTCCGGGCGACCGGCTCCCGGCCACGGCACGGGTGCACGCCGCGGACGGCCGGCTGCTCGCCTCGTACCCCTTCGAGCTGACCGTCGCCGAGCCCGGCTGGACCGTCCGGCTCGTCCCGCATTTCCATTACGACCCGATGTGGTGGAACACGCAGGCCGCGTACACGGCGCTCTGGGACACTCCGCAGCGCGAGGGCGAACCGGAGAAGGGCTGGGAGTACACGGGCGTCCCGGCCTTCACCCTCGTACCGCTGCATCTGCAGCAGGCGGCCGACGATCCCGCGTACCGCTTCGTGCTCTCGGAGATCGACTACCTGAAGCCGTTCTGGGACACGCACCCTGAACACCGTGACGAGATACGGAAGTTGATCCGCGAGGGCCGTCTGGAGATCGTCGGCGGGACGTACAACGAGCCGTCCACCAACCTCACCACCGCCGAGACCACCGTTCGCAGCGCGGTGCACGGGCTCGGCTTCCACCGCGATGTCATCGGCGGCGATCCGCGCACGGCCTGGCAGCTCGACGTCTTCGGGCACGACCCGTCGTTCCCGTCGCTGATGGCGGACGCGGGCCTCGACTCGGCGGTGTTCGCGCGCGGACCGCACCATCAGTGGGGTCCGATGATGGACACCTGGGGCGAGGCGCTGCGCCCGCCGAGCACGATGCAGCTGCCCGCCGAGTACGACTGGCTCGGCCCGGACGGGGGCGGGCTGCTGCTGCACTATCTGCCCGCGCACTACTCGGCGGGCTGGTTCTCGCACAAGGCGGAGTCCGCGGAGGCCGCCGGCGAGCAACTCCTGGCGCTGTACGAGCTGTTGCGGACGGGTGCGGCGACCCGCAACGTGCTGATCCCGATGGGGACGGACTTCTCCTGGCCGCACCCGTGGGGCCTTGACGTCCAGCACGCGTGGAACCGGCGCTACACGTGGCCGCGCATGGAGCACTCCGGCCCGCGCGAGCACTTCGCCGCCGTACGGGCGGAGCTGGCCTCGCGCGGGGAGCGGCCGCTGCCCGTGACGCGGGAGATGGGGCCGGTCTACACCGGCAAGGACGTCACGTACGCCGATGTGAAGCAGGCGCACCGGGCGGCGGAGTACCTGGTCCAGGAGGCGGAGACCTGGGCGTCGCTCGTGCACGGCCTCACGCTGATCCCGTATCCGAAGGACGCCCTGGACAAGGCGTGGCGGCATCTGCTGCACGCCGCGCACCACGACGCGGTGACGGGCACGTTCTCGGACCAGGTGTATCTGGATCTGCTGCCGACGTGGCGCGAGGCGTACGAACTCGCCGCGTCCGTGCGGGAGTCCGCGCTCGCCACGTGGACGGAACTGGTGGACACGCGGGCGCCCGTGGTGGACAAGGCCGCTCCGGGCAGCGGCGTTGCGGTGGCCGTGACGGTGTTCAACCCGGTCTCCTGGGTGCGCACCGACGTGGTGCGCACCGAGGTCGCGCTGGACGCGCTCGGTCTCGAGGACGCGGCGTGGATCGGGGTGCGCGACGAGACCGGCCGTCCGCCCGCGCCGGTGCTGGTCGAGCGGGTGCACGACGGGGTGGCGCATGTGGCGTTCCTCGCGCGGGTGGTGCCGTCGCTCGGGCATCGGACGTGGTGGCTGGTGCGGGCGGACGGGCCGGTGTCCGGCGGGTGGGTCGCCACGGCGCCCCGGACGGAGGGGGACGCGCCCCGGATCGCCAACGAGGCGTTCGTCGTCGAGGCCGATCCCGCGCGCGGCGGCGGTCTGAGCCGGGTCACCGATCGGCGGGCGGGGCGCGAACTCCTCACGCCGGGCGCGGTGGACGAGCTGGTCGTGCAGGACGAGTACGCGGCCCACCCCTTCTTCGAGGAAGGCCCCTGGCATCTGCTGCCAAAGGGGCCGGGGGTGGGTTCCGGCGAGGCGCCGGCCGCGTCGGTGAGCGTCGAGCGGAGCCCGCTCGGGGCACGGATCGTCGCGAGCGGCCGTACGGGGCCGGTGCGCTGGACCCGTACGACCACCCTGTGGGACGGCCTCGACCGCGTCGAACTCACCACGCGGGTCGACGAGTTCGACGGCAGCGATCAGCTGCTCCGGCTGCGGATCCCGGCCGATGTGCCGGGCGCGTTGCCGGTGGCGGAGACGGCGGCGGCCGCGGTCGGCCGCGGGTTCGCGTTCCCCGGGACCGACACCGGGACGGACCACACCCGCGCGCCCTGGACCCTCGACACCCCGTGCCTGAACTGGTTCGCCCTCTCCTCCACGTTCCGCGTGGACCTCGGCGACGGGCAACGCCCGCTCGGCGCGGGCGAGATCGTGCTGCCGGACGCCGGACTTCCCGGCTACGGACGGCCCGCGGACGACGACGCCGACCCCCTGCGCGACCTTGTCACCGCCCTCGTACAGCACGGCGTCACCACGACACCGACCCGCGCCCACGGCCCTCGCTGGGGCGATCTCGCGGTGGACAGCAGCCTTCCCGACTTCCGTATCGCGATCGGCGGTCCGGACGTCAACGCGTTCACGGCGGCCGTCCTCGCCGACGCCGGACCCGAGTTCACCGAGGCCGTACGGTCCGGCGCGGCGCCCGTCGTCTGGGTGCCCGCACGCAAGGCGCTCCGCGAGGTGTGGCAGCCGGGCTGTGATCTCACGGGGGTACGGGATCTGCCGGTGGCGGTCCTGGTCGACCTTGACGCCCTGGCAGCACTGGCCGAACAGGTCGTACGGGACGGGAAGCTGACCGCCGTGCGGCCGCTGGATCCCGGCACCGACGGGAGCTTCGAGGACCGCACGGTCGGTGTGCTGGTCCGCGGCACCCCGAGCTTCGCCGTCGACGCGGACGGCCGGCTGCACTCCACCCTGATGCGCTCGTGCACCGGGCGGCCCGCCGGCGAGTGGATGGATCCGCCGCGGCGGACCGCGCCGGACGGCAGCTCGTTCCAGCTGCAGCACTGGACGCATGTCTTCGAGCACGCGCTCGTGGCCTCACAGGGCGACTGGCGGCAGGCCGATCTCGGCCGCAGAGGGCGGGAGTTCAACCAGCCGCTCACCGCGGTGGCCGGCGGACTCCACGACGGACCCGCGCCCGCCGCGATGTCGCATCTCGCGGTCGAACCCGCCGGGCAGGTGCTCGTGGAGACCCTGAAGAGGACCGAGGACGGCGAGGGCTTCGCGCTGCGGCTGCGCGAGTCGCAGGGGCGTGCGGTACGGGCGACGCTGTACCGGGAGATGGTGGCGGTGGGCGCCGAGCGGACCGGACTGCTCGAGGCCTCCGCGGGTGACAAGGCGGCCGCGGCCAACCCTCCCGGTGACCTGCTCGATCTGCACGGCAACGCATACGCCACGCTCCGCCTCACCCCCGAACCGCTGCCCGGGACCCAGTCGCGGCGCGAGTCCGTGCAGCCCGTCCCCAGCCGCTACTGGCTGCACAACACCGGCACGGCGCCGCTGGGCAACGCCCCGTACTCGGTGCAGGTCCGTCCGTACGCCATGGAGGCGGCGAAAGCGCTGCACACCGAGGTCACGATGACCTCCAACGAGCCCTGCGGCGAAGGCGCTTCGGAGCACGAGATCGACGTGCACGCGCCGGAGGGCTGGACCGCTTCCTGGACCCGCGACTCCGTACGGATCACGGCGGGCGGCCACGTCCGGCTGCCGTTGACCGTGCAGCCCGCCCCTGGTGCCGAGCCCGGTGACCATCTCGTACGGATCGTCGCCACCGGTCCCGAAGGGGCGGTCGAGGACAGCCTCACCGTGACCGTGCCGGGCGCGGCGCCCGTACCGCCGCCGGGCCTGCGCGTCGAGGCGGAGACGGAAGCCGTGGAACTCACGCCCGGGGACGTCGGCGAACTCGCCGTACGGGTGCGCAACGGACTGCGCAGCCCGCTGCACGGCGAGGCCTTCGCCGTGTCGCCGTACGGCAGTTGGCGGATCGTCGCCGATCAGCGCACCGCACTGCGGGTGGACGGACAGGCGGCGACCCGGATCGTGTTCCGGCTGACTCCGCCCGCGGACACCCCGCCCGGTGTCTACTGGGTCCTGATCAAAGCGGTGTGCCAAGGGCACATCGCGTACGGACCCGCCGTGGCCGTCCGCGTGCGGCCCGGGCCGTCGGACGCGGCCGGGCACGCCACCGCACCGCAGGAGGGGAAGACACCATGACACCGCAGAGCGACGGTGGGACGACCCCCGCGCGCAGGCCCACCATCAAGGACATCGCGCGCCGCGCCGGAGTCTCCGAAAGCGCCGTCTCCTTCGCGCTCAACGGGCGGCCCGGGGTGTCGCAGGGCACCCGGGACCGGATCCACCGTGTCGCCGAGGACCTCGGCTGGCAGCCCAACAGCGCGGCCCGCGCGCTGTCCGGGGAGCGGTCCGGGTGCGTGGGCCTGGTCCTCGCGCGGCCCGCGCACACGCTCGGGGTCGAGTCGTTCTTCCTCCAGCTCGTCTCCGGCGTCCAGGAAGTGCTCGCCTCGCGCAAAGTGGCGCTGCTGTTCCAGGTCGTCGAGGACATCGAGGCCGAATGCGCCGTGTACAAGCGGTGGTGGGCCGAGAAGCGCGTGGACGGCGTCCTCGTCGTCGACCCGCGCAGCGACGACCCGCGGCCCGAACTGCTCGACTCCCTCGGGCTCACGTCCGTGCTGATCGGTGCGCCCGCGGAGGGCAGCCGTCAGGTGTCGACCGTCTGGGCCGACGACTCGGCGGCCATGGCCTCCGTGCTCGCCCATCTGTACGGCCTCGGACACCGGCATATCGTCCACGTCGCGGGCCTGCCCGGGCTCGCGCACACCGAGCGCCGCATCACATCGCTGCGGACGGAGGCCGCGCGGCTCGGGCTCACGGCGATCCGCTCGGTGCCGACGGACTACTCCGACGCGGAGGGTGCGGAGGCGACGCGGCGGGTGCTCGACGAGGACGTGCCGCCGACGGCGATCGTGTACGACAACGACGTGATGGCGGTCGCGGGGGTGGCGGTCGCGGCGGAGCGTGGGATCAAGGTGCCCGGTGAGTTGTCGATCGTGGCCTGGGACGATTCGGCGTTGTGCCGCGTGACGCATCCTCGGCTCACCGCGCTCGTGAGGGATACGTCGGGGTTCGGGCGGTTGGCTGCGGCGGAGTTGCTCGCGCGGCTCGATGGGGGGCCGGTGCGGAGTATCCAGGGGGAGTTGCCGCATCTTGAGCCTCGGGAGAGTACGGGGGTGCCGCAGGGAGGGTGAGGGGTTGTGGGTACCGTGCCTGTCGGGTGACCGGGGGCTTCGCCCCCGGACCCCCTCATCCGAACTCCGTTCGGATGGCCTCGAACGCCGGCCGGGCTGAAAGATCTGCTCAATCGCCGCAGAGGCTTGAAACGAACTGGAGCACCACGCGTGACCACCCTCGATATCCGTCCCTCCGCCGCGTCCGACGCCGGCTCCAGTGGGCTGTCGCTTGCGATCGACATCGGCGGGACGAAGATCGCCGGGGCGCTCGTGGACGGGGCGGGGCGGGTTCTGGTGGGTGCGCGGCGGGCGACTCCGCGCACCGGTGACGGGGATCAGGTGATGGGCGCCGTCGAGGAAGTGGTCGCCGAGCTCGCCGGTCGTCCCGAGTGGGGTTCGGTGCGGCGTTGCGGGATCGGCAGTGCCGGGCCCGTCGATGCCTCGCGCGGCGAGGTGTCCCCCGTCAACATCGGTGCCTGGCGCGGCTATCCGGTCGTCGACCGTACGCGTGCGGTGCTGGCCCGGCTGGGCGCGGCCGTGCCGGTGGTGCTCGTCGGTGACGGGGTGGCGATGACGGCGGCCGAGCACTGGCTCGGCGCGGCGCGCGGGCACCGCAATGCGCTGTGCATGGTGGTGTCCACCGGGGTCGGCGGCGGGCTCGTGCTCGACGGCCGGCTGCACACCGGACCCACCGGCAACGCGGGTCACATCGGACACATCAGTGTCGAACTCGACGGCGAGGACTGCCCGTGCGGCAGCCGCGGCTGTGTGGAGATCGTCGCGTCCGGTACGTCGATCGCCCGGCACGCGGGGCTGCCCGACGCGGTGGCGGCGGCCGTCGCCGCGCGGGCCGGCGAGGAACGGGCGCTGGCGGCCTTCGACCGTGCGGGCCGGGCGCTCGCGGCGGGTATCGCCGCGACGGCCACGCTCGTGGAGATCGATCTGTGTGTCATCGGCGGCGGCGTGGCCGCCGCGGGCGACCTCCTGTTCGCGCCGCTGCGCCGCCACTTGAAGACGTACGCCGCCCTCGGCTTCGTACAGCATCTGGAACTCACCCCGGCGGCGCTGGGCACGGATGCGGGCCTGGTGGGCGCGGCCGCGGCGGCGCTGCAGCTCGCGCCCGCGTGAGACCCGGCGGGCCCGGGCTCAGTTGATCTGCCGGTCCTGTCCCGCCCAGTACGGCTCCCGCAGCTTGAACTTCTGGATCTTCCCGGTGGCCGTCCGCGGGATCGACATGCGGAACTCCACCGACGTGGGCGCCTTGTAGCCCGCGATGCGTTCCTTGCAGTGGGCGATCAGGTCCGCCTCCGTGGCCATGGCGCCCTCCTCCAGGACCACGAGCGCCTTGATGGTCTCGCCCCACTTCTCGTGCGGGACGCCGATGACCGCGACCTCGGCGACGGCGGGGTGGCTGAAGACGGTGTCCTCGACCTCGATCGACGAGACGTTCTCGCCGCCCGTGATGATGACGTCCTTCTTGCGGTCGGAGATGGTCAGATGGCCGTCGTCCTCGTCGATCACGCCGCCGTCCCCGGTGTGGAACCAGCCGCCCTCCAGGGCCGCCTCGGTCTCCTCGGGCTTGTCCCAGTAGCCGTCGAGGACGACGTTGGACCGGGCCAGGACCTCGCCGGAACCGGCGACTTCGAGGCGTACGCCGAGGGCGGGGAGTCCGGCCCGGGACAGTCTGCGGGCCCGCTCCTCGGCGGGGAGCGCGTCGTCCTCGGGGCGGGTGCGGTTGAAGGTGAGCAGCGGAGAGGTCTCCGTGAGCCCGTAGATCTGGGTGAACTCCCAGCCAAGTTCCTCCTCGACGCGCTGGATCGTCCGGCTGGGCGGCGGGGCGCCCGCGCAGACGATCCGTACCTTGTCGCGGCCGGGGATCTCGCCCTGCCAGTCGGCGGCCGCGCCGAGCACCGCGTTCCACACGGCGGGCGCACCGCACATCAGGGTCACGCCGTGCTCCTCGACGCGGCGCAGGATCTCCGTGCCGTCGACCTTGCGCAGGACGACCTGCTTGGCGCCGAGCCCGGCCATGACGAAGGGCATGCCCCAGCCGTTGCAGTGGAACATCGGCAGCGTGTGCAGGTACACGTCGCGCTCCCAGGCACGGGTGTGCAGGCCGAAGGTGAGGCCGTTGACCCAGATGTTGCGGTGGGTGAGCTGAACGCCCTTGGGACGTGCGGTGGTTCCGGAGGTGTAGTTGATGGTGGCGGTCGCGTCCTCGTCGGGGCGCGCCCAGGGCCGCGGCTCGACGCCGAAACGCATCAGCTCGTTCTCGGTCTGCTCTCCGAGCACGAAGCGGTGCTTCGCCTTCACGGAGACGAGGGATGCGTCGAGCTCCGGGTCGATCAGCACGGCCGAGGCGCCGCTCTGCCGGACGATGTACTCGGTCTCCTCGGGCTTGAGGCGGAAGTTGACGGGGACGGCGATCCGTCCGCTCATCGGCACCGCGAAGAGCAGTTCGAGCATCCGTGAGGAGTTGTGGCTGACGACGGCCACCCGCTCGCCCTCGCCGATCCCCAGCCGGTCGAACCCGGCCTGCCAGGCCCGCACCCGCTCGCCCAGGCGGCCGTAGGTCTGGTCGGGCACGGCGGACGCGGGCTGGTCCGGTTCGTCGATCACACCGGGACTGCCGGCGAAGCCCGCCTCCGCCCGGTGGAGGAAGTCCGCGACGGTCATCGGCATCCGCATGTCGTATCTCCTGTGATCCGGTGCGACGGTCGGTGCGTTCTCCGTAGCATCCTGTGGTGTGAAACCCCCGTCCCACCAGCCCTACGAAAGGTGCGTCGGGGAGAAGGTCGAGAGAGGTCCGGCAGGTGACGGGGTACGAGGGGCAGGGAGCCGACGCGTTCGAACTGCGGTCGGCGCTGACGCGGTTGCGCCGGGACACCGGGCTGCCGCTGGCGTTCGGCGGGCTGCTCCTCGAACGGCCCGGCCCCGCGGCCGGCTCCCAGGTGCAGCGCGGGCGGATCCGGATCGACGAGGTCAGCGGCGGCTTCTCCGACGCGCTGTCCGGTGTGGTGGTCGCGGCGGGGACGGGGCTCGGCGGCAAGGCGGTGGCGCTCGCGCGGCCGTGTGCCGTGGTCGACTACCCGGCGGCGCGGCACATCAGTCACGAGTACGACGCTCAGGTGGCGGCCGAGGGCGTCCGCTCGGTCCTCGCGGTCCCGGTGATCGTCCGCCGCCGGGTCCGCGGCGTCCTGTACGGGGCGCTGCGCTCCCCGCAGCCGCTGGGCGAGCGGGTCCTGACGGCGGCGGTCGCGGCGGCCCGCGACGTGGAGCAGGCCCTGGTCGTACGCGAGGAGGCGCTCGCGCTCCTGCTGGCGGCCCGCGAGCCGGCGGCGGGCGCGGACGCGTGGGAGCGCGTGCGGGAGGCGCACAGCGCGCTGCGGGCGCTCGCCCCGCGGATCGGGGACCCGCAGCTACGGGCCGAACTGGAGCGACTGCACGGCAAACTGGCGCCGCCGGCCGAGGCGCAGCCCTCGCCGGAGGTACGGCTGGCCCCGCGCGAACTGGATGTCCTCGCGTGCGTGGCACTGGGCGCGACCAACGCCGCGGCGGCCGGACACCTGGGGCTCGGTGCGGAGACGGTGAAGGGCTATCTGCGCTCGGCGATGCGCAAGTTGGGGGCGCGCTCACGCTGGGAGGCCGTGGTGGCGGCACGGCGGGCGGGGCTGCTGCCGTGAGGTGCCCGCGGGGATCTGCCGTCTGACGCAGGGATCTACAGTCCGACGCGGGGATCTGCCGGCTCCTGCGGGGATCTGCTCCGGCTGACGGAGGGCCGCTGCTGACGGGCACCGTTGCCGTCGGACGACCGTGCCCCGGGGTCTGACATCCGTCCCCGTTCCTCGCCTAGCATCGCGGCGGGGGTGAGGACATGGTGTCCATGGACCGGCTGCTCGCGTTCGCCGCGATGTCCCTGCTGGTGATCGTGATTCCCGGGCCGAGCGTGCTGTTCGTGATCGGCCGGGCGCTCGCGCACGGCCGCCGTACGGCCCTGGCGACCGTGCTCGGCAACGTCGTCGGCTCGTATCTGCTCGTGGTCGCGGTGGCGCTCGGCGTCGGCACGCTCGTGGAGCGCTCGGTCGCGGTGTTCGTGACGGTGAAGCTCGCGGGGGCCGCGTATCTGATCTTCCTGGGTGTGCAGGCGTACCGGCACCGCGCGGACATGAAGGCCGCCACGATCCGCGCGGCCGCCGGCGAGGGCGAGCGCCGCGGGGATCTGCGGACGGTCGTGGACGGCGTGATCGTGGGCGTCACCAACCCGAAGGGCATCGTCTTCTTCGCCGCCGTGCTCCCCCAGTTCGTGGACCACTCCGCCGGCGGCCTGCCCGCCCAGATGCTCGTCCTCGGCCTGGTCCCGATCTGCATCGGCCTGATCACCGACACCCTGTGGGGCCTGACCGCCGCGGCCGCCCGCACCTGGTTCGCCCGCTCGGACCGCCGCCTGTCGATGATCGGCGGCGCGGGCGGCTTCGCGATGATCGGGCTCGGAGTGACGGTCGCCGCTACGGGGCGGGCCGAGTAGACCGGCCCGCCGCTATGCCCCTGTCCTTTGTGTGCCGACCACCTGCGCGTAACGGATGTCGTACGGAACTCCCGTGCCCATCGGCCCTTCGAGCAGCCGGGCCGCCTCGGATTCGAGCTCGGCGCGCTGGGCCTTGGTGAGCTTCCCGAAGGCCTCGAAGGTGACGGTGGCGGCGTCCTTGTCCTCGGTCAGTTTCCAGACGCCCGCGTGGAAGCCGTCGACCATGAAGATGCTGTACGCGTAGTTGCCGTCCCAGGTGCGGCCCTTGTACTCGGACGGGCCGAAGCGGCTGCGGTCCGCGTGCGAGAGCAGCAGGTTGTCGTACTCGGGGAGCAGCCGGGCCGGTGCGGGGGTGTCCTCGTCGGGGCGCGGGGCGTCCGGCAGGTCGAAGAGCTCGACGCCCTTCTCGTCGCGGAAGGTGAGCAGGCCGGGGCGCAGCCGCTCGAAGACCTCGCGCATCCGGGTCAGCCCGCACCAGGTCTGGAAGTCCTTGACGGAGGCCGGTCCGAACGCGGCGAGGTAGCGCAGGACGGTGGCGTCGGGCGTGGCGGGCGGCATGTCGTCCCGGCCGAGCCAGTGCACGAGGGACGTCAGCGCGACCTGGCCGCTGCGCCGCCACAGCCCGCGCGGCGTGACCTGGACCTGTGGCAGCATGCAGCGGGCCGCGACACCGATGGCCTGCGGATCGGCCTCGGGCCACACCTTGAGGAGTTCCTCGCGGAGCTGCTTGAGCGTGCGCGGCTCGGCATCGACCAGTTCCTTGGCGCGTACGGCGACCTCGTCGAGGTCGACGCCGACGAGCCCTTTGCGGAACTGGCCCAGCTCGCGGGTCCGGGCCGGCTGGACGAGACCGCGCAGCGCGAGGGCGTCGTCGGCGGTGTGGGCGTGGATCGTCGAGCGCATGGTGACGATGCGCACCAGCTCGCGGTCCTCCATCAGGCGCGAGTACTCCTCGGGCGCGAAGTCCGCCAAGCGGGCCGCGAGCGCGTAATAGGGCGGCTTGACGTTCTGCGCCTGGAGTCCGAGCAGATGCGCGACCGCGTCCGCGGGCTTCATCGGGTGCCGCCGCAGCAGCAGCTGGCGGTCGAGGGAGGCGCGGTTGAGCGCGCGGGTGGTGAGCACCGGGCCGTGGGCCTTCTTGGCTGCCGTCATGTCCTGCACGGTAGCGGCGCTTGCGGACAACGGCGGTCCTCAACCCGGCGTCGGCTGCGGCCCGTTGTCAGTGGCCGCCCCTACGATCGGCCGCATGAGAGCTTCAGGAACCTTCACAGTGAAGTCCTTCGTCCCGGCCGAGGTCACCGTGCCCGGCGAGGTGAGCACGGCGGTGCCGACCGGGGTCGCCACGATGGAGAAGCACTTCGAGGGCGCGATCACGGGCCGTTCCACAACCCTTTTCACGGCGGCGTACGACGACGAGAAGGGCGTGGGCACATATGTGGCGATGGAATCCTTCGAGGGCTCGGTGGACGGGCGCGAGGGCAGTTTCAACTTCGCGCACGCGGCCACCACGACCGGCGACGTCTCCCGGCTCGGTGAGTACTTCGTGATCGTCCCGGCGAGCAGCACCGGCGAGCTCACCGGGATCGGCGGCACGGGCGGGATCGCAGTCGACGAGGACGGGACGCATCGGATCTGGTTCGACTACGAGATCGGGTAGGGGCGGATCGGGTGGAGAGCGGGCGCGTGGCACCGGCAGACCGCTTGTTACCAGCCAGTAGTGCAGAACGCCTCAAGGATCAAGACCCACCCGGAGAGGGCAAGGTCACAGCCTTGCCCTCTGCTGCTCCTTTGCTAACGGCGGCTAACATCCGAGCATGACGGTCCTGCCTGACGATGGGCTCTCCCTGGCCGCCGAGTTCCCTGATGCGACCCATGAGCAGTGGCAGCGCCTCGTGGAAGGCGTACTGCGCAAGTCGGGCAAGGAAGTCTCGGGCGACGCAGCCGAGGATGCCCTCTCCACCCAGCTCGAGGACGGGCTCACCACCCGCCCTCTGTACACCTCTGCCGATACGGCGCCCGGCCTGCCCGGTTTCGCGCCGTACACCCGCGGCGCCCGCCCCGAGGGCACCGCGGCCGCCGGCTGGGACGTACGCCAGCGGCACACACAGCCCGATCCGGTCCGCGCGAACGAGGCGCTGCTCGGCGACCTGGAGAACGGGGTCACGTCGCTGTGGCTCGTCGTCGGTGAGGGCGGACTGCCCGTCGACGGCCTGGCGCGCGCGCTCGACGGTGTCTACCTCGATCTCGCGCCCATCGCGCTCGACTCGGGGGCCCAGTTCCCACAGGCCGCGCGCGAGTTGCTGCGGCTGCACACCGAACGCGGCACACCGGCCGCCGACATCCGCGGCAGCCTCGGTGGCGACCCGCTCGGCTACGAGGCGCGGACGGGCCGCGTCCAGGACTTCGCGCCGGTCGCGGAGTACGCGGCGCAGCTCGCCGCCGGTTACCCGGGTCTGAAGGCGCTCACCGTGGACGCCCTGCCGTACCACGAGGCCGGTGCCTCGGCCGGGCAGGAGCTGGGCGCCTCGCTGGCGACCGGCGTGGCGTATCTGCGGCAGCTGACCGATGCAGGTCTGAGCGTCCAGGAGGCCGCCGGGCAGCTGGAGTTCCGTTACGCGGCCACCGCCGACCAGTTCCTGACCATCGCCAAGTTCCGCGCGGCGCGGCGCCTTTGGGCCCGGGTCGCCGAGGTCTGCGGCGCCGAGGGCGCACAGAGCCAGCACGCGGTGACCTCGTCGGTGATGATGAGCCGCCGCGACCCGTGGGTGAACATGCTCCGCACCACGGTCGCCACCCTGGCGGCAGGTGTGGGCGGCGCCGAGTCGGTGACCGTGCTCCCCTTCGACCACGCTCTCGGACTGCCGGACGCGTTCGCGCGCCGGATCGCCCGCAACACCTCGACGATCCTCCTCGAGGAGTCCCACCTCGCCCGGGTGATCGACCCGGCGGGCGGCTCCTGGTTCGTGGAGGAGCTCACCGACCAACTCGCCGAGGCGGGCTGGGCGTTCTTCCAGGAGATCGAGCGCACGGGCGGTCAGGCCGAGGCGCTGCGCGGCGGGATGCTCCGCGAGCGGATCGCCGAGACCTGGTCGGTGCGCAGCCGCAAGCTGGCCACCCGCAAGGAGCCCATCACGGGCGTCAGCGAGTTCCCGCACCTCGCCGAGAAGCCGGTCGAGCGCGAGCCCGCGCCCGCCGTTCCCGCCGGGGGGCTTGTGCGGGTCAGCAGGGACGAGGCGTACGAGGATCTGCGCGCCCGTTCCGACGACCATCTGCGGGAGCACGGGGAACGCCCGAAGGTCTTCCTCGCCACGCTCGGCCCCGCCGCCGCGCACACCGCCCGTGCCACCTTCGCCGCGAACCTGTTCCAGGCGGGCGGCATCGAGCCCGTCACCGGTGCCCCCGCGGAGTTCGCGGGCAGCGGCGCGCGGATCGTCTGCCTGTGCTCCAGCGACGGACTGTACGAGGAGCAGGCCGCCGCGGCCGCCGCCGAGCTGCGCGCGGCCGGTGCCGGGTTCGTCTTCCTCGCCGGGAAGCCCGCCTCGTACGAGGGCGTCGACTCCTATGTCTTCGCGGGCTGCAACGCCGTGGACGTGCTCTCCTCCGCCCTCGACCGTCTGGGAGTGTCCTGATGTCCATCCCCGATTTCTCCGGGATCGCACTCGGGAGCCCCGCGCCGGACGCGTCGACGGCCGCGTGGCGCAAGGCTGTCGAGGAGTCCACCGGCAAGGACGACAGCGAGCTGCTCTGGGAGACCCCGGAGGGCATCGCGGTCAAGCCGCTGTACACGGGCGAGGACCTGGAGGGCCTCGACTTCCTCGGTACGCGTCCCGGTATGGCCCCGTATCTGCGCGGCCCGTACCCGACGATGTACGTGAACCAGCCCTGGACGGTCCGGCAGTACGCCGGTTTCTCCACGGCCGAGGAGTCCAACGCCTTCTACCGCCGCAACCTCGCGGCCGGCCAGAAGGGGCTGTCCGTCGCCTTCGACCTGCCCACGCACCGCGGCTACGACAGCGATCACCCGCGGGTGACCGGTGACGTCGGCATGGCGGGTGTGGCGATCGACTCGATCCTCGACATGCGGCAGCTCTTCGACGGCATCCCGCTGGACAGGATGACCGTGTCGATGACGATGAACGGCGCGGTGCTGCCGATCCTCGCGCTGTACATCGTGGCGGCCGAGGAACAGGGCGTACCGCCCGAGAAGCTCGCGGGGACCATTCAGAACGACATCCTCAAGGAGTTCATGGTCCGCAACACCTACATCTATCCGCCGAAGCCGTCGATGCGGATCATCTCCGACATCTTCGCGTACACCTCGCAGCGGATGCCGCGCTACAACTCGATCTCCATCTCGGGCTACCACATCCAGGAGGCCGGTGCGACGGCCGATCTGGAGCTGGCCTACACGCTCGCGGACGGCGTCGAGTACATCCGCGCGGGCAAGGAAGCGGGCCTTGACGTCGACGCGTTCGCGCCGCGGCTCAGCTTCTTCTGGGCGATCGGTATGAACTTCTTCATGGAGGTCGCCAAGCTGCGCGCCGCGCGCCTGCTGTGGGCGAAGCTGGTGAAGCAGTTCGACCCGAAGAACTCCAAGTCCCTTTCCCTGCGCACCCATTCGCAGACCTCGGGCTGGTCGCTGACCGCGCAGGACGTGTTCAACAACGTGACGCGTACGTGCGTCGAGGCCATGGCGGCCACGCAGGGGCACACCCAGTCGCTGCACACCAACGCGCTGGACGAGGCGCTCGCGCTGCCCACCGACTTCTC
Source organism: Streptomyces sp. NPDC050418 (assembly GCF_044458745.1). Lineage (NCBI taxonomy): Bacteria > Bacillati > Actinomycetota > Actinomycetes > Kitasatosporales > Streptomycetaceae > Streptomyces > Streptomyces sp. NPDC050418. Next base: position 44,688 of record NZ_JBITIG010000017.1, read on the forward strand.
GGCGCGCATCGCCCGCAACACCCAGCTGCTGCTCCAGCAGGAGTCGGGCACCACGCGCACCATCGACCCGTGGGGCGGCAGCGCGTACGTCGAGAAGCTGACGTACGACCTGGCGCGGCGTGCCTGGCAGCACATCCAGGAGGTCGAGGCCGCGGGCGGTATGGCACAGGCCATCGACGCGGGCATCCCGAAGCTGCGCGTCGAGGAAGCGGCGGCGCGCACCCAGGCCCGGATCGACTCCGGACGCCAGCCGGTGATCGGCGTGAACAAGTACCGGGTCGAGAACGACGAGGCCATCGAGGTCCTCAAGGTCGACAACTCCTCGGTGCGCGCCCAGCAGATCGAGAAGCTGCGGCGGCTGCGCGCCGAGCGGGACGAGCAGGCCTGCCAGTCCTCGCTGGAAGCGCTGACCCGCGCGGCCGCGGGTGAGGGCAACCTCCTCGAACTCGCCGTGAACGCGGCACGCGCCAAGGCCACCGTGGGCGAGATCTCCGACGCGCTGGAGAAGGTGTACGGCCGGCACGCGGGCCAGATCCGTACGATCTCCGGCGTGTACCGCAACGAGGCAGGAGAGTCGGCGAACGTGGACCGCACCCGTGCCCTGGTCGATGCCTTCGACGAGGCCGAGGGCCGCCGGCCCCGCATCCTGGTCGCCAAGATGGGCCAGGACGGCCATGACCGCGGCCAGAAGGTCATCGCGACGGCCTTCGCCGACCTGGGCTTCGACGTCGACGTCGGCCCGCTCTTCCAGACGCCGGCCGAGGTCGCCCGTCAGGCCGTCGAGGCGGATGTGCACATCGTGGGTGTCTCCTCACTGGCCGCCGGGCACCTCACGCTCGTCCCGGCGCTGCGCGAGGCGCTCGCCGAGGAGGGCCGCGAGGACATCATGATCGTGGTCGGCGGTGTGATCCCGCCGCAGGACGTCCCGACGCTCCTGGAGATGGGCGCGGCGGCGGTCTTCCCGCCCGGGACGGTCATCCCCGACGCGGCGTACGACCTGGTGGAGCGGTTGGCGAGGGAGCTGGGCCACGAGGCCGCGTAACGGATGAAAACAGTCGATCTTGATGCGTACGTCAAGGGTGTGCTCGACGGGAAGCGGGCGTTCGTCGCGCGCGCGATCACGCTCGTCGAGTCCACCCGGCCCCAGCACCGGGCGCTGGCGCAGGAGCTCCTGACCGCGCTTCTGCCGCACTCCGGCAAGGCGCGGCGGATCGGTGTCAGCGGGGTGCCCGGGGTCGGCAAGTCGACGTTCATCGACGCGTTCGGGACGATGCTGACGGGGCTCGGGCACCGGGTCGCGGTCCTCGCCGTGGACCCGTCGTCGACCCGCACGGGCGGGTCGATCCTGGGCGACAAGACCCGGATGGAGCGCCTGTCGGTGGACCCGGCCGCCTTCGTCCGGCCCTCGCCCTCGGCGGGCACGCTGGGCGGCGTCGCCAAGGCGACCCGCGAGTCGATGGTGGTCATGGAGGCCGCCGGCTACGACGTCGTCCTCGTCGAGACGGTGGGCGTCGGACAGTCGGAGACGGCGGTCGCGAACATGGTCGACTCGTTCCTGCTGCTGTCCCTGGCACGGACCGGCGATCAGCTGCAGGGCATCAAGAAGGGCGTCCTGGAACTGGCCGACGTCCTCGCCATCAACAAGGCGGACGGTCCGCACGAGCGTGACGCGAAGGCGGCGGCGCGGGAACTGGCGGGCGCACTGCGGCTGATGCACTCCGCGGACGCCGCCTGGACTCCGCCGGTCCTGACGTGCAGTGCGCGGGAGTCGGCGGGGCTGGACACGGTCTGGGACCGGCTGGAGCAGCACCGGACTCTGCTGGAGTCGACGGGTCGGCTGGTCGAGAAGCGGCGGGCGCAGCAGGTCGACTGGACGTGGTCGATGGTCCGCGAGGAGTTGCTCGGCCGGCTGCACTCGGATCCGGCGGTGCGGGCGCAGGCGCCGGATCTTGAACGGCGGGTGCGTGAAGGCGAGTTGACGCCCACGTTGGCGGCGGAGCGGATTCTGCGGGCGTTCGGGTCCGGCTGACGGGCACTGACGGGCGCTACCGAACGCTGACGGGCGCAGCCGGGCCGGCCCTATACGTCCAGGACCACGTCCGACATCGGTACCGACTGGCACGTCAGCGCGTCCGTCGGCGGGAGGTCGTCGGACGGGGTGACCCGGTGGGCGACCTCTCCCTTCAGGACCGTGCACGCGCAGCTCTCGCACTGGCCGACCCGGCAGCCCGAGTTCATCTTCACGCCGGCCCGCTCCCCCAGTTCGAGGAGTGTGCCGTCGCCCGCCGTCCATTCCGCCTCGTGTCCGGAGCGGGCGAACCGCACGGTGAAACGGGCGCCTTCGGGGACGGTGACCTCGCGCTGCGCCGGGCGGAACTTCTCGCTGAAGATCTCGAAGCGCGGCACGCCGAGCTCCCGCAGCCCCGCGGTCAGCGCCTCGATCATCGGCTCGGGCCCGCAGAAGTAGAACCGGGCGCGGCGTTCGACCAGCGAGGCGGGCGCGATGGCGTCGGCCGTGATGTAGCCGCGCCGGCCGAAGTCGCGGCCCTCCTTCTCGTACGGGAGGGGGTTCGCGTAGTGGTCGACGATCCGCAACTGCGGGAGCCGCGCTCCCAGTGCGCGCAGCCGCTCGCGGAAAGGGTGGTCCTCGCCGTGCGCGTTGCCGTAGTGCAGATGGACCTCGGGGACGGTGCCGCCGGTCGCGGCGAGGGTCTCCAGATAACTGAGGAACGGTGTGATGCCGATGCCGCCGGCGATCAGGACCACGGGGGTGTCGGTGTCCGTGGGGATGCTGAACACCCCGCCGGGTGCGTCGAGTTCGAGCCGGTCGCCGATGCGCAGCTCGTCATGGGCGTACGTGGAGAACGCGCCTTCGGCGATCCGGCGGACGGCGAGGGTGTAGACGGCGCGGTCGGCGTCGCGGGCCGGTCCCGTCAGGGAGTAGGAACGGGCGAGGTCGGTGCCTTCCGCGCGTACGGTCAGATGCTGGCCCGGCCGGTAGTCGGGCAGCGGGCCGCCGTCCGCGGGGGCGAGCGACAGCGTGCGCACACCGCGGCCCTCCTCGCCGCAGGCCGTGACAGTGAAGCTGCGGCGGCCCGTCCAGGCCGCGTCGCCGGACAGCGGCCGTACCTCGCACACCTGGGCGCGCAGCGGCGTGGAGCCGCTGAGCGGGTCGGTCGCGGAGTGGTCGACGAGCCGGTTGTAATTGGAGCCGAGCGGGCTCAGGGGGTCGCTCGCCGGCAGGGCGAGGTCGGTGGCGGACTGCCACCAGCCGTATTCGCCGACGACGACGGACGGGTGCAGGGAGTCGTCGAAGCGGGCGCGCAGCCGGATCGAGCCGCGGCGGGTGGCGAGTTCCACCCACTGGCCTTCCGCGATGCCGCGGGCGGCGGCCGTCTCGGGGCTGAGGTCGAGGCACGGGTCGGCGGCACGGCGGCGCAGGGTGGTGAGGCCGCGCTGCTGGCTGTGCAGGAAGTAGCCGTGTTTGGCGTTGGTGAGCACGAGCGGGAAGGCGGGCTCGGGGGCGGCCGGTTCGCGGTGCGCGGGCACGGCGGGGTAGCCGTGGTCCAGGAGCCGCTGCGAGTACAGCTCGACGCGGCGGGTCGGCGTGGCGAATCCGGTGACCCCGTCCTCGGACGGCTCCGCGTACTTGCGGTACTTGACGGGGCGCGGGATGCGGACGCCGCCGGGCTTCTCGCGCAGGGCGGCGGCCGTGAGGCCGAGCGGGGCGAGCTGCCAGTCCCAGGCGGCCTCGATGTCCCCGCCGAAGAACAGCTCCCCCATGCCCATGCGGCCCGCCAGCGCGAACACCACCTCGGTGTCGGAACGCGCCTCGCTCTGCGGTTCGACCATCCGCGGCCGCAGCTGCACCTGCTCCTGTGCGCGGTGGCCGATCTCGAAGCCGCAGCGCAGGGCCTCGTGCTCGTAGGCGCTGCCGGCCGGCAGCAGGTAGTCGGCCGACGCGCTCGTGGGGTTCTCGAAGAGGTCGACGTGCACCTGGAAGTCGAGCCGGCGCAGCGCCTTCGCGACCCGTTCGGAGTCGGGCTGGGCGACGACGAGGTTGGAGCCGAAGCCCATCAACGCCCGTACGGGATAGGGCTGTCCGTCCTCGATGGCCCGGCACAGGTCGCCCGCGTTGATGTAGCCGGAGGCCTGCGGGCCGAGCGGGTGCCGGTCAAGGCCGAGGGCCTTGGCGCCCTGCTCGGGGGTCAGCCGTCCTGCGGCGGGGCGGTAGGGCGGCGGGGGTACGACGTGGTTGCCGCCCTTGGTGTCGTAGGAGCCGGTGAGGGCGTAGAGGGTGGCGAGGGCGCGTTCGGTCTGCGAGGCGTTCTCGCTCTGGGCGACGCCGGTCCAGCCGTAGTACGTCACCGACTCGGCGCGGCCGATCTGCTCGGCGAGGTCCCGGATCGCGCGCTCGGGGATCCAGGTCGTGCGGGCGACGCGTGCCGGGGTCCACTCGGCGCAGGCCCGCGCGTAGTGCTGGAAGGCGGGGACGCAGGTGACGCCGCCGGTGCGCGTCGGGACGTAGTGGGTGCCGCGCAGGGCGAAGCGTTCAGGGCGGCCGGCCGCGCGTCGGGTGTCGTAGGTCTCCGCGGCGCCGGTCTCCTCGTTCCAGACGACGTACCCTTCGGCGCCGTCCGCGAGGTCGGCGGCCTGGAGGAAGCGGCCGTCGTCCTCCCGTACGAGCAGCGGCCCGTTGGTCCACGTACGGACGAACTCCTCGTCGTACCAGCCGTGTTCGATGAGGAGGTGGGCGAGGCCCAGGGCGAGTGCGGCGTCGGTGCCGGGGCGGATGCGCAGCCAGTGGTCGGCCTGCAGGGCGCTGGTGGAGCGCCGCGGGTCGACCACGGCGAGCTTCATTCCGCGGGCCTGCGCGGCCGAGACGCCGGCGGACTGCGAGAGCCAGGTCTTGGCCGGGTTGAAGCCCCACAGGAGGGCGAGGTCGGCGTGCGCGTAGTCCGGCGGGGGCAGCGGGGTGCCGAAGGTGAAGGCGTGCGCGAAGTCCTTGTGCCAGTTGCACAGCTCGGCGCTGTAGACGGTGTTCGGGCTGCCGAAGCCGCGGACGAAGCGTTCGATCCACTCGGTGGCGTCCGCGACCATCGTGCCGCTGGGGGTGGCCACGCCGAAGGCCACGGACTCGGGGCCGGTCTCGGCGGCGATGGCGGTGAGCCGGGCCGCGATGTCGTCGAGGGCCTCGTCCCAGGTGACCGGCTCCCAGCCCGGGTCGGGATCCGACTTGGGGGTGGTGCGGCGCAGAGGCGTGGTCAGACGGCGCGTGCTGTGGGCGATCTCCGGGGCGGCGCGGCCCTTGGGGCAGAGCGCGGCGCCCGTCGGGTGGTCGGGGTCGGGGCGTACGCCGGTGAGCCGGCCGTTCTCGACGGTGAAGATCGCTCCGCAGCGGGACTTGCACTGCGTGCAGTAACCGCGCTTTTCGACGACGGCAGGGGTGGCCACGGGGACTCCCATCGACCTTGAGGGAAGCTGCTCCTCTCATTGCACACCGTTTGATCGATCATTTCGTCCGGCGTAGGTCCCGTCCGGCCCGGCCGGGCGGACCCGGGGCCGGGACCAAAGTCCCGGCCCCGGCCCTCCCGCTCAGCCGAGCGGCTGGATCCAGACGTTCCTGAACCGCACCTTGTTCCCGTGGTCCTGCAGCTTGATCGCCCCGGCGGCCGGTGTCTCGGGCAGTCCCGCGCCCGTGGGACCGTCGATGGCGACGTCGTCGTGGACCTTGCGGCCGTTCCAGATGACCGTGATCCGGGCGTCCTCGGTCTTCTTGCCCTCCGCGTCGAAGCGCGCGGCACGGAAGGTGATGTCGTAGGACTGCCAGGTCTCGGGCGCGGTGGCCATGTTGAAGTCGGCGGGCTTCTTCAGGTAGATCGCGCCGGCCTCGTTGTTCGCGGGCGTCGTGTCCTCGAACGAGTCGAGGATCTGCACCTCGTACCGCTCCTGGATGTACACGCCGCTGTTGCCGCGGTCCTGGCCGGTCACGTCGTCCGGCAGCTTGGGCACGCGGAACTCGACGTGCATCTTGAAGTCCTTGTACGCCTCCTTCGTCCGCAGGTCGCCGCAGCAGACCTCCATGGACTTCTCCGCGGTGTGCGGCCACTCGGGGCTGCGGCCGTCGGTGTGCTGCCAGGCGGCGGCGATGCTGCCGCCGTCGAAGAGCTGCCGGCGCTCCCCGGGCTTGCGCAGATCGATCGCGTCGAGGTTGACGTGACCGCTGTCGCCCTCCCGTACCGCGTACGTGATCGTGTTGCGGCCCTCGCGCAGTTTCAGGCGCGTGGGTTCGGTGGACCAGCGGTTCCACTCGACCGTGGTGGGCAGGGCGATCTGCTGTGCGTCGCCGCCGTTCACGGCGACGGAGACCGTCTTCGTGCCGGGCGCGGGGTGCGGACCGTTCGCGTAGCGCAGCCCGACGTCGTACGTGCCCTCGTCCTCGACGTCGACCGTGAAGCTCGCCGACGCGCCCTTGTCGCCGAATCCGTCGACGAAGCCGCCGCCGGTGTATCCGGCGTGCTCGTTGTCGAAGCCGGCGCTTCCGCCGAGCTGCGCGGACTCGGCGTCGTACGTGGTGACCGGCTCGTCCGGACCGGGCTTGGCGTTGAGCGTGTACCAGGCCTCGGTGGACCACAGCTGCTCGCCGCCCTCGGCGGAGAACGGCTTCGGCGAGCGGATGTGCACCACCCGGTCGGAGCGCAGGCCCGGGATCGTCAGCCGGACCTTGCGCCGGTCGTCGGACAGCGTGGCCTTGGTGACCTGGAGGGACTCCTCGTCCACCTTGGGGCCGCCGTAGGCGGGGGTCGGCGCGTACCGCCACTGCTCGACGGAGTAGGCACCCTCCTCCAGCTTCGCGACGGTCTCGTCCGACAGCGGCTTGGTGTAGGCGAGTTCGAAGCCGTCGCGGGTGGCGCGCATCGTCTTGATGTCGAAGGCCGTCTTGCCGTTCGGCGTCAGCTTCTGCAGGCCGAAGCGGAGCTTGCCCGCCTGGCCCCAGTTGCCGTCGGCGCCCAGGCCGCCCACGTAGATCGCGCCGTCGGGCCCCTCGCTGATCCGGGTGATGCCGGACTCGAGGCCCTGGGTGTGGCGGAAGACCGCGCCCTGGTACTGGCCGTCGACCTTCTCCAGGTCGGCGCGCTGCAGCCCGCCGTACGTGACGTCACCGAAGACCATCTGCCCGGCGAACGGCCCCTTCTTCAACTGCATCGGGGTGGAGGGCGAGTTGGCGATCTCGTTCTGCGGCAGCCAGAGCACCGGCTTGGTGACGGGCTGGTCGTCGAACGGCCCGTCCGGGTTCATGTAGTGGTTGAAGAACCGGTCCTGCTTGATGTGCATCAGCTTGGACGCGGGCAGCCAGCCGCCCTGGTTGTCGGTGACGAACAGATCGCCGCCAGGCCCCCGGCCGATCCCGTTGGGAGTCCGCAGACCGCCGGCCAGATAACTGACCTTGCCCGTCTTCTTGTTGACCTTGATCGTGGTCCCGCGGTTGGGTGCGGGCTGCGGATCGGTGGTCGCGCCGCCGTAGTTGATGGCGACGGAGAGGTTCAGGTAGAAGTCGCCCTTGTGGTAGAGCAGGCCGAAGGCGAACTCGTGGAAGTTCCCGCCGTAGGGCCACTCGGCGATCTTCTTCTTCTCGTCGATCACGTCATTGCCGTCTGTGTCGGTCAGCTCGGTGAGCTGGTGCTTCTCCGACACATACAGCTTCCCGTCCACGTACTTGATCCCCATGGGCTCCTTCAGCCCCTCGGCGATCTTCTTGTACGTGACCTTGTCGGGTCCTGTCGTTCCGGCGACGTTGTCGAGGATGTACACCTCGCCCTTCGTCTCCGTACTGCCGCCCCAGGTCGTGATGGCCAGGCGCTTGTCGGGCAGCCAGTCCATCGCGGAGACCTGCGGTTCGAAGCCCTCGGGCCGCAGATCGGTGAGCTCGTAGCCCGGGTTCACCTCGTTCAGCGGCAGTCCGTCGCCCGGGGTGTCGTACGTGCCCTCGCACTCCTTGCGTCCGGGCGCCGTGACGCGGACGACTCCGGCGTCGGTGCTGAGCACGGAGTTGGGAACCGTCACGTACTCGCTCGCGCCCGGCGGCTTCCACTGGAGGGTGACCTGCTGGCCGCCGCCGCGGTCGAAGTGGTCGATCTTCAGCGCGGTGTACCCGGCGTTGAGCTGGATCTCGCCGTCCTTGGGCTCGGCCCCGTGCAGCCCGTCGTGGTCGATGACCTGCTGGTCACCGAGGAAGAGCCGGGACCCGTCGTCGCTGATCAGCCGGAAGCCGTACGTACCGGCCTCGGGCACGTTGAGGTTGCCGATGATCTGGCTGACGAAGTTGTCGGAGAACCCGAAGCCTTCGGTCGAGGTCCAGTCGGCGGTGGGGATCAGCTTGTCGACATTCGGTGTCTGGGCCGGCTTGAGGTCGCAGATCTTCTCGAGCGGCGACTGGATGTCGAACACGCGGAGCGTGACGCCGGGTTCCTGAGGTGGCAGGTCGGCGAAGGGGCGGGGGTCGTCGTCGCGTTCGTCGGCTCCCGCGGGTGCGGCGAGCGCCCCCGCGAGCAGTGCGGTCAGCAGAAGGCCGGCGGTTCTTCGGGCTCTGCGGCGGCTGCGGCGGTTGGTGCGGGATATGCGCGCGGGGCGTGGCTCCACGGTTCCTCCTGCGTGGTTCCGCTGTGGTGAACGCAGACTTCTGTGGCGGGGCGACGCTCAGCGTAGGGATGGGGTCGCCGAGCGTCCATACTTTGTCCACAGAAAGGAGAAACTCGTGGGGTCACGCCCCGCGACGGTCAACTCCCGGGCAGAATCGGCGGATCGGCCAGCCGTACGAGTTCAAGGGCCTGCTCCCGGAACCAGTCGCCCGCCTTCGGGTCGACCATCCCGCGCTCCGGGTCCTCCGGGCCCGGTGTGCCGCGCAGGCACAGGCCGTCCGACTCGCCCGGGACCTTGATCCAGAGGCGGGCATCCTGCAGCGGGTCCCCCGTGCGCAGAGTCGGCCGCTCGCCGAGACCGCGGTCCGGCGGGTTGCACCAGTCCTGCGGGTCCGTGTACTTGCCGGGCGGGGGCACCCACGGGCCCTGGCCGTTGCGGCTGGAGTCGGTGACGAAGTGCTTCCAGCGGGACGGGGGCGTGGTGACGTTCGCGTCGATCCACTCCTCGGCCTTCTCGCGCGGCCACGACTGGTGCGGGCACTGGCGCGTGTCGCCGCCTTCGCCCGCGTACGCGATGCAGACCGAGATGAGCTTGCCGTACCAGGAGTTGGCGGCGTCGGTGTTGTAGTTGGAGGCGTTGGTGAAGAAGCCCGAGGCCTTGGTGATCCCGCCCTTCAGGAGGCGCGGTGTGATGGAGTCCGGGCCGTGCCAGCCGGGGTGACCGGTGTCGAGGTAGACGCGGGTGCCGCGCAGGGGCTCCAACCGGTCGATGGCGTAGGCCACTTCCTCGTAGCGCGCGGCGGTCTTGGTGCCCTGCTCGTCGTCCTGCCCGCAGTCGCTCGGGATCAGCGCGAGCGAGTCGGGTTCGAGGACGACGATCGCCTCGCTGCGGCCGATGCCGCGCGCCGCCGCGTCGATCCACGCCTTGTACTCGGCGGTGGTGTTGGCCCCGCCGCCCGAGTAGCCGGAGCAGTCACGGCCGGGCACGTTGTAGAGCGCGAAGACGGCGGTGGCGCCGTCGGCTTCCCGTACGACCTGACGGGCCTCGCGCTCGACCTCGGCCGGGCTCTGGTCGCCGAACCACACCGCGTGCGGGGTCCGCACCATCGCGACGATGCCGGCGGCGTCGCGGAACTGGCCGGCGCGGGCCAGGTCATAGGCCTGGGCGTACGCGTCGGGGTTGGCGTCGGGGGTATGGAGGCGGGGTCTGTGGCGGTCGCCGGGGTCGTCGTCCGCGGTGGCCTGTGGGGCGGTGAGGACCGCGGCCGCGAGGGCAAGTGCCGCGGATATCAGGGGAATTGCTCGACGTCGCATGGTTCACTCCTGGCTCGCAGGGGACATACGGGAGCGCTCCCACGCGATGGTTGTCGAGGGGCATGACCGCGTCAAGGCATGCGGGCGGGCGGGATGGGGCGCCGGTGCCAGTGGAATGGCGGGCGGGACGGGACGCCCGTGCCGGTGGACGTGCGTCCGGGCCGAAACCCCAGGATCTCCGGGATCAGTCCCCCGGGATCACCGCCACCGGTCCGTGCGCGTGCTGCAGGACCGCGTTCGTCACCGAGCCCATGACGAGGGCCTCGGGGCGCAGCCGCCGGCGGTGGCGGCCGACCACCGTGAGAGCGGCCGCGCGCGACGCGGTGACGAGCCGTCCGGCCGGGTCGCCCGCGGTGGCGATCTGCGTGACCGGGACCGACGGGTGGCGGGTGCGGAACGGGGCGAGGCGGAGCGACTGGGCCTCTTCGAGCGTGCGGGAAGCGTCGGTGTCGGAGGTATCGACGAACTCACCGACAACGAGCAGCGAGGTCAGGGGCACCACATAGGTGGACACGACCTCCAGGCCGGCGCCCAGGCGCTCCGCCTCCGCGAAGGCGAACCCGATCGCCGCGTCGGAGGTCTCGTCGGGCGCGAGCCCCAGGACCACCCGCCCGGACGCGGAGGCCGGTGACGGGTCCGCCGCCCGGTCGGCGTGCGGCACGATCACGACGGGGCAGGGTGCCTGCATCGCCAGCTTGCGCCCGGTGGAGCCGAGCAACAGGGCGGCGAATCCGCCGAGTCCACGGGATCCGACCACCAACAACTGCGCCTTGGCGGCCAGTTCGGCGAGGGCGGTGGAGGGTGCACCGGACTCCAGGGCCGAGTACGTGACGGGCACCGCCGGATCCGTACGGGCCGAAAGACAGCTCTCGACCCGTTCACGGACCGGATCGCCGTCCTGCTCCACAGGGAGCGGCGGCAGGGCGGCGAGTGCCGGCGCGGTGGGGGTGGGGCCGACGGAGCGTACATGCACGGCGAGCACCTCGGTGCCCCGTCTGCCCGCCGCCCGCAGCGCCCACTCCAGGGCGGCGAGGCTGTGCTCCGAACCGTCGACTGCTGCGATCACTGGTGCGTGCGTGCTCATACCTCAAGGGTCCTGCGCGGAGGGCGGTGACGGGAGGGACGAAAGTCCCTGGTCACCGCCCACCCGCACACGCACCTCACCGCGCAGCCGCCCGCACCTGACCGCACAGCCGCCCGCGCCCCGGCGGCTGCCCGCCCGCGCGCCGCTCAGCCGGGGATCTGCTCGATCCGGGACCCGTCCACGAGGCACTCCGGCAGCTGCGGCAGCCCCACGTCCACCGGGAAGCCCCAGCTGTGCGCCAGCGCCGCCATCGCCAGGGGCCCGAGGGCCACCTGCGCGCGCGGGGCGGGCGAGTCGCCCCAGTAGCGCACGTGCTCCTTGAGCGCGTCGGCCAGGGTCACCGCGAACTTCTCGTGGTCGCGGGCGATCAGCCGATGGAAGAGCGCGATGGGCTGGTACTCGACGGCGTTGACCAGCTCGGCCGGTGCACGGGTCACCGCATCGCCGTGGGAGGTCTCGATGGCGGCGCCGAGCTTCGCCACCACGTCGTCCATCGGACCGTCCGGCGCGAAGTACGTCTGCAGCGTGTCGATCCAGTGCAGCAGGTACGGGTCGGCCTTGGTGTCCTGGCGGAGCACGTCGAGCGGGACCTGGCGAAGACGCTCGACGCGGGCCTGCTCACGGCAGATGAGGGCCAGGTAGAAGGCGTCGAGCCAGGCCCGCGCGTCGGCCGGCGGGTCGGCGGGGAAGGCGGGCAGCGGGCGTTCGAGCTCCTCGCCGAGCGCGCAGGTCTGCGGGCCCGCGCCGGCGAACAGCGCGGAGCCGAGCTGGACGGAGGTCGCCCAGGCGTCCCAGGTGTCCAGGAGCGAGGCGTCCTGGTCGGCCGCGCAGTGGACGAGCGCGAGGTCGAGGAGGCGGGGGAATGCCTCACGCACCTTGGCGGGATCCTGGGGCAGGGCGGCCAGCAACTCGCTTGCGGACGCGGTGAGCCGGGAGGTCTCGACGGCCTGTGCGGCACGGTTCGGGACACGGCCCTCGTCGTCGAGCCCGACGAGCGTGCGCAGCCGGGTGAGAAGCTCCGCGGGCGGCTGGATCGAGAAGGACTTCGTCTCCTCGTCGATCACGGTCAGCGAGGTGATCCGGCCCTTGTGCCACCAGTAGACGCGCGGCGACAGCGAGCCCGGCCCGTCCTCGTACGCCCCGAGTCCGTACATCGCGAGATCGTTGACCGCCGAGGCCACCGAACCGTCGACGATGGGGTGGTAGGCGAGCAGATGGCGGGTGGGTACGACGAACAGGGCGCCCGCGTCGGGCAGTTGCTCGCCGGTGAGCTGCCGGTGCAGCTGGGCGAGGTACAGCGCGCGGCTGGCGACGAACGGCGAATCCCCGTACACGGACTGCAGCGTCGCGTGCCCTTCGAGGGCGATCTCCTCGTGCTCGACGGGCACCCGCATCAGGTTGCCGTACGCTGCCTCGCCGAGCGCGTCCTTGTCGCCGACGCGTGCCACGTCGGGGTCCGTGAGGATCCGTACGCTGGTGGGCTGGTCGAGTGCATATGCGAAGACGAGGCCCTCGGCCACCAGGCTCGCGTAGCCCATCGCCTGGATCGTGCGCGCGTCGAGGGAGTCGTGCGGCAGCAGCCGCGGGTGCACGGCGTCGAGGATTTCCTCGCGGCTCTCGCCGCCCGTGCCCGCCGAGCGCAGGCTCGCGAAATGCTGCTCCACCAGGCCCGGCCACTGGTCCTCGGGGGTGCGCAGGCAGCGCTGCGCGAGGCTGCGCAGTCCGTACCGCCCCTGCTGCATGTGAGGCGCGGCGAGTTCGCGCAGGCGCGCGGCCTGCGCGGGGGTGAGCAGGGAGAGTTCGCTGTCGGGCATGCCGCCGCTCGCATCCTGGTTCATGCGTACGACCCTAAGGTGCATGGCAGTTGCGAAGTCCGGTGGGGCCGTCCGCGCCGAAAAGGGGCGAGAGGGCCCGCCGTTGGGGCGGCGAGCCCTCTCGTGGTGCTGTGGTCCGAAGTCAGGGGGTGGTCAGGCCACTCAGGGGGTGGTCAGGCCACCGAGCCGATCCGTCCGGCCGGCACCGAGGCCGGGTCGTGGTGGATCGGTGTGTGGGCGCCGGTGAGCGAGACGCCGCTGCCGCCGCGCCGGTTGGCGACGATCTCGGCGGCGATCGACAGAGCGGTCTCCTCGGGCGTACGGGCGCCCAGGTCGAGCCCGATCGGCGAGCGCAGGCGGGCCAGTTCGAGCTCGGTGACGCCGACCTCGCGCAGCCGCTTGTTGCGGTCCTCGTGGGTGCGGCGGGAGCCCATCGCGCCTATGTAGGCGACGGGAAGCTTGAGTGCGTGCTGCAGCAGCGGCACGTCGAACTTGGCGTCGTGGGTGAGCACGGCCAGGACCGTACGGCCGTCGACCTCGGTGCGCTCCAGGTACTTGTGCGGCCACTCGACGACGATGTCGTCCGCCTCGGGGAAGCGGGTCCGCGTCGCGAAGATCGGGCGGGCATCGCAGACCGTCACGTGGTAGCCGAGGAACTTGCCCATCCGCACCAGGGCGGACGCGAAGTCGATCGCGCCGAAGACGATCATGCGCGGGGCCGGCACGGAGGACTCGACGAGGAGCGTGAGCGGCTGTCCGCAGTGGGAGCCGTCCTCGCCGATGGTGACGGTGCCGGTGCGGCCGCCGTCGAGCATCGCGGCGGCGGAGGCCGCGGCGGTGCGGTCGAGTTCCGGGTGGCCGCCGAGGCCGCCCTCGTACGAGCCGTCGGGACGGACGAGCAGGGCGCGGCCCATGACCTCGGCCGGGCCGTCGGTGATCCGCGCGACCGCGGCCGCCTCCCCCGAGGCGGCCGCAGCCAGCGCAGCGGCGAACACTCCCCGTCCCGGAGCGTCCGCACGTACCGGGGTGACGAGGATGTCGATGATCCCGCCGCAGGTCAGACCCACGGCGAAGGCATCCTCGTCGCTGTATCCGAAACGTTCGAGCACGGTCTCGCCGTCCTCGAGCGCCTGCTGACACAGGTCGTACACCGCTCCCTCCACACACCCGCCGGAGACCGAACCGATGGCCGTGCCCTCGCTGTCGACGGCGAGCGCGGCACCCGGTTGCCGGGGCCCGCTGCCGCTGACCGCCACGACGGTGGCGATCGCGAAGTCGCGTCCCTGCTCGACCCACCGGTTCAACTCGTCGGCGATGTCCAGCATTTCGGTCTCCTTTGACTGACGGATGCGGGTGTGTGGAGAGGCACCCTGGCGGTCGCTAGTGCGAGCCGCCGAAGGCGAAGTAGAAGATGAAGACCGCGGAGAGGATCCACATCAGCGGGGAGGGGTCGCGCCACTTGCCCTGCGCGGCCTTGATGGCGACGTAGGCGATGACACCCGCGCCGACACCGGTGGTGATGGTGTAGGTGAAGGGCATCAGGACCACGGTGAGGAAGACCGGGACGGCGACGGAGTAGTCGCTCCAGTCCACGTGGCGGGCGTTCTGCAGCATCATCGCGCCGATCACGACGAGGGCTGCGGCGGCCACCTGTCCGGGCACCAGCTGGGTGAGCGGGGTGAAGAACAGGCAGGCTGCGAAGAGCAGTCCGGTGACCGAGGCGGAGAGGCCCGTACGGGCACCTTCACCGACGCCGGTCGCGGACTCGATGAACACGGTCTGGCCGGAGGAACCGGACACACCGCCGATGGCGCCGCCGGCACCGTCGATGAACAGGGCCTTGTTGAGGCCCGGCATCTTGCCCTTGCTGTCGGCCAGCTTGGCCTCGGAGCCCACCGCGATGATGGTGGCCATCGCGTCGAAGAAGCCGGCGAGGACCAGGGTGAAGACGATCATGCCGACGGTGACGTAACCGAGGTCCGCCCAGCCGCCGAACTCCACGTCGCCGAAGAGACTGAAGTCGGGCATCGAGGTGATCGAGCCGTGCAGTTCGGGTGCGGCGCCGTTCCAGGCCTTCTCCGAGATCCAGCCGAAGGAGGTGGCGGCGACGGACGCGATGGTGCCGATGACGATGCCGATCAGGATCGCACCGGGCACCTTGCGGGCCTGCAGCATGAAGATCAGTACGAGCGTGATGCAGAACAGCAGGGTGGGCGCACCGGCGAGTTCGCCGGCCTTGCCCAGGGTGACCGGGGCGGCGGGGTTGCCGATCCCGACGAAGCCGGCCTTGACGAAGCCGATCATCGCGATGAAGAGACCGATACCCATGGTGATCGCGTGCTTGAGCGGCAACGGGATCGCGTTCATGATCACTTCACGGACACCGGTGACCACGAGAAGCATGATCACGACGCCGTAGATCACACACATGCCCATGGCCTGCGGCCAGGTCATGTCCGGAACCACCTGGGTGGCCATCACACCGGAGACGCTCAGACCCGCGGCGAGCGCGAGCGGAACCTTTCCGATGAAGCCCATGGCCAGGGTGGTGACCGCGGCCGCGAGGGCCGTGGCGGTGATGAGGGCCGGCTGGCTGAGCTTGTTGCCGTCCACATCGGGCCCGCCGAGGATCAGCGGGTTGAGCAGGAGGATGTACGCCATCGCCATGAAGGTGGTGATGCCGCCACGGACTTCCCGGCCGACCGTGGAACCACGGAGGGATATGGAGAAGTACTTGTCGAGCCATGAGCCACCGGATGGTGGCGTGTTGCCGCTGCCCGAGTCATCGGGTTCGGAGACCTTCGGCTCTGTGTACTGCTGGGTCATGGTGCCTACTCCCAAGGTTCATAGGGGCACCCGCATGCGTGCTGCGAGATTTGGGATTGCTCTGGGCTGCACGACCCGGGGGACGGCCCGAGACGAACGGGGGGAGTGCTTCGAGGAGCTGCGGGCTCCTCACGGCCGGCGCGAGCGGTGCGCGGGCCGGTTGCTGCGGGCGGGGAGTACTGACTGCCACCGGAAGACTTGACCTATTACTGCCGGCGACTCCGTGGCCCGGAGCGGTGGGTGGGGCGCCCTGTTGTACGGGGCGCCCGCCCCGGTGGGCGGGGGAAGGACCGTGCGGTCCTCCCCCGGCCCGTGGTGCATCACGTACCGGTGAGGTGCTCCGGACGCACCGGCGTCTTGTTGAGCTCCAGACCCGTCGCGTTCCGGATCGCCGCGAGGACGGCCGGAGTCGAGGAGAGGGTCGGAGCCTCACCCATGCCGCGGAGGCCATAGGGGGCGTGGGGGTCCGCCAGCTCGAGGTAGTCGACCGGGATGGTCGGCGTGTCGAGGATGGTGGGGATCAGGTAGTCCGTGAAGGAGGGGTTGCGCACCTTCGCGGTCTTCGGGTCGACGACGATCTCCTCCATCACCGCGACGCCCAGGCCCTGGGTGGTGCCACCCTGGATCTGGCCGACGACGGAGAGCGGGTTGAGCGCCTTGCCGACGTCCTGGGCGGTGGCGAGCTCGATGACCTTGACGAGGCCGAGCTCGGTGTCCACCTCGACGACCGCGCGGTGCGCGGCGAACGAGTACTGGACGTGGCCGTTGCCCTGGCCGGTCCGCTTGTCGAACGCCACGGTCGGACGGTGGCGCCACTCGGCCTCGATCTCGACGGTCTCCCCTTCGAGGAGCTCGGCCAGGTCCGCGAGGACCTCGCCGCCGTCGGTCACGACCTTGCCGCCTTCGAGCAGCAGCTCGGCGGTGGCCCAGGCCGGGTGGTACGAGCCGAACTTGCGCCGGCCGATCTCCAGGACCTGCTCGCGGACGAGCTCGCAGGAGTTCTTGACGGCGCCGCCGGTGACGTACGTCTGACGGGACGCGGAGGTCGAACCGGCCGAGCCCACCTGGGTGTCGGCGGGGTGGATGGTCACCTGCTGGACGCCCAGCTCGGTGCGGGCGATCTGCGCGTGGACGGTGATACCGCCCTGGCCGACCTCCGCCATCGCGGTGTGGACCGTGGCGACGGCCTCACCGTTGATGACCTCCATGCGCACCTTGGCGGTGGAGTAGTCGTCGAAGCCCTCGGAGAAGCCGACGTTCTTGATGCCGACCGCGTAGCC
This sequence comes from Streptomyces sp. NPDC050418, assembly GCF_044458745.1. Classification (NCBI taxonomy): domain Bacteria; kingdom Bacillati; phylum Actinomycetota; class Actinomycetes; order Kitasatosporales; family Streptomycetaceae; genus Streptomyces; species Streptomyces sp. NPDC050418. The sequence continues at coordinate 61,645 of NZ_JBITIG010000017.1, forward strand.
GACGCCGCGGACGACGCCTTCGCCGTGCGTGGTGTTCGACAGACCGCCGGGCAGCGCACGGACGTCCGCACCCTCGCTGGACTCCCACTGGCGCTCGGGCGGCAGCGGACGGGCCTTGACGCGGCGCAGGATCTCGGCGACCGGGGCCGGAGAGTCGACCGGCTGGCCGGTCGGCATGATCGTGCCCTGCTCCATGGCGTTGAGCTGGCGGAACTCGACCCGGTCCATGCCCACCTTGTCGGCGAGCTTGTCCATCTGGGCCTCGTAGGCGAAGCAGGCCTGGACGGCGCCGAAGCCGCGCATGGCGCCACAGGGCGGGTTGTTCGTGTAGAGGGCGACGGCCTCGATGTCGACGTTGTCGATCACGTACGGACCGGCCGACAGGGAGGACGCGTTGCCCACGACCGCCGGGGAGGCCGACGCGTAGGCGCCGCCGTCCAGGACGATCTTGCACTTCATGTGCGTGAGCTTGCCGTCCTTGGTGGCGCCGTGCTCGTAGTAGAGCTTCGCCGGGTGGCGGTGCACGTGGCCGAAGAAGGACTCGAACCGGTTGTAGACGATCTTGATCGGCTTGCCGGTGCGCAGCGCCAGGAGGCAGGCGTGGATCTGCATCGAGATGTCCTCGCGGCCGCCGAAGGCACCGCCGACGCCGGAGAGCGTCATACGGACCTTCTCCTCGGGCAGGCCGAGGACCGGGGCGATCTGCTCCAGGTCGGAGTGCAGCCACTGCGTGGCGACGTAGAGCTCGACACCGCCGTCCTCGGACGGCACGGCGAGGCCGGACTCCGGGCCGAGGAAGGCCTGGTCCTGCATGCCGAAGGTGTACTCGCCCTTGACGATGAAGTCGGCCTTCTTGGCCGCCTCGTCGGCGTCGCCGCGGATGATCGGCTGGTTGTGGACGATGTTCGGGTGCGAGACCCACTTGATGTACTCGTCGTCCCGGCCCTCGTGCACGAGCACCGCGTCGGGAGCGGTCGCGGAGGCCTCGTCGGTGATGACGGGCAGCTCCTTGTACTCGATCCTGATCTTCGCGGCCGCGCGGCGGGCGGTCTCCGGGTGGTCGGCGGCCACGAGGGCGACCGGCTCACCGTGGTGACGGACCTTGCCGTGGGCGAGAACCGGCGTGTCCTGGATCTCCAGGCCGTAGTTCTTCATCTCGGCCGGCAGGTCGTCGTACGTCATGACGGCGTAGACGCCGTCCATGGCGAGGGCCTCGGACGTGTCGATCGAGACGATCTCGGCGTGCGCGACGGTCGAGCGCAGGGTCTGGCCCCACAGCATGTCCTCGTGCCACATGTCCGAGGAGTACGCGAACTCACCGGTGACCTTGAGGGTGCCGTCGGGGCGCAGCGTGGACTCGCCGATGCCGCCCTTGTTGTGCTTCTGGGTGACGTTCGTCGGCGACCCCGCCGGGGCAGTCGCAGTGGTCTTGGTGCCAGCCATGATCAGACCGCCTCTTCCTGACGGGCGGCCGCCAGGCGGACCGCGTCGAGGATCTTCTCGTAACCGGTGCAGCGGCAGAGGTTGCCGGAGAGGGCCTCGCGGATGTCGGCGTCCGACGGGGACGCGTTGCGCTCCAGGAGCTCGTCCGCGGCGACAAGGAGACCGGGGGTGCAGAAGCCGCACTGGACGGCGCCGGCGTCGATGAACGCCTTCTGGATCGGGGAGAGCTCGGTGCCCTCACCGGCCTGGCCGTCGGTGCCCTTGGCCTGCCAGCGCTGCGCCTGGTCGAGCGAGGTGCCGCAGGAGCCGGTGCCGCAGGCGCCGCCCGGGTGGGCGTCCTCGCGGTGTGCGGCGTAGTCGGCGAGACCCTCGACCGTGACGACCTCGCGGCCCTCGGCCTGACCGGCGGCGACGAGACAGGAACAGACCGGCACGCCGTCGAGACGGACGGTGCAGGAACCGCACTCGCCCTGCTCACAGGCGTTCTTGGAGCCGGGAAGACCCATGCGCTCGCGCAGCACGTACAGGAGGGACTCGCCCTCCCAGACGTCGTCGGCCGTCTGCTTGCGGCCGTTGACCGTGAAATTGACTCGCATGGTTACGCGGCTCCTTCAAGCGTGCGGCCTTCTGCGTTGCCGCGGTACGACTCCCACGTCCACATCAGCGTGCGGCGGGCCATGACACCGACCGCGTGGCGGCGGTAGTTCGCCGAGCCGCGCACGTCGTCGATCGGGTTACAGGCACCCGACGCGAGCTGCGCGAACTGCTTCGCGATGGACGGGGTGATGATCTTGCCGTTGTCCCAGAAGCCGCCCTCTTCGAGCGCGGCGTTCAGGAATTCCTCGGCCTCCTTGGCACGGACCGGGGTGGGAGCCGCCGAGCCGATGCCGGTGCGCACGATGCGCTTCTCCGGGTGCAGGGCCAGGCCGAAGGCGCACACCGCGATGACCATCGCGTTGCGCGTACCGACCTTGGAGAACTCCTGCGGCCCGGAAGCCTTGGGGATGTGGACCGACTTGATGAGCTCGTCGGCCTCGAGCGCGTTGCGCTTGACGCCCTTGTAGAACTCGTCGATCGGGATGAGGCGCACGCCGCGCGCCTGCGACTCGGCCTCGACGTGCGCGCCGGAGGCGAGCAGGGCCGGGTGGGCGTCACCGGCCGGCGAGGCGCAGCCGAGGTTGCCGCCGACGCCGCCCCGGTTGCGGATCTGCGGCGAGGCGACCGTGTGCGAGGCGCGGGCCAGGCCCGGCAGCTCGGTCTTCAGGTTCTCGATGATCTGCGTGTAGGGAACCGAGGCGCCGAGGACGACCTTCTCCTCGCCGACCTCCCACTGGACCAGCTCCGCGATGCGGTTCAGGTCGAGGAGGTACTCGGGGCGACGGTGGTCGAAGTTGATCTCGACCATGACATCGGTGCCACCCGCAATCGGCACAGCTGTGGGGTGCTCGGCCTTGGCGGCGAGCGCCTCCTCCCAGCTGGCGGGGCGAAGGAAGTCCATTAGTGGCTCTCTTCTACGTATCGGGTCGTTCTGAGGGTCTTTTCGAGCCATTCGGCTGTCAGGGCCTAAGCCCCGACCTGACTCGTTCACGTGCTGTTAACGCGGAATAGCGCAAGTACACCGCCGGGACCTTGGTCCCGGTCAGTCACCGAAACCATGAAGGAGTTCCCTGGTCGCTGCTTCCATCTTGTAGATTCGTATGAAGGGCGGGTCCCACCAACCCCATCTGTTTCCTTTGGAACCGCTTCACTCAGATCAGCGACACGAAAACAAGCCAGGACAGCGGAGAGGTACGACATGCGCCTGCGCGCCCTACTGGAGACCGACGTGCTCGGCCTGCGGCTCCTCGGCGGCGAGGACGAGCTGGACCGTACGGTCCGTGGCGTCATGACCACGGATCTGCGCGACCCCAGCCGCTATCTCTCCGGCGGCGAGCTGGTGCTCACGGGTCTGGCCTGGCGCAGCAGCGCCGCCGACTCGGAGCCGTTCGTCCGGATCCTCGCCCAGACCGGGGTCGCGGCGCTCGCGGCCGGTGAGGCGGAGCTGGGCGACATCCCCGACGACCTCGTCGAGGCCTGCGTACGCCACCGTCTGCCGCTCTTCGCGGTGAACGAGAGGGTCGCGTTCGCCACGATCACCGAGCACGTCGTACGGCAGGTCTCGGGCGAGCGCGCCGGTGATCTGGCCGCCGTGGTGGACCGCCACCGCCGCCTGATGACCTCGGGCCCGGCGGGCGGCGGCCCGGACGTGGTCCTCGACCTGCTCGGCACCGATCTTGATCTACGCGCGTGGGTCCTGTCCCCCGCGGGCCGCCCGATCGCGGGCTCCCGCTCGGTCGGCGAGCCGCTGCCCGCCGATGTGTGCGCCGCCCTGGCGGCCGAGCATCTGGCCGCCATCCGTACGGGCCGGCGCGGCCCCCACCGTGTGAATGTCCAGGGCTCGACGTACTCGCTCTTCCCGATCCATTCGAGCGGCCGTGGAGCGGCCGCCGCCTCGCGTGACGTGCGCGAGACGGTGCTCTCGGACTGGCTGCTCGCGGTCGAGGCGGACGCGGGCGACTGGCCCGAGGAGCGGCTCGACCTGCTGCAGGGCGTCACGCAGCTGATCTCCGTGGAGCGCGACCGCCGTGACGCGGCTCGCACCGTACGGCGCAGGCTGGCCCAGGAGGTCCTCGAGCTGGTGCAGACGGGCGCGGCGCCCGCCGAGATCGCGGCGCGTCTGCGCGTGGCCGCGCCGGTGCTGCTGCCCGGTCTGGGCGCGGCCCCGCACTGGCAGGTCGTCGTCGCCCGCGTCGAGTGGGACGGCGGCGAGATCGAGGGCGGCCCGGTCGCCCAGGCGCTCCTGGAGGAGATCCTCGTCGACCCGACGGCCGCCGGGCCCGAGCCCTCGGACCGGATCGCGGTCGCGCACACCGGGGACGAGGCCATCGCCCTCGTACCGCTGCCCGCCGTGGCGCCGGAGGACGGCCCGGAGCCGAGTCTGCTGGCGGACGCGCTGCTCGCGGCGGTACGGGACCCGCTGGCGGCGGGTCTGTCGGACGACGGCCGTCTGACGCTCGGCGTCTCGGCGTCCGTGCACTCCGCGGACGGCCTGCGGGGCGCCCTGGAGGAGGCCCGGCACGCCCGCCGGGTCGCCGCCGCCCGCCCCGGCCGGGTCTGCGCCGCCGGGCACCAGGAGCTGGCCTCGCACGTGCTGCTGCTCCCGTTCGTGCCGGACGACGTCCGCCGCGCGTTCACGGCCCGCCTCCTCGACCCGCTGCGGGACTACGACCGGCGCCACCGCGCGGAGCTCATCCCGACCCTCGAAGCGTTCCTCGACTGCGACGGTTCGTGGACCCGGTGCGCCTCGCGTCTGCACCTGCACGTCAACACGCTGCGCTACCGCGTCGGGCGGATCGAGCAGCTGACGGGGCGTGATCTGTCGCGCCTGGAGGACAAGTTGGACTTCTTCCTCGCGTTGCGCATGAGCTGACCGCGCGCGCCCGCCGGGGCGCGCGAGTAGCACGGGGCGGGTGTGCCGGTCGCACCCGCCCCTTGCGTCACCCAGCCCCGGACCAAGATTGTGAAATCCTTCACCCACCCTCTTGGCGCCCCACCTGATTCCGTGCTGAGATGCGGGCCACAGCTCAATGACGCGCTCCTGGGGAGGGGAATGTGGCGGACACCGCCGTGTCTGGCTCGGATTCCGTGTCAGGGTCCACACCTTCGCAAGCGAAGGCTGCCACCCCACCCCCTGAACCCGCTCTGAAGAGATCCGCGCTCCAGACCGCGGTCTGGCGGCTGCGTTCGCGTGGCTGCTGGACGGACGCGGCCGCCCTGCTCGCCCACGACCCGTCCGCCGCGACGGCGCTGCAGCGGGCGTCCCTGCTCGTCGAGCGCTGCCTGTTCACCGAACAGGGCTGGCCCGAGGCCGAGGACGCGCTGCGCACCGCGGAAGCCGTCGCGCAGGGCGACGAGGAGCGCGGCGCCGCGGCCTGCGAGCGCGGCCAACTCGCGTACGCCTCCACGGTGTTGGGTGTACGGGACCGGGCCGACGAAGCTCGCGCCGCCCTCGGCCGCGCGGCGGCCCTGCTCCACCCGAGCGCGCCCGGCCGCCCGCTCCTGGACTTCCGGCGCGGCCTGATCGCGGAGCACATCGCGGACTCCCCGCAGGCGGCCCTCGCCGCGTACCGCCGCGCGCACGCGGGTGCGGTGGCGCACGACGACCCCCTGCTGCTCTCCTTCACCTGGCGCCACCTCGCGGGCCTCGCCCTGCGCGAGGGCGAACTGGCGGAGGCCCGCCACGGCTTCACGGAATCCCTCCGCATACGAGAGGACCTCGGCTACCTCGTCGGCACGGCCCCGGCCCTGGTGGCCCTCGCGGAGGCGGAGCCGGAACCGGAGGCGGGCCGCCTCCTGGAGGAGGCCGCACGCCTGTTCCGCCTCCTCGGAGGCGTACCGACGTGGCTCGCGGGCCGCTTCAGCGGTCCCAGCCCGGCGGGTGCCCAGTAGGGCCCCGCGGAGCCCCCACCCGCGACCGATCACCCACCGTCCGGCAAGATCCACCCATGCACACCCACCTCACCACGCACTTCGGCCTGACCGACCGCACCGCCCTCGTCACCGGCGGCAGCAGCGGTATCGGCAAGGCGATCGCCACGGCCCTGGCCCGCGCCGGCGCGCGGGTCGTCGTCATGGCCCGCACCGCGGGGCCCCTGAACGACACGGTGGCCGAGCTCCGCAAGGAGGGCCTGGAGGCCACCGCCGTGAGCGCCGACATGGCCGACCGCGACGCCATCGCCGCGGCCGCCGAGGAGGCCGTACGCCCCTACGGCGAGCCGGACATCCTGGTCACGTCGGCCGGCATCAACCTCCGTCCCCCGATGGACGATCTGACGACCGCCGACTGGGACACGACGATGGCCGTGAACCTCGACGCGCCCTTCCTGCTCGGCCGGCGCTTCGGCCCGGGGATGGCCGAACGCGGCTGGGGCCGCATCATCCACCTCGCCTCGCAGCAGTCCCTGCGCGCCTTCGGCAACAGCGGCGCGTACGGCGTCTCAAAGGCGGCCGTCTGCGCCCTCACGCGCTCACAGGCGGAGGCCTGGTCACGGCACGGCGTCTGCGTCAACGCGCTGGGCCCGGGCTTCGTCGAAACCCCGCTCACCGAGGCCGTGTTCAGCGATCCGGCCCGTGTGGAGGCGATGGCGAACCGCACGATGATGGGCCGCAACGGCACCCCGGAGGATTTCGCGGGCCCGGCGTTGTTCCTGGCGAGCGACGCGTCGCGCTACATGACGGGTCAGACGCTGTACGTCGATGGGGGTTTCTCGGCGACCTGACGCCTTGTGTGGTGCGGCAACTCGCCGCCAGAGTACGGAACGTTCCCGGCTGCCGGCCGGTGGCCCTGCCGCGCGCAGTTCCCCGCGCCCCTGGGTGGCGGCTTCGCCGCACCCCCTACTGCGCCCCGTTGAAGTGCTCCCGCACCAACGACGACACCACCGTCAGATCCTGCGCCACCAACGCGTCCAGGAGCGCGGTGTGTTCGGCCGCGTCCGCGATCAGGTCGGCGCGGCCGACGTGGACCGGGCCGGTGGCCAGCGGCCACTGGGAGCGGCGGTGGAGGTCGTCGGCGACCATCACCAGTTGCCGGTTGCCCGAGAGGGAGAGGATCGCGCCATGGAAGGCGCGGTCCGCGTCCACGTACGCGGTGATGTCACCGCGCGCCGCCGCCGTCACCGTGGCCTCGGCGAGCGGCCGCAGGGCGGCCCACTGTCCGGCGGGCACGGTGCGCGCGAGGCGCAGCATCACCGGGACCTCCAACAGCGAGCGGATCTCGATCAGTTCGGCCAGCTCGCGCGCGCTGCGCTCGGCGACCCGGAAGCCCCGGTTGGGCACGACCTCGACGGCACCCTCGTGCGCGAGCTGCTGCATCGCTTCCCGTACGGGCGTAGCCGAGACCCCGAAGCGGGACGCGAGGGCGGGCGCCGAGTACACCTCGCCGGGTGCGAGTTCACCGCCGACGAGGGCCGCGCGCAGCGCTTCGAGGATCTGGCCGCGTACGGAGTGACGCTGGACCTGCCCGCGTTCGGCCGCGCGCTGCGCGGGCAGGGCGGCCGGTGCGGGCGGTTCGCTGTGGGTGTGCTCGCCACGGGTGGATCCGTCCGGCTGCGCACCCCGCGTGGATCCGTCCGGCTGCGCGGCCCGCGCCGCCTGTGCGGGCACCCGAACGGCGGCACGCGGTCGGGCCTGCTCCACTCGGATCCACCTCCCCGGCGCGCGGTGTGTACAGCGGACCCCGGCGGTCCACCCCCACGACCATAGAGCGGGCCGCCCGCAGTTCAAACATCGAATGCGTCGGGTAAGGTAAGGCTAACCTGCAAACGATCGCGATTCGGTGGTCCCCGCATGTCCCTTGACGCCGCCCTGCCAGGCGCCGTACGCGCAGCCTCTTCGGCTGTGGCTGACGCGTACGCGCGCCTGACCGAGGTGTTCCCGGGACTGGTGGTGCACGAACTCGGCGCCGGTGAGCAGGCCCCGCAGGGCAGCGGCTGGGTCGCCGCCGCCCGGCTCGCGGAAGGCGGGGCCGCTCTCGACACCTTTCTCGCCTGGGACGACGCGCAGGTCCTGCGGGACTACGGGCAGCAGGCGCGCCCGGACGTGATCGCCAGTTTCGGGCTGCACCGGTACGCGTGGCCGGCCTGCCTCCTGATCACGGTGCCGTGGTTCCTGCGCCGCCGCGTCCCGCGTGTGCCCGTGGCGAACGTCACGTTCCAGCGCACCCTCGGAAAGATGGCCGTCCGCATCGAGGAGTTCGCCTGCCTGCCGGGAGATCCACTGGCCGCTTCGCCGGGTGCACGGGTCGTGCCCGACGAGGCGGCGCTGATGGCGGAGGTACGGGCGGCGGTCGCGGAGCACCTGGGTCCGGTCCTCGAGGGCTTCGGTCCGCGGATGCGGCGCGGGCCGCGCGCCCTGTGGGGCATGGCGACCGACGAGATCGTCGAGGGCCTCTGGTACATCGCGCATCTGCTCGGCGAGGAGCGCCGTGCGATGTCCGAGCTGGAGGAGCTGCTCCCCGGCACGACGAAGCCGTACGTGGGGACGCCTGCGTTCCGCGAGCTCACCGGCCCGAACGGCGAGGCGCTGCCCACCCGGGACCGCGCCAGCTGCTGCCTCTTCTACACGCTGCGCCCGGACGACACCTGCGTCACCTGCCCTCGGACGTGCGATGCCGAGCGGATCGTCAAGCTGACCGCAAGCGGCTCTCGTTGAACCACCCGATCGGGTGGCCGTGCTCGAACTCAACTCCCCTGCCCAGTACGGCAGTTCGAGCAGAAACCACCCATCCGTAGCCCTCGTGGCCCCCTTGGCGTTCTCTTCCCCGGAAACCCTCTGCCGGCCTGTGCGTCTGCGTCAGGATGACGCCCGAAAGCCCCCCTCAGGTGACGCAAGGGACCCCAGATGAGAATGACCGACATATCGCTGGACTGGCTGCTTCCCGGCGGGGTGCTGCTGCTCGGCATGCTGGTGGCGGTCGCGGTGCTCACGCGCGGCAAGCGGGCCGGTGCGAAGGCCGCCGCGGCGGAGCAGGACTCCTGGGAGCGCAGCGAGGAGCGGCGGCGGCGCAAGGAGGCGGTCTACGGATCGGCCTCGTATCTGCTGCTCTTCTGCTGTGCCGCGGTCGCGGCCGCGCTCTCCTTCCATGGACTCGTCGGCTTCGGCCGGCAGAACCTCAACCTGTCGGGCGGCTGGGAGTACCTGGTCCCGTTCGGCCTCGACGGCGCCGCGATGTTCTGTTCGGTGCTCGCCGTGCGCGAGGCCAGCCACGGTGACGCGGCGCTCGGTTCGCGGCTGCTCGTCTGGACCTTCGCCGGTGCCGCGGCCTGGTTCAACTGGGTGCACGCACCGCGCGGTCTGGGCCACGCGGGCGCACCGCAGTTCTTCGCGGGGATGTCGCTGAGCGCCGCCGTGTTGTTCGACCGTGCGCTCAAGCAGACCCGCAGGGCGGCGCTGCGCGAGCAGGGTCTGGTGCCGCGTCCGCTGCCGCAGATCCGTATCGTCCGCTGGCTGCGCGCTCCCCGCGAGACCTTCGGCGCCTGGTCGCTGATGCTGCTCGAAGGGGTGCGCAGTCTGGACGAGGCGGTCGAGGAGGTACGGGAGGACCGCAAGGCCAAGGAGGAGAACCGTCTCCGCAAGCGCGAGCACGAGCGCCTGGAGCGGGCCCGCCTGAAGGCGCTGAGCCGGGGCCATGCGTTCAACGGCGGCCGGCGCACCGGCGGCCGCCTGGAGGTGGAGGCGGGATCCTCGGGTGCGGGCAGCGCGCCGGGCCTCGGGGAGCCTGCCTTATCGGGCACGGCGACGACCGGGTACGCCACTGCGGCCGCGGAGCAACTGCCCGTACGGACCCGGCCTTCTCTGCAGGCCGTGACCACGGACGGGCCGGTCGGACCCGTCACCGTCGACCTCACCGCGGAGGACGACACCCAGACGCTTCCTCGACTGGACTCCCTGGAGCAGAAGCTCAAGGATCTGGAGCAGCAATTCGGCTGAGCGTCACAGCAGTTGGGGGCATCCCGCGTCGTCGGCGGGGTGCCCCCACTTTCTGTCCGGCGCCGTTCACGCCGGTCCGCTGTCGAGTTCGAACCACACCACCTTCCCTGTTCCGTACGACATGACGCCCCAGGCGTCCGCCAGGGACTGGACGAGCAGGAGGCCCCTGCCGCCGGTGCGCGTACCGTCGTCGGCGTGCGGTACCCGCGCCTTGGGCCTGCGGCCCGTGTAGTCCCTCACTTCGACCCGGAGCCTCTCCGGAGCCACGGTCGCGGTCAGGACCGCGTCCTGGTCCGTGTGCACCAGTGCGTTCGTGACGATCTCGCTGGTCAGGAGCTCCGCCACATCCGAGCGTCCGGAGCTGCCCCAGTGCGCGAGCAACTCCCTCAGCGCGCGCCGCACTTGGGGCACCGCGCGTAGATCGGACCGCCCGAGCCGCCATTTGAGCGAGGCGTTGTCCCCCTGTTCCCTGACGTCGTCGGCCGACCGCTGCCTTGCCTGCCTTGTCATGACCCCGCCCCGTGCGCCGATGACTGCTCCCCTTCTGCATGTTCGGTCGTACGTGCTCACGTGCTCTGCGGAGACCCCGGCGAACCGCCCGGAGCATCTCCTCGAACAGGTACACGGAATGCATTCCCGCCCACCCCGGACAGCACGCATGTCGATTCCTCAACCAATCCCGGGGGCGCGGCGTATCGAGGGCGCCGGACGGGAAGCGGGGAACATCAGGAGCAGTGCGGGAGAGCCGGCCGGCATCGAACAGGAGGCATGATTCATGCACGACGACCGACAGCTGGTGCAGGGACGTCTGGAGCGCGCTCTGCGGCAGTTCATCCGCCCCGCGCAGTACGGGGAGCGGGTGCCGCTCAGCCTCTCCGTCTGGCATGCACCGGGCGAACCGGTGCCGGTAGGTGAGGCGCTCACGGCGGAGTACGTCCCGTTCGAGACCGGGACGAAGTGGGGCAGTCCGTGGTCCACCAGCTGGTTCCGGATGGAGGGTTCCGTGCCGCGGGAGTGGGCGGGCCGCCATGTGGAGGTGGTCGTCGATCCGGGGTTCAGCGGGGACGGCCCGGGGTTCCAGGCCGAGGGGATGCTGTACGACGCGGACGGCGTACCCCTCAAGGGCGTTCATCCGCGCAACCGGCACCTCACCGTGGCCGCCTCCGCGACGGGCGGTGAGGACGTGCGGCTGCTGTTCGAGGCCGCCGCGAATCCGGCGGTACTGCGCGACTTCGAGCCGAACGATCTGGGGGACGTCCTGACTGCCGGGGATCGTCCGATCTACCGATTCGCGTCTGCCGATCTCGCCGTACTGCGGCCGGAGGTCTGGCAGTTGGTCCTGGACGTGGAGGTGCTCTCCGAGCTGATGCGGGAGCTTCCGTCGGACCGGCCGCGGTATCACGAGATCCTGCGCGCCCTGGAGGACATGCTCGACGCGCTCGATCTGCACGATGTCGCGGGCACGGCAGCCGCCGCACGGGCCGCGCTCGCCGGTGAGCTGGCGAAGCCGGCCGCCGCCAGCGCCCACCGGGTCTCGGCGACCGGTCACGCGCACATCGACTCGGCATGGCTCTGGCCCCTGCGCGAGACGGTCCGCAAGGCCTCGCGCACCTTCGCCAACGTCACCGCGCTCGCCCGTGACTATCCCGAGCTTGTCTTCTCCTGTTCGCAGGCGCAGCAGTACGCGTGGGTCAAGGAGCATCAGCCGCACATCTGGGAGCGGATCAAGAAGGCGGTGGCGGACGGCAATTGGGCCCCGGTGGGCTCGATGTGGGTGGAGTCCGACGCGAACATGCCGGGCGGCGAGGCGCTCGCACGGCAGATCGTGCACGGCAAGCGGTTCTTCCAGGAGGAGCTGGGGGTGGAGACCGAGGAGATCTGGCTGCCGGACTCCTTCGGCTACACCGCCGCCTTCCCGCAACTGGCCAAGCTCGCCGGGGTGCGCTGGTTCCTGACGCAGAAGCTGTCCTGGAACCAGAGCAACAAGATGCCGCACCACACCTTCTGGTGGGAGGGCATCGACGGCACCCGGGTGTTCACGCACTTCCCGCCCGTGGACACGTACAACTCTCAGTTCCTGGGCAGCGAACTGGCGCACGCCGAACGGAACTTCGCCGACAAGGGCCGCGCCTCACGCTCACTCGTGCCCTTCGGCTGGGGTGACGGCGGCGGCGGTCCCACGCGCGAGATGCTGGAGCGGGCCCGGCGGCTGCGCTCCCTGGAGGGCTCGCCCCGCGTGGAGATCGAGAAGCCGTCCGCGTTCTTCCAGGCGGCCAAAGAGGAGTACGCACAGGCCGCGCCGGTCTGGTCGGGCGAGCTCTATCTGGAGTTCCACCGGGGCACGTACACCAGCCAGGCCAAGACGAAGCAGGGCAACCGGCGCAGCGAACACCGGCTGCGCGAGACCGAGTTGTGGTGCACGGCGGCCGCGCTGCGCTCGGCGTCCTACGCGTATCCGTACGACGCACTCGACCGGCTCTGGAAGACGGTCCTGCTCCACCAGTTCCACGACATCCTGCCGGGCTCCTCGATCGCCTGGGTGCACCGCGAGGCACGGGACACCTACACGAGCGTCCTCGCCGAGCTCGACGGCCTGACCGCCGAGGCCGTACGGGCGCTGGGCGCGGGTGAGGGTCCCGCGGTGTTCAACTCCTCGCCGTACGCCCGCACCGAGGTGGTGGAGGCGGCGGACGGTCCGGTGCGGGTGCACGTCGAAGGACTCGCCTCCACCACGCTGCCCGCCGCCGCGAGCGGCGAGGTGACCGCCGAGGAGGCGGAGGCGGGGATCACGCTCGCCAACGAGCACCTGTCCGTGGTGATCGACCGCGACGGCCTGCTGACGTCCGTACGGGACCTGGCGGCCGGCGGCCGTGAGGTGCTCGCGCCCGGGGCGCGCGGGAACCTGCTGCAGCTGCACCCCGACCACCCCAACGAGTACGACGCGTGGGACATCGACAAGCACTACCGCCGCAAGCACACCGACCTCACGGCAGCCGAGTCCGTGGAGCTGGTGGAGGCGAACCCGCTGCGGGCAACGGTCCGTGTCGTGCGGGCCTTCGGCTCGTCCCGTATCACCCAGGAGCTGCGGCTCGCGACCGGCGGCCGGCGGCTCGATGTCGTCACCGACGTGGACTGGCGGGAGTCGGAGAAGGTGCTCAAGGCCGCGTTCCCGCTGGATGTGCAGGCCGAACGGTCGGCCGCGGAGATCCAGTTCGGCCATGTGCACCGGCCCACGCACGCCAACACCGGCTGGGACGCGGCCCGTTTCGAGATCTGCGCGCACCGGTGGCTGCGGGTGGCGGAGGAGGGGTACGGCGTCGCGCTGGTCAACGACTCGACGTACGGCCATGACGTGACCCGCACCCCGCACGCAGAGGGTCTCGGCACGACCGTGCGCCTGACGCTCCTGCGGGCGCCGCACTCCCCCGACCCGGAGACGGACCTCGGCACGCACCGCTTCACCTACGCCCTGCTCCCGGGCGCGTCGACCGGTGACGCGGTCGCCGAGGGGCTCGCGCTCAACCTGCCGCTGCGGATCACGGACGCACCCGCGGTGGCGCCTCTGATCACGGTGGACGATCCGGCGGTGACGGTCGAGGCGGTGAAGCTCGCCGAGGACCGCAGCGGCGATGTGGTCGTCCGGCTCTACGAGTCGCGCGGCGGCCGGGCGACGGCCCGGCTCACGGCGTCGTTCCCGGTGGCGCGGGCGGAGGTGACCGACCTCCTGGAGCGGCCGCTGGGCGCGGCGGACACGGACGCGGAGGGGCTCACGGTGACACTGCGGCCCTTCCAGATCATGACACTGAGGCTGCGGCCCGCCTGACCGGCCGGCCCGTACGAGCTGCTGCCCGGTCCCGCGTGGTGCGGGGCCGGGCAGGTGGTTCGGAGGCAGACACTCAGAGGCGGGGCACGTTGCGGAGGTTGGAGCGGGCCATCTGGAGCATGCGGCCCACCCCGCCGTCCAGGACGATCTTGCTGGCGGAGAGCGCGAAGCCCGTCACCATCTCGGCGCTGATCTTCGGCGGGATGGACAGGGCGTTGGGGTCGGTGACCACGTCGACCAGTGCCGGGCCCTTGTGCTTGAAGGCGTCCTTGAGCGCGCCCGCGAGCTGCTTCGGCTTCTCCACCCGCACCCCGTAGGCGCCGCACGCGCGGGCGACCGCCGCGAAGTCGGGGTTGTGGTTGCCGGTGCCGAAGGAGGGCAGGCCCGCGACGAGCATCTCCAGCTCGACCATGCCGAGCGAGGAGTTGTTGAAGACGATGACCTTCACCGGCAGGTCGTACTGGACCAGGGTGAGGAAGTCACCCATCAGCATCGAGAAGCCGCCGTCGCCGGACATCGAGATGACCTGGCGGCCCCGGTCGGTGAACTGGGCGCCGATCGCGTGCGGCAGCGCGTTGGCCATCGAGCCGTGCGAGAACGAACCGATGATGCGGCGGCGGCCGTTGGGGCTGATGTAGCGGGCGGCCCACACGTTGCACATACCGGTGTCGACGGTGAACACGGCGTCGTCGGCGGCCAGTTCGTCGAGCACCGAGGCCACGTACTCGGGGTGGATCGGGACGTGCTTCTCGACCTTGCGGGTGTACGCCTTGACCACGCCCTCCAGCGCGTCGGCGTGCTTCTTGAGCATCTTGTCGAGGAACTTGCGGTCCGTCTTGGCCCGCACCTTCGGGGTCAGACAGCGCAGCGTCTCGCGCACATCGCCCCACACAGCGAGGTCGAGCCGGGAGCGGCGGCCGAGGTGCTCGGGCCGGATGTCGACCTGCACGATCTTCACGTCGTCCGGCAGGAACGCGTTGTACGGGAAGTCGGTGCCGAGCAGGATCAGCAGATCGCACTCGTGGGTGGCCTCGTAGGCGGCGCCGTAGCCGAGCAGTCCGCTCATGCCGACGTCGTACGGGTTGTCGTACTGGATGTACTCCTTGCCGCGCAGCGCGTGCCCGACCGGTGACTTCACCTTCTCCGCGAACTCCATGACCTCGGCGTGCGCGCCCGCCGTGCCGCTGCCGCAGAACAGCGTCACCTTGTCGGCCTCGTCGATCATCGCGACGAGCTTCTCCAGGTCGTCGTCGCCCGGACGGATCGTGGGGCGCGAGGTGACCAGGGCGGTCTCGGCGGCCTTCTCCGGCGCGGGTTCCGACGCCACGTCACCCGGCAGCGAGACGACACTGACGCCCCGCTGCCCCACCGCGTGCTGGATCGCGGTCTGCAGGAGGCGGGGCATCTGCTTCGGGTTGGAGATCAGCTCGCTGTAATGGCTGCACTCGCGGAACAGCTGGTCGGGGTGGGTCTCCTGGAAGTAGCCGAGCCCGATCTCGGCCGAGGGGATGTGCGAGGCGAGCGCGAGGACCGGGGCCATGGAGCGGTGCGCGTCGTAGAGACCGTTGATGAGGTGCAGATTGCCCGGGCCGCAGGAGCCCGCGCACGCCGCGAGCTTGCCCGTGACCTGCGCCTCGGCGGCGGCCGCGAACGCGGCGGTCTCCTCGTGGCGCACCTGGATCCACTCGATCGCGCTGTTGCGCCGGATGGCGTCGACGACCGGGTTGAGGCTGTCGCCGACGACTCCGTACAGCCGGCGGACGCCTGCCTTGGTGAGGATGTCGACGAACTGCTCGGCGACGTTCTGCTTGGCCATGGGGTCTGCACTCCTCGTACATCGTTTGCGGCGATCCGTACGGTTGTGGCGGTTGCAGCCCATGATCCGTGCAGTGGCGCGTTATGTCTCCCAGACCGCGGCGGCCGTGCGGTCGTCGGCGTACCCCTTCACGCGCAGCTGGATGTCGGCGAGATACCCGGCGAGGCCCGGTGGGCCGCTCTCGGACCAGCGCTCCCTGAGCAGCCCGGCGAGTGCGGGCTCGCCCCGCAGTGGCTCGGCGAGACCGCCGCTGCACAGGAGCAGGGTGTCGCCCGGGCGGGCGACGGAGGCCCGGAAGCGGAAGGGCTCGCGGGGCGGGCCCGGGGGTTCGTCGTACGGGCTCGGGGGCGTGGTGATCTGCAAGTCCATGGTGAGCCGGTCGCCGTCCGGGGTCTCGGAGGGCACGGAGCCGAAGCTGAGCAGCGGCTCGCCCGCGGCGTCGGCGATCTTCGGCTCGATGTCCTGCCACTCGCCGTCCCGGAGGCGGAACAGACCGCCGCCGCCGACACCGAAGAACACGCGCGTACGGCAGTCCGGGTCGGCGGGCAGCAGCAGGCAGCGCAGGGAGGTGACCGTGTACTCGTCGGGTTCGAGGCCCCGTTCGGCGGCGCCGGCGCGGAGCTTGCCGAGGCTGCGGTCGGTGAGGCGGTGCAGGCCCGATTTGAGGTCGCCGCGGCGGGCCGCGCGGATGTCCTCGGCGAGCCGGCCATGGCTACGGCCGACCGCTCGGCCGATCCAGTGACAGACCTCGGCGGCGGCGAGGTGCGCGCCGGGTGTGGCGCGGGCGCCGGTCGCCATGGCGACCAGGAGCAGGGCGCTGTCGCCGCTGCCGAACCGCGCGGTGAGCAGCGAGTCGCGGCGGACCTCGCCGCGGTAGCGCGCGGAGTCGCCGCGGACGGAGGTGGCCCGCAAGGTGTACGTGCCGTAGCGGGCACCGTCGAGCACGGTGTCGGCGACGAGGTCCGTCAGCTCGTCGGGGTCCGCGGGCGGCAGGGTGGCGGGCTCGGCGTCGTACGTGGGCGGCCCGTCGCCCACATAGGTGGGCTGCGCGACCACGCGGGGCGCGAGCTCCCCGAGATCCGCGGCCCCGGCGTGCTTCGGCCCGCTCGCGGAGGGCTGGTCGCTGGGGAGTTCGGCGGCGGGGGGTGTGCTGAGATCACGCTCGTGCGGGGCGGGGGTGCCCTTCGACGTACGCACGGGCTCGGCGCGTGCCGGCTCCGGGGCGTCGGCGCGCTCGGACGCCGGAACGAGGGCTTCGTCCGCGGTACCGGCCGGCTCGGGGACCCGGGTGCGGGGCGGCGGGGTCCAGGTGCGGGGGCGGGGCGGAAGGGCGGGCGGCGGCGGGTCGCCGGGGAGTGCGGGGGCGGGAGCGGCCGGGGGTTCATCTGGAGGCAGGGGCACAGCGGCCGAGTCTGGCGCATCCGGTGCTCGGGGCGCATCGACTGTCCGCGGCGGGTCCGGCGGAAGCGGCGTGCCGGACGGCCGCGGCGGGTCCGCCGTCGGTGGTGTGTCCGGCAGCGGGGGCAGCGCGGCGTCCACGTACGGCCGGGGCTCGCGGGTGGGTGCGGGCTCGCGGTCGGCGTGGGACGGCGGCTCGCCCGGGGTCGACGGGGCGGTGCGTGGCGGGAGTTCGCCAGGGGCCATCGGGGCGGTGCGTGACGGGAGTTCGCCCGGGGCCGGCGGATCCGTACGCGAGGGGCGCTCACCCGCCGCGAACGAGTCCGTACGCGAAGGGAGTTCACCCGGGGCCGGCGGATCCGTACGCGAGGGGCGCTCACCCGCCGCGAACGAGTCCGTACGCGAAGGGAGTTCACCCGGCGCCGACGAGTCCGTACGCGAAGGGAGTTCGTCCGGCCGCCGCGGCTCCGTGCCCGGCGCGGCGTACGGCGAGCGGTCGCCGAGTGGGGGCCAGGACGAGCGGGGCGCGGAGGCGCCGGACGGCGGGGCGTCCTCGGGCGCGGCGGACCCGGTGGCGGACCCCGTGTCCGGCGCGGCGGGTGCGCGCGGGTCGTCGCGCGGCGGCGGGTCGGACTGCGCGCCGCCGCGGAGTTGCGTCGTGCGCTCTCCCGGCGCCGGCGGCGGCTCCTCGATCACCGTGTCCGCCGCCGACTCGAAGCGGTCGTCCAAGGAGTCCGAGGACCGGCCGGTGTCATCGGCGAAGTCGCCGTACAGCTCGTCCCACCAGTCGTCCCCGTGCCCCGTCGCATCCTGGCGCCTGTCCCCCTGCTGGCTCATGCCCCTATTGTCCACCGCACGCGCCGTACGAAAACGGGGCATCCCGAAAATTCTCGCCCCGGGCGCGCCGCCTTCGAAGACAGGCGCTCAGGCCAGGCGGACCGGCAGCCGCTGCACGCTGTTGCCCACGAACGAGGCGTGGCGCGGGAGTTCGGGCTCGGGAACCGCGAGGTCCAGCGCGGGGTAGCGGGTGAAGAGCTGTTCGAGTGCGGTGGTGGCCTCCATCCGGGCGAGCGGCGCGCCGAGACAGAAGTGCGCTCCGTGACCGAGGGAGAGGTGCCGGGTGGAGCGGTCGCGGGTGACGTCGAAGCGGTCGGCGTCGTCGCCGTACGTCTTGGGGTCGCGGCCCGCGGCGGAGTAACCGGCGAGGACGGGCGTGCCCTTGGGGATGACGGTGCCGTCGACCGTGAGGTCGCTGGTCGGGTAGCGGAACGGGAAGAAGCTGACCGGGCTGTCCCAGCGCAGGGTCTCCTCGACCACGTCCGCCCAGCTCGCCTTCCCCGCTGTGACGAGCTGCAGCTGGTCGCGGTGCGTGCACAGGGCCCGTACCGCGTTGGTGATCAGGTTCAGGGTGGTCTCGTGCCCGGCGATGATCATCAGCATGAGCGTGCCGATGAGTTCGGGCGGGCTGAGCCGGCCGCCGTCGTCGTCGCGCGCGGCGATCAGCGCCGAGGTCAGGTCGTCGCCCGGGTTCGCGGTGCGCGCGGCAGCCACCTGGCCGAGGACCTCGATCATCTCGCGGTTCGCGGCGAGCGCCTTGGCCGGCGGGATGTCGGTGGCGACGATCTGGTTGGACAGATGGTGCAGCTTGTCGTGGTGTTCGCCGTCCACGCCGAGGAGTTCGCAGATCACGCTCATCGGCAGCGGCAGCGCGAAGTGGGTGCGCAGGTCGGCGACGCCGTCGCCCTCGGCGGCCGCGCGGCCGAGGCCGTCGAGGAGTCCGGCGGTCAGCTCCTCGATCCGCGGGCGCAGCGACTCGACGCGGCGCGGGGTGAACGCGCGGCTCATCAGGGACCGCAGCCGCTTGTGGTCGGCGCCGTCGGCGGTCGTCATGCCCTGCACGGTGGCGAAGGTCCGCAGCGGCCAGCCGTCGGGTATCTCGCCGGCCTGCAGCGCGGCGAAGTGGCTCGCGTTCTTGGCGACTTCGGGGTGCGAGAGGAAGTCCTTGAGCGCCTCGTGGCCGAGCACGGCCATGCCGCTGACGTCACCGGGCAGGACGACGGAGGCGACGGCGCCCTCGGCGAGCAGCCGGGCGTTGGCCGCGTGCGGACAGCCGCCCGCGGCGTCCATACGGTGCGGCGCGGGGGCGTTTGCCGGTGAGGTGTCCAACGGAGTCTCCAGACGGTCGGGAAGAAGACGGTGGCCGAGCTGTGGGGCTTCTTGGGGCGCGGCTGCGGAGCTGTGGGGCTTCCTGGGGCGCGGCTGCGGAGCTGTGGTCCTCAGGGCCGCGAGATCGCGCCGAAGTGCACCGGGAGCGCGGCCAGGCCGCGGCTCCACGGGGACTTGATCCACTCCAACTCCGCTTCCGGCACGGAGAGTTCCATGTCGGGGAGCCGGTGGCGGATCGTGTCGACGGCGGTACGGGTGATGAGCCGCGCCGGGTCCTGCGCCGGGCAGGTGTGCGGTCCCGCGCTGAACGCCAGGTGCGAGCGGTTGCCGACGACGGGCCGTCCCGCGGCGGGCAGGATCCGCGGGTCGGCGTTGGCGGCGGCCAGGCCCAGGATGAGCATGTCGCCGGTGCGGACCGGCTGGCCGCCGAAGGTCATGTCGCGGGTGGCGTAGCGGGCGGGGAAGTTCTGCGTGGGCGGGAACTTCCACAGGACCAGGTCGAGCGCGTCGTCCACGGTCATGTGGCCGCCGCTGAGCGAGGAGCGGAAGGCCGGGTCGCAGAGCAGGATGCGCAGCGAGGTCGCGATCCAGTTGACGGTGGTCTGGTTGCCCGCGACGAACATGACGACGAGGTTGTGCAGGACCTCCTCGTCGGTGAGCCGCGCGGGGTGATGCAGCAGCGCCGAGGTGATGTCGGGGCCGGGCCGGCGCCGCTTCTCGTCGATGAGCTGGAGCAGGATCGCTCCCATGCGCTTGCTCGCGTCGGCGGAGGCGGCGGTGGCCGAGACGGTCTGGGCGATGGCCTCGACCAGGGCGCGTCCGGTGTCCTTGTCGAGGCCGAGCAGTCCGGTGATCACCTGCAGCGGGAGCAGCCGGGCGTAGTCGGCGACGAGGTCGGCCTCGCCGCGCGCGGTGAACGCGGAGATCAGGTGCTCGGCGGTGTCGCGTACCTGGCGGCGCAGTTCGTGGCCGTTGATGCCGGAGAGCGCGTCGGAGACGGCGGTACGCATCCGGCGGTGCTGCTGTCCGTCGGTGAACAGGAGCGCGGGCCGCCAGCCGACCATCGGCAGGAGCGGTGAGTCCGCGGGGACCCGGCCCTCGCGCAGCAGCGTCCAGCGGCGCGGGTCGTGCGAGAAGTCCTGCTCGTCGCGGGTGAGCTGGAGCAGTTCGCGATGGCCGAGGACGAGCCAGGCGTCGATGCCGGGGGCGATGGACACGGGGGCGACGGGGCCATGGGCGGCGCGCAGCTGCTCGTACAGGGCGGGCAGCATGTCGCCGTCGAGTCCGGGCCCGTACAGCGGGGTGGCGCCCTGGGCCGCGGTGGCACCGGTGACCGGGCACGCGGGGGCGCCCGCGGGCTCGGCGGGGTGCGGTGTCGTACTCGGCCCGGTGGAGTTCAGCGGCGTACTCAAGACGTCTCCGTTGTGGTGTGGACCAGGTGGCGTACGAGGGCGATGAGCGCCTTCACGGACGAGGTGGCGTCGCGGGCGTCGCAGGCCACGAGCGGGGTGTCGGGCAGCAGGTCGAGGGCCGAACGCAGCTCGTCCGCCGAGTGGTCGGGGCTCCCGGGGAAGACGTTCGCGGCGATGGCGAAGGGCAGCCCGAGGTCCTCGAGGTGGCCGACGGCGTCGAAGGACGCGGCCAGGTCGCGGGTGTCGACCAGGGCGAGCGCACCGAGGGCGCCGCGGGCGAGGTCGCGCCAGGCGGGCAGGAAGCGCGGCTGGCCGGGGGTGCCGAAGAGGTAGAGGACCAGGTCCTCGTCGATGGTGATCCGGCCGAAGTCGAGGGCGACGGTGGTGGTCGTCTTGGAGCGCTCGGCGGGGCTGTCGACACGCGCGCCGGCCTGTGTCATCACGGCCTCGGTCGCCAGCGGCCTGATCTCGGAGACGGTTCCGATGAGTGTGGTCTTGCCGACCCCGAGCGGCCCGACGACAAGGATCTTCGCGGCGCCCGCGACCGTCGACGGGACGTACTTCCCGGGCGTCCGGGGTGCGTGCGGCGCGGCCGGAGGCGCGGGCCAGGGGGCGGTTCGGGCCACCGCTCCCGCTGTGGGGGCCGATGTGACGCCGGCCGGAGCGGGCCGCGGGTCAGAGGCGTGCTTCGAGTCCACGGAGGACCTTTCTGAGCATGGTCACATCGGCACGTTCGGCGGGTGCGATGGGCGGCCGGGTCACGATGAGACCCCACTGGTGGAGATCCGAGAGCAGCACCTGGACCACCGCGGGCGGCTGCCCGAGGTGCGCGGCGACCTCGGCGACGGACAGCAGGCCCTGGCAGTGGTGCAGGATCGCCTGGTGCTCGGGCTGCATCGCCGCGGGGAACGGCGCGTCCGTCGCCATCACCAGGGATTCCCAGGCCAGCGGTTCGCCCTCGGACTCGGCCCGGCCGCCCGTGATCACATACGGGCGGATCGGTGAAGTCCGTTCCACCGGACCGTCGTTCATGACGATTCGGCGCCCTGCTCCCGCGGCCGGCTGCTCAGCTGTTCGCCGATCTTGGCGACGAGCAGCTGCATCTGCTGGGCGACCAGGGCCACGTCAGCGTCGTTCGCGGTCGCGACCCCGAGTTGCGCGCCCACCCCGGCATGGGTGAACAGGACGAAGCCGAGGTCGGACTCGACCATGATCTGCCGTACGCGGGCGCCGTCGCCGAAGAGCAGCACGGCCGTGGAGCGGCCTGTCATGGTCAGCGCGGCGCTCGCGGCGGCCAGCGCCTCCGCCTCGCCGACGCTCAGCGCGGCGACCGGTCCGTTGAGGTCCTCGGCCGAGGCGTGCCCGAGCCGCAGCCCGTCCTCGGAGACCACCACCGCGTGCCGTACGCCCGGGATCGCGGTCAGGGGGCGCAGCATCCAGCCCAGGTCGGGAAGTCGGGCGATGGTGCCGGTCACGGCTGGCCTCCGTCGGGCGTGTGCGTCGTTGCGGTTGGTGCGATGGGTGCGGGTGCGTGGGGTGTACGGGGTGTGGGTGCGGGATCCGTGGGCTGCAGCGGGCCTGCGGCCGGCCCCTCCCCCGCCAGGTCGTTCTCGTCGACGGCCGTGCGGCCGCGGCGCGACCCGGAGAGCACGCTGGCGATCGACGCCTGCGCGGCTTCCGGCGTCCAGGCCGGGGCGGGCGGCTCGGGTGCGACGGCGGGCGTGGGTGCGGGTGTCGGTACGGGAGCGGGCTGTGCGGCCACGGGAGGCGCGACCGGGGTACGCCGGCTCCGGCGCCGCGGTAGTCCGGCGGCGGCTTCCGTACCCTCGGCGTCCGAGGGCGCGGGCAGACCGTCTCCGGTGCGCTGATGCGGCACGGACACCTGCGCCACACCCGTCCGGCCGCCGCCCTGGACCTGCGCCAGCGGCTCCGTGAGCAGCCGGAACGGGATGAACGCCACGGCCCGCGTCCCCCCGTACGCGGAGGCGCCGGAGAGCTGGACGTCGAAGCCGAGTTCGCGCATCCAGCGGCCCACGCAGGCGAGCCCGAGGCGCGGGACGGCGCCGAGGCGGGCGAGGTCCACGTCGTCGCGGAGCTGTGCGGTCGCGCGGGCCAGGACGTCCGGCGGCATGCCGAGTCCGGCGTCGTCGATCTCGATGACCGCGCCCGCACCGACCTCGCGCACGGAGACGATGACGGTGGACGGCGAGGGCGAGAACACCGTGGCGTTCTCCAGGAGTTCGGCCAGGGCGTGCATCAGGCCCTCGACCGCGGGCGGCACCGCGTACAGCGTCTGTCCGCCGTGCACCTCGACGCGCGGGAACTCGACGATCCGCGACATGGCGCCGCGCACGCAGTCGTAGAGCGAGACCGGCTGGGTCTCGCGGCGGGCCGGCCAGACCCCGCACATGACGAGCAGGGTCTGGGCCTTGCGGGTCATCTGCGCGGCCGCGTGGTCGGCCTTCATGACGTTCGCCATGAGCGCGGGGTTGTTGTCGATGGCGCGCTCGACCTGGTCGAGCACCTGCTGCTGCACGGTGGCCATCGCGTGCATGGTGCGGGCCACGGACTCGAACGCGGCCTGCACGGAGTCGCGCAGGACGCGTTCGCGTCGTACGCCTTCGTCGGAGCCGAGCGCCGCGACGAGCGCGCCGACGGCCGCGGCGAAGTCCTCGCCGGTCTCTGCGGGCGCCCGCAGAGCGCCCGGGACGCCGTCGAGACCGCGGCCTGCGCTCACCCGCTCCCGTATCGCCGGAAGACGTGCCGCGACCAGATGCGCGAGCTCGGCGTCCCGCGCGTCGAGGGTGCGGCGGAGCTGAATGCGGGCGGAGCGCTCGGCGGCGCGGCTGCGCAGGACGAGCAGGACCGCTGCGAGCAGCAGGACGGCGACCGTCGCGAGCACTCCCGACAGCACTGCGGCGTTCACCGTGCCCCACTCCGCCCGGCGACCTCGAAGACAACTGCCACGTGGAGTGAACCTTTCCCTGACACCGAACGCCCATACGACGGGGAAGCCTGACCATAGATCAACAAACGGCATCGCGTGGCGGGTTGATGGAGGTCCGGCCGAAACTCGTCGGCCGATACGGCACAAGATCGCCGCAATACGTTCAAAGTTTCAGCCGTCGCGGCCGGTTATGAGCGTCAGGTGTCGGAAAGTGACCATCCGTCAGTGCGCGGCCCCGGCATCCGGACCGGCGAGCAGCCAGTGTCCCCGCGTCGACCAGCCGAGGAAGCGCCGCGCGCCGGGCCCCGCCGTCCCGTCGGCGCCGAAGGATCCGCCCGCCGCGGTGTGCCGCAGCCCCGCGACGGCGGGCGCGAGGCGGCGGGCCACCTCGGGCGGGTGCGCGGCCGTCTCCTCGTCGAGCCACGCCAGGACGCGCTCGCGCGCCGCCTTGTCGCACAGCGACAGGAAGAAGACGAGCTGCCGCCACGCGTACGCCGCGTCCTTCACCTTGCGCAACGCCCGCGGATTGCCCGGCACTTGGCGCACGATCCGGCAGGTCCGCGCGAAGGTGCGCCGCGCCAGGTCCTCCCAGGCGGACTCCAGGCCCGCGCTGTGCACCAGGACGGCGAGGTTGTGCGTGGTGAGGATCTGCGCCTGCTCGATCACCTTGCCGTTGGCCGCGACGGACCAGCCGCCGCCCTCCCCGCCCGCACGCCGCGCACACAGCTGAGCGAAGGCGGCGGTGCTCTCCCCGCCCGCCTTCCCCTCCCCCGGCGCGAGCTCACCGACGGCCGCGTAGTCGATCCCGTAGTACCGCTCGTACAGCGAGCCGCCGAGCAGCCGTGCCGCGACCCCGGCCGCGGCGACGTACTTGCGGCTGAACGTGCCCTCGAAGATGTCCGCGGCCAGCTCCTCGACCAGCGGTGCGTCGAGCGCGGACTCGCGGGCCAGGAAGGAGAGTTCACGGATGAGCGGGTTGGGCAGGAGCGTCGCGGGAAAGCCGGTGACGGCCAGTGCGGCGACCCGGTCCAGGGTCTGCCGGGCCGGCGCCTGTCCCGCGGACGCGCTGCGGTGCGGCAGCAAGGCGCGGACCCACGGCAGTTCGTCGATCCGCACCTGGTGCTGCAGATTGAGCAGGAGCAGCGAGCGGCGCGTGCGGAACGCCCGGTAGTTCGCGTCGGCGAGACTCCGCAGCGCACCCTCCGGGTACGCCTGCGCGGACGCGGCGGCGACGAGCTGCGGCACGAGCTCGGCGAGCACCTCGGCGGAAGGCACGACACCGCGCTCCACCAGGACCTCTACGGGCGCGCTGAGCACGGGCCCGACCACCTTGCGTACGGCGGGCGGCAGTTCGGCTCCCGCGGGCAGCCCGGTGTCGCGCTCCTCGCCGGCGTCGACGGGCGCGAGCAGCGGTGCCAGGTCGGTCACTCCCGCTTCCTGCGGCAGCCGGGCGAGACGACGGATCACCAGCTGGGCCAGCGCGTGATGGGACGGCCGCGCGGCCTGCTGCGCCTGGGCGGCGCGCAGCTCTCCGTGCCGCGTCGAGCCGGGCAGCCCGCGCTTGCGCACGGCGGAGGCGACGGCGTGCCGCAGCAGTCCGAGGCGGCGCGGGGTGAGGGTCCGGGCGGCCACGGTCTCGTCGAGCGCGCCGCGCATGATGCCCAGGTTGCTCTTGGGGCCACGGCGCTTGGCGCAGCGGTGATGCGTGGCGGCGAGCTCCTCGTACCGCGAGAGGAGCGCCGCCGCGCGCCGGTACCAGTCCTCGTCCGGGACGCGGGCCAGGACGTCCCCGGTCTCCGCGTGCTCCGCCGTCTCCAGCCAGAGCGCGAGCAGCTCGTCCGCGAACGGCTGCCATACGGTGAGTGCCTCGCGCTGGGACTCGATCGCCTCGTTGGGCCCGCGCAGCGCCAGCGCCGCGCCGGCGTCGCCGGCCGTGCGGCGGTGCACGGCGTCCGCGTCGGGGCGCGGGTGCGCGGCCGGGCGCGGCAGGAAGCGCAGCCGGCCCGCGAACGGACCGAGCTCGCCGACCAGTTCGGCGGCCTCCTCGACCTGCCCGCGCCGCACCAGCCAGGCCACGGTGAGCAGCGCGGCCTCCTCGGGCACGGCGACGTGGTAGCGGCCGCTCTCCAACAGGCCGTCCAGCCAGGCCAGTCCGTCCTCGCCCAGGCCGTACGCGAAGAGCGCGGCCCGGTCCGCCTCCACACCGAACGTACGGGCCAGCTTGCGCTCGTACGGCTCCAACGGGCCGCCCGCGCTCGCGGCCCCGGTCGCGAAGCCGCCCCGTACGACCTCGGGTGTCACCCAGGCGGGCAGCTCGGCGACGGGGGTGCGCGAGCCGATCCGCAGACTGCCGTCGGCCATGCCCGCGAGCACCGCACGCCACCGCTTGCCGCGCTCGCCGGCGCGGGTGCGGGTGGCGGGGTCGTCGTGGGTCAGCGCGGTCCTGTAGGCCTGCGCCAGCTGGTGGGCGGCGTAGGACGCGGAGACGGAGGTGTGGGCGGAAGGTCCGGCGTCGGTGGTGCGCTGCTGGTCAGCGTTGTCGTTCATAAGCCGACACGGCAGGTTCCGCCCCTGCGCCCTCCGGGTCCCGAGCCCGGTGCTCTGCTGCTGAGCTACGTGTCGTCGTGGGAACCACGAGGCTAGGTGCCGCCCGTCGGTGAGCCAACCGAAATTTCCTCTCGGCGTGTGTCGATGGGGGCGCGGCTCGTTCGACGTAAGAGTGAGAGGACGAAAGCGAAACGCTGACACCTGACAACGCTGAGAGGCGAGGACCATGCCCAAAGTACGCGTACACAACGTGACCATCTCCCTCGACGGATTCGTCGCGGGACCGAACCAGCGCCTCGACGCCCCCTTCGGTGACGGTGTCGGCTGGGGCGACGAGCTGCATGCCTGGTTCGTCGCGGCCTCGCAGGACGCCGCAGCGGGGAAGACCGGCATCGACGTCGACTTCTACGTGCAGGGCGACCGCAACATCGGCGCCACGATCATGGGCCGCAACATGTTCGGACCACAGCGCGGCCCCTGGCAGGACGAGTCCTGGCAGGGCTGGTGGGGCGACAACCCGCCGTACCACCACGACGTGTTCGTGCACACGCACCATCCGCGCCCCGACCTGGAAATGGCGGGCGGCACGACCTTCCGCTTCACCGACGAGCCGCCCGAGACGGTGCTGCGGCGCGCGTTCGACGCGGCGGGCGGCAAGGACGTACGGGTCGGCGGGGGTGCGGCGGTCATCCAGGAATATCTGCGCGCCGGGCTGATCGACGAGCTGCATCTCGTCATCGCACCAATGCTGATCGGGCGCGGGGCGCGGCTCTTCGACCAGCTGGACGACGGGATCGACGGCTACCGGGTGGCGGAACTGGTCGGTTCGCCGAACGTCACGCACGCCATCCTCGTCCGCCGCTGATCCGCCGCGGTCGCCGGCTCCCGTACGCCTCAGCCCTGCGGCCGCCACTGCAGCAGATTGCTGCACAGTTCGGCCTGTTCCACGGCGTCGTCCAGGGCGTGGTGGGTGTGGCGGCGGCGCGAGAGGAGCTCCTGCGGCATCGTGCGCTTCGCGACGGCGCGCAGCGGGAGGTTCGCCTTGGCCGCGTACAGGGACTTGAGGTCCAGACAGCCGGAGTGGCCGAAAGGGCTCTCGCCCGTGAAGCGGAGCAGGTACCAGTAGAGGAAGGTCCAGTCGTACGAGGCCGGGTAGCCGCACATGACCGGCTGGGCACCCGTGCTCACCTCGCGCACCCAGGTACTGAACTCCCGCAGCGCCGCGCCGGGTTCGGCGCCCTCGCGCACCAGACGGTCGCGGTCGAGGCCGCTGACGGCCAGGGCCTCCGGGACGAACTCCTCGCTGATGGGACGCAGTTCGCGGTAGAAGGTGTGCGCTTCGGGGTCGTACGGGACGTAGGTGCCGTCCGGGTCGTGGCGGCCCGCGACCGCCGCGCCGAAGCTGATCATGGAGTAGGGGCCCGGGATGGGGCCGTCGGCCTCGATGTCGACGGAGATGTAGAGCCCGGGTCTCGTCTTTCGTGTCATGCGCGGAGGATGGCAGCCGGAGGGCCGCTCGGGCATCCGGGTTTCGGGCAACGGTCCGCGCGACGTGATTCCGGCCTGACAGGTAGCGTGCGGAGCACCGAGGCCAAGACGACTTCCTTCTCACACCCTTAGTCAACTTGACCCGGCCCTAAAGGACCGGGCTTGGAAGTAGCGCCCAACTGGCTGCTGGGTTGGCTCCTCCGTCCAGACACCCCGTTATGGGTGGCAGGGACGCGTGACTCACGCCCCGCATTCCACACGGCTACGCCACGGGCGGCGAGGTTGTGGGAAGCATTCCGGTCGGCATGGGCAACGACCCCGCACGCCCGGCAGATGAAAAGCCCCTGATCGACGCGGTTGCGCCGGTCGACATGGCTGCACTCGGCACACGTCTGCGACGTGTACGCGGGATCAACGAAGACCAGGGGCACACCTGCCCGCCTGGCCTTGTAGACGATGAAACCTCCAAGCTGGGCAAAGGCCCAGGAGTGGAGCGCGACCCGTTGGGGCTTGCGGAGCCGTACCCTCTGCCGGATTCCGTTGAGGTCTTCCAGGGAGATCCCGGACGAGGTGCGTTCAGCCTCGGTCACGATCGTCTTTGCGATGACGTGGTTGGTGTTCTTGACGTGCCGCTGCTCACGGCGGGAGCGCTCCTTCAACCGGCGCTTGGCGGACTTGGTGCCCCTCTTCTGGAGCTTGGCCCGCAGGGCAAGCTGTCGCCTGCGGTAGCGGTTCAGGCCGCGTCCAGCGGCCTGGTATCCGGTGGAGGTGGTGGCGATGTTGGCGATGCCGAGGTCCACGCCGAGGAAGCCGTTCGGCTCGTACTGCTCGGTCTCGGGCACGTCGCAGGTGGCGATCAGGTAGTACGCGCCGTCACGTTCGATCAGGTCCGCTTCGCCCTTGCGGTACTCGCGGAGCGTCTTGAGAGCATCGGCGGAACAGACGAAGCGCACGTTCTTCAGACGCCCGGCCATGGTCCAGAGGGACACGGTCTGCTGGTCGTACTGCCAGCTCAGACACCGGTCATCATACGGCTGCGCGGCGTCCGGCCGAAACCTGACTGGCTTGGACTCCGCCTTGATCCGACGCTTCGACTTCGGCTTGCCAAGGTTTCCGGCGCGGATGTTGGCGTGCAACGTCGTATACGCGTCGCACACCTTCTTGATCACGTGTTGCGCTGCCTGCGCCCCGAGACCCCGCGCCTTCAATCCGGCATAAGTGTGCTTGCGCAGCTCGTACTCACGCTGCACACCAAGGGCGAACGCCACCTCGGACACCCAGCACGCCAGGTCATTGACCGTGCGTAAGGTCGCCGACAGCGCGGCGGCCTGCTCGGCCTCCGGTATCAGCTTGACCTGCGCCACGATCTTCACGATCACCGACCGTAGACACCCACACCACCCTCCACCACACGTTCCCCACCCACCACCCCATCGAGTGACACTGCAAAGGTCCGCCGGACGACCCCACCCCCCACGGGAAGGACGCCCGGCGGACCGGTCCTACAGCTGACGGATCAGCGCACGTCGTACGCGCGGATCACCGTCTGCTCCACGGTGTTGCCATTGGTGTCGGTCACCGTGGTCTTGAGCGTGACCTGCTTGCCGGAGGCGCCGGCGTGGTCGACGGTCGCGGTCCGGGTGTCACCGGAGCCGGAGACCTTCGCCTCGGTCCAGGTCTCGCCGCCGTCGTAGGAGTACGACAGGGACGCCGACTTGATGGCGCCGGGCGTGTAGCCCGCGTGACCCGTGACCTTCAGGCCGATCTTCTGGCCGTCCTCGGGGGCGAGGGTCTTCATGCCGTCCTCGGGCAGGGCCAGACGCGGGTAGATCAGCGGAAGGCCGACCGAGTACTGGGACTCGTCCAGCTTCGAGCGGAAGGTCCAGCTCGTCTGGATCTCCTGCGAGCGCTGCCACACCGCGGCCGGCGAGCCGAACTTCGCAACGCGCTGGGTGAGTTCGTAGGTGGACTCCTCGGCCGGCACCTCGAAGGCGCCGAACGGCCAGCCGTTGCTGCCGATCTCCTCACCGTTGCGCTTCAGGGTGACGTTGCCGATGTCACCGAACGAGCCCGGGACGCCGTGGTGCGTGCCGTCGCCGTACATGCCCGGGTCGAAGCCGACGAGGTTGCCCTGGCGCTCGGCGGTGAGGACGGGCTTGCCGGTGGCCGGGTCGATCGCGGCCCTCGGTGCGATGACGCCGTCGTACCAGCGCTCGGTGGTCTTCCGGCCCGACTTGTAGGTGTGCTCGGCGCCGACCATGAACTCGCCCCACGGGAAGCTGCTGGAGATCATCCGCTGCCAGCGGGCGTCGTCCTGCGCCGTGTAGTACTCGGTGCGCTCACCGGGTGCCGCGACGGTCTCGATGCCGCCGAAGGAGATCTCCTGGCCGCTGGGCTGCACGGAGCGGAGGATGTCGACGAAGTCCGTGCCCACGCCCATCGCGTGCAGCTTGGAGTCGACGGCGGCGAGCTTGCTGTCGCGGACCTTGTAGGTGCGGTCGCGGTACAGGGCGCCGTCCTCGGTGAACGACAGGTTGTAGAGGTACGGGCTCTGCGCCGTGGCCTTCCAGGACAGTTCGACCTCGCCCTTGCCGAGCGCGTCGAGCAGGGACTTGGCCTCCTCGGTCTGCAGACCGAGCACCGGCAGCATGCCGCCGACGAAGCCGGCGGACGGGTACCAGCGGCCGGGTGCGTCGCGGTGGACGATCACGGCGACGGCGCCGGCGGCCTTGGCATCCCGGGCGATCACGGCCGCCGAGGTGCTGCCCGCGGGCAGCTTCACCAGCGCGATCCTGCCCTTCACCCCGGCCGCTTCGAGCTCGGCCTTGGAGCCGGCGCCCGCGTCGACGAGCTGCGCGGAACCGGTGCCGTCGAGGTTGTTCATCGAGGTCATCGAGCCGGTGACCGGGTGCAGGACCTGGCCGCCGGTGACCTTCAGCTCGGAGATCTGCGGGGCGGCAGCCCGCCAGTGGCTGCCGAACTCGAAGTCGCCCTCGGACGCGCGGCCTTCGACGGAGGCGTAGTAGCCGCGGATCTCACGGCCGGCGCTCGCGGTGCCCGAGTGACCCCAGATGCCGTCCCACGAGCGCAGGAACGACAGGGTGGTGCCGCGCTGCTCGACCGGCTTGTCGGTGTCGACGTCGAGGCGGTGCGCCTTGCGGGCGTCGAGGACGATCGTGGTGTCCTTCTTCAGCTCCACCTGCGGACGGCCCACGTACGTGAGCGAGTCGAGGAGCTCGGGGTTCTCGACCGCGTCGGCCGTGGCCACGTAGCTCGACAGGAAGTAGCTGCCGGGGCGCAGTTCGAACGTCTGGTCCGCGGCGCCCTCGTTGAAGCGGCGCTCTCCGGTGTTGGCGTCCATGTTGATGACGTCGACCGAGGAGCCGTTGTCCGCGGGCTTGCCCTCGCGGTCGATCACCTTGACGCGCAGGGTGACGGTCTCGGGCTGGACGTACAGCGAGAACGGGGTCGAGACGGTGATGCCGCGCGCCTCGGCCACGAGCCGGCCCGCGAGGTCGCCGTACTGGCCGCGGGTCAGGTCGGCGGACGGGTCGATCGTCAGCGGGACCTTGACCGTGGCGCCCGCAGGGACGGTCACCGAGCGCTGCTCGGGCCGGGCCACGGAGGAGCGGATGCGGCTGCCGTCGTTGCCAGTGAGGTCCTCGACGGACAGGCTCAGCTTGACGGGGGCGTCGGTGGTGTTGGTGTACGGGACGTCGACGCTGGTGCGGTCGCTGCTGTCCTGCGGCCAGTTGAAGCTGCCGCCCTGGACGGCGGGCGCGGAGAGCACCTTCTGGTCGATGGCGCCCTTCACGTCGAGCAGTCCGCCGCCGACCTCGCGGACGTCACCGGGGATGTCCTGGTCGGCGGAGGCCACGAGGCCCGCCTTGAGCTGCTGCGGGGTCCAGTCGGGGTGCTTCTGCTTGAGGATGGCGGCGGCGCCCGCGACGTGCGGGGTGGCCATCGACGTACCGCTCATGGACTGGTACGCGTACACCCCGCGTCCGCCGGCGGCGGCCGCCGAGATGCCCACGCCGGGCGCGGCGATCTCGGGCTTGAGGGTGTGGGTGCCGGTGACGGGGCCGCGGCTGGAGAACTGCGCGGTCTTGTCGTCGCGGTCGACGGCGCCGACGGTGAGGACGCTCGGGGCGCAGCCCGGCGAGGAGACCGTGTTGGCGCTCGGGCCGAGGTTGCCCGCGGCGACGACGAACAACGTGCCGGATTCCGCGGCGAGTTGCTCGGTGGCCTGGCTCATCGGGTCGGAGCAGTCGCTGGGGGTGCCGGTGCCGAGGCTCATCGAGACGACGTCGGCCTTGCTGTCGACGGCCCACTGCATACCGGCGATGATCCAGGACTCGGCGCCCTGGCCGTAGTCGTTGAGGACCTTGCCGCTGAGCAGTTCGGTGCCGGGCGCGACACCCTTCTTCTTGCCGTCGCTCGCGGCGCCGGAGCCGCCGACGGTGGAGATGGTGTGGGTGCCATGGCCGTCGCGGTCCTCGGTGGTGTCCGAGTCCGTGAAGTTCTTGGCGTCGGCGATCCGGCCCTTGAGGTCGGGGTGCTCGGAGTCCGAACCGGTGTCGAGGACCGCGACCTTGGTGCCCTTGCCGTCGTAGCCGGCCGCCCAGGCCTCGGGGGCGTGGACCTGCTGGGTCGACTTGTCGAGGGTCGACTCGACCTTCTTGTCGAGCCACAGCTTCTTCAGGTCGCCGGTGGCACGGGACTTGGCGCCGGTGACATCGGACCAGAAGGTGGCTGCCTTCTCCTTGTCCGCCTCCAGGGCGACACCGTCGATCGCGTCGAGGACCAGCTCGCGCTTCGCGCCGCGCGGGGCGGCCGGTGCGGAGCGTGCGACGTCCACGGACTTGTCGTAGACGGCGATCAGCGGCAGCGACTTGGCGTGCCGGTCGTCGTAGCCCTGGCGGATCAGGCCCGTGACGTTGAAGAGCTGCTCGTCGACCTTGCCGGCGGCCAGCGCCTCGGTGACGCCCTCGGGGTAGACGTAGAGGTCCTTGCCCACGGTGCGGGTCTGCAGGAACGGGACCGTGCCGTCCTCGCGCGGCAGCGCGGCGGCCGAGCTGCGGCCGGACGTGCCGGTCGTGACGAGGACCTTGTCACCGTTGACCAGAGTCACGGTGGTCTCCTGCGCACCCTTGCCGGCGGCTTGGGCGGCCTCGCTGCCGACCAGCGGCCGGCCGTCCTGCTCAGGGCCGCTCGGCGCGGCCTGGGACGGCGCGGCGAGGGTCGCGGCCAGGGCTGCGGCGGTGGCCGCAACCAGGGCCTTTCTGGATATGGGACGCATAAGTCTCCCCACTAGAGCCTGCGGTGGCGCCACATTGGCAAAGAAACGGGTGGTGCAGGGATGATGTGCTGAGGCGGGTTTGCGCCGTGGCCGTTTCCCGCCACGGGGCGGTGCGCCCTGGGGTGGGTTTGTACGTACATGAGGGGTGCGGACGATGCTGGGGGCCATAGGACTTGATGAGGTGCAGGAGTCCGCTTACCGCGCGCTGGTGACGCTCGGAGCGGCCGATGTGCCCCACCTCGCGGACCGTCTGGGACTCAAGGAGAGCGACACCGACCGGGCGCTGCGCCGGCTCGAACACCACGGTCTGGCCGCCCAGTCGACCGCGCGGCCGGGCCGCTGGGTCGCCGCTCCCCCGGGCGTCGCCCTGGGCGCGCTGCTCATCCAGCAGCGCCATGAGCTGGAGCAGGCGGAGCTGGCGGCGGCGCTGCTCGCGGAGGAGTACCGGGCGCAGGTCGACGAGCCGTCCGTGCATGATCTCGTCGAGGTGGTCACCGGCGCGGGCGCGGTCGCGCAGCGTTTCCTGCAGTTGCAGCTCGGTGCCACGCAGGAGGTGTGCGCGCTGGTCACCGGCCGGCCCACGGTGGTCTCGGGGTACGACAACGAGGCCGAGGAACAGGCGACGGCGCGGGGTGTCACGTACCGCGTGATCGTCGAGCGTGCGGTGCTCGATCTGCCGACCGGACTCCTCGAACTCTCCACGGCGCTGCGCCGTGACGAGCAGGTGCGGGTGGTCGACCGGGTCCCGACGAAGCTGGTGATCGCCGACCGTTCGCTCGCCATGGTCCCGCTGACCTCACGCGACGCGGAGCCGGCCGCGCTCGTGGTGCACGCGAGCGGGCTGCTCGAATCGCTCTACGGCCTGTTCACGTCCGTGTGGCGCGAGGCGCTGCCGCTGCGGCTCGGCGAGGACGACTCGGTTCACGCGGAGGAGGGCGACGGCCCCGACGCCACCGACCTGGAGATCCTCTCGCTGCTGCTCGCGGGCCTCACGGACGCGAGCGTGGCCAAGCAGCTCGATCTGGGGCTGCGGACCGTGCAGCGGCGCGTGAAGCGGCTGATGGAGCTGACGGGGGTGACGACACGGCTTCAGCTCGGGTGGCACGCGTACGAACGGGCTTGGGTGGCGCGGTAGTCGGCGCTTCGTGGGGCTTTCGGTGCACGCGTGATTGACAGCTGAACGAAGGTGAACTTAGGTATGCCTTACCTAAGCGCTGCCTTCGTGGCGCTCATGACCGAAAGGTACTCATTCCCATGCGTGCCCTCCTGCCCTCCCGTACCCCTGCCCGACTCGCCGTCGCCGCCCTCGCCGCCGGCGCGCTCACCCTCGGCCTCGCCGGTTCCGCCTCCGCCGCCACCGCGAACCGCACGGTCTCCGAAGGCGGAACGACGTACAACCTGATCCTGAACGCGCCCGATTCGCTCGCCGCGAGCGGCCAGGTCATCACCGTGACCGGCAGCGGCTACAACACCGCCCGCGGCATATACGTCGCCCTGTGCGTGACTCCCGCGGGCGCGCCCGGCACCAACAAGCCGACGCCCTGCCTCGGCGGCCAGGACGAGACGGGCTCCACCGGCGCCTCGCACTGGGTGAGCAACGTCCTCGGCGGCACCGTCCCCAACAGCTCCCGCTTCACCGAGGGCGGCGGCTTCTCCGCGCAGATCTTCGTCAAGGCCGACCTCGGCAGCGGCAACGTCTGCGGCGAGACGGTCGAGTGCTCGATCGTCACCAAGGCCGACCACTTCGCCCCGGAGCAGCGCGAATCGGATGTCGTCCTGCCGGTCACCTTCCAGTAGACCCTGCGGAGTTGACGTTCCATGACATCGATATCACCGAGAACGAGGCGGGAGACGACCCGCCGCAGACGCAGGACCGCCGCCGTGACCGCGGCCGCGCTCACGCTCGGCGCGGCCGTCGCGGGCCTGCTCACCGGCCCGGCCGCCGCCGATGACTCGGCCAAGACCGGCCTGGGCGAGAACGGTCAGAAACTGACCGTCGCCAAGTCGGCCGGCCTCGACCCGGCGGGCGAGACGGTCCACATCACGGGCGAGGGCTACGACGCGTCCAAGGGCATCTACGTCGCCTTCTGCCGGGACAACGGCGCGGGCCGCGTCCCGGCGCCCTGCGTCGGCGGCGCCGCCGTCGAGGGCGGCACGAAATCCTCCGCGTGGATCGTGCCCGCGAACGACCCCAACGTCGGTGAACTCGCCGACGCCTACGGCCCGGACGGCTCCTTCGCCGTCGATCTGGAGCTGAAGGCCAAGGACGGCGGGCTCGACTGCACGAAGGTGACATGTTCCGTGGTCACCCGGGTCGACCACCGCGCGCCCGGCGACCGCTCCCAGGACGTCCGGATCCCCGTGACGTTCGAGGGCCAGGCCCCGGGCGATCCGGGCGAAGGCGTGGATGGGCCCGAGGGGACGGTGAGTTACCGCGCCGACGCGGGCTTCGCGGCCAATACGGCGGGCCGTGTCACCGATCTGCTGGTCCACCCGGAGTCGAAGAAGCTCTACGCGGCCGCCAACGATCTGCTCGACCAGGACGGCATGCAGCAGGGCCTGTACGTCCTCGACCCCGCGACCGGCGCGCTCAGGACGTACGTCCAGAACGGCCCGCGGGCCAACGGCACGCTCGGCCCGATGATCGTCAACCGGATCGCGGACGCCCTGCCCGGTGACGGCGTGGTCTTCACCTGGGGTCTGCGCGGACTCGCGTGGGCGAAGGACGGGGACGAGAACGCCGACGGCCTGTGGCTGACCGGCAGCACCGTCGGCGACGTCGGTCCCGGCGTCACCGCGGGCACCACGCTCGTCAGTCAGAAGTCCGCGCCCCCGGTGCTCGGCGAGATCGAGACCGCCACCGGGACCGTCAAGCGGTCACTGACCCTGGACGGCGGCGCCCTGTTCGCGGTGGACGCCGCGCGCAAGGCCGTGTGGTGGGCCGACCCGGCGAACAAGAAGCTGTACCGCGTCGACACGGGCACGTTCACCGTCTCCAGGACCGTGGAACTCCCCGTCGGCGACGCGTCCGAGCGGCTGCTCGAGGTCGACCCGGCGACGGGTTCGGTCTGGTACGGACACGGCACCGGGCTCCACGTGTTCGGCCAGGACGGCACGCCCAAGGGCACGGTCGACGGCAACGGCGTGGACCTGCCCTCCGATGTGGCCTTCGCCGGCAACCGCGCCTACACGGTCTGGCAGGACCCGGCGAACAGTGGCGACGCGGGCTCCGACGGCAACGGCGAACTGACCGTCAGCGACACCGGCGACCTCGAGAAGGCCGCCGAGACTCTCGCGCTCGACGGGTACGACGGCGGGCTCGGCTCCGCGGTCGTGGAGGTCGCCGACGGCGGCCGCAGCGTCTACACGGGCAACCCGCTGAACGGGACGCTCCACCGCTTCGTACGGCAGACCTCGCCGAAGGTGGTCGAGGCGCCGACCGATCTGTCCGTCACGGCCGGAGACGCCGTGACCCTGTCGGCCGAGGCCGAGGGCGAGCCGGAACCGTCCGTCCAGTGGCAGGTCAGCCCGGACGGCGGGCAGACCTGGAAGGACGTCGAAGGCGCGACGGAGAAGACCTTCGACTTCGCCGCCAAGGCCGGGCAGAACGGCTACCAGTACCGGGCCGAGTTCGAGAACGCGGCCGGCAAGACCCGTACGCGCGCGGCCACCCTGACGGTCGACGCCGAGGCACCGGGCGGCGGTTCGGAGGGATCCGACGGCGGCAGCGGCGGCGGCGAGGAGCCGAACGGCACCGGGAAGGGCACCGGCCCGAAGGGGCAGGAGCTCACCGTGACCCCGGTGCACGACCTGGCCGTCGAGCAGCAGAAGGTGCAGATCTCCGGCACCGGCTACGACGAGTCCATCGGCATCTACGTCGCCCTGTGCGTCGACAACGGAGCGGGCGAGGTGCCCACCCCGTGTGTCGGCGGCGCGGACATGACCGGTGAGGGCGGTGCGTCGGTGTGGATCAGCAATGATCCGCCGGCGGGCTACGAGGACATCGCCAAGCCCTACGGCAAGGACGGTGCGTTCGAGGTCGAGCTGACCGTGGACGCCAAGGACGAGTACACCGACTGCCTGAAGACCAAGTGCGTGATCGCCACGCGCGCCGACCACACGAAATCGGCCGACCGCTCGCAGGACGTGCGCGTCGCGGTCGACTTCGCGGGCGGCGCGGGATCCGGCGGTGCGGACGGCGGTGGCGCCGACGGCGGTGGCGCGGGTTCGGCGGGCGGCTCGTCGGCCGGGTCCGTCGGCGGTACGGGCGGTGCGGGCAGCGGTTCGCTGGCCTCGACGGGCGCGACCGTCGCCTCGCTCGCCGCCGCGGCCGCGCTGCTGGTCGCGGGAGGCTGGTACGCGGTACGGCGGACCCGTCGTACCGGGGCCGGTGCCGAATCCGAGGACGGGGGCGGGCTCGCCACGTAGGGAGCCGGTTCTCCGGCACAGGCGTCGACTCACCGGGTGGCGGCCCGGCGGGTCGACGCTGCGTTTCGGCTCGGCTCGGAGCACCCTTCGAGGGCTCGTAGGAGCACCCCTTCGAGAGCGCGTCAGAGCACCCCTTCAAGGCCGAGCAGCCGCTCCTTGCGCTCCAGGCCGCCCGCGTATCCGGTGAGGGAGCCGTCCGCGCCGATCACACGGTGGCAGGG
This sequence comes from Streptomyces sp. NPDC050418, assembly GCF_044458745.1. Lineage (NCBI taxonomy): Bacteria > Bacillati > Actinomycetota > Actinomycetes > Kitasatosporales > Streptomycetaceae > Streptomyces > Streptomyces sp. NPDC050418. Next base: position 99,159 of record NZ_JBITIG010000017.1, read on the forward strand.
GCGGACGATGAGGAGCGGGTTGGCGCCGATCGCCCCGCCGACCGCCCGTACCGCCGCGCGCGAGGCGCCGATGGTGCGGGCGATGTCGCCGTACGTGGTGGTGGCGCCGTACGGGACGGCGTCGAGCGCGGCCCAGACCTGCTCGCGGAACGCGGTGCCGTCGGTACGGAACTCCAGGTGGAACTCCTTGAGTTCGCCCCGGAAGTACGCCCCGAGCTGCCGTTCGGCCTCGGTGAAGGCCTCCGGCGCGCGCACCCAGCCGTCCTCGACGCTTCGGCCGCCCTTCTGGCCCGGCACGGACACGGAGCTGAGCGCACCGCTGCCGTCGCCGGTCAGCAGCAGCTCTCCGAGAGGGCTGGGCACGGTCGTGTAGTACGTGGTCATTGCTGCTGGTCCCTCTCGTTGCGGTCCGTCTCGTTGCGGTCCGTCTGCAGGTGGCGGTGGGCGTAGGAGCGCCAGGGGCGCCAGAGGTCGTCGGACTCCTCGTCCGGCGGTGCGACATCGGGGTCGCCGAGCGCACGGGTGCGGATGGCGGCGGCGGTGTGCGGGTCGACGCCCGCGACGGCCCGCAGTTCCGCGGCCGCGTCGTCGCGGTCGGCTCCCGGATCGAGTCGTACGGTGCCGTCGGTGAGCGCCTTCGCGAGGGGCAACTCACCGGCGAGGACGGCGGCTTCGGGGAAGACGTGGGTGAGGGTGCCGCAGGGGTTGGCCAGCGGGGTGCCGTACTGGTCGAGCAGGCGCTCGGACTCCACGCGGCCGAGGACCGCGCGCAGGGCGAACTCCTGCGGGTCGGCGGCGCCCGGCGAGCGCAGGCCCGGGCGCTCGGCGATCAGCCGCGCCAGGCGCGGGTCCTCGGACAGGCGCTCCTCGACGGCGTACGGGTCGGCGTCCAGGTCGAAGAGCCGCCGCAGCCGCTGCACCGCGGTGGTGAGGTCGCGCAGATCCGTGAGGTGGATCCGGGCCTCGAGCCAGGGTCCCGGCGCGTGCTCGTCGACGGCTGCCATGCCGGTGCCGTGCGGGAGGCGGAGGGTGCGGCGGTACGTACGCCGGCCGGGCCCGCCCGTGACCTCCTCGATCCGGTCGATCGCCTCGGCGGCGAGCAGATCGAAGACGGAGGCCGCGTGGTACGGGCCGCGGTAGGCGAGCCGCAGCGGTACGCCGGCGCCGCTCGCGGCGGGCTTGGCGGTCTTCGTGCCCGTCTCCGTGCGCAGCTCGCTCGGGGTGCGGGCGTAGATCTGGCGGATGGTGTCGTTGAACTGGCGGACCGAGGCGAAACCGGCGGCGAAGGCCACGTCCGTGACGGGCAGCACGGTGGTCTGCAGCAGGACGCGTGCCGTGTGGGCGCGCTGGGCGCGGGCCAGGGCGACGGGTCCGGCGCCCACCTCGGCGGTGAGCTGGCGCTGGACCTGGCGGGCGCTGTAGCCGAGGCGGGTCGCGAGGCCCGGCACGCCCTCGCGGTCCACGACCCCGTCGGTGATCATGCGCATCGCGCGGCCGACGACATCGGCGCGCGCGTTCCAGTCGGCGGAGCCGGGGACGGCGTCCGGGCGGCAGCGCCGGCAGGCACGGAAACCGCCGCCCTGGGCCGCGGCGGCCGTCGGATAGAAGTGGACGTTCGGGCGCTTCGGGGTGACGGCCGGGCAGCTCGGGCGGCAGTAGATCCCGGTCGTGGACACGGCGAAGAAGAACGCCCCGTCGAAGCGGGGGTCCCTGCTGCGTACCGCCTCGTAGGCGGTTTCCTGGTCGATCACACGTCCAGTGTGGGCCCCGCGGTGTGCTGTCGCTGGCGGGAATCGGACATGGGGTTCCAGGGGCTCCCCCGGAACCCCCACACCCGGCCTACGTTCGCATCTGCTCAAGCGCCGCAGGGGCTGAAAGATCGCCTCACACGCCGGCGGGGCTGGTGTCCCAAGCCATATTGATCGCCCGCTCGAAGTTCACGTACCCCGCGCGCGCGAACGCCGCCGCCATCGGCACATTGCCCAGGTCCGTCGCCGCGCGGATGCGGGGGACGTCCTGGGCGGCGAGGATGCGGGTGCCCTCGCCCAGGATGCCGTGGATGTAGCCCTTGCCCCGGTGCTCGGGCACGACGCCGATGTACGCGAGCACGGGGTTGTACCCGTTGTGCGCGCAGATCACGAAGCCGATCGCCTCACCGGTGTCCGCGAGCGTCGCGATCTGCCACCACTCACGGGGCGTCGTGTACCGGGCGAACTCGTCGTCCCACTGCTGCTGCGCGACCTCCGCCGCCGGCATCTTCTTCAGGTCGTCCTGACTGTGGAAGTCGAGGGTCCCTTCGAGCGTGCGGGTCTGGAGCGCGAGCAGCTCGGCGTCGTCCAGGGCGGGGCGGAAGGCGAGCCGGGGGTCGCGGGGCGGCAGCTCCGTACCGGGGCGCCACTCCAGGCGCAGCCGCTCGACGACGAGACGGGCGCCCGCGGATTCGAGGACCTCCATACGGGTCTCGACCGCGCGCCGCGCGACCGGCTCCTCACGCCAGTCGGCCGGGATGAAGCGCTCGTACTCGGGGGGCGTCGCCCCTGCCGGAAGGACGGCGGCCGACGCCGCGGCGTACAGGGCACGGGCGGCGTCGGCGGCTTCGGGGTCCGTGCCGTCGATGTCGAGGATGTCCAGGAACAGCGGCTCCCCCGTCCCGGTCCGTGCCCACCAGGCGAGGCGGGCGACCACACGGTCGCCGCGCAGCGCGAGCCACATCCAGCCCGCGCGGCGGCGGTCCTCGGCGAGGTCGTCCGCCAGCTCGTGGTTGATCGTGTACGGAAGGGAGTTGAAGAGGTCGATCTCCTCGGGCCCGGCTATGGGGCGGAGGACAAGGTCTGCGTGCGCAGCGTCAGAAGGCATGGAGGCCGACAGTAGGCAGGGCCCCCGACCCCGTCAATGATCTTTTTGCGGCCGGCGGGGTGCCCGCGAAAAACATTTGGCGCCGCCCCCGCCCACCGCGTTACCGTTCATCCCGTCGAACGAAGGACCGCGCCGCCACCAGGCCGCGGCCCTGACCATCAGCGCTGGAGAACCGGGAGGTGTGACTGATGACTGTCGTCACCCCGGCGGACCACGTCCGCACGCAGAAGACCATCACCCACCCCCTCGTGGTCTCCGGCTGATCCCACAACGAACCTCGCGCCGCCGCTGAGCGGCGCACTGCCGGGGCCACTTCCCTTCGAAGGGTCCCCCTGAGTTGAATACCGCTTCCTCCTCCCACCCCCTGACCGGCCACGGCTGGGACACGGACTGGGAGGCCGCTTTCGCGCCGTACGCGGAGCAGGGCCTGACCGTGGGCCGTGTGGTGCGCGTCGACCGCGGGCTGTGCGACATCGTGACCGCCGAGGGCACGCTGCGCGCCGACACCGCGCTCGTCACGCCTCGCGATCCGCTGAAGGTCATCTGCACCGGTGACTGGGCTGCCGTCGACACCGTCGCCGACCCGCCGCTGGTGCGCACCTGCCTGCCCCGCCGCACGGCCTTCGTGCGCAACACCTCGTCCAAGCGGTCCGAGGGCCAGATCCTCGCCGCCAACGTCGACCACGCGATCATCGCGGTCCCCCTGACCGGGGACCTGGAGCTCGGCCGGATCGAGCGCTTCCTGGCGCTCGCCTGGGAGTCGGGCGCCCAGCCCCTGATCGTGCTCACCAAGTGCGACCTGGTGCCCGACCCGGTGGCGCTCTCCTATCTCGTCGAGGACGTCGAGTCCACCGCCCCCGGAGTGCAGGTGCTGCCCGTCAGCTCCGCCGAGGGCGAGGGCATCGAGATCCTGCAGGCCGTCATCTCGGGTGGTACGAGCGTGCTGCTCGGCCCGTCCGGCGCGGGCAAGTCCACGCTGGCGAACGCGCTGCTCGGCGCGGACGTCATGGAGGTCCAGGCCATCCGTGACGTGGACGGCAAGGGCCGGCACACCACGACCACGCGCAATCTGCTCGCGCTGCCCGGCGGCGGGGTCCTCATCGACACTCCCGGTCTGCGGGGTGTCGGGCTGTGGGACGCCGAGTCCGGTGTCGGCCAGGTCTTCTCGGAGATCGAGGAGCTGGCGGAGCGGTGCCGTTTCCACGACTGCGCCCATGAGGCGGAGCCGGGCTGTGCGGTGCTGGCCGCGCTGGAGGACGGTTCGCTGTCCGAGCGGCGTCTGGAGAGCTACCGCAAGCTGCTGCGCGAGAACCAGCGGCTGCTCGCCAAGACCGACGTGCGGCTGCGCGCGGAGATCCGCCGCGACTGGAAGATGAAGCAGGCCATCGGCCGCGCGGCCATGGAGGCCAAGGGGCGCAGGCTCCACTGACCGCCGTGCGCCATCCGCACGGTCCTGCTCCATCCGTCTGATCCGTTCAACCCTGCTTCCGGTACGGGGCGTTGCTGTCGGCACCCCCGTACCGGCGGAGCCGGTGCCTGGCCGGGCACCGGGGTGGAAGGGCCCGTCGGCCGGCTGTGGCGGCCTGACCGACGGGCCCTTCGTCATGCCCGCGCATTCGTCCAATCATTGGCCCGTATGTCCAAGCCTCGGGCCCTTCCGCGGGGCCCAGGACCGGGTGAGGATCCGATGTATGACCTTTGCGGACAACGACATCGCGTACCTCGTCGACGTCTCCCCGGGCACCGGCACCCTGCCGCCGCGCGCCTGGCCGCCGGGATCCGACGCCGCCCGGCTCTCCCTCAACGGCACCTGGCGCTTCCGGCTCTCCGAACACGCCGCCCTGGACACCGGGTTCGCGCACGAGGACTTCGACCCGTCCGCCTGGGACGAGGTGCGGGTGCCGGGCCACTGGGTGCTGCAGGGACGGGGGCAGGGCACGCACGACGGCACGTACGGCTCCCCCGCGTACACGAACACCCTCTACCCCTTCCCGCTGGACCCGCCGTACGTCCCCACCGAGAACCCGACCGGCGACCATCTGCACCGCTTCGACCTGCCCGCCGGCTGGCCGTCCGACGGCGGGGCCGTGCTCCGCTTCGACGGCGTGGAGTCCTGTGCCCGGGTGTGGCTGAACGGCACGGAGCTGGGTGAGTTCAAGGGGTCGCGGCTGCCGCACGAGTTCGCGGTCGGCCCACTGCTGCGGCCGCGCGGCAACGTGCTCGCGGTCCGTGTCCACCAGTGGTCATCGGGCAGCTATCTGGAGGACCAGGACCAGTGGTGGATGCCCGGCATCTTCCGCGACGTGACGCTGCTGCACCGGCCGGAGGACGCGGTCCGCGACCACTTCGTGCACGCCTCGTACGACCACGACAGCGGGACCGGCACCCTGCGCGTCGACAGCGAACCGGCCGGGCGCGTGCTGATCCCCGGGCTCGGGATCGACATCGCGAGCGGCGAGAGCGTGACCGTCGCCGCGGAACCGTGGTCCGCCGAGCAGCCCCGCCTCTACGAGGGCGAGTTGGTGACGGGCGGGGAGCGGGTGCGGCTGCGGGTCGGGTTCCGAACCGTCCGCGTCGAGGACGGTCTGATCAAGGCGAACGGGCGGCCGCTGCTCTTCCGTGGCGTCAACCGGCACGAGTTCCATCCGGAGACCGGCCGCACCCTCGATCTCGCGACGATGCGCGAGGACGTGCTCCTGATGAAGCGGCACAACATCAACGCCGTCCGCACCAGCCACTATCCGCCGCACCCCGCCTTCCTCGACCTGTGCGACGAGCTGGGCCTGTGGGTGATCGACGAGTGCGATCTGGAGACCCACGGCTTCCACGCGGTGGGCTGGCACGGCAACCCGGTCGCCGACCCGCGCTGGACGCCGGCGCTGCTCGACCGGGCGGCGCGCATGGTGGAGCGCGACAAGAACCATCCGTCGGTGGTCATCTGGTCGCTCGGCAACGAGTGCGACACCGGCGAGGGCCTCACCGCCATGGCCGGCTGGATCCGTGAGCGCGACCCGTCGCGGCCGATCCACTACGAGGGCGATCTGTCGTGCAAGGACACCGACTTCTACTCGCGGATGTACGCGGACCACGCGGAGGTCGACGCGATCGGCCGCGGCGCCGAGGACCCGCTCCCGGACGCCGGTCTCGACGCGCGCCGCCGCGGCCTGCCGTTCCTGCAGTGCGAGTACGCGCACGCGATGGGCAACGGCCCGGGCGGACTGGCCGAGTACCAGGCGCTGTTCGAGCGGTATCCGCGGCTGCAGGGCGGCTTCGTCTGGGAGTGGATCGACCACGGCCTCGCGCACGAGGAGTTCGGGTACGCGTACGGCGGCGACTACGGCGAGGAGCTCCACGACGGCAACTTCGTCTGCGACGGCCTCCTCTTCCCCGACCGCACCCCGTCCCCCGGCCTGCTCGACTTCAAGTCCGTGATCCAGCCGGTGCGGATGGAGGGCGACGGTCACGAAGGCGTCGTCACGATCCGCAATCTGTACGACGTCGTCGATCTCTCGCACCTCACCTTCACGTGGTCGTACGAGAAGGACGGCGAAACCGTCCGCGAAGGCGTCCTCGACGTGCCCGCCGTCCCCGCGGGCGGCAGCACCGAGGTCAAGCTGCCCGAGCCGCCGCGCCGCGATCCGGACGCGGCGACGCAGTGGACGCTGCGGGCGCGGCTCGCGCGCGACACCGCGTGGGCGGCGCGCGGGCACCTGGTGGCGTGGGCCCAACTGCCCGTGGAGTACGGCATGGGCGCTCCCGTCCCGGGCGGCAGCGCCCCGGTCGCGGACGGGGCGCGGATCACGCTCGGCAGCGGCACGTTCGACGCGCGGACTGGCACGCTGCTCGCCGTCGGCGGGATCCCGGTGCGCGGGTTCGGACTCGACGTGTGGCGGGCGCCGACGGACAACGACAACGGGATGTCCTGGCTGACCGGCTCGTCGGTCGCGGTGAAGTGGCGGGCGCTGGGCCTGGACCGGATGCACCACCGGGTGGATGCCGTGGAGTCGGGCACCGACGCTCTGACGGTACGGACCCGGGTGGCGCCCGCGGCGAGCGATCTCGCGCTGCGGGTCACGTACCACTGGATCTCCAACGGGATCCGGCTCGCCCTGCGCGCGGACGTCGAGCCCGAGGGTGTGTGGAAGGTGCCGCTGCCCCGGATCGGGGTGCGGCTCGGACTGCCCGCCGCGTACGACCGTACGACCTGGTGGGGCGCGGGACCCGGCGAGTCCTATCCGGACACGGGCTCCGCGGCGATGCAGGGCATCTGGTCGGCGAGCGTGCCGGAGCTGCAGACGCCTTATGTCCGGCCGCAGGAGAACGGGGCGCGCGCCGACGTGCGGTGGCTCGAACTCACCGACGGGCAACGGCCGTTGCTCGTGGACGGCGGCACGTTCTCGTTCACGGCACGCCCCTGGTCGACCGCGGAGCTCGACGCGGCCGCGCACCGCACGGACCTGGTGGCAGGCGACACGGTGTGGCTGCACCTCGACGCGGCGCACCACGGCATCGGCAGTGAGTCCTGTGGTCCGGGGGTGCTTCCCGACCACCGGCTCGACGCCACGCGGCCGGCTCGGCTCGCCGTCCAGTTCTCCGTCCGCGGGTCACAGGAGCCGCGCCGCCCAGCGTAGGCCGCCGAGGAGATGGGCGCGGAAGTCCGGGTCGGCATAGGCCGCCTCCGCGTGGCCTAGCGCCGTGCAGAACACCCGGCCCGCGCCCTGCTCCCGGCACCACACCAGCGGATGGTCCGCGCCCATGCCGCCGCCTTCGGGGTCGTACGAGGTCTCGTCGGCGTGGGCGAGGACGCGGGCGTCCGCGGGACGGCGGTCGAAGTCGTACCACTCGTCCGTGAACTCCCAGCGCTCCGGCAGATGCGCGGTCGCGGGATGCGTGCGGTCGGTGACGCGGACGCGGCCCGGCTGGTACGCGGGGTGGCGGGTGAAGCGGGCGCCGAGCAGCTCGCCGAAGTACGGCCAGGAGGTCTCGGTGCAGGCCGCCGAGTGCACGCCGACGAAGCCGCCGCCCCCGTCCATGTACGCGCGGAGCGCCATGCGGCTGTCGTCGCTCAGGATGTCGCCGCTGGTGAGGAGGAAGACGACGGCGGCGTACGGGGACAGGTCCCGTTCGAGGGCCGCCGGGTCCTCGGTCGCGTCGACGGGGTGGCCGAAGGCGCGTACGGCCCGCAGCGCGGCCGGGATCGACGCGTGGCGGTAGCCGGTGGTGCGGGTGTGTACGAGGAGGCGGGTGCGGGGAGGTGTCATCAGGGTTCCTCCTGCGTCGGCTTCGGCGGCTCCACGGACGGCTCCGCGACCGCGAGGGCCGCCGCGCATCCGGTGCGTGCGGCGAGGTCCATGACGGTCCAGCCCTCGACCGGCAGCGGGCGGGGCCCGGTCCCCATGAGGGTCCGGGCGAGCCCCCCGTCGGCGATGCCCTCGCCCGTGCCCTTGAGATACGCCTCCTTGCGGGTCCAGCAGCGCGCGAACGCCAACGGGCGCCCGGGAGCGGGCAGTTGGCGCAGCTCCCGCTGTTCGTCGGGGTGCAGGGCCGCCGCCGCGTCGGTGACGAGGGCTTCGTCCGGCAGCAGTTCGACGTCGATGCCGACCGGGGCGAGGGCGAAGGCGAGGAGGGCGAGTCCTCTCGTATGCGAGAGGGAGAAGTGCAGGGGGCCGTGCGCGAGGGCGGGCCGTCCGTGCGGGCCGCCGCAGCCGGGGCAGGGTTCGCGGACGAACCGTACGGCCGCCGGGTCCTCTCCGAGGTACGCGCCGGTGAGGACCCGCAGGGCGGTGTGCGCGGCCTCGTACGTCTCGCGGTCCTCGGCGCGCCGGAAGCCGGCGGCCCTGCGCCGCTCCTCGGCGTCGAGGACGGGCGCCCGGCCCGCGAGGCCGCGCACCGACCAGACCGCGGGGGCCGTGGGCGGCTCGGCCGGCAGGGCGGCCGTTCCGAACCGGAGGATCTCGCTCACCCGCCCGACTCTATGCGCATGCCGTGTCCGCTCCCCGCCCGCCCGCGGTGTCCGATTCCTTCAAGACGCCCGCGTGCGGATCGGCATACGGTCGGGGCATGACCACGAACCAGGCCCCGCAGCCCACCCCTCGCTTCGACATGATCGGCATCGTCGTCTCGGACATGGCCGCGTCCGTCGCGTTCTACCGGCGCCTCGGGCTCGCCTTCCCCGAGGGCGCCGAACAGGCCCCGCACGTGGAGGTGACGCTGCCGGGCGGGCTCCGCTTCGCCCTCGACACGGAGGCGACGCTGCGCTCGTTCATGCCGGACTGGCGGCCGCCCGCCTCGGCGGGCCGGATCGGCCTGGCGTTCCTGTGCGACGGCCCGGCCGCCGTGGACGCCCAGTACGAGGCGCTCACGACGGCCGGATACGGCAGCGAGCTCAAGCCGTTCGACGCGTTCTGGGGACAGCGGTACGCGACGGTCCTCGACCCGGACGGGAACGGTGTGGATCTCTTCGCGCCTCTCCCGGATCAGTGAGCGCGCGGGCTCCTCACAGGATGGGCGCCTGCGGTACGCACGGGGCCGCCGGCGCCGAGGTGTCCAGGGCCTGCTCGACCAGGCCGATCCCGCGCGGGCTGTAGGACAGGCCCATGTGGCTGGAGAGGTCGACGGGGCAGCCGTCCTGCAACGTGACGTTGCGGACCGTCGCCCCGGGGCCCGCCGTCAGGAACCCGTTCCGCCACGGGGTGCTGATCTCGTCGTACTTCGTGGCGATGACGGTGTAGTCGACGCCGGGCACGGTGTCACCGCGGGCGTTGAGCTCCTTGATGAACTCGGACTTCTCGTACATCTGGACGCCCGCCTTCCCGAGCATCTGCGCGCCGGACTCCAGGATGCCGAAGGCGTCGGCGAGCGTCTCGATGCCGCTGAGCGTCGTGCCGTGGTTGGGCGTGCCGAGCTGGACGACCTTCTTGACCTTGTTCCCCGACGGGTCGGCCGGGTTCGCGCCGCCGAGTTCCTGCACGTACCAGCGGGCCAGGATCCCGCCCTGGGAGTGCCCTACGAGGTCCACCTGCTTCGAGCCGCTCGCGGCGAGCACCTTGTCCACGAAGGCGGCCAGTTCCCCGGAGGACTGCTTGATGTCCCCGTATCCCTTGACGGCGGCACCCAGGCTCACGCCCGCGTCGTCGGTGTCGCCGTAGTCGAGTGCGTAGACGCAGTAGCCCTGGTCCTTCAACCGGGGTGCCATACGGGCCCAGTTGTTGTAGCGGTTCTCGTATGTGCCGTGGACGAGGACGACGGGGCGCGGGTGGGCCGCGTCCGGACGGCAGCTCCAGTCGTTGGCGCCCGGCGGGTCGAGGTCGAGGTTGAGGATCGAATGGCCGAGGGCGGGCATGAAGTTGCTCTGCTCGGGGCCGGTCTTGGCGGCCGCGGGCGTGGAGGCGGCCAGGACGGTCACCGCGGCGGCACAGGCGGCGGTGCCGAACAGGGACCTTCGGAAACGTGTGCGTGCGCTTCGCCACTTGTTCATGTACGGACAGTACTGCCCAGTAGCCTGTCCTGTACGGGCGTCCGCAGGCATCGTCGGCCTGCTCGGCGACGGGGGCCGTTCAGGAGCGGAGTGCGAGCAAGGCGCCGAGGGTCATTCCCGTCAAGTCCCGTACGTCGCGGGAGAGATGGGCCTGGTCGGCGTAGCCCGTGGCCGCCGCCGCGGCGGCCACGGGCACTCCGGCGCGGGCGAGGCCGAGCGCCCGCTGGAGGCGGAGGATGCGGGCGAGGGTCTTGGGGCCGTAGCCGAAGGCGACGAGGGAGCGGCGGTGCAGGGTCCGGGCCCCGAGGCCGGTCACGGCCGCGGCCTCCGCGACCGTCGCGCCCTCGGCCAGGAGCTTCGCCGTGTGCCGCAGTGCGGGGTCGGGCGGGGCGGTGTCGAGGGTGAGCGCGAGCTCCTCAAGACCCGTCCGGGCATCGCCCGCCGCGCCGATCCGCCCGGCCAGACGCCGTACGCGGCCGGCGGGCCAGAGCTCGCTCAACTCGACGCGCTGATCGAGGAGTTCATGCGCGGGAACGCCGAGCAGCGCGGGCGCGGTGCCGGGCGCGAAACGGATCCCGGACACGTCCGCGCCGCTCTCCGGCAGATAGGCACGGCGGTCGGGCCCTGCGACGATCAGCCGCCCCTCGGACCAGAGCAGATCCATGCAGCCGTCGGGCAGGACGGGGTACGGGGCCTGCCCGCCCGTACGGCTCGCGGTCCAGACGACGGCCCCGGGAAACGCCGACGCGCGCTCGCGGTACACGCCTCACCCCTCCCGCAGCTCCACCGGGCTCACCCCGTACGCCCGCTTGAACGCGGTCGACAGGGCGAACGGGCTCCCGTATCCGACCTTCCGGGCGATCGAGCTCAGCGTCAGGTCCGTGTCCCGCACAAGATCCGCGGCCAGGGCAAGCCGCCACGCGGTGAGGTAGGCCATCGGCGGATCGCCGACGAGCTCCGTGAACCGCCGGGCCAGCGCCGCGCGCGAGACACCCGCCTTCGTCGCGAGCTCGGCGACCGTCCACGGGTGGGCCGGGTCGTCCTGGATGAGGCGCAGCGCCGCGCCCACCACAGGATCGCCAAGCGCCTTGTACCAGGCGGGCGGTGAGGCGTCGGGACGGGCGAACCAGGCGCGGAGCGAGGTGATCAGGAGCAGGTCGAGGAGACGGTCGAGCACGACGTCCTGGCCCGGTTCGTCGCGCAGTATCTCCTCCTCCAGGAGCGGCAGGAGATGGCAGTCGGCGACCTCCTCGCGCAGTACAAGCTGCGGCGGCAGCGCGTCGAGCAGCCGTGAACTCATCTCGCCCGCGGGCTGGTACGTGCCGACCAGCATCACCGCCTCGCCGTCGGTCCGGCCGCCCCAGGTGCGCGTCCCGAGGTCGAGGTAGTCCTTCATCTCGCGGCCGTCCGGCGCGGCGCAGAGGCCGCCCGGCAGGATCACCGCGCGCGGCTCCGTGGCCGGGTCGTCGGCGCAGACGTACGGGGCGGGGCCGCGGGCGATGGCGATGTCACCGGTGCCCATGTGGAGCTTCTCGCCGTCGTCGGGGATCAGCCAGCCCTCGCCGCGCAGCATCACCATCACGCTGACCGGCGCCTCGTCCTCGATCCGTACGGACCACGGCGGGTCGAAACAGGCCCTGATGAGGAACGCACCTTTGGCGCGGGGGCCTTCCAGCAAGCCGGCGAGAGCGTCCATGGCCCCAGCGTATGCCGCGCCGCGCATCCGGCGAAGGCCCGCCGCCCACCGCACCACTGCACCACCGCCTACCACCCACCACCCTCCGTCCTCCCGTCCCGCCGTACGCTGACGGCATGCTCCCCGCCGATCCCCGCGCCGCGGCCGCCCTTCACACGGGACAGGCGGCGACGGACGCACGGAACGTCTCTACGGCGCTCAGCGAGGTCCGACTCGCCGACGGGCGGCGGGTGATGGTGAAACGGGACGACGCGCCGGGCGCGGTCCGCGCCGAGAAGGCAGGTCTGCGCTGGCTCGCCGACTCCGGCACGGTGCGGGTGCCCACGGTGCTCGGGCACGACGCGTGCTGGCTGGTGACGGAGCGGATCGCGGAGGGACCGCCGACGCGTGACGCCGCCGTCGAACTGGGCCGCTCCCTGGCCCGGCTGCACGCCGCGGGCGCGCCCGGGTTCGGGGCGGCGCCGCCCGGCGGTCCGGTGGACGCGTACATCGGCCAGGCGCCGATGCGCAACGTCACCGGTGACAGCTGGCCCGAGTGGTACGTGACGCAGCGCGTGCTGCCGTATCTGCGCAGCGCCTTGGACCAGGGGATCGTCAACTCGGCCACGGCGCGGCTCGTGGAGCAGGCCTGCGACCGCATTCCGGAGGTGGCGGGACCGCCTCAAGCACCGGCCCGGCTGCACGGTGACCTGTGGAACGGCAACGTGGTGTGGAGCGCCGAAGGGCCCGCGTATCTGATCGACCCGGCGGCGCACGGCGGTCACCGCGAGACCGACCTGGCGATGCTCCACCTCTTCGGCTGCCCCCACCTGTCCGCCGTCCTCGACGGCTACGGGCAGATCGCCCGGCCGTCGGACGGATGGCAGGCCCGCATCCGCCTCCACCAGCTCTTTCCACTCCTGGTGCACACCGCCCTGTTCGGCCACAACTACGTCGGACGGACACTGGACGCAGCCCACGCCGTACTCGCTCTCTGAGAGCAAGACGCACGCGTATGCCCCCGAGCGCCTCGGCGATGGGAGCGGGCGGGCCGCCGAAGTTCACTGGAGGCATGACACAGCAGACGAACAGCAAGCAGACCGTATTGGTGACCCAGGCGACCGGCCGGACCGGGCGCGTAGTTGCGGAGGCCGCCGAACTGGCCGGGTTCCGTGTGCGGCGCGGATCGCGCTCCGCGGCCGTCCCGTTCGACTGGACGGACCGCTCGACGTGGGACGCGGCGCTCGACGGCGTGGACGCCGCCTACTTCGCGTACTACTTCGACATCGGCGCCCCGCAGGCCGCCGAGGATGTCGCGGCCCTCGCGGCCAAGGCCGTCGAGAAGGGCGTACGGCGGATCGTGCTGCTCTCCGCACGCGGCGAGACGCACGCCGAGGCCGCCGAGCGCGCAGTGCGCGAATCGGGCGCCGAGTGGACGATCGTGCAGGCCGCGTGGTTCATGCAGAACTTCAGCGAGGGCGACCTGCTGGGCAGCCTGCGGGCGACCGGTGAGCTGGCGTTCCCCGGCGGCGAGGTCACCGAACCGTTCATCGACGTACGCGATATCGCCGATCTCGTCGTGGCCGCGCTGAGCGACGACCGGCACGTGGGCCGGTCGTACGACGTCACCGGGCCCCGCCTGCTCTCGTTCCGTACGGCCGTCGAGGAGATCAGCGCGGCGACCGGCCGGGAGATCCCGTACATCCCGGTGCCGGCGCGGGCCTTCGGGGAGATCCTCGCCGAGATGGGGGTGCCCGAGGCGGAGGTCGCGTTCCTCGTGGAGCTCTTCGAGACGATGCTCGACGGCCACAATTCGCAGCTGACGGACGGCATCCAGGAGGCCCTCGGCCGTGCGCCGCGCTCGTTCGAGGACTTCGTCCGCGAGCACGTGGCGGCCGGGACGTGGAAGGACTGAGGCCCTGACTCCCTGACGTACGGCGCTCCCTGAGGTACGGCGCTTCCTGAAGTACGGCGCTACGGCGCGCTGCGCTCCCCCGGAGCATCCTTCGAGGACGGGTCTCCCGACGAGGAGTCCTTCGCTGAGGGGTGCTTCGGGGACGCGTGCTTCGGGCCGCGCTGCTCCCCGTGGCGCTTCGCGTGCGTCCGCAGACGGGCGCTGACGTCGTCCGGGGGCAGGAACTGCGCCCAGCGCTCGGGGAATTCGGAGGGCATGTCCGGATCATCCGGGTCGTCCTCCTCCTGCGCGGCGCGGGCGGCGGCCGCACGGGCGACCAGATCGGCCGCCTTGGCCTCCCTTATCCGCTCGTTGGCCTCGCGCGCGGCGGCCGTGGCGATGGACGGCCAGACCCGGTCGATCGCCGCGTTGACCGCCGCGCCGACCAGGACCGCGAAGGCCGAGACGCCGATCCACAGGAGGACGGCGACCGGGGCGGCGAGGGAGCCGTAGATCGTCGGCCCCTCCACGGTGTTGGTGAGGTAGATCCGCAGCAGGAAGCTGCCGAGGACCCACATCCCGAGGGCGACGAGAGCGCCCGGCACGTCCTCGATCCACGGCGAACGCACCGGCACGGACACGTGGTAGAGCGTCGTCAGGAAGACGATGCCGAGCACGATCACGACGGGCCAGTACAGGACCTGCACCACGCCGTCGCTGATCGGCACGACCTGGAGCACCGCGTCGGGCCCGGCCACCATCAGCGGCAGCGCCACCGAGCCGATCACCAGCGCGACAAGGAACAACAGGAAGGCGAGCAGCCTCGTGCTGACGATGCCGCGGACGCCGTCGAGCCCGTACATGACGGTGATGGTGTCGATGAAGACGGTGACCGCGCGCGAGCCCGACCACAGCGCGAGGATGAAGCCGAGCGAGATCACATCGGGCCGGCCGCCCTTGAGGACGTCGTCGAGGATCGGCTCCGCGATGTCGTGGACGCCCTTGTCGGACAGGACGGTACGGGCGGCCTCGATGATGTTCTCGCGGACCGACTGAATGGTTTCCGCGCCGGTCCAGGCGTCCACGTAGCCGAGCAGCCCGACCAGGGACAGGAGCAGCGGCGGCACGGACAGGAGCGTGAAGAACGCGGCCTCCGCGGCCAGGCCCAGAATGCGGTACTCGATGCAGGAGTTGACCGTGTCCTTGAGGAGCAGCCAGGCGGTCCTGCGCTTGGACACGTTGCGGTAAACGGCGCGGGCCCGGTGGAGCCGCCCCGAGGGCCGCTCGGGTGTTTCTTTTGCCTGGTGCACGTCCTTACCGTATCCGCATGACCGCACCCACCCACACCGTCACCAACCAGGCCGAGCCGCTGGTCGGATACGACGTGTTCGCCGCCGACCGCGCCCTGACGGAGGGCGTCGAGCGCCATCTGCCCGAGCGGCTGCACGCCCCCGTACGCCGGGAGCTGAGCGAGCTCGGGCGCGCGGCCGGGTCGGTCCAGGCCCAGGAGTGGGGAGTTCAGGCCGACCGTCATCCGCCGCGGCTGCGTACCCATGACCGGTACGGGCACCGGATCGACGAGGTGGAGTTCCATCCGGCCTGGCACCGGCTGCTCGGCAAGGGCGTCGCGGCGGGTCTGACCTCGGCGTGGACCCGTGAGCATGGTCACGTGCGGCGGGCCGCGGGGTTCCTGGTGTGGACGCAGACCGACGCGGGGCACGGCTGTCCGCTGTCGATGACCAACGCGGCGGTGCCCGCGCTGCGCAATGATCCCGCGCTCGCCGCCCTGTGGGAGCCGAAGCTGGCGTCGGACGTGTACGAGCCGGCGCTGCGGCCCGTGGCGGGCAAGGCCGGTGCGCTCGTCGGGATGGGGATGACGGAGAAGCAGGGCGGCAGCGACGTTCGGGCCAACACGACTCGTGCCGAACCGCTCGCCGAGGCGGGGACGTACACGCTGACCGGGCACAAGTGGTTCTGTTCGGCGCCGATGTCGGACGCGTTCCTGGTGCTCGCGCAGGCGCCGGGCGGGCTGACGTGCTTCCTCGTGCCGCGGGTCCTCGACGACGGCACGCGCAATCCGTTCGCGCTCCAGCGCCTCAAGGACAAACTGGGCAACCGGTCCAACGCGTCCGCCGAGGTCGAGTTCGCGGGCACCTGGGCGCGCCGGGTCGGCGAGGAGGGGCGCGGGGTGCGCACCATCATCGGGATGGTGGCGGCGACCCGGCTCGACTGCGTGACCGGTTCGGCGGCGGTGATGCGGCAGGCCGTGGCGCAGGCGGTGCACCACGCCTCGTACCGCCGGGCGTTCGGCGCGCTGCTCGTCGAGCAGCCGCTGATGCAGAACGTGCTGGCGGATCTGGCCGTCGAGTCGGAGGCGGCGACGATGCTCGCGCTGCGGCTCGCGGCGGCGTACGACGACGGCGGTGAGCAGGAGCTGGCGTTCCTGCGGCTCGCGGTGCCGATCGCGAAGTACTGGGTGACCAAGCGCTGCACTCCGCTGGTCGCGGAGGCTCTGGAGTGCCTGGGCGGCAACGGGTATGTGGAGGAGTCGGGGATGCCGCGGCTGCTGCGCGAGTCGCCGCTCAACTCGATCTGGGAGGGCGCCGGGAACGTACAGGCGCTCGATGTGGTGCGCGTCCTGCAGCGCGAACCGTCCTCGTTCACCGCGTACTTGGAGGAAGTGGGACAGACCCGCGGGGTCGACCTGCGGCTCGACGCGGCGATCCGTTCGCTGCTCGTCGAGTTCTCCGACATCGGCGCCGGCGTCGAGGCCCGCGCCCGCCGGCTCGTGGAGCGGATGGCCGTGGTGCTCATGGGGTCGCTGTTCGTACGGTTCGCGCCGCCGGAGATGGAGGCGGCGTACTGCGCCTCGCGGCTCGGGCGGGACTGGGGGGTGTCGTTCGGGACACTGCCCCACTCGCTCGACCTGGCGGCCGTGGTCGAACGGGCGCGGCCCGTGGGCTGACGCTCCGGTTGCTCCGGTCGCTCCGGTCGCTCCGGTTGCTCCGGTCACTCCGATCGCTCTGGTTGCGGGGATGATGCTGCGCCGACACGGCACCATCCCCGCCTCATGGCCCCGTACGTCAGGAGGGCATGAACGCCGCAGAAGCGGCGGCCCGTTCATTTTCGGTCAACCGTGCGCTTGTTCGCGAGCGTTGCAAGGGGTTGCATCGTCATGTGGCCGTAGGCGCCCTGCGCGGGCGCCGTCCGCGGGAGCGAACGAATCCCCCCTTCCGGGGGGAACGGACGGGCGGCCGGTGAAGCACGATGCGCACTGGCGTTGTGGGAGGCTCCGGTGACGAATGCGACGATCGACCTGGTCAGGCTGGCGGCGATGGATTCCGTCCGGGCGGCCCGCGTGCTCAAGGGGGTACGGGACGCTGCGCTGTCGGGGCAGCGGCACGCGGTCGAACCGCGCCCGGTGATCGAGGAGTCCTGGGGCCGGATGCTGCGCGGCGGCGTCGATCCGGACCGCGATGTGCGCACGGGGCTGCTCTCCCCGGAGGAGCTGGAGGAGCGGCGCCGCGGCTCCGGGCTCACGGCGGTCCTCGACGAGCTGCGCGGCGGACTGGTGTCCATAGCCGACGCGGCGCAGCACATCATGGTCGTCGCGGACACCGAGGGCCGCGTCATGTGGCGCGAGGGCTCGCCCGCGGTGCTGCGGATGGCGGACGGGCACGGCTTCGAACTCGGCGCGGACTGGACCGAGGCCACGGTCGGCACGAACGGGGTGGGGACACCGCTGGTCACCCGCCGCCCCGTACAGGTCTTCTCGGCGGAGCATTTCGTACGGACCCATCACAGCTGGACCTGCGCCGGTTCGCCCCTGACCGACCCTCGGGACGGCCGTCTCATCGGCGTGGTCGATGTCAGCGGCCCCCTGGAGACGATGCACCCGGCGACGCTCGCCCTGGTGCACTCCGTGACCCGGCTCGCGGAGGCCGAGCTGCGCACCCGGCACCTGGGCGTGCTCGACCGGCTGCGGACGATCGCGGTGCCGCTGCTCGCCGGGATCACCGGCCGCGCGCTCGTCGTCGACCTGCACGGCTGGACCGCGGCGGTCACGGGCATGGCGCCCGCCGACCGGGTCGCGCTGCCGAAGGGCTTCGGGCCCGGGCAGGTCTGGCTGCCCGCGATCGGCGCGTGCCGGGTCGAGCCGCTGCCGGGCGGCTGGCTGCTGCGGCCGGACGACGACGGGGGCAGCGCGGTCGGCGCCTCCGCGGTCGTGGTGCTCGACGTGAGCAGCCCGCGGCGGTGGACGGTCACGGTGAACGGCGACGCGGGCAGCTGGACCCATGAGCTGACGCCCCGGCACGCCGAACTGCTCTATCTCCTGGCCACCGCCCCGTCCGGGCACACGGCGCCCGCGCTGGCCGGGGAGCTCTTCGGCGATCCCGGGCGCGCGGTGACCGTGCGCGCCGAGCTGTCCCGGATCCGCCGCTATCTGTCCGGCCTCCTGGAGGGCCGCCCGTACCGCTTCCGCGAGGACACGGAGGTCAGGCTGGTCCTGCCGCGGGACCCGGCGGACCTGCTGCCGCAGTCACTGGCACCGGCGGTGGTGCGGGCGCGGCGCGGGGAGGCGGGCTGAGGTGTGAGGCGCGTGACCGAGGCGTGAGCCGCCGGACCGAGGCCTGGGCCTCCGGACCGAGGCGTGAGTCGCCGCCGCGCGGTGTGATTCGCTGTGCGGTATGAGCATCACTGTGACCACCTGGTCCCTGGAGCAGACCTCGCCCGCCGACCTGCGGCCCGCGCGCGAGCCGGAGCCCGCCGCCGGCGTGCGGATCGAGCGCGCCGAGGTCCCGTCCGCCGACTTCAGCCGCTTCCTCTATTCGGCCGTCGGCGGCGACATCCAGTGGACGGACCGCCTCGCGCTGAGCCGCGCCGAATGGCAGCGGCACATGGAGCGCCCGGGCGTCGAGACATGGGTCGCGTACGAGAAGGGGACGCCGGCCGGTTACGTGGAGCTCGACGCCCAGGACGAGGGCGTCGTCGAGATCCTCTACTTCGGGC
The DNA here is from genome assembly GCF_044458745.1 of Streptomyces sp. NPDC050418. NCBI lineage: Bacteria > Bacillati > Actinomycetota > Actinomycetes > Kitasatosporales > Streptomycetaceae > Streptomyces > Streptomyces sp. NPDC050418. The sequence goes on from NZ_JBITIG010000017.1 coordinate 118,071, forward strand.
TCATCCCGGCCTTCCGCGGCCGCCGCATCGGCGGCCATCTGCTCTCGTACGGGACGGCGCGGGCCTGGGACCTGGCCGACCGCTGGCCGGGGCGCACCCCGACGAAGCGGGTCTGGCTGCACACCTGCTCGCTCGACGGCGAGCACGCGATGGGCAACTACGAGCGGCGGGGCTTCCGGCTCTTCGACACGAAGGTGGCCCAGGAGGCCGAGCGGCCCGCGCAGGAGTGGTGACACGTCCCCCTCGGCCCCGGTGACCTGGACAGATGCGTCCAGCGTGACCGGGGCCACACTGTCTCGCGATGCGGGACATCCATGTCCACATTACGGACTACGCTGGACTGGGTCCAAAGTCCCATGCCACGCTTCCGTCATGTCTCGAGCTGGAATTGCCTTGGTGAGTCGGCGTCACGTCGACCTCGGCCGTGTGTCCAGCGCCATCTGTCCGGCGCGCTGACGATCTCAGCACGACACCGCGATTCCCCTAGCTCCACCTCTCTTCTTGATGACCTGGCGCAATGACGCGCGTGTACTTCCGTACGCCCAAAATCAAGCATCTGCGCAGGTCAGAGCCGCCCACCCGTCGCCCGACCACCACCCCTGATCGACGGCGCTCCGCGCCGGTACCCGATGTCAGCAGTGAAGGACACACTCATGGCCGCCAACCCCGAAAAGCCCGCACCAGCCCCACGCCGCCGGCCGGGACGCCACCGCGGTGAGGGTCAGTGGGCCGTCGGTCACTTCACTCCGCTCAACGGCAACGAGCAGTTCAAGAAGGACGACGACGGTCTCAATGTGCGGACACGTATTGAGACGATCTACTCCAAGACCGGTTTCGACTCGATCGACCCCAATGACCTGCGCGGACGCATGCGCTGGTGGGGTCTGTACACCCAGCGCAAGCCCGGGATCGACGGCGGAAAGACGGCGGTCCTGGAGCCGGAGGAGCTGGACGACAAGTACTTCATGCTGCGCGTCCGCATCGACGGCGGCCGGCTGACCACCGAGCAGCTGCGGGTGATCGGCGAGATCTCGCAGGAGTTCGCGCGCGGCACCGCCGACATCACGGACCGGCAGAACATCCAGTACCACTGGATCCGCATCGAGGACGTGCCGGAGATCTGGCGCCGCCTCGAAGAGGTGGGCCTGTCCACCACCGAGGCCTGCGGTGACACCCCGCGTGTGATCCTCGGCTCGCCCGTCGCGGGTATCGCCGAGGACGAGATCATCGACGGCACGCCCGCCCTCGACGAGATCCACCGCCGCATCGTGGGCAATCCCGAATTCTCCAACCTGCCGCGGAAGTTCAAGTCCGCGATCTCCGGTTCGCCACTGCTCGACGTGGCGCACGAGATCAACGACATCGCCTTCGTCGGCGTCGAACACCCCGAGCACGGGCCCGGGTTCGACCTCTGGGTCGGCGGCGGTCTGTCCACCAACCCCAAGATCGGGCAGCGTCTCGGTGCCTGGGTGCCGCTGGACGAGGTGCCCGAGGTCTTCGAGGGCGTCATCTCGATCTTCCGCGACTACGGCTACCGGCGGCTGCGCACCCGCGCCCGTCTGAAGTTCCTGCTCGCCGACTGGGGCACGGAGAAGTTCCGCCAGGTCCTGGAGGACGAGTACCTCGAGCGCAAGCTGGTCGACGGACCCGCGCCCGCGCAGCCGGTGGGCAAGTGGCGCGACCACGTCGGTGTGCACCGCCAGCAGGACGGCAACTTCTACGTGGGCTTCGCCCCGCGTGTCGGCCGCGTGGACGGCGCCACGCTCACCAAGATCTCCGAGGTGGCGGCGGCCCACGGCTCGGGCCGGCTGCGTACCACTGCCGAGCAGAAGATGCTGGTCCTCGATGTCGCCGAGGACCAGGTCGACTCGCTCGTGGAGGCCCTCGAGGCGCTCGACCTGCGGGTCAACCCCTCGCCGTTCCGGCGCGGCACGATGGCCTGCACCGGGATCGAGTTCTGCAAGCTGGCGATCGTCGAGACGAAGGCGCGCGGTGCCTCGCTCATCGACGAACTCGAGCGCCGCATCCCCGAGTTCGACGAGCCGATCACCATCAACATCAACGGCTGCCCCAATGCCTGCGCCCGTATCCAGGTCGCGGACATCGGTCTCAAGGGCCAGCTGGTCCTCGACGACAAGGGCGACCAGGTCGAGGGCTACCAGGTGCACCTCGGTGGCGCGCTCGGTCTGGAGGCCGGGTTCGGCCGCAAGGTCCGCGGTCTGAAGGTCACCTCGGCCGAACTGCCCGACTACATCGAGCGGGTCATCAAGCGCTTCGAGGCGGAGCGCGAGGAAGGCGAGCGGTTCGCGACCTGGACCGCCCGTGCCTCGGAAGAGGCCCTGTCGTGAGCGAGCGCGCGGCGCCGTTCTACTGCCCGTATTGCGGGGACGAGGATCTGCGTCCGCACGAGAGCGGCCACGGCGCGTGGGAATGCGCGGCCTGCAACCGCGCCTTCTCGCTGAAGTTCCTCGGGCTGCTCGCCCGGGGCGTTCAGCGGACCCCGGATCAGGGTGTCAACTCCGCAGGAGGGGACGGGATATGACCACGACTCAGACAGAACGCACGAAGGACGAGCTCAGGGAACTCGCCGAGCAGGCGGGACGCGACCTGGAGGACGCGTCGCCCCTGGAGATCCTCGCGTGGGCGGCCGAGACCTTCGGCCCGCGCTTCTGCGTGACCTCGTCGATGGAGGACGCGGTCGTGGCGCACCTCGCCTCGCGGGCGATGCCCGGCGTGGACGTGGTCTTCCTCGACACCGGCTACCACTTCCCGGAGACCCTCGGTACCGCCGACGCGGTGGGCGCGGTGATGGACGTCAACCTCATCACGCTCACGCCGGTGCAGTCGGTGGCCGAGCAGGACGCCGAGTACGGGCCGAAGCTGCACGACCGCGACCCGGACCTGTGCTGCGCGCTGCGCAAGGTCAAGCCCCTTGAGCAGGGCCTCGGTTCGTACGACGCGTGGGCCACGGGCCTGCGCCGCGACGAGTCCCCGACCCGGGCGAACACCCCGGTCGTCGGCTGGGACGAGAAGCGGCAGAAGGTCAAGATCGCGCCGATCGCCCGCTGGACGCAGGACGACGTGGACGCGTACGTCGCCGAACACGGCGTACTGACCAACCCGCTGCTCGACGACGGCTACCCGTCGATCGGCTGCGCGCCCTGCACCTTCCGGGTCGCCGAGGGCGAGGACGCGCGCTCGGGCCGCTGGGCCGGGCGCAACAAGACGGAATGCGGGTTGCACGGATGACCACTTCAGGAGTGAACGACGTGACCGGTGCCACCATCTGGCTCACCGGGCTGCCGAGCGCGGGCAAGACCACCATCGCGAACGAGCTCGCGGGCCGGCTGCGCGGCGAGGGCCACAGGGTCGAGGTACTCGACGGGGACGAGATCCGCGAGTTCCTCTCGGCGGGCCTCGGCTTCAGCCGCGAGGACCGGCACATCAACGTGCAGCGCATCGGGTTCGTGAGCGAACTGCTCGCGTCGAACGGCGTGAAGGTGCTCGTGCCGGTCATCGCCCCGTACGCCGACAGCCGTGAGGCCGTCCGCAAGCGGCACCAGGGCGAGGGCACGCCGTACCTGGAGGTGCACGTGGCCACGCCGCTCGACGTGTGCTCCGTACGCGATGTGAAGGGCCTGTACGCCAAGCAGGCGGCGGGCGAGATCTCCGGGCTCACGGGGGTCGACGACCCGTACGAGGCCCCGGAGTCACCGGATCTGCGGATCGAGTCGCAGGACCAGACCGTGCAGGAGTCGGCCGCGGCGCTTCACGCGCTGCTCAGTGAGAGGGGTCTGGCATGACGACCGTCGCATCCGTGGCCGGGGAGACCGATTCCCCGTACGCGCTCAGCCACTTGGACGCTCTGGAGTCCGAGGCCGTGCACATCTTCCGTGAGGTGGCGGGTGAGTTCGAGCGGCCGGTGATCCTGTTCTCCGGCGGCAAGGACTCGATCGTGATGCTGCATCTGGCGCTGAAGGCGTTCGCGCCGGCGCCGGTGCCGTTCTCGCTGCTGCATGTCGATACGGGGCACAACTTCCCCGAGGTCATCGAGTACCGCGACCGTGTGGTCGCCGAGCACGGGCTGCGGCTGCACGTGGCCTCCGTGCAGGAGTACATCGACGCGGGCAAGCTGCGCGAGCGTCCGGACGGGACCCGCAACCCGCTGCAGACCGTGCCGCTCACCGAGAAGATCGCCGCCGAGAAGTTCGACGCGGTCTTCGGCGGCGGCCGCCGCGACGAGGAGAAGGCCCGGGCCAAGGAGCGGGTGTTCTCGCTGCGCGACGAGTTCTCGCAGTGGGACCCGCGCCGCCAGCGCCCCGAGCTGTGGAACCTGTACAACGGGCGGCACGCGCCGGGTGAGCACGTGCGCGTGTTCCCGCTGTCCAACTGGACCGAGCTGGACGTGTGGCAGTACATCGCCCGCGAGGACATCGAGCTGCCGCAGATCTACTTCGCGCACGAGCGCGAGGTGTTCTCGCGCTCGGGCATGTGGCTGACGGCGGGCGAGTGGGGCGGCCCTCGCGAGAGCGAGCCGGTCGTGAAGCGTCTCGTGCGTTATCGCACGGTCGGCGACATGTCCTGCACCGGCGCCGTCGACTCGGACGCGGTGACGCTCGACCAGGTCATCACCGAGATCGCCGCATCGAGGCTCACCGAACGAGGGGCGACCCGCGCCGACGACAAGCTGTCCGAGGCCGCGATGGAAGACCGCAAGCGCGAAGGGTACTTCTAATCATGACCAGCACCACGGACCAGCTGGCGGACCTGTCCGCCACCACCCTCCTGCGCTTCGCCACCGCCGGCAGCGTCGACGACGGCAAGTCCACCCTCGTGGGCCGGCTGCTGCACGACTCCAAGTCGGTGCTCACCGACCAGCTCGAAGCCGTCGAGCGGGTCTCCGCGAGCCGCGGCCAGGACGCTCCCGACCTCGCGCTGCTCACCGACGGGCTGCGCGCGGAGCGCGAGCAGGGCATCACCATCGATGTCGCCTACCGCTACTTCGCCACCGCCCGGCGCCGCTTCATCCTCGCCGACACCCCCGGGCATGTGCAGTACACCCGCAACATGGTCACCGGCGCCTCCACGGCCGAGCTGACGGTGATCCTCGTCGACGCCCGCAACGGCGTCGTCGAACAGACCCGCCGGCACGCCGCGATCGCCGCGCTCCTGCGCGTCCCGCACGTGGTCCTCGCGGTCAACAAGATGGACCTCGTCTCCTACGAGGAGACCGTCTTCGCCGCCATCGCCGAGGAGTTCACCACCTACGCCCAGGAGCTGGGCGTCCCGGAGATCACCGCGATCCCGATCTCCGCGCTCGCCGGTGACAACGTCGTGGAGCCCTCCGCGCACATGGACTGGTACGGCGGACCCACCTTCCTGGAACACCTGGAAACCGTCCCGGTCAGCCATGACCTCGCCACCTGCCACGCCCGTTTCCCGGTGCAGGTCGTGATCCGGCCGCAGACCGCCGAGCACCCCGACTACCGGGGTTACGCGGGGCAGATCGCCGCCGGTACCTTCCGGGTCGGCGAGGAGGTCAAGGTCCTTCCCTCCGGGCGGACCTCGACGATCGCCGGGATCGACCTGCTCGGCGAGAAGGTCGACGTGGCCTGGACCCCGCAGTCGGTGACGCTCCTCCTGGAGGACGACATCGACATCTCGCGCGGCGATCTGATCGTGCCCGCGCATGACGCTCCCGCGACCAGCCAGGACATCGAGGCGACGGTCTGCCACGTGGCCGACCAGCCGCTCTCGGTCGGACAGCGGGTCCTGCTCAAGCACACCACCCGTACGGTCAAGGCGATCGTCAAGGAGATCCCCTCGCGGCTCACCCTCGACGACCTCTCGCAGCACCCGGAGCCGGGGCAGCTTGTCGCCAACGACATCGGCCGCGTCAAGGTGCGCACCGCCGAGCCGCTCGCGCTCGACGCGTACGCCGACTCGCGGCGCACCGGCTCGTTCCTCCTGATCGACCCGGCGGACGGCACGACGCTCGCCGCGGGCATGTCCGGCGAGGCCTTCGCGGGCTCCGACGAGCCGCACGCCGCCGAAGCCGGTGCCTCCGACGACGAGGGCTGGGACTTCTGATGGCCATCGACGTGTACGCGACGTTCGCGAAGGAGGGCGGCCGGGTCGGCAGCGGCGCCCTGGGAGCGGGAACCGGGGGTGTCGCGCGATGTGTGTGCTGACCACCGCCCCGTGCGGTCACCCGCATTCCGTACGACATCGAAGACCTGCCGAACTCCCGGCCGCGTACCCGCACTTGAGGGGGACGTAAGAACCGGGCCTCCGAGAGGATCACCTCCCGTGCCTGCCATCCGCTCCACCCGGCGACAGCGCTACGCCTTCGTCGCGCTCACCCTGCCGCTCCTGGCGATCAGCGCCTGCGGTTACGGCTCGAAGGCCGAGGACGAGGGCGACACGACCTCGCCCGTGGCCCAGGGCAAGGCGATCGACGGACTCGACGAAGTCAGGATCGGCTACTTCGCGAACGTCACCCACGGCACCGCCCTCGTCGGCCTCGGCAAGAACGGCCTGATCCAGAAGGAACTGGCCGGCACCCAGATCAAGTCCCAGGTCTTCAACGCGGGCCCCGCCGAGATCGAGGCGCTCAACTCCGGCGCCATCGACATCGGCTGGATCGGACCCTCGCCGTCGATCAACGGCTACACCAAGTCCCAGGGCAAGAGCCTGCGCATCATCTCCGGCTCCGCGTCCGGCGGTGTCTCGCTCGTCGTGAACCCCAAGAAGATCAAGTCCCTGGACGATCTCGAGGGCAAGACGATCGCGACCCCGCAGCTGGGCAACACCCAGGACGTCGCGCTCCTCAACTACCTGGCCGAGAAGGGCCACAAGGTCGACGCGACCAGCGGCAAGGGTGACGTCAACATCGCCCGTACGGACAACAAGATCACCCCGATCGCGTTCAAGAACGGGGACATCGACGCGGCGTGGGTGCCCGAGCCCACCGCGTCGAAGCTGGTGGCCGACGGCGGCAAGGTCCTCCTCGACGAGCGCGAGCTCTGGAAGGACGGCAAGTTCGTGATCACGAACATCATCGTCCGCCAGGAGTTCCTGGAGCAGCACCCGAAGGTCGTCGAGGCCGTCCTGCGCGGCTCGGTGAACACGAACGCGTGGATCGCGAAGAACCCCGACGAGGCCAAGAAGGCCATCAACGAGGTGCTCGACGAGGCGACCGGCAAGCCGCTGCCCGCCGACATCCTCGACCCGGCCTTCGAGAACACCGACTTCCTCGACGACCCGCTGGCCGCCACGCTGCGCGACGAGGCGCAGCACGCGGTCAAGGCCGGACTCCTCAAGGACCCGCTCCTCGACGGCATCTACGACCTGCGTCCGCTGAACAAGGTGCTCAGCGCCGCGGGCAAGCCCTCGGTCGACGACGCCGGTCTCGGCGCCAAGTAGCGCGCACCGTGCGGGCCGGGCACGCGCCCGGCCCGCACCGCACAAGCCCCCCATCCGAACGCAGATCCCCAGGAGGTGACGGTCATGGCAGCCACGCTCACCGAGGCCGCGGTGGACCAGTCGACCGCACGGACCGAGCCGTACGCGGCACGGATCTCCCATGTCTCGAAGTCCTTCGGCCGGCCGGGCGCACAGCAGCTCGTGCTCGACGACATCAGCATCGATGTCGCGCCGGGCGAGTTCGTCACCCTCCTCGGGGCCTCGGGCTGCGGCAAGTCGACGCTGCTCAACCTGGTCGCCGGGCTCGACAAGCCGTCCGCCGGCGCGATCGAAGTGCCGGGCGGGCGTCCGGCCCTGATGTTCCAGGAGCACGCCCTGTTCCCGTGGCTGACCGCGGGCAAGAACATCGAACTCGCCCTGAAGATGCGCGGACTGCCCAAGGCCGAGCGGCGCGACGAGGCCGAGCGGCTGCTCGGGATCGTCCGGCTCAACGGCGCGTACGGCAAGCGCGTGCACGAGCTGTCCGGCGGGATGCGCCAGCGCGTCGCGCTGGCCCGTGCCATCGCGCAGGACAGCCAGCTGCTTCTGATGGACGAGCCGTTCGCCGCGCTCGACGCCATCACCCGTGACGTCCTGCACGACGAACTGACCCGGATCTGGCGCGAGACCCGGCTCTCGGTCCTGTTCGTCACGCACAACGTGCGCGAGGCGGTGCGGCTCGCCGAGCGGGTCGTCCTGCTGTCCTCGCGTCCCGGGCGGATCGCCCGTGAGTGGGAGGTCGGGATCCCGCAGCCGCGCCGTATCGAGGACAGCGCGGTCGCCGACCTCTCCGTCGAGATCACCGAACAACTGCGGGGGGAGATCCGCCGACATGGCCAGCACTGAGACCAAGACCACCAGCGCCGACGATACGCAGCAGACGAAGGAGAGCGCCGACCTCGCCGGTCTGGAGGCGGGACTTGACGCCCTGGAGACCCAGACCGCGCAGCGCACCGCGTTCGGCCGGATGCTCCTCGCCAAGGCGCTGCCGCCGATCGTCGCCATCGCGCTGGTCCTGGCGCTGTGGCAGCTCGCGTACCACTTCAAGGTGAAGGAGCACTATCTGCTCCCGAGCCCCGCCGACGTGGGCCGCACCCTGCAGGAGAAGTGGCTCGAAGGCACGCTCCTCGACTATGTGTGGACCTCGCTGTCGCGCGGTGCGCTCGGCTTCCTGATCTCCGTCGCGGTCGGTACGCCGCTGGGTCTGATCGTGGCCCGCGTCAAGGTCGTCCGGGCGGCGATCGGGCCGATCCTGTCGGGCCTGCAGTCGCTGCCGTCGGTGGCGTGGGTGCCGGCCGCGATCATCTGGTTCGGTCTGAGCGACGCCACGATCTACGCGGTCGTGCTGCTCGGAGCGGTCCCCTCTATCGCCAACGGCCTGGTGTCCGGGGTCGACCAGGTGCCGCCGCTGTATCTGCGCGCGGGCCGGGTGATCGGCGCGACGGGGCTGCGCGGCGTACGCCATGTGCTGCTGCCCGCCGCCCTGCCCGGCTACATCGCGGGCCTCAAGCAGGGCTGGGCGTTCTCCTGGCGCTCCCTGATGGCGGCCGAGCTGATCGTGAACGCGGCCGACCTGGGCGTCGGACTGGGCCAGCTCCTGGAGCAGGGCCGTGAACTGCAGGACATGTCCTGGGTGCTCAGCGCGATCCTGCTGATCCTCGTGGTCGGCATCGGGATCGAGCTGCTGCTCTTCGCCCCGATCGAACGCCGTGTGCTGCGCAGCCGCGGTCTGCTCGTCAGGAGCTGACCGGCCATGCTCACCACGACCTCCCGTCTCTCCGCCGCGCGCGGACCGGCCGCTGCCGCCCGGTCCGCCGGTGGTCCCGTACTGCTCGTCATCGCGCACGGCAGCCGTGACCCGCGGCACGCGCGCACCGTGCACGCCATGGTGCGGCAGGTCCGGGCGCTCCGCCCGGAGCTGCGGGTGGAGACCGCGTTCCTGGACTTCAACGCACCGTCCGTACCGCGGGTCCTCGAGCGTCTGGACGCCGAGGGGGTACGTGAGGTCGTGGCCCTGCCGCTCCTGCTGACCCGTGCCTTCCACGCGAAGGCCGACATACCCGGCGTCCTGCGGGAGGCGGCCGTACGGCTGCCGCGCCTGCGGGTGCGGCAGGCCGAGGTGCTCGGCCCCTCGCCGCTGCTCGTCGACGCGCTGGAGCGGCGGCTGTACGAAGCCGGGGTGCGCCCCGGTGAACGAAGCTCGACCGGGGTCGTCCTGGCCTCGGCGGGCTCCTCCGACCCGGAGGCGAACGCGGTGATCGCTGAAATCGCGCGGGAGTGGCGGCGCACCGGTTGGTGTGCCGTGCGGCCCGCGTTCGCCTCCGCATCCATGCCCCGTACACAGGACGCCGTACGGGAACTGAGGGCCGCGGGGGTGCGCCGGATCGCGGTCGCCCGCTATGTCCTCGCGCCGGGCTTCCTTCCTGACCGGATCGCGCGCGGCGCCGAGGAGGCGGGCGCCGACGTCGTCGCCGAGGTCCTGGGCGCGGCGCCCGAGGTGGCGCGGCTCCTGGTGGACCGGTACGACGCCTGCCGGAACGCGGTGGCGGCGGTGCCGGCGCTCACGGCGTGAGAAAAGTGCCGTGTGCGGGCCTTCGGTCTGCGGAACGTGGTTGCCGAGACGCGGCGGTTTGCCTAGCGTCGGCCAGGTGACTCCTGAGCTGCGTACCGAACGCCTGGTTCTGTCCCCGTATATCCCGGCGGACGAGGCGGACTTCGTGGGCCTCTTCCAGAACACGGCGTCCGGGCAGTGGTTCTGGGAGGGTCCCGAGCGCCCGCCGGCCGCCGAGGACCGCGCGCTGTTCGGCCGGATCTTCAGCATGGTCTATGCCGAGGACCGCTTCCAGGTCTGGGCGGTGCGCCACGAGGGCCGCTATATCGGGCACGCGGAGATCAAGCCGTCGCCCGAGTCCTGGCTGAAGGGCCACGAGATCGTCTACGGGCTCACCTCGGACAGCTGGGGCCAGGGCTTCGGCACCGAACTGGCCGCCGCGCTCACCGCGTACGGCCATGACGCCCTCGGTCTGGCCGAGGTGCACGCGACGGTGAACGCGGAGAACGCGCGCTCGCTCAAGGTCCTGGAGAAGATCGGCTTCGTCCACGCGCGCACCATCCGCGAGGACGACGGCAGCACCACCCAGCTGCTCACGCACCGGGTGAGCTCGGATAACGTCCGGGCATGAACGACACCTTCCTGCTCGGCGGCGATCTCCCGGTCCGCCGCCTCGGCTACGGCACCGCCCAGCTCACCGGCCCCGGCTACTGGGGCCCGCGCGGATCCGCCGCCGACGCGGTGGCGGTGCTGCGGCGGGCGGTCGAGCGGGGTGTCACGCTGATCGACACGGCCGACAACTACGGCCCTTCGGTCGCCGAGGAATTGGTGGCCCAGGCGCTCCACCCGTATCCGGACGGCGTGGTGATCGCCACCAAGGGCGGTGTGGTGCGGACTTCTCCGGACGCCTGGCACATCGACGGGCGGCCCGCGAGCCTGCGCGCGATGTGCGAGGCAAGCCTGCGGCGGCTGCGGGTGGACCGCATCGACCTCTACCAGCTGCACCGGATCGATCCGGACGTGCCGTTCGCGGACCAGCTGGGCGCGCTCGCCGAGCTGCGCGCCGAGGGGAAGATCCGGCACGTGGGCCTGGACACGATCACCGCGCAGGACCTGGACCGCGCGCTCGACCTCGACCTCGTCCCGGTCGCCGCGGTCCAGAACCGCTTCAACCTGCTCGACCGCGCCTCGGCGGAGCTCCTGAAGCGCTGCGAGGCGCGCGGGATCGCGTTCCTGCCCTGGTTCCCGCTGGGCAACGGCGAGTTGACCTCCGACCCGGTGTGCGCCGCGATCGCGCGGGCGCACGAGGCGACACCCGGGCAGATCGCACTGGCCTGGCTCCTGCACCACTCCCCCGCGCTCTGCCCGACCCCGGGCACGGGCACGCTCGCGCATCTGGAGGAGAACCTCGACGCCGGCGCGGTGCGCCTGAGCGACGGGGAAGTGGCGCGGCTGGATGCCCTCGCCCCTCCGGCGTGAACTCGGGCCCTCCGGCGTGAGCTCAGCCCTCCGGCGTGAACAACGTCCCCTGGTGGAACCAGATCTGCCAGCCCAGCTCGGTGCGGCGCCACAGTGAACTGCGGTGGGCGTGGCGCCCGTTGTTGTCGGTGTCGAAGGTGAGCTGCACCAGGTCGTCGGCGAGCTGAACCCCGCGCATGTTCGAGGCCACGATCGGTATGCCGTCGTCGAGCCCGTTCTCGGAGAGGGCCTCGACCATCGCCTGCCGGTCCCACTGCCGCCCGGAGGCACCGGTCTCGGTGAACTCCGCGTGCAGCAGCCGCTCGAACTGAGCCGGGTCCCGTCGCACCTGCGGGTCGAGCAGCCGCAGTTCGCCCTCGATGGCGGCGGTGACGGCGGCGTTGTGCCCGGCGCGGTGCGGCTCAGTCATGGGTCAGCTCCACAAGCTTGGTGACGGTGTTCCAGTTGCGCGTAGTGGCGATCATGCCCTTGGTCATCCGCGGGCGCGACAGGATTTCGCCGAGCTTGGAGCGGCCGAGACCATCGGGCGCGTAGAGGTAGACACAGCGGTCGCCCAGGGCGAACTCCTCGGGCAGCCGGCTGTCCCGGTCGATCTCCTCGTAGCGCGCGGGGTCCGGCTGCCCGGACAGATACGTGACGTGGACCTGCTTGGCCTCCAGCTCCGCGGCCGGGTAGGGGCACGCCTCGGCGACGGCCTTCAGATACGCGTGGTCGCGGACCAGGCAGGTGACAGCGAAGCCGAAGTGCCGTTCGATGGCGGCGGAGATCTCCGCGGCGAGGCTCTGCTCGTCGCCGCCCTTCGGCGCGCCGAAGAACGCGTTGCCGCTCTGCAGATGCGTGGCGACCGCTTCGTATCCGAGACCGGTGAGCAGGGTGCGCAGCTCGGCCATGGGGATCTTGGCGTGGCCGCCGACGTTGATGCCGCGCAGCAGGGCCGCGTAAGTCTTCGTCATGCCCAGACCTTAAGTGAGGGGACTGACAACCGCGTTCGCCGGCGGCGGCCGTCCGTCCCCTCTCCTGCGGTCAGCCGGTGCGCAGTTCGGCCTCGACCAGGTCCGCCGCGCGCTTGGTGCCGCCCTCGGCCGCCGTCTGCACCTGGAGGTCGGCGAGCTTGCGGGCCACCTCCTCGTCGGCGGCGATGGCCAGGACGGCCTCCCTGAGCGCCTCGGCGGTGGCCTCCTCGGTGGGGAGCTGCCGGGCGACGCCGAGAGCTTCGAGCATGGCGGCGTTGCCGAACTGGTCCACCGCCTGCGGCACCGCGATCATCGGGGTCGCGGTGGCCAGGCCCTCCTGGCTGCCGCCCGCGCCGGCGTGGGTGATGAACACGTCGGCCTGGCGCAGGATCGAGAGCTGCGGCACCCAGTCGTGCACTTCGATGTTGCCCGGGACCGCGCCGAGTTCGGCCGGGTCGACGTGCTTGCCGATCTGCAGCACGACATGCCAGCCCGGCAGATCACCGAAGGCCTTGACGCACTCGCGGTAGAAGCCGGGCTGCTTGGTGAACGTGGAGCCGAGCGAGACGAGCAGCACCTTCCCGGCGCCCTCGGGGCGCTGCCACTCGCCCTGGTCGGCGCGCTCGCCCTGGCAGGCGCCGACGAAGGTGTAGCGCTGCTCGTCGACGCGGTCGGCGTTGGGCTGCAGCGCCTTGGGGATCACGACGATGCAGCGGTCGGGGCGGCCCATGAAGTCCTCGACCGGGAGGTCCATCCCGTTCTCGGCGATCCAGCCGCCGAAGGTGTCGTAGAACGCCTTGCCGCGCTCGGTCTGCTTCAGCGGCTCGAACATCGGCTTCCCGACCTCCTCCTCGTACCCCTCCCAGGCCACGAGGTTCGGCGAGAACTGCACGATCGGGACGCCCCAGCGGTGGGCGAGGACCCGTGCCGGGTACGCGGTGATGTCGTAGAGGACGAGGTCCGGTTCATCGCCCTCGTACAGCGCGGTGAGCTGGGGCAGCGCCTGGAGCGCGTCGCTGAGGAACGGCTCGATGTTGTCGATCAGCTCGGTGCCCCAGGCGTCCGGGTCGTCGTCGGTCGGCAGGGTCGAGGTCCAGATCTTGGGCTCGGCGCCGACCGCGGCGACCTTCTCGGCGAAGGACTCGGGAATCGCGTACGTGACCCGGTGCCCGCGGGCGACGAGCTCGCGCACGACCTCCAGGCTGGGGTTCACATGCCCGGCGGCGGCGATGGAGAACATGGCGATGTGCGCAGGCTTGTGCGGTGTCATGTGATCACCGTAGGCGAGACGGTGCGTCTCGCGCAAGACGGTTCGTCTCGTCGGGCCGCCGCTCAGCCGATGCGGCCGTCACCACCCGAAGCGGCCGTCACCACCCGAAGCGGCCGTCCTCACCCGAAGGGGTCGTCATCCCCGAGGGGATCGTCCCCGTAAATGTCGTCATCGCCGTAGGGATGGTCGTCCTCCGTCGGCGTCGGGGACGGTTCCTCGCAGCGCACGACCTTGCCCACGTACCGGCACCCTTCCCGCAGCGGCTTGTCGTCGCGCACCATGCTGATCACCACGATCGCGATCACGGTGCACACGACGAGGATGACCAGCGACCGCGTACTCACCTTCTGACGCCGGACCGCCATATCCACTCCCCCATGAGTCTCCGGCTCCCCGGCTCCCCGGGCAGGAACACCCCTCGTTCCGCCCCTACCGCTGATACCGAGCCAACACCAGATTCCCGTCCTTCACGAGCCGCTTCTCCAGCTCCGCCGCGTCGATCGCCCCGCTGTAGTACTCCTGCAGCGCGGGGGTCGCCACCTTGTCCTTCCACTCCGGGTAGCCGCGGACCGACTGGGCCGGGGCCGAGGTCAGGTGCGAGGCGAGGGCCGTACCCGTGGACCAGCCGTCCTTCTTCGCGTGCAGGGCCGGGGCCTTGAGCGCCTCGGTGCCGGTGGGGAGCATCCAGTCGCCCTTCGCGAGGCGCACCATGTTGTCCGGCTGCAGCATGAAGTCGATGAATTCCATCGCCTCCTTCTTGTGCTCCGTGTCCTCGGACACCGAGAGCGTCTGCGGCGAGACGCCCTGCGTGAGCCCCTCCGCCCCGGCCGGCGCGGGCAGCACCTGCCACTCGAAGCCGTCCGGCGCCTGCTGGACGATCTGCTGACGGTACGAGAAGCCGAGCGGCACCATCGCGTACTTGCCGCCGAAGAAGCCCGGCAGGGTGTCGGAGCCGCCCATGCCGAGGGTCGTGCTCGACGCGCTGCCGTCGGTGTTGACCTGGTCGTGGATCGTGCCGGGCACGACGCCGTCGCCCTCCTCGAAGCGGATGTCGACCTTGCCGTCGGCCTCGCGGTGGAACAGCCGGCCGCCCGCGGAGAGCGAGAGGTTGAGCGTGGCGGAGACCGGGTCCTTGAGCGGCCAGGCGACGCCGTACTTGCCGTCGCCGCTCAACTCCTTGGTGATCCGCCGGAATTCATCCCAGGTCCAGGGCTTCTCGGGCGTCGGGATCCGGACGCCCGATTCCTCGAGCCACTTCGCGTTCGCCATGATCACGCGCGGTTCCTGGAGGAACGGGACGCCGTAGATCCCGTCGCCGAAGGTCGTCGTGTCCCAGCTGTTCCGCGGGATGTCGGCCTTCAGACGTTCCGGGACCAGTTCGCTCAGGTCCGCGAGATAGCCGCCGTACGCGAAGTCCGCGAGGTCGTCGGAGGCGTCATGGATGATGTCCGGCGCCTCACCGCCCTCGAAGGAGGTGAGCAGCTGGTCGTGGACCGAGTCCCAACTGCCCTGGATGTACTTGACCTGGACGTCGGGATGCGCGGCGTTCCACTCCTTCACCAGCTCCTTGTTGACCTCGACCGACTCGGCCTGCCAGGCCAGGGACTGGAACTGGAGCGTGATCTTCCCGCCACTGTCCGAGGAGTCCCCCGAGCAGCCGGTGAGCAGCAGCGTGAGGGACGCGGCGGCCGCGGCAAGGCACTTGATCCGGCGCATCAGCTCTTCACCGCCCCGGCCATCATCCCGCCCGTGATCCGCTTCTGGATGATCGCGAAGATCACCAGGGACGGAATGGTGGCGAGGAACGCGGCGGCGGCCAGCGGACCGAGATCGGCCACGCCCTCCGTGCCGATGAAGCGGTTGAGGATGACCGGCAAGGTCTGCTTCTCCGGGGTCTTGAGCAGAACGAGCGCGAAGAAGAACTCGTTCCACGCCGTGATGAACGCGAACATCGCCGTGGCCACCACACCCGGCGCGAGCAGCGGGGCCACGACGGAGACGAAGATCCGCAGCTTGCCCGCCCCGTCCACGGCCGCCGCCTCCTCCAGCTCGGTCGGCACGGCCCGTACGTAGCCGACGAGCATCCACAGCGCGAAGGGCAGCGACCACACCACGTACACCATCACCAGACCGGGCAGCGCGTTGATGAGGTGCAGATTCTTCAGGATCAGGAACAGCGGGATGATGATGAGCACGAACGGGAACGCCTGGCTCACCACGACCCAGCCGGTCGCCGCCTTCGCGAGGCGGTTGCGGTGCCGCGCCATCACGTACGCCATCGGCATCGCGATCACCACGGAGATCAGGGCCGCGCTGAGCGCCACGAGCAGCGAGTTGAGGCCGGCCTGGAGCAGGGGCTGCTCGTCGAAGGCCTGCCGGAAGTTCTGCAGCGTGGGGTTTTCGGGGATCCAGGTGGGATCCAGACTGCCCAGTTCCTTGGCGGGCTTGAAGGCCGTGGAGATCAGCCACAGGAACGGGAACGCGAGGAAGACCAGATACGCGAGCAGGGCCACGTACTGTGCGGCGCGCGCGGATTTCGACGTACGCATGACTACTCGTCGCCTCCCTTCAGCCGGCCCACCAAGTAGAAGGCGAGGATCACCGAGATCACGGCGACCATCACACACCCCATCGCGGCCGCGTAGCCGAACTGGCCGTAGCGGAACGCCTCTTCGTACGCGAAGAGCATCGGGAGACGGGTACGGCCGCCGGGACCGCCCTGGGTGAGCACGTACACCAGGGCGAACGAGTTGAAGTTCCAGATGAAGTTGAGCGCGGTGATCGCGAGCGCGATGGGCTTGATCGCGGGCCAGGTGACCGTGCGGAAGCGGCGCCACGCTCCCGCACCGTCCATCGCGGCGGCCTCGTGGAGTTCCTTCGGGGTGTTCTGCAGTCCGGCGAGCAGCGCCACCGTGGTCTGCGGCATGCCCGCCCAGATGCCGACGACGATCACCGCCATCAGGGCAGTGGCCGTTCCGGTCAGCCAGTCCGTGCCCTCGCCGAGCCCGAAGGTGGAGAGCGTCTCGTTGAGGACGCCCGCGTCGGGGTGGTAGACGAGCCGCCACATGATGCCGACGACGACCTCGGGCATGGCCCACGGGATGATCGCGAGCGCGCGGGCCAGCCAGCGGAAGCGCAGGTTCTGGTTGAGGAGCAGGGCGAGGCCGAGGGCGAGGAAGAACTGCGGGACGGTGACGCCGACCGCCCACAGCAGACCGATGCGGAACGAGTCCCAGAACAGGGTGTCGTGCAGCAGGTCCTGGAAGTTGAGGAGCCCGATCCACTGGGTGGGCTCGGTGCGGCCCGACTGCGCGTCGGTGAAGGAGAGCGCGATGCCGTACAGGAGCGGCCCCACGCTCAGTACCAGAATCGGAATCAGCGCCGGCAGGACGAGGAACCAGGCCCCGTGGTCCACCGGTTTGCGCGGCGACGCGCTCTTCGCTGACCGCTTCGACTTCGTCGCGGTCGCCAATGTCACGGAATCGGCTCCTTCGGGCGGGTACCTGCAGATACGGCCGCCCCTAGACGACTAAGTCCGAACCCCTGCCTGCCGGGAAGGGGCTGGCACGCACGCTCGCTGCGTTGTCGTCGGTCGCCGACGCTCCGCGTCGACTCCCTCCTCCGCCTTGCGATCGCACGCACCAGCCCCTTCCCGGCCCGCCCTCCGGGCGGAACGACAGGGGTTCGGACTTAGTCGTCTGCGGCCCTGGTCATCGTGCTGACGTGAACCTGATACGTCAAGCGACCTCGCAGGGGTTGCGTGCTGTGCGAATGCAAGACTGATTCCTGGCCGCGGGTGCCTCCTCGAAACGGAACGGACGGTGCGGCGGCCGGCACAGCAGCGACTGCGGAGTGGCACGGAGGCGGCAGATGGACGAAGCAAGGGCACGCGAGGTGCTCGACGGTGCGGGGTTCGCCGGGGAGGCGGAGCTGCTCGCGCTCGGCGAGAACGCGGTGTTCGCGCTCGGTGATCTCGTCGTCAAGGTGGGGCGTTCGGCGCCCGGACTGATCGAGCGGGCGGGACGCGAGGTGCTGATCGCCGAGTGGCTCGCCGAGGCGGGCGTCCCGGCGGTGCGGGCCGTCGAGTCCAAGCCCCGTGTGGTGGCCGGGCATCCGGTCACGGTCTGGCGGCGGCTCGGCGCTGCCGTGCGGCCCGCGACGGCCGCGGATCTCGCCTCGCTCGTGCGGCTCGTGCATGAGCTGCCCGCACCTCCCGCGGAGTCGTTCGAGCTGCCGCGGCGCGAGCTCCTCGGCGGCGTGAACCGGTGGCTGCGGCTGGCCGGGGAGGCCATCGATCCGGCCGACGCGGCGTTTCTGCGCGAGCGCCGGGCCGGTTTCGCGGAGGCGGTACGGACGCTGGTGCCGCACCTGCCGAAGGGGCCGATCCACGGGGACGCCCTGCCGCGCAATGTGCTCGTGACGGCGCAGGGTCCGGTGCTCGTGGACCTGGAGACCTTCTCGTCCGACTTCCGCGAGCACGATCTCGTGGTGATGGCGCTCTCCCGCGACCGGTACGGGCTCGATCCCGCCGCGTACGACTCCTTCGTCGAGGTGTACGGGTGGGATGTGCGGGAGTGGGAGGGGTGTGCGGTGCTCCGCGGGGCGCGCGAGACCGCGAGCTGTGCGTGGGTGGCCCAGCACGCGCCCTCGAATCCGAAGGCGCTCGCGGAGTTCGAGCGGAGGGTGGGGTCGTTGCGGGACGGGGATGCCTCGGTGCGGTGGTATCCGTTCTGACGGGGCCGGCCCGGGCTGTCGGCTCACCCGGTCGGTGACGGGGCCGGCCCGGGCCGTCAGCTCACCCGGTCGGTGAGGCGGCGCAGCGGCCAGCTCGTCTCGACCACGGCCGACGTTTCCCCCTTCGCCCGCAGGAACTCCTGGAAGTCCGCCGCCCACTCCGCGTACCAGGTGATCTGCTGCTCGTGCAGACGGGCCGGGCCCAGGGTGGCGATCTTCGGGTAGCGGTCGGCTATGGCGCAGGCCAGGCGGGCCGCGGCCAGGGCGTCGGCCGTGGCATTGTGCGCGTCGTCGAGGACCACTCCGTACTCACGGCAGACCGCCTCAAGATTGCGCTTGCCTTTGCGGTAGCGATCCGCGGTGCGGTCGATGATGTACGGGTCGATCACCGGGGCCGGCTCGCGGCCGCCCAGACGGTCGCGCAGCGAGGGCAGGCCGTGGCGCCGCAACTCGGCGGAGAGCAGGGTCAGATCGAAGGTCGCGTTGTACGCCACGACCGGGACCCCCGCGTCCCAGTACCCCGCGAGCGCGCGGGCCAGCTCGTCCGCGACGCGGTCGGCCGGGCGGCCCTCGCCCGCGGCGCGCTCATTGCTGATGCCGTGCACCGCGACCGCCTCCGCGGGGATCGGCACGCCCGGATCGGCGAGCCATTCCTTGCGGCCTGCCGGCTCCCCCGCCCTGACCTCGATCAGCGCACCGGTCACGATGCGCGCCTCGCGCGGATCCGTGCCCGTGGTCTCGAGGTCGAAGCCGATCAGCAGCTCCTGGTGCCAGCCCATGCGTGGCGCCTCCTTCGTTCGGTTCCCCCGTGTGTTCCACACCTTGTCACGCGCCACTGACAACGGGCCCGGGGGCCGGGTGCGGGCCGGGCCCGCGGGGCCCGGCTACGACACCGGCCGGGAGTCCGCCCACACCGACTCGAATTCCTCGCGGTACGTCTCGAAGAGCCCGTGCTCCCCGGCGGCCGTCTCGTCCGCCTTGACCACGCGCGAGCCGCTGCGGAGCACGAGGACCGGAGCCTCCATGCCGCGCATGCGGCGCAGGTACGACTGGACCACCGCGACACCGTCGTGGCCGTCCGCGTCCACCAGGTAGGCGGTGAAGCGGGGCGTCTCGTCGAAGACGTGGATCTCGAAGGCGCCGGGGTCGCGCAGCCGGGAGCGCACCCGTCGCATGTGCAAAATGTTCATCTCGACGGAGCGACTCAACTCGCCCCGCTTGAGGCCCAGTTCCCGCTCGCGCCGCTTCACCGCGCTGCTCGCCGGGTTGAGGAAGAGGAGCCGCACCCTGCCACCGGCCTCGGCGAGGCGCATCAGACGGCGGCCGGAGAAGTTCTGGACCAGGAGGTTCAGGCCTATCCCGATCGCGTCGAGGCGGCGCGCGCCGCCGAAGAGGTCCTCGGCGGGGAACTGGCGCAGGAGGCGGACCCGGTCCGGGTGGACGCCGACGACGTCCGCGTACCGGTCGCCGACGATGTCCTCCACGGCGTCGACGGGGAGGCGGCGGGCCGAGGGGACCTCCGCGTCGCCGCCCAGTATCTCCAGGAGCCGCGACGAGGCCCGCTCCGCCTGGGCGAGGACCGAGGAGGACAGTGCACGGTTGCGGGAGACCACATTGCGGGTGACCTCCAGCTCGTCCAGCGCCAGTTCCACGTCGCGCCGGTCGTCGAAGTACGGCTCGAAGCAGGGCCAGTGCTGCACCATCAGCTCGCGCAGCTGCGGCAGCGTAAGGAAACTCAGCACATTGTCGTCGGCCGGGTCCAGCAAATAGCCCTTGCGGCGGCTCACTTCGCGTACCGCCACCGCCCGCTGCACCCACTCCTGCCCGGCGGGCCCGGCGGCGGCCACCACCCAGTCCTCGCCGTGGACGGGCTCGTAGATGGGGCGGAGCACGGCCGCGACGACGGCGCGCAGCCGCTGCTCCACGAGGTTCAGCCAGATGTAGGCCCGCCCGGCGCGCTGCGCGCGGGTGCGCACTTCGCGCCAGGCGTCGGCGCCCCAGTTGAGCTCGGGTCCGATCTGCGACGTCGTGTCCACCGGGCGCGCCAGGGACACCGCTGAGGGCGGGGTGTCAGCCGAGCCGCCCTCGTCGCGACCCGAGTCGCCTGGGGGCAGCTCAAGACCTCCCGAGCTCACCCGTGCACCGCCTTCCGCTCCCCCTCGGTCACCGTCGCGTTGACGTTACGGGACATCGGGGACGATCTTGACCCGGACCCCGTTCAACGATCAAGGAAGGGTACTCCGGGAGCGGCGGGCGGTGCAGCAGGATGGACAGGCTGCTTTCCCAACTCCCCTATTCCGGTTGCCCGTTCTGGTCGGCCAGGTCCGCGGGAGTGAGCGGATTCATAGCGGTCACATCCCGCGGGGCCAGCGAGAAGCCCTGCCAGTGCACCGGCATCGGCTGCTGGTCCTCGTCGCGGGCCACGTGATGGAAGCCCATGTTGACCCATACGATCGGGTGGGTGAGGGTCTGTCCATTGACCCACTTGTCGACGCTCTTGCCGCCGCCCGCCCCGCAGTTCGGGATGTTGTTGCTGGCGAACTGCTCGCACTTCTTGTAGTTGGTGAAGAACAGGTCGTTCTTGGTGAACGGCCGCCCGGAGTACTTGGCCTGCGCGCCCGGCACGATCTCGTACGAACGGGCGTGGCCGTCCTTGTTCTTGCCGGCCGTGCTGACCACACGCCACCAGCGCATCGTCTTGGCGTTGGCGGCCAGTTCCTTGGTGACCTTGGTGCGGGTGGTCTTGTTGGTCGGCGTGGTGCCGCCGCGCGCGGGCGGGCTGATCTTCGAGTCGTACTGCTCGACCTTCGCCTTCGGGGAGCCGTCGAGCCCGAAGTTGAGCCGCCAGAACACGTTGTGGCTGTGGCTTGTCGCGTAGTCCTTGGCGCCCTTGCCGATGGGCCAGCCGCGGCCGTCGCCCGCGTCGTAGTCGCCGGGCGAGAGGGAGCCGGTGGCGCCGACGTTGGCCTGGATGGTGCCGTCGTCCTGGAAGCGCCACTCGGTGATGTACTCGTACCAGCCGACCTGGTTCACGGCGTAGACGAGCAGGTCCTTGCCCTGCGCCTGGCGGATCTTGACGCCGCCGTTCTCCTGGAACTCACTCATGCGGTACGCGTGGCCGCGGGCCTTGGTCGTGACGCACAGGCCCTTGACGTTGGCGAGCTCCGGGTCCCAGGCCTCGGGGACCTTCACGGTCTTGATGGTGCCGCCGGGGCATTCGGCCGCGTTCATCGGCATCAGACCCTGGCCGAAGCCGGCGCCGGTGAGGTCGTCGTACTCCACCGAGCCGTCGTCGTAGGGGACGTGGATCTGGGCGAGCTTCGCGGTCGTGAGGACCGGGATCGGGGCGGCCTCGCCCTTGGGCTGGTACGAGATCTTGTCGAGGACCAGACCGGCGGCGGTCTCGTAGTGCCAGCACATCCGCCAGGTGGTGCCGCCGGACAGGGTCTGCTCGATCTTGTACGCGGCGCTGCAGTCGGCGGGTGCCGCGGGCGCGGCGGGGGTCTTCGGTGCCGCGGCGTTGGCGGGACCGGCCGCGAGGGCCGCGGCGCCGGTGACGGCGGCGGCCCCGAGAAGCGCGGCGGCCTGCCGGCGCGCGCGGCGTGCTCTGGTGACGTGCATGCTGAAGTGCTCCCTCGTGCAGGAAGAAGTCAGGGAAGGGCAGGAGTGTCCGGCCACGGGGCCGGAAGGGACCGGCCGCGAGGTCAGGAGAGGCGGCCCACGGAGCGGGCGCTCAGGTCGACGACCAGGTCACGGGCGTCGATCCAGGGACCGTTGACCACCTTCGGGAAGAGCCGTACGCAGCGGTGCTTGCCGCAGTCCGCGAGCTTGCCCGGGGCGGGCGCGTCGGCGGCGGAGCGGAAGATCATGCTGTGCACCCGGAGCTGGTCGGCCTTGGTGAGCGGCTTCCCGGTGGCGTCCTCGTAGTCCTTCCTGAGGTCGTCGGCGAGCGGGCTCGCCAGGAGCAGCTCGGTGGCCTCGCGGTTCTCCTCGCGGCTCGCGGGGGCCTGGACGCCCTGCTGCGTGTCGGTGGCGACGACCTCGCCCGCGGCCAGATCGACGGTCTTCGTGATGAACGAGTCCGTCTTGTAGTCGTAGTACGTGAGCTCGGCGCGCCGCGGCACGGTGCCGCCTTCCAGCTCGGCAGGGCTCAACTCGCCGAGATTCGTGGCGAGATGCTGCACGCCACGGTCCCCCTCGACATCGCGGCCCGCGGTGAGCTGAGCCGCTCCGGAGGCGATCTCGTCGGCGCGCTTCAGCTCGTCGTCCGTGAGCGGATCGCGGCCGACGCCCTTGTCGCCCTCCTCGGGCGCGTCCTCCATGCGGGCCGGCGGCAGCGCCGGAACTTCCTTGCGCTGTCCGGCCGTTGTGCCGCTGCCCGCGCCCGCCTCGGCGGTCCCCGGCAGCGTGATGCCGACCATCACGGCGGTCCCCGTGACCGCGACGGCCGCACCTGCCACCACCTTGCCCAGGTGGCGGTGCATGAGTGTGCGCACTGTTCCCCCTATGTCCGAGCCGTCCGACCCTGTCCCCTTTGCGGGTGCAGACGTTCCGAGTATGTGTGGTCGGCCTGTAGGACGGGGGGAATCGAAGGGTGGTTGCCTCGGATAGGGGGAACTCTTCCCGAAGTCGCCTCAGGCCCGAGGCCCCGAAGTGGAAGAGTCGAGCCATGCAGGTCTGGCCTGGACAGGCGTATCCGCTCGGCGCCACCTATGACGGCGCCGGGACCAACTTCGCGGTGTTCTCGGAGGCCGCGGACCGTATCGAGCTGTGTCTGCTGCAGGACGACGGGTCCGAGACGGCGGTGGAGCTGCGGGAGGCCGACGCCTTCGTGCGGCATGCGTATCTGCCCGGGATCATGCCGGGCCAGCGGTACGGCTTCCGTGCCCATGGCGCGTACGACCCGGAGCACGGCCGGCGGTGCAACTCCGCGAAGCTGCTGCTCGATCCGTACGCGAAGGCGGTCTGCGGGCAGGTGCGGTGGGGCGAGGCGGTGTACGGGTACCACTTCGACGCACCCGAGCGGCGCAACGACCTGGATTCCGCTCCGCACATGATGACGTCGGTGGTCGTCAACCCGTACTTCGACTGGGGTGACGACCGGCCGCCGCGCACCGAGTACCACCGGACGGTGATCTACGAGGCCCATGTGAAGGGTCTGACGATGCTGCATCCGGCGCTGCCTCAGGAGCTACGGGGTACGTACGCGGGGCTCGCGCACCCCGCCGTGATCGAGCACCTCACCGAACTGGGGGTCACCGCACTGGAGTTGATGCCGGTGCACCAGTTCGTGAACGATCACCGTCTTGTCGATCTGGGGCTGAGCAACTACTGGGGCTACAACACGATCGGCTTTTTCGCCCCGCACAACGCGTACGCGTCCTGGGGTGAACGCGGGCAGCAGGTCCTGGAGTTCAAATCGGCGGTGCGGGCGCTGCACGAGGCGGGGATCGAGGTGATCCTCGACGTCGTCTACAACCACACGGCCGAGGGGAACCATCTGGGGCCGACGCTCTCGTTCCGCGGCCTGGACAACGCCTCGTACTACCGGCTCGGCGAGGACCGGCGCTCCTACACGGACACGACAGGGACCGGCAATTCGCTGCTGATGCGCTCGCCGCACGTGCTGCAGCTCATCATGGACTCGCTGCGGTACTGGGTGACCGAGATGCACGTGGACGGCTTCCGCTTCGATCTCGCGGCGACGCTGGCGCGGCAGTTCCACGAGGTGGACCGGCTGTCGTCGTTCTTCGACCTCGTGCAGCAGGATCCGGTGGTCAGCCAGGTGAAGCTGATCGCCGAGCCGTGGGATGTGGGCGAGGGTGGTTACCAGGTGGGTAACTTCCCGCCGCTGTGGACCGAGTGGAACGGCAAGTACCGCGACACCGTGCGGGACCTGTGGCGGGGCGAGCCGCAGACGCTCGCCGAGTTCGCCTCGCGCCTGACCGGCTCCTCGGACCTGTACCAGGACGACGGCCGGCGGCCGCTCGCCTCCATCAACTTCGTGACCTGCCATGACGGGTTCACGCTGCACGATCTGGTGGCGTACGACGAGAAGCACAACGAGGCCAACGGCGAGGACAACCGCGACGGCGAGAGCCACAACCGCTCGTGGAACTGCGGGACCGAGGGCCCGACCGACGACCCGGACATCCTGGCGCTGCGCGGCCGTCAGCTGCGCAACTTCATCGCCACGCTGCTGCTCTCGCAGGGCGTCCCGATGCTCGGCCACGGCGACGAGTTCGGCCGGACGCAGCGCGGCAACAACAACGCGTACTGCCAGGACGGCGAGCTGGCCTGGGTGCACTGGCCGGGTGAGGACGCCGAGGAGAACGTCCAGCTGGCGTTCACGCGGGCCGTGGCGCGGCTGCGGCGCGATCATCCGGTGTTCCGCAGACGCCGCTTCTTCCACGGGCGTCCGGTCGAGGAACCGACGGGCGCGCAGAGCGAGCTGACCGACATCGCGTGGTTCACGCCGGGCGGTGAGCTGATGCGGCAGCGCGACTGGGACCGTTCGCACGCCCGCGCCCTGTCGGTGTTCCTGAACGGCAACGCGATCTCCGAGCCGGGCCCGCGCGGCGAGCGCATCCAGGACGAGTCGTTCCTGCTCCTGTTCAACGCCTCGCCGGAGCCGCTCGACTTCGTGGTGCCCCTGAACCACGGCCCGCAGTGGCAGGTCGTCCTCGACACGGCGCGTCCGGACGGGCTGCCCGGCGAGGACGGTCCGAAGGTGCGGGCCGGTGACCGGCTGCGGCTCACGGACCGCAGTCTCACGGTGCTGCAGCGGCCTGCTTGAGGTCGGGTTCCGGTGCGGGGTCGGCGCGTGGCTCCCGTACGGCGAGGGAGACCAGGAAGGCGCCGGCGGCCGCCGCGCTGCCCAGCGCGAACGCGACGTGGGCCCCGTACTCCTCGGCTAGGCGCCCCGCGACCGCGAGGGTCACCGCCTGGCCGCCGACGAAGGCGCTCACCGCGAAGGTCATGCCCTCGGAGAGCCGCTCCTTGGGCACCGCGCGTTCGGTGAGGCCGAAGCCGGTGATCAGGTTGGGTGCGTAGATCGCGCCGAAGACGGTGACGACGGCGTACAGGAGCGGCATGCTGCCGGTCCAGATCAGCGGCAGCGAGAGGAGCGCGGCGGCGGCCGTGGCGATGCGCCAGCGCAGGGCCAGTCCGAAGCGTTCGGGGAGTGCGGCCATGGACAGGCCGACGACGGCGCTCATCACGCCCATCGCCGCGTAGACGAGCCCCGCCTGGCCGTCGTGTCCCAACTCCCGGGTGAGCGCGGTGATCCCGGCTCCGCAGGCGCCGAGCAGGATCCCGAGGAGGACGAGCCCGGCGCGTACGAGATGCACCGAGGACGGCATGCGGGCGGGGCGTGTCGCCGTGCCTGTTTCCCTTGCGTGCAGCGGTACTTCGCGGGCGGAGGGGTGCAGGGCGAACGCCGTGCCGCAGACCGCCACGAGGACGACCGCGACGGCGAAGGCGTACGCCGGGTGGCCCGCGACCGCCGCGAGGCCGACGAGGGCCGGGCCGAGCACGAAGGACAGCTCGTCCATCGTGCCCTCCAGGGAGAAGGCCGCGTTGACGAGCCGGCCGTCCGCGCCGCGGGCCCGCGCGAGGGCCACGATCCGGGCGCGGGCGAGCGGGCCGATCCCCGGCTGGCTCGCGCCCGCGAGGGCCGCGAGCGCGATCAGGGCCGGGGTCGGGAGTCCGTACAGCGCGGCCAGCGTGAAAGCCGTGATCAGCAGGGCGTTGAGCAGCGCGAAGCCGAGCACCACACGGCGCTGGCCGCGCCGGTCGGCGAGCCGCCCGAGATACGGGCCCATGGCCACCTGCCCGAGCGCCAGCGCACAGCCGACGGCGCCGCCGGTGCCGAGCGAGCCGCTGGTCTCGGCGACGAGCAGCACGCTGCCCATCTGGATGGTCGCGGTGGGGAGCCGCCCGAGGAACGAGACGACGGGGAGCAGCGCCCCGGTCAGTCCGATCACCTGGCGGTAAGCACCGGTTGTCTTCTCCTGTGCCCCCGCTTCTTGTGCCCTCGTCGAGGGACCGCTCCCCTGAGTCATCGTCCGACGCTAGCCACGCGGCGCGCGGCGGGTGCATGAGGGGAAGGCACAAAAGGCGCGCATCGGGGTACGTACGTTCGCATGACGACCGTGCCCTTCGCCGCTTCCGCCGGGAACTCGTTCGCCGCCCCTTTGGCCACCTACCGTCTGCAGCTGACTCCGGCCTTCCCGTTCGCCGCCGCCGAGGCCGCCGTGCCGTATCTCGCGCGGCTCGGTGTCTCGCATCTGCATCTGTCGCCCGTCCTGGAGGCCGTGCCCGGGTCCCTCCACGGCTACGACGTCACCGATCACTCGCGGGTGCGCGAGGAGCTGGGCGGCGAGGACGGGCTGCGGTCGCTGTCCGCCGCGGCGCGGGCCCACCGGCTCGGGCTCGTCCTCGACATCGTCCCGAACCACATGGCCGCGTCCCCGCAGCACAACCGAGCGCTGCGGGACGTGCTCGCGCAGGGCCCGCAGTCGCGGTACGCGCGCTGGTTCGACCTCGACTGGCAGGCGGGCGGCGGGCAGCTGCTGCTGCCGGTGCTGGCCCACCGGCTCGGCGAGGAACTCACGGAACTGCGGGTCGACGGCGAGGTGCTGCGCTACGGGGAGCTGGAGTTCCCGCTGCGCAAGGGCACCGAGGAGCAGCCGCTCGCCGAGCTGCTCGACGCGCAGTGGTACCGGCTCGCGTGGTGGCGGCTGGCCCGCACGGAGCTCAACTACCGGCGGTTCTTCACCATTTCGGAGCTGATCGGGCTGCGCGTCGAGGACCAGGAGGTCTTCGACGCCACGCACGCCACGCTGCTGCGGCTGCTCGACGAGGGCGTCGCGGACGGGCTGCGCGTCGACCACCCCGACGGGCTCGCCGACCCCACCGCGTATCTGCGGCGGCTCGACCGGGCGACCGGCGGGCGCTGGACCGTCGTGGAGAAGATCCTCGCGGACGGCGAGCACCTGGAGGCGGGCTGGCCCGTCGCGGGTACGACGGGCTACGACGCGCTGCGGCACCTCGACGCTCTGTTCGTCGATCCGGCAGGGGCCGGTGAACTGCTCGGCCAGTACCGCAGGTTCACCGACGCGGCGCCCGACCGGGGCGGCAGCTGGACGGCGACGGTGCGCCGGGCCGCGTACAAAGTCGTGACGCATGAACTGGCCGCCGAGGTGGACCGCCTCGTCCGCGCCGTGCAGCGCTGTGCGACCGCGCCCGCCCACCGCGACCACGCGCCCTGGGCGCTGCGCACCGCGCTGCGCGAACTGCTCGTCCGGCTGCCGGTGTACCGGCCGTACGGGACGGGCGAGGCGGTGCGCCGGGTGCTCACGGACGACGCGGCGGCCGCGGCCCGGACGGCGTTCACGGTGCCGCAGGAGGCCGACGCTGTCGATTTCGTACGGGAGTTGCTGCTCGGGCACGCCGCCGACGCCGCGCACACCGAGCTGCGGGCCAGGTTCGCGCAGACGGCGTCGGCGCTGCGGGCCAAGGCCGTGGAGGACACGGCCTGCTACCGCCACACGCCGCTCCTGTCGGCCTCGGAGGTCGGCGGGGATCCGGGACGGCCCGCGCTCGGCCCCGACGCGTTCCACACGTTCTGTGCGCGGCTTCAGCGGGACTGGCCGACGAGCGGCACGGTCCTGTCCACGCACGACACGAAGCGCAGCGCCGACGTACGGCTCGCCATCGCCGCCTTGTCCGAATGCCCGGACCGCTGGGCCGCGTTGCTGGCCCGCGTGACGGCCATGACGCAGGACGCGCCCGCGCCCGACCCCCAGCTCGCGTGGGCCGCTTGGCAGACCGCGGTGGGCACCGGGTTCATCCACCCGGACCGGATGAAGGCGGTGCTGCTGAAGCACGCACGCGAGGCGGGGCTCTTCACGTCGTGGACCGAGCGCGATCCGGGGTACGAGGCGGCGGTCGAGGAGTTCGTGGACGCGGGGCCGTGCGGGCCGCCGCTCTACCTCGTCGCGGAGTTCGCGGGCGGACTGCGCACCCCCGTCGCGACGAACGTGCTCGCGGCAACACTGCTGCACCTCACGATGCCGGGCGTCCCCGACCTCTACCAGGGCACGGAGCACCCCTTCCGCGCGCTCGTCGACCCGGACAACCGGCGCGAGGCCGAGTTCCGCGAGCAGCGCTTCCACCGCCTGGCAGAGGGGCGGGAGCGATGGGGCCTGGACGAGAAGAAGCTCTTCGTGACTAAGACGGCGCTGCGGATGCGCCGCGAACACGTGGACTGCTACGGGGAGTTCGGCGGCTACCTTCCCCTGACGGCCGAGGGCCCGGCGGCCGCGCACTGCGTGGCCTTCGCGCGCTCCGGGATCGCCTCCTTCGTGATCACCGTCGCGACCCGGCTCTCCCTGCGCCTCGCGGAGGCGGGCGGCTGGCGCGACACGGAGCTGCGGCTGCCGCCCGGGCGGTACGTGGATGTGCTCGGCGACGGGGAGCGGGTGCTGGAAGGGGCGGTGCGGGTGGCGGAGGCGGTCGGCGAGTGGGGGGTCGCGTTGCTGGTGCCCGCTCCGTAGCGTGCCCGGTCCCGACGGCGTTGCGTGGCGCGGAACCCGCCTGCTCGCGGGCCCGGCCGCGCTCGGCGGCGTGCGGGTGGTGCGTGCGACGGCCGAGCCGGCGGGGCCGCGCGACGTGCGCGCCGGAGGGCGCGACGACCGGGCACGGTGCGGCAGCGTGCTCGCGACGGGCTCACGACCGCGTACTCTCCCGGGGCTCGCCCCGGACGGGCGCCCTGGTGAAGGTGGTCGCCGAGGCCGCCTCCCTGCGCGTTGCCTCGGGCGGTTCCGGGGCACGTCACCACGGATGGTTCCAGGGCCGGTTCCGGCGCCAGGGCGGCCGGCCGAGTGCTCGGCGTGCACCTCGTCGGGCCGCACGTCCCGGAGACGACCGTCGCGAGCCGGCCGGTCGTCGGCCGGGACGCCGAACCCTCCGACGTGGCCCGGCGCGTCCACGCCCACCCCACGCTCTCGGAGGCGGTCGCCGAGACCTTCCTCACCCTCGCCGGACGCGGTCTGCACCAAGAGTAGGCACGCGGTGCCGGAGAGCGATTCGGCCACCTTGACAGCGGGGTCGGCGCATGGGGTACTGCGGGTGCGCGAGCCGGGCGGACCTGCGCCTGTCCGCGGCCGGACAGGCTTACACGGGGGTGAGTCACCTGACGGAGCAGCACTACCCCAGAGTGAAGGAACTCGTCCTGTCCGCCCGGGTGTTGGCGGCCGAGCAGCCCTGGCTGTGCCGGCTGCGCCGCGTCGGCAGCTCGCGCTCCGGCCGGCCCCTGCAGCTGCTCTCCATCGGGCACGCCACGCGTGCCGTGCTGGTGGTGGCGGGAGCGCACGCCAACGAACCGGTCGGCGGCCCCACGGCGCTGCATCTGGCACGCCGGGTAGCGGCCGACCACCGGCTGCGCACGGGCACGTCGTGGCACTTCCTGCTCTGCGCGGACCCGGACGGCGCGAGCCTGCACCGCTCGCTCAGGCCGGCCTCGCTGCTCGACTACCACCGCCACTTCTTCCGGCCCGCCGGTCCCGAACAGCCCGAGTGGGCGCCCTCCGTACTCCCCCCGGACCGCCTGCCGCCCGAGGCGACGGCGCTGCTGCGCCTGATCGACGAGCTGCAGCCGTATCTCCAGGTGTCGCTGCACGGCACCGATCTGGGCGGTACGTGGGTGCAGTTGACCCGGGAGATACCGGGGCTCGCCGAACCCTTCGCGAAGTCCGCGGCCCAGCTGCACATCCCGGTCGAGACGGGAACCTCGGACGCGGCGGGCTGGCCCGTGACCGGGCCCGGTGTGCATGTGATGCCGCGGCCCGGCACCGAGGTCCCGTTCCCGAGCCTGCCCGAGGACGTCACCCGCTCCACCTGGTACCGCGCGCACCGCTACGGCGGGATGACCGCGATCGTCGAAGTCCCCATGTGGGCCAGCGACCTGGTCGACGACTCCCGCCCGCACCCCGACCCCGGCGGCGCGCTGCGCCAGGTGTCGCGGCGGCTGCGCACCCAGGCCGAGCAGGTCGAACAGGTCCTGGCGCGGGCCCGGTTGGGGCGCTCCTACTCCGCCGCGTTCCTGGATCCACGGGACGCGGCGGCGGATACCGACGCGGAGCCTCCGCACCCCCTCGCACCGCTGCTGCGCGCGAGCCGCTGGGCGCTCGACCTGGTGCCGGGTCTGGCGGACGACTGGCTGCAGCCGCCGCCCGCGGGCGCGACGCGGACGTATGTCTCCAGCATCGACGCCTTCGGGCGGCGGCTGCCGCTGCGGGCCGGGGCGATGCTCCTGAGGACCCTCAAGGCGGCGGGCGATCCGGCCGCGCAGGAGCTGGACCGCCTGGTGGTGCGCTGGTGCGAGGAGTTCGCGACGGCGTTCCGTGCGCGCTGGGTTCCCCTGGAGCACCAGGTCGAGCACCAGGCCCGGACGGTCCTGACGGCGGCGCGTCACGCGCGGGTGGACGCGGACGCGGCGTAGGCGGAGCCTGGTGCCGAGCGCGCACTACCCGGCGAAGTCGAAGACCCCGCCCGTGGAGGCGTTCATCGCACAGTCGTTGGCGAAGGTCTTCGAGTAGGTCCGGCGCGTGCCGTCCCACATGCCGTACGCGACCGCCGTGACCGGCTTGTAGATCATCGGGCAGGCGATCTCGCGCGGCCTGATGTCCGCGATCTCGCCATCCACCCGGTCGAGCGTGCGGCAGGCGGCATCCGCGTCCGGGTGGGTGGTGCCCGGGCCCGGCGGGCAGTTCAGGAGGCGGCCGTCCAGGTCGCCGAGCTCGGCGTCGCCCTGCATGACGCCCACGAACATCCAGTTGCCGGGCAGCGCGGGGGCCCGGTCCGGTGCATGGTCCGCGGCGGCGGCGCCCGCGGCGCCGATGAGGAGCGCGCCCGCGGCCGCCGTGGCGCACAGGGCCTTGACTGCGGTCGTCCGTGCCGAAGTGGTCATGGGGAGCTCACCGTTCCTCGCTGGGGGTGGAGTTGGCGGTACGGAGTGAAGCCCGTACCGCGGCCCGCAGCGGTGCCGCCGTCGCCGGTGAGCAGCCGAACTCACCCGAACGGGACGCCCAAGAAGGGTTTGCTGTGCGCCGGTTGGCCCTGAGGGGTGAACGTCACCGCGTGGCCAACCGGTGGGTCACTGCGTGGCGAACCGGCAGCTCACTGCGTGGCGAGCCGGAACCGCATCGACCCGAACGCGATGTGGTCGCCCTCGCGCACGACCGTCGCGCCCACGACACGGCGGCCGTTGACCGAGGTCCCGTTGGTCGAGCCGAGGTCGCGCAGCACCCAGATGCCGCCCTGCAGCACCAGTTCGGCGTGGCTGCGCGAGACGGTCTCGTGGCTCAGGCGCAGTCCGTTGTCGACGCCGCGGCCGATCCGGAGCGGAAAGGGGCCCGGCAGCGGCAGCAGCAGCTTCGGCAGCCGTTCGGCATCCCACGCGCGGCGCATCCGCATCCCGAACGCGGAGACCGCACCGACCGCGCCCGTGAGCGCCTCGATCATCCGCCCGCCGCCGTTGTCACGGCCGGGCAGATCGGCGGTGAGCCGCGCGAGTTCGTGGGAGCGGCGTGCGGCGAGCGCGAGCTCCATCCGCCGCACGAAAGTGTCGTGCGAGAGCATCCCCTGGGCCACGCCGTCGCGCAGCGCATCGAGCACCTTGTCACGCTCGGCGTCCGACACCCGGGCGGGATACGTCGGGAACTCGAAGGAGGACGTCACGTACGCGATTGTCGACGAGTCACGCGCGGCTGTCCAGAAAACCGCAGATCCGGGACCGGTTCCGCCCTTCGCGGACCCCTGGGGGCGTCGTCAGGGCCGGGGCGCGACCGCACGGCGTCCCCGGCCCTGACGGACCGCCCCGGGGCGGGACGTGTCCGGGCGGACCGCGTGCGGGCGGTGTTCGCCGCCCGACCCGTGAAAAGCTGCTCCGCGGCGATCACTTGTGCAGCACGATGGACCTCGCGACATACGACGACGAGGGGGAATCGTCCGTGCTGTTCGAGGTGTGGGCACCTGATGCCCGGCAAGTGACCCTGCGGCTCAACGGCGCCGAGCGCGAGGTGTCGCGTGATCCGGTCCGGGCGGGCTGGTGGGTGGCGGAGGCCGAGGCGGGCGACGGCGACCGGTACGGGTTCTCGCTCGACGGCGGCCCGCTGCTGCCGGACCCGCGCTCGCGCCGGCAGCCCGACGGTCCGAACGGGCCGAGCGCGGTCGTCGATCCGGCCGCGTACACCTGGCAGCACGCGTGGCGCGGCGCCGGACTGCGTGACGCCGTGCTCTATGAGATGCACGTCGGCACGTATACCCGCGAGGGCACCCTCGACGCGGCCGCCGCGCGCCTGGGGCATCTCAAGCGGCTGGGCGTCAGCCATGTCGAGCTGATGCCGCTCTGCCCGTTCCCCGGCACGCACGGCTGGGGCTACGACGGCGTGGCCCCGTGGGCGGTGCACGAGCCGTACGGCGGCCCCGAGGCGCTGAAGCGCTTTGTCGACGCGGCCCATGAGCTGGGCCTCGGTGTCGTCCTCGACGTGGTGCACAACCACCTCGGCCCCTCCGGCAACCATCTGCCGTCCTTCGGCCCGTACTTCACCGCCACGCACGACACCCCGTGGGGTGCGGCGGTCAACCTGGACGCCCCGGGTTCGGACGAGGTGCGGGCGTACTTCCTGGAGAGCGCGCTCGCGTGGCTGCGCGACTACCGCCTCGACGGGCTGCGGCTCGACGCCGTGCACGCGCTGCGCGACGGCCGCGCGCTGCACTTCCTCGAAGAGCTCTCCGGGGCCGTCGACGAACTGGCCGGCGAGCTGGACCGGCCGCTGTTCCTGATCGCCGAGTCGGACCGCTGCGACCCGCGCACGATCACCCCGCGCGACCGCGGCGGCCTCGGTCTGCACGCGCAGTGGAACGATGACTTCCACCACGCCCTGCACACCACCCTGACCGGCGAATCCCAGGGCTACTACGCGGACTTCGCCGAGGCGCCGCTCGCCGCGCTCGCCAAGACACTGACGCACGGCTTCTTCCACGACGGCACGTACTCGTCCTTCCGCGGCCGCGTCCACGGCCGCCCGGTGGACCGGGTCCGCACCCCCGCGTTCCGCCTGGTCGGCGCGAGCCAGACGCACGATCAGATCGGCAACCGGGCACAGGGCGACCGGCTCGCGGCCACCCTCTCCCCCGGCCTCCTCGCGTGCGCGGCGGCGGTGACGCTGACCGGTCCGTGCATTCCGATGCTGTTCATGGGCGAGGAGTGGGCGGCGTCCACGCCGTGGCAGTACTTCACCGACCATACGGATCCGGAGCTCGCCGAGGCCGTGCGCACGGGCCGCAGAAGGGAGTTCGCCGGACACGGCTGGGAAGCGGCGCGGATACCCGACCCGCAGGACCCGGCGACCCGCGAGCGCTCCTGCCTCGACTGGTCCGAGGCCGGCACGGCGCCGCACGCCCGCGTCCTGGCCTGGTACCAGGAGCTGGTGGCGCTGCGCCGCAGCCTGCCCGACCTCTCGGACCCCGATCTCGCGGCGCTGCGGGTCGCGTTCGACGAGCGGGAGCGATGGCTGGTGCTGCGCCGCGGCGATCTGCGGATCGCCGTCAACTTCGGCAAGGAGACCGCGCGGATCCCGCTGCAGGGCGGGGCCGCGCGGGTGCTCGCGGCGTGGGAGCGGACCACGGCTCCGGGTCCTGACGGGGTTCTGACGCTGGCCCCGGAGTCCTGTGTCCTGCTCGCGCCGATGTGACCGCTACTCGACGACGGCCAGTTCGCGGGCGGTGGTGTTGAGGCGCCGCCCGCCGTCCTCCGTGACGGTCACGATGTCCTCGATGCGGACGCCGAACCGGCCCGGCAGATAGATCCCGGGCTCGACGGAGAAGCACATCCCGGGCACGAGCGGCTGCTCCTCGCCTTCGATCATGTACGGCGGCTCGTGCGTGGTGACGCCGATACCGTGCCCGGTGCGGTGGATGAAGTACTCGCCGTACCCGGCGTCGTCGATCACCGCACGCGCGGCCCGGTCCACCTCCTGGCAGGCGATGCCGGGCCGCACCGCCGCACAGCCCGCCTCCTGTGCCTGCCGCACGATGTCGTGCACCTTCTGCTCCTCGGCGGTCGGTTCGCCGACGTGGACGGTACGGGAGGTGTCGGAGCCGTAGCCGTGCATGAGGCCGCCGAAGTCGAGGACGATCATGTCGCCGTGCTCGATGGTGCGTTCACCGGCCTCGTGGTGCGGGTTGGCGCCGTTGGGGCCGGAGCCGACGACGGTGAAGTCGACCTGTTCGTGCCCGTACTGCCGCAGCAGACCGGCGAGATCACCGGCGACCTCGTTCTCCCGGCGGCCCGCGAACCGCACCTTCTTGATCTCCTCGTACGTGGCGTCGGCGGCAGCCCCCGCGGCCGCGAGCCGCTCCAGCTCATGGGCGTCCTTCACCCCGCGCAGCATCGGCAGGGACGCGGTGAGCGGGGTGTAGGTGGTGCCGGGAAGCTGTCCCTGGATGCCCAGGAGGTGCAGCGCCCAGGTGTTGTCGCTGACGCCGAAGCGGCCGTCCATGTCGAGCAGGGGTGCGGTGACGGCGTACGGGTCCTTGCCGTCGGTCCAGTCGCGCAGGGTCAGGGCGGGTGCGCCGGCGGCCTTCTCGGCGTCGGGCGCCTCCAGCGTCGGGACGACGAGGACGGGGTCCTGCCCGGCGGCGAGCACCAGCATCGTGAGCCGCTCGGTCTCGGCGGGCGGCTGGTACCCGGTGAGCCACACCATGTCGGGCCCGGGCGCGATGAGGACTCCGTCGAGCCCCGCGTCGGCCGCGGCGGCTGCCGCGCGCTCCATCCGGGCCAGATAGTCGTCGGCGGTGAACGGCGCGGGGGCGGTGGACATCGCGTGCTCCTCGTTCGGTGCGGCTTCGACCCGGCCATCCTCCCCCGGGCGCCGCCGCGGACGCGACCCGGAAAACCGCCGGGACCGAGGTTCCCGCCCCGCTCTCAGCCCTCCAGGGCCAGCCGCGCCCCGAGCGCGAGCAGCACTCCCCCGGACACCTGCTCCAGGCGCCTGCGCACCCGGGCCCGCGACAGGAAGGCCTTCATCCGGCCCACGCACCACACGTACACGCCGTAGTAGCCGACCTCGAACACGGCCCAGACCGCGGCGAGCGCGATCATCGCCGGCAGCTCGGGCGCCCCGGCCGGGACGAACTGCGGCAGGAAGGACATCGCGAAGATCGCGGCCTTGGGGTTGGCCAGGTTGAGCAGCAGCCCACCGCGGTACGAGGACCAGCCGGACCGCTCCGGCGCCTCCCAGCCCTCCGCCTCCTGCGCTGCGCCCTTGCGGCGCCGCGCGGCCCACAGCGTCTGGATCCCGAAGACGACGAGGACGACCGCGCCGGCGATCCGCATCACGTCGTACGCGAGCTGGGAGGCGGCGAGCAGCGCGGTCAGGCCGCAGGCGGCGATGACGCCCCACAGGAAGACCCCGGTCTCGTTGCCGAGCACGGTGAGGAAGCCGGAACGCCTGCTGCGCAGCGAGTTCTTGATGATCAGCACGGTGCTGGGGCCGGGGGACGCGGCGATCAGGGCGCAGGCGCCGAGGAAGGCGAGGAGGGTGCTCAGCATCCGCCCATGGTGCGTCGTACGGGGACGCTGCCGCCAGGGCGTTTCAGCCCGCGGTCCGCCCGCGGTCCGCCCTCGGTCCACCCGCGCCGAGCGAACGACCCCTTGCGCACCCCCTTCAGCTAACGGTTAGATGCTCACTAACCATTAATCGCCCACGGGAGGCATCGTGCTCGTCCTCGCCCAGATCAGCGATCTCCACCTCGACGGAACGGACCGCGCCGGCGAGCGCGCCGCCCGGGTGTGCGCGCGGCTGCGGGAGCTGCCGGTGGACGCGCTCCTGGTCACCGGGGACATCGCGGACCACGGCACCGAGTCCGAGTACGAGGAGGCGGCGCGGCTCCTGGACGGCATGCCGTTCCCGGTCCTGACCTGCCCCGGCAACCACGACGTGCGCGGCCCGTACCGCAAGTCGCTGCTCGGCGGCACCGCCTCCGACGCCCCCGTCAACAGCGTCGAGGTCATCTCCGGCACGGCGGTCCTGATGTGCGACACGAGCATCCCGGGCCAGGACGACGGGCGGCTCGCGCCCGAGACGTACGACTGGATCGAGCGCACCCTCGACGGCCTGGCGCCGGGCACCCCCGCCCTGCTCGCCTTCCACCACCCGCCGGTCCCGCTGCACGCCCCGCTGCCGGACTCGTACCCGCTGAACGAGCCCGGCCCGCTCGCGGACCTTCTCGAACGGCGGCCGCAGATCCGGGCGTTGATCTCCGGTCACGCCCACACCCCGGCCGCCACGGTCTTCGCGGGCCGGCCGCTCGCCGTCGGCCCCGGCGTGACCTGGACGCTGCGGCTGCCCTGGGAGGGCGACGCGGTGGCCGACCTCGACGCCGACCCCGGGTTCGCGCTCCATGTCCTGGACGACGAGGGCCGGTTGACCACGCACTTCCGCAGCGTCCGGCGGGCAGCCGCCGCGTGATCTCCCGGCCCGGCCTCCGCGCCACCGGCCCCACGGTCAGGTGACCACCCCCGGCGTCACCGACAGCGTCTGCCGTTCGCCGTTCTCGTGGCGTACGACGACGCTCACCGCCTTCCCCGGCCTCGCCGCCGCCACGGCCCGGGCCAGATCGTGAGCCGAGTCCACCGACTTGCCCGCGAACTCCGTCACGAGATCGCCGCGGACCAGGCCCGCGGTGTAGCCCGGCCCCGGCTGGTGGACGCCCACGAGGCGGGCGCCCTTGCCGTCGGACGGGTTGACGGCCTCGATCCCCAGGGTCGCGGGCGCGGGGCCCACCGACTCGCCCTGCCCGCCCTGCGGCTGGGGCTGCGAGGGCGGCTTCTTCCCCGCGGGCGGAGCGCCCTGCGACGCCGCCTGCCGCTGCAGATCGGCGAGTTTGCTCATCCCGATCACGGTGGCCCCCACCGTGCCGAGTCCGATCCCGGCGAGTACGAGAACGAGCGCGATCACGCTCGTACCGAGTACGGTCTTGAGCCGCCTCGCGCGCCGCCGGACGGCGTGCGGACGGTGTCCCGGCGCGGGTGCGCGGCCGGGCATCGGCTTGGGTCGCAACACTGTCTGTTCCATGGCTGGCCTCCGCGGAGTGCTCTACCCTGCGGGCCGCCGGGGAACGATTCACGAAAGAGTGACGAACCGTCACGGCAGGGGGACAGATGACCGAACCGTCCATCGTCGAACGCCTGTACTTCGGGCACGACGAGGCCGAACAGGACATGGCGAACGGCCTGTTACGGGCGGGCTTCCTGCAGACGGCCGCGTACAACGCAGCCGTCTCCGGGCGGAAGATGCTGATCATCGGGCGCAAGGGGTCCGGCAAGAGCGCGATCTGCATGCACCTCGCCGAGCAAGGCGCGGGCGCGGGCGCGGCGGGCGGTGGATCCGCCGGCTGGGCGTCCGTGCTGATCACGCCGGACGACGCGGCGGGGGACGAGATCCGGCAGTTCGAGCTGCAGGGTCTGACCGGGGACACCGCCAAGTCCGTGATCTGGCGCTATGTGTTCGCGCTGCACGCGGCCCGGCACCTCGTGGAGCACGCGCGGGACGCGCACGGCGAGAAGCCGAACTCCGTGAAGCAGTTGCGGAAGTTCCTGCGCGACAACGGTGAGCTGCCCAGCGGCCGGCTCGCGGACCTCGCCGAGCAGGGCCGCCGGCGGATGCAGACGACGGGACTGCAGCTCGGGGCGTTCGGGGTGCAGATCGGTGTGGACCGTACGCTCGCCGAGCCGTCCGAAGGGACGCGCGCGGGACGGCAGTTGGAGATTCTGGAGGAGGCGGTCGCGCGCGCCTTCGACGAGCTGCGCTGCGCCGCCACACACCCGCCGCTGCTGCTGCTCGTGGACCAGCTGGAGAAAGTCTGGTCGGCGCAGGCGGACGCCAACTCGATGGTGATCGGGCTGCTCCTGGCCGCGAAAGAAGCGGCCGTGAAGT
Organism: Streptomyces sp. NPDC050418; assembly: GCF_044458745.1. Lineage (NCBI taxonomy): Bacteria > Bacillati > Actinomycetota > Actinomycetes > Kitasatosporales > Streptomycetaceae > Streptomyces > Streptomyces sp. NPDC050418. Next base: position 156,528 of record NZ_JBITIG010000017.1, read on the forward strand.
ACCCCGGGGCGGTGCGCGCGCTGGTGTTCCTGCGCTCCGACATCTATGACTCGCTCACGTTCGGCGAGGGCGACAAGTTCCGCAGCTACGAGCTGCGCATCGACTGGCCCGAGACGCTGCTGCGCCGCCTCGCCCTCTCCCGCGCGCAGGCCTCGCTCCAGTCCGGTCTGAGCGAGGACCAGTTGTGGCACCAGGTCTTCCCGCGCCAGGTGCGCGGCGAGGAGACGGCCGCGTATCTCTTCTCGCGTACGCTGCCCCGGCCGCGCGACGCGATCCAGTACCTCAACGCGTGCCGGGACCGGGCCGAGTACTACGGCCGGGAGAGGATCACCGAGGACGACGTGATCGAGGCGGGGCAGCAGTTCTCGGAGTGGAAGCTCAAGGATCTCGTCCAGGAGTACCTCGTCGCTCATCCGTTCCTGCAGGCCCTGCTCGAGCTGTACCGCAACGCGGGGTATGTCGTGACGCGGACGGCGACCGGGCACCGGCTGCTCGCCGTGCGCGAGGAAATGGCGCGCCAGTACCCCGCGTACACCGAGTCGTTCACGCCGGAGGCAGTGATCGGCGTGCTGTACTCCGTCGGCTTCCTCGGGGTGCGGCGCGGCACGGAGATCGTGTACGCGGGCGGGTTCGCGCCGCCCGTACAGCCGGACGAGAAGGAGTTCCACATCCATCCGTGCTTCCGCGAGGCGCTGCGGGCGAGGGAGGCCGTGCCGGTCACACCATGGCGGCCCGCGCTGCGGATCGCGGGGTCGTCGTGGGGCGGGGTGAGCCACACCCGGCGCGAGATCGACCTGGCGGCCAACGTGGTGCGCAGCTGCGATCTGCTCCTGCGCCGGATCGGGCGCGCGGGCGGGCTGCCGGACACGACCCGGCAGGAGGTGGCGCAGCAGCTCCAGCGGCTGCACCAGGAGACCCAGGACGCGCTCGACGACCGCCTCGGCCCGGAGAACTCACTGCTGCGTCACGCCGACGAACACACCAGGTCCGTCATCACCTACCTCCGCGGCCAGGCCGCCGCGCTGCGCGACAGCGGCCTGGAGGACCGCGAGGGCGAGGCCGGCGCCCAGGCCCTCGCCAGGGAACTCGCGGACCAGGCGGCGGACCTGGAGGCGCGGCTCGGCGGGTTCACCGGGAGTTCGGGGCTCGGGGGGTCCAGTGGGTGAGGGGTCCAGTGGGTGAGGGGCCGAGGCGCACCGGCTGACGGCCGTCACCCGCGTCCTCACCCCGCCTCCGCCACCCCCAGTGCGCGCCCCACCGCGTCCGCGAAGCCCTGCGGGTTGTCGATCATCATGTTGTGCGTGGCCGCGGGCACTTCCACCACCGGCACCCCCGCCGCCGCCATCAGCTCCGTCTCCGGGTCGGGCAGGGTGCGCTCGCCCACCACGAACGCGCGCGGCCGGTCCAGGTCCGTGAGGAGCGCGCCCCAGCTGGGGTCCGTGCCCTCGACCATGGCGGTGGCGCTGCGGTGCAGGCCGCGCGGGTCGGTGAGACGCACGCGGGCCGCGCTGTCGGGGTGCTTGTGGCCGGCCAGCATCCGCGCGAAGCCCTCCGCGACGAAGGCCTCCTCGTCCTGCGCGGCGATGGGACTGCTGGCGAAGCCACCGCCGGGGAACAGGTTCGGCTCGGCGACGACGAGCTTCGCGATCAAGTCGGGGCGCGCGGCGGCCAGTTCGATGGCGACCGCGCCGCCCATCGAGTGCCCGATCAGCTCCGTATCGCGCAGCCCCTCGTGCTCGAGGACCGCCGCCACCGCGTCGGCCTGCTCCCGCATCCGGTAGCCGAAGTCCGCGGGCCGGTCGCTGTAGCCGTGGCCGAACAGGTCGACCAGCACGCTCATCCGGCCGTCGAGCGGGGCGCGCGTGGCGACCTCCGCGAAGTCGGAGGCGCCGCTGCAGCCGAGGCCGTGCACGAACACACGGGCCGGACCGGCGTCCCGCGCGCCCGGGTTCAGCAGGATCCAGCGGATCCGGGCTCCGGCGGCGGGCAGGAACAGCTCTCGCACCTCGGTACCTCCGTCGTGAAGTCGGACGGTCATGCTAGGTCCTGTCGTCGGTACGGACATCACGCGTCCCTGATCCGCAACACCCCCCACCCCACGCCGAGCACGCCGACCGCCCACAGCGCCGCCACTCCGAGTCCCGGCCACGGCCCGATCGGCAGCGCGTCGAGGTTCCGTGTCGCGAGGATCGACAGGCCCGCCGACGTGGGCGACACGCGCTGCGCGTTCTCCATCCAGTCGGGATCCGCCAACAGACTTGCCACCAGCGGGAATCCGTACAGGAGCAGGAAGACCGCGGTGAGGGTGCCCGCGGTGTCCCGCAGGGCGGCGCCGAGGCCGAGGCCGATGAGTGAGACGAGCACGAAGTACAGGACGGCGCCGCAGGCCGCCCGCAGCGTGGGCCCGTCGGCGAGGCTGATCGGCGGGTAGCCGGCCGCGGTGGTGAACCCGGCGTCGAGGACGAGCAGGCGGCCGGCCCACAGCGACACGGCCACCGAGGCGGTGCCGGCCGGCAGAGCGAGCGCGCCCACGACCACTGCCTTGGCCGCCAGGACCCGCAGCCTCGACGGTACGGCGGCGAGCGTCGCGCCGATGGTGCCCGTGCCGTACTCGGCCGTGACCGCGAGCACCCCGAACAGCGCCATGACGGATTGCCCGACCCAGACCCCGGTGAGGCTGAGCTTCACCGTGTCCTCGTCGCAGGTGCGCGCGGCCAGACAGTCGCCGGCCGAGAGCGCACCGGTGGTCAGGGCGCCGACGCCGGCCGTGCACACGACGACGGCGAGCAGCAGCCACCACGTGCTGCGCAGAGTACGGAGTTTGGTCCACTCGGCGTGCACCGCGGCGGTCATCCGCACCCTGGGGCGCACCGCGGTCATCGGCGCTCCCGCCGTCAGCAGGGCCTCAGACATCGCGCCTCCGTACCCGCCACACCGCGAGCCCGAGCACGACGAGGACGTAGAGGAGCAGCGTGCCGAGTCCGAGCCACGGCCCCTGCGGGTAGCAGCCCTCCTCGGGCAGGCACAGGCTCGCCACCTGGTCGTAGCGCGTCACGGTCTCCTGGACCGCGAACCCGGCCAGGGGTGTGGCCTGTTGCAGGAAGCGGGCGAAGCCGAGCGGCAGCGAGCTGATCAGGACGAGCGGGGCGACGAAGAGCACCACGACCGTGGCGACCGCACCCGCCGTACGCCGCAGCAGGGCGCCGAGGCCGAGCGCGAGGACCGCGACCAGGGCGAACAGCACGGCGGACCCGATCACGGCCCTCAGCACCGGGCCGTCCGTGAGGTGGAGTTCCTGGAACTGGGGCGGCTTGTGGCCGTTCCCCCGCAGGATCGGCTGCGCGATCAGGAAGGACGCCACCGAAGCGATCAGACCGGCGAGGAACGTCACCCCGCCGATCACCAGTGCCTTGGCGAGCAGCACCCGGCCGCGGCGCGGGCTGGCCGCGAAGGTCGTACGGATCATGCCGCGCCGGTACTCGGCCGTGACGAACAGCGCACCGAGCGCGGCGGCGAGGACCAGACCCAGCTGCGTACCGCTGAGGCTCATCGTGCCGAGGTCGGTGTCGTACGAGGCGGGCGCGATGTCCCCCGATCCTGTGAGGGTGAAGGTGCCGCCGGACTCCTCGGACTCACCGGGCGCCATGGGCTGGTCACCTACGTTGTCGTGCTGCCGGCTGCCGCTCGCGCCCTCGGCGGTGACGTGGTCGAAGACGGCGGTGGAGCGTGAGGGTTCCGTGCCGACATCCACCGAGCCGAACTTCCGGTCCATCTCGCTCACCATGGGCGAGGTCACGAACATGCCGATCCGCACGCCGCCCGTCAGGCCCGGCACCTCCACCGCGGCGACCTTGTTCCAGTCCTTGCCGTCCGCCGACTCGTACCCGGCGAGCGTGGTGCCGTCGCGGGTCAGCCGCAGCCATCGCGGGTCGTCGGCCGATGCCTTGCTGCCCGCCGTGTCGTGCACGAAGTCGTGCTGCATCCGCACGCCATGCCCGGGGGTGAGCATCATGGCCGCGTACGGGGATCCGGGCTCGGCCGTCTTCTTGATCAGCACGCCCGCCTTGGCCCACTCGGAGGTCCCCCCTTCCACGGAGCGGAGGTCCGAGACCCGGACGGTGATGCCGCCGTCGCCGGGCAGGTCCTGGTGGACGTAGCGGAACCCGTCGAGGATCCGTACGCCCCCGGGCCCGGTGGGCTCGGGTCCGCGGTCGGCGTCGCCTCCGCCGATCGACACCTGCGAACTGGACGCCGCGAACACCGAGATGAACACCGTGAGGAGGATCGCGCCGAGCAGGGTGAGATTCCACCGGCGTACGGTGCGCAGCTTGGTCCACTCCGCGCGCAGGACCTGCGCGAAGCCGTCGCGGCCCGGCGGTACGGCGGTCGAACGGTACGGGGTGACGGGCGGGGTGCGGGTGTCGGTCATGACTCCTCCTCGGGCACGGGCGGCGCCGCGAACTCCAGGGAGTCGCCGGTCAGTTCCATATAGGCCTCTTCGAGGGTGGCCCGGTGCCCGGAGACCTCGGAGAAGGGGATCCCCGCTCCGGAGAGCAGCTGCACCACCTTCTCGGGGCTCGGACCGGACACGGTGAGCGTGTCCCGGCCGGTCGCCGCCACGGTCGCGCCCGCCGCGGCGAGCACCGTCATCGCCTCCGTACGGGCGCCGGTGCGCAGCGCCACCCGGTCGCCGGACGCGGCCGCGAGCAGCTCGCGCACGCTGGTGTCGGCGATGACGCGGCCGCGGCCGATCACCACCAAGTGGTCGGCGCTGTCCTCCAGTTCACTCATCAGGTGGCTGGAGACGAGGACCGTACGGCCTTCACGGGCCAGCGAGCGCAGAAAGCCGCGGATCCAGCGGATGCCCTCGGGGTCGAGTCCGTTGACGGGTTCGTCGAGCATGAGCACGGGCGGGTCGCCGAGCAGGGCGGCGGCGATGCCGAGCCGCTGGCGCATCCCGAGCGAGTAGCCGCCCGTCCTGCGGCGCGCGGCGGGCGTGAGGCCCACCTGTTCGAGCACCTCGTCGACCCGCCGTACGGGGATGCGGTGCGAGTGCGCCAGCCACAGGAGGTGGTCGCGCCCGCTGCGGCTGGGGTGCAGCGCGGCGGCGTCGAGGAGCGCGCCGACCTCGTGCAGCGGGGTGGACAGGGCGCTGTAGGGGCGTCCGCCGATCAGCACCTCGCCGCCGTCGGCCGCGTCGAGGCCGAGCGCGATCCGGAGCGTCGTCGACTTGCCGGCGCCGTTGGGGCCGACGAAGCCGGTGACCTGACCGGGAGTGAGAGTGAACGAGAGGCCGTCGAGTGCGGTGACGGACCCGAACCGTTTGTGCAGTCCCTTGACCTGGACCGTGCCTGCGCCGTGGATGGGTTCCATACCCAGGGAGGTTAAGGAGCCCGCCGCCCTGGGTCGTCACGCGCCGGAGCCGTCTTGGTATCCCTCGCGTGAGGGACTCGCACGGCCCTCGGGTCGGTGACAATGACCTGGTGAACGCGGCTTCGGCACGACGGGCCCGAGCCGGCGCGGTGGCCTTGTGCCGGGAACGGAGGGTTCGTGCGGCTGAGGAAGGGAGGGGCGGTGCGGACTGGCTCCGGACGGCTGCCGCGCCTGCGAAGCGGCCGGCTCCCGTCCCCGGCCGGCCGCCTCATATCTCCGGCCACCCCCGTCTACGCGGCCGCCGCGCTGACCCTCGCCGCCCTCGCCGAACTCACCCTGCGCGACTACTACACCGACGGCCGCCTCCCCGCGGCCCTGTTCCTCGCGCTCGGCATGACCCTGCCGCTCGCCACCGTACGCACCCACGCGTTCCGGGCCGCCGCTGTCGCCTCGGCCTCGGCGCTGATCGCCCTTGCCCCGTACCACTTGTTCGTCGTCGCGGGACTGCCGTCGCTGCTCGTGTGCCTGTACGCGCAGGGCCGCCACGGCCCGCGCCTGCCGGCCTCGCTCCTGGCGCTGCCCTTCCTCGGATACGCGGTGGCCGGACCCGGCGATCGCCTCGTCACGGTCCTGGTCTGCCTGTGCGCCCTGGCCGCCGCCACCATCGGTCTCACCCGTCGCGCCCTGGCCGAGGCCCGCTCGCACAGCGCCACGGAGAGGGCGATCACCGAGACCCTCCAGGAGCATGCCGCCCGGGGCGAACGGGCCCGTATCGCACGGGAATTGCATGATGTGGTGGCCCACCACATCTCGATGATCGCCGTGCAGGCCGAGACCGCACGGCTCACCACGGACGGAATGCCGCCGGCGGGCGCCGAGCGCCTGCTCGCCATCGGCGACACCGCCCGCACCGCGCTGACCGAGATGCGCCGGCTGCTCGGCGTGCTGCGCGAGGACGCCGGACCCCCGGCTTCCCCGCAGCGCCGTCCGCAGCCCGGTCTGCAGCAGCTGGCCGATCTGGTGGACGAGGCGCGCGACGCGGGCGGCGGAGCCACCCGGCTGATCGTCAGCGGCCGGATCCGCCCCCTCGACCAGGGCGTCGAGCTCACCGCGTACCGCATCGTGCAGGAGGCCCTCACCAACGCGCGCCGCCACGCACCCGGCGCCGCCGTCGACGTGACGCTGCACTACAGCCGGCACGCGCTGCGGCTGCGCGTACGGGACAACGGCCCGGGCCCGGGGCCCTCGGCCGCGCGCGGCAGCCACGGTCTGACGGGGATGCGGGAGCGCGCCGCGATGGTCGGCGGCGACCTGACGTCGGGGCCCGCGCTCGGCGGCGGGTTCCAGATTGAGGCGACCCTGCCGACGTTGCCCTCCTCGGAGGCCGCCACCGCACCGTCCGACACCGCACCGTCCACCACCACAGCGCCCGCCACAACAGCGCCCGCCACCGAATCCGCCCCCACGGAAACCGCCCCCGCCGAGGAGACCGCCCCATGAGCGCCCCGCTCCGCCTGGTGATCGCCGACGACCACGAGCTGGTCCGCGCCGGGTACGCCGGACTCCTCGCCACCCAGGCCGACTTCGAGGTGGTGGGCACGGCGAAGGACGGCGCCGAGGCGGTCCGTGTCTGCCGCGAGCTCGCCCCCGACCTGGTGCTCATGGACGTCCGGATGCCCGTGATGGACGGCATCGAGGCGACCGCGCGGCTTTCCGACACCGGCATCCGCGTCCTGATGCTCACCACGTTCGACCTCGACGAGCATGTGTACGACGCGCTGGGCGCCGGAGCGGGCGGCTTCCTGCTCAAGGACGTGACCGCGGAGAAGCTCTTCGACGCGGTCCGTGTCGTGGCAGCCGGTGAGGCGCTGCTCGCGCCGACCGTGACGCGGCGCCTGATCGCGGAGTTCGCGCGGCTGCGCCCGCAGAGCCGCCCGGCCGCCGACCTCGCGGCGCTCACGCCACGCGAGACACAGGTGCTCCGGCTGATCGCCGAGGGCCTGTCCAATCCGGAGATCGCCGCGCGGCTGCACGTCAGCGAGGAGACGGTGAAGACCCACGTCAGCCGGGTCCTGGCCAAGTTGGGACTGCGTGACCGCACACAGGCGGTCGTCGCGGCGTACGAATCGGGGCTGGTGATTCCGGGCGGACGCTGAGGGCCCTGTGCGGCCCGGCGGCACAACGGCGGCACACCGGCGGCACAACAGCCTTCCGCGGAAACAGGCTCTTACTGCGTTCGGGCTGAACCTGTCCGCGCCGCGCGCCCGTTCGGCCGTGCCCGGCCACCGGTCATTAATGATGATCTTTCATACCGGGTGCCGCTGGTGCGCCCTCGGACTGGGAGGACTCATCACGTGAGCGCAGCGCCCGCCGCCGCACGCATCCGGACCTGGGGCACGGCCTCCGTCGCCACCGCCGCCCTCCTGATGGCCGCCGCCTACTCCCCCGGCACGGACACGGCGTCCGCGCACCCGGCGTACGCACCGCCTCCGCAGGCCGACTCCCTGCTCACCGCGTCCGCACCACGCCAGGACCAAGCGCCTTTGGGCGACCGGGAGTTGTGCCGCGGCGAAAAGGCGGGCGTGGCGCGGACCTGCCTGATCAGCCATCCGTCCGCCGCCACCTGGACCGTGCCGATGTCCGAGGGCCGCAAGGCCGTCGACCGGCCCGTCGCGCTCGCCGGGCCGCTCGCGCTCACGATGCGCGCGAACGGCCACATCACCGATGTCTCGGTGACCGGATCGGGCGGGGAGCGGCTCGGCGGGCACCTCAGCGCCGACGGCCGGACGTGGCGCAGCACCTGGGCGGTGCCCGCGGGCTTCCGCTACCGCGCGACCGTCCGCACCGAGACCCTGTCCGGCGCCCCCGCCGTCTCGACGCTCAGCTTCCGTACCGCCGCGCCCCAAGGCAGCCGTCTCACCGCGGAGTTCGGGCCCGAGGCCGGTACGTACGGGGTCGGGCAGCCGGTCACCGCGTATCTGAGCCGAGCCGTTCCGGCCTCGCGCGCCGCCGCCCGCGCCCGTATCGAGCGTGCGCTGCAGGTGAGTTCGGCGCCCGCGGTCGACGGCGCATGGCACTGGGTGGACGACCGGACCCTGCACTACCGCCCGCGCGCGTTCTGGCCCGCACACGCGGAGATCACCGTGCGCAGCGCGCTGGCGGGCGTGAACATCGGCGACGGGGTGTACGGGGCGGGCTCCGAGCCGCTGACGATCCGCACCGGCGACCGCATCGAGGCGATCACGGACGCCTCGGACCACACCATGACGGTGCTGCGCAACGGCGAGGAGATCCGTACGATCCCGGTCACCACCGGCAAGCCCGGCTACCGCACCCGCAACGGCATCAAGACCGTGCTCGCCAAGGAGCGGCAGGTCCGGATGCGCGGCGAGGGCATCGGCATCGCGCGTGGCAGCAGCGACTACTTCGATCTCAAGGTGAACTTCGCGACCCGTGTGACCTGGAGCGGCGAGTACGTGCACGCGGCGCCGTGGTCGGCGGGGTCGCACGGCGTCGAGAACGTCTCGCACGGCTGCACCGGGATGAGCACGTCCGACGCGGAGTGGTTCTTCGACCTCGTCCGCCCGGGCGACATCGTCCAGGTGATCAACAGCGAGGGCGAGGACATGACGCCGTTCGACAACGGCTACGGAGACTGGAACGTGTCGTGGAAGAAGTGGCGCAAGGGCTCCACGGTCCACGCGAAGAACAAGGTCCCGGCGGCCCCGCGCCTGGCCCCGATGGCCTGAGTCCCCCGGACGGCGGGCGGGATCACCCGGGCGATCCACCTCACATCGGTCAGCCCTACCCGGATCCGGCAGACAGTGGTCTCCTGTACGGAAGTGGCCATTCCCCCACCGGACACGGATGCGTCATCAAGGATGGGAACCGCTCAAAACGGGAATCCTCTTCCCGACTCCCCACCCTGTGTGTCCCGACCGGCCCGCTCCAGAACGTCCTTCTTTCTGCGCGGGCACGACGCGGAAGGATGACGTGCGCCGTGTCCCCGCTCCGGCTCTCCGAGCTGTCCGCGCCCGGTTCCGCTCCGGGTTTGCTGCAGCGCCTCCCGCTCGGGGGGCGTCAGATCAGGCTGATCCTCAGCGTGCTGCCCGTGCTGGCCATCGGCGCCTGGGCCGCGCTCGACTGGGAGGCGATGCGGGACGGCGCGGCGCGGCTCGCGTCCGCCGATCCGGTGTGGCTGTGCGTCGCGGTGGCGTTCACCGCGCTGTGCAGTGTGAGCGCCGCTTTCATCCGGCAGGGCGCGCTGCCCGAGCGGCTGCCGCCGGGACAGCTGCTCGCCTCGCAGGTCGCGGCGGGCGCCGCGAACCACGTCCTGCCGGCGGGTCTCGGCGCGCACGCGGTGACGCTGCGCTTCCTGCAGCGCCGCGGCATCCCGCTGGCCCGCGCCACCGCGTCCCTCGCGCTGTACTCCCTGGTGAAACCGGTCGCGCGCGGCGCGCTCATCCTCGTGTTCCTGCTGGCGTTCCCGGACACGCTGCCCACGGGGCAGCTCCTTCCGTCCGGTGAGACGCTGCTGCTGATCACGGGCGGCGTCGTCGCGGCGCTCGTCGTCGCGGCGGCCCTGATCAAGTTCGTCACGCCGCTGCGCCGCCCGCTCCTCAGCTTCGCGGGTACGGCCCTGACCGACGCGCGGCTGCTGCACAGCAGGCCGAGCCGGGTGCTCGCCCTGTGGGGCGGGGCGGCCGCGCTGCCCCTGTTCCAGGCGGCGACCCTCGCCGCGGTGGGCGCCTCGCTCGGCATCGCGCTGCCGTGGACGCATCTGATCTTCGCGCACCTCGCGGCGAGCGCGATGGTCGGCGCGGTGCCCGCGCCCGGCGGGATCGGTCCGGTGGACGCGGCGCTGGTGTTCACGCTGATCGTCTTCGGCACGCCGCTGACCCTCGCCACGGCCGCCGTGATCGGCTACCGCGTCATCAACGGCTGGCTGCCGCTGCTGCCCGGGGCGCTGATCCTCTCCTCCCTCGTACGCAACAAGGTGCTCTGACCTCTCTGCGGTCCGTCAGGCCGAGCAGTTCGGACACACCCCGCGGTACGTGACCTCCACGGCCTCGACCGTGAAGCCGAAGCGCTCCTCGGCGGGCAGATCGGTGAGCGGGTTCCCCTGGGGGCGCACGTCCCGGATCGCGCCGCAGCCGGAGCAGACCAGGTGCTGGTGCGGCTGGTGGGCGTTGGGGTCGTACCGCTTGGCGCGGCCGTCCGTCGAGACCTCGATGACCTCGCCGAGCGAGACCAGTTCGCCGAGCGTGTTGTAGACGGTCGCGCGCGAGATCTCGGGCAGCTTCGCGGCCGCGCGCACATGGACCTCGTCCGCCGTCAGATGCACGTGCTCGCCGTCGAGCACCTCAGCGACGACACGGCGCTGCGAGGTCATCCGCCAGCCGCGGCCACGCAGCCGCTCCAGGAGGTCGCTCATCTTCGGATCACCCATTTCCGGGTCGGCAGGATCGGCAGGACAATTGCGGGCACAGGGGTTAGCGTGTTTCTTGACTTGGACTCTGTCCATTGTAGGATCGGCCTCGACGATAGCCAAGTGCATGAATGCGCTGATGAGCAGTACGAGAAGCACCCCGAGCACCGCGATCCGCCCCGTCCGGAGGGATTTCCATGTCCGAGAACACTGACGCCAGCACTGGCGGCTGCCCCGTAGCGCACGGCGAGCGCGCCGCGCACCCCACACAGGGCGGCGGCAACCAGCAGTGGTGGCCGGAGCGGCTGAACCTGAAGATCCTCGCGAAGAACCCCGCCGTGGCGAACCCGCTGGGCGAGGACTTCGACTACGCCGAGGCCTTCAACAACCTCGACCTCGCGGCCGTGAAGCGTGACATCGCCGAGGTGCTGACCACCTCGCAGGACTGGTGGCCCGCGGACTTCGGCAACTACGGCCCGCTCATGATCCGTATGGCCTGGCACTCCGCCGGCACGTACCGCATCAGCGACGGCCGCGGTGGCGCCGGCGCCGGCCAGCAGCGCTTCGCGCCGCTCAACTCGTGGCCGGACAACGGCAACCTGGACAAGGCCCGCCGTCTGCTGTGGCCCGTCAAGAAGAAGTACGGCCAGGCGATCTCCTGGGCCGACCTCATGATCCTCACCGGCAACGTCGCGCTCGAGGAGATGGGCTTCAAGACCTTCGGCTTCGCCGGCGGCCGCGAGGACGTGTGGGAGCCCGACGAGGACGTGTACTGGGGCCCGGAGCAGGTGTGGCTCGACGACCAGCGCTACACCGGCGACCGCGACCTCGAGGACCCGCTCGGCGCCGTCCAGATGGGCCTCATCTACGTCAACCCGGAGGGCCCCAACGGCAACCCGGACCCGGTCGCCGCGGCCCGCGACATCCGGGAGACCTTCCGCCGTATGGCGATGAACGACGAGGAGACCGTCGCCCTCATCGCCGGTGGCCACACCTTCGGCAAGACCCACGGCGCCGGTGACGCCGAGCTGGTCGGCGTCGAGCCCGAGGGCGCGCCGATGGAGCAGATGGGCCTCGGCTGGAAGTCCTCGCACGCCAGCGGCAAGGGCGCCGACGCCATCACCTCCGGCATCGAGGTGACGTGGACGTACCACCCGACCCGCTGGGACAACGAGTTCTTCCACATCCTGTTCGGCTACGAGTGGGAGCTCTTCAAGTCCCCGGCCGGCGCCAACCAGTGGCGACCCGTGCAGAACGGCGGCGCCGGCATGGTGCCGGAGGCGGACGACGCCTCCAAGAAGCGTGAGCCGCGGATGCTCACCACCGACCTGTCGCTGCGCTTCGACCCGGTCTACGAGCAGATCTCGCGCCGCTTCAAGGACGACCAGGACGCCTTCGCGGACGCCTTCGCCCGCGCCTGGTACAAGCTGACGCACCGCGACATGGGCCCGATCCAGCGCTACCTCGGCGCGGAGGTCCCCGCCGAGACGCTGCTGTGGCAGGACCCGCTGCCGGCGCGTGAGGGCGAGGTCATCGACGCCGCCGACATCGCCGCGCTCAAGGAGCAGATCCTGGGCTCGGACCTGACGGTCCCGCAGCTGGTCTCCGCCTCCTGGGCCGCCGCCTCCTCCTTCCGCGGCAGCGACAAGCGCGGCGGCGCCAACGGCGCCCGTATCCGCCTCGAGCCGCAGCGCGGCTGGGAGGTCAACGACCCGGAGAACCTGTCGCAGGTGCTCCGTGTCCTCGAGGGTGTCCAGGCCGACTTCAACGGCAAGGGCGGCAAGCAGGTCTCCCTGGCCGACCTGATCGTCCTCGGCGGCACCGCCGCCGTCGAGCAGGCCGCCAAGGCGGGCGGCGTCGAGGTCGAGGTGTCCTTCACGCCGGGCCGTGTGGACGCCGCGCAGGAGCAGACGGACGTCGAGTCCTTCTCCGCCCTCGAGCCGAAGGCGGACGGCTTCCGCAACTACGTCGGCAAGGGCAACCGTCTGCCGGCCGAGTTCCTGCTGACCGACAAGGCCAACCTGCTCACCCTGAGCGCCCCCGAGATGACCGTCCTCGTCGGCGGTCTGCGGGTCCTCGGTGCGAACACCGGCGGTTCGAAGCACGGCGTCCTGACCGACAACGTCGGCACGCTGAGCAACGACTTCTTCGCCAACCTGCTCGGCATGGACATCACCTGGAAGTCCACGTCCTCCGCGCAGGACGAGTTCGAGGGCCGCGACGCCTCCGGCGCCGTGAAGTGGACCGGCACCCGTGCCGACCTGGTCTTCGGCTCGAACTCGGAGCTCCGCGCCCTCGCCGAGGTGTACGCGAGCGACGACGCGAAGGAGAAGTTCGTGACGGACTTCGCCGCCGCGTGGGCGAAGGTCATGGACCTCGACCGGTTCGACGTCTGAGCCGTGCCGGCCTGCTGAGGCCGACTCGCTGAGGCCGCAAGGCTGAACACTGTGGCCCTGCTCCGGGGATCTCCCCGGAGCAGGGCCACAGTCGTGTCCGGGGGGCCGCGTGTTCACGGGGGTGACGTTTGCGGCGCCTGGTGCGCTGAACCAGACGTGCACCACTCACTCGACGATCTGCTCCGGTACGTGGCCCGGTCCACCGCGCCCGCGCCGCCGCTGTTCGGGGATCCGGACCTCGAACTGACCGATCTCGTGCAGGCTCTGTGCGAGCACTACGGCCGGCCGCTCACCCTGTACCTCGACGACGACGCGGACCAGGCCGCGGACGAACGTACCGGTGCGCCGCTGCTCCGGCTCCTGGACGGCATGGACGCGGAGGCGCTGCGGGCGTGGTCGCTCAGCGACCGCTGGATCGGCGCGGGTACGGAAGGCGGCCGCGTGTTCGTCGCGGTGGCCGAACGGGTGCTCCCGACGGAACGCTACGACCCGTCGTCACCCGACGCCTCGTACGTGGAGCGCGTGGTGGAGCTGACCGGGTGGACCATGGACCGCACCAATCCGGTGGACTGGCCGGAGGCCGAAGCGCGCCTCGGCACGCCGCTGCCCGCGGACTACAAGGAGCTCATCGAGGTCTTCGGCGGAGGCCAGTTCAACGACTGGATCTCCCTCCACCAGCCGATCCGGACCGGCCCCTGGTCCACCCTCGACATCTTCCTCACCCTGCACGAGCCGGACGGGCACGACGCGGGCCTCGACATGGACTGGCACGACTCCCTCGCCCAGGCCCGCAGCGCGTGCGCGCGGCAGCCGGGCGGCAAGGTCCTGCTCCCCTGGGCGGGCTGCGAGCACGGTCAGCTCCTCTGGCACGTGGACGGCGCCGACCCGGCGGGCTGGCCCGCCCTCGCCATCGGCGAGACCTTCGACGACTGGACCCCGATGGGCGCCTCGGCCGCCGAGGCCCTCCACCGCATCCTCACCGACCCCCGCGCCCCGTTCTCCCTCGCCAAGTATTACGACCGCCATTGGTTCGGCTGAGGCCCCGGCCGTCCCGGGCACCGACCCCGGGCACCGACCCCTGTCACCGCTGCACGGTAGAGTTGCAGAAATTAGCAATTCCTTGGATGTCTCGAGGTCGAGCCCGGTGAGGGGAGCTGACATGGCCCGCAAGGACAAGGAACCGATCGACGAGGAGACGTGGAAGGAGCGCGGCGTCGCCATCCGCGTCGGCTTCTACATCTTCGGCACGCACCTCTTCGCGGGCTTCATCTGGCTGCTCTTCTACGTCGGCCAGCACGCCGACAAGTAGCGCCCGCCCCGGCCTCGTACAACCGCCCGGCCGCGTCGCAACGACCGCTCAGACCCGCCGCTTCACCGGCCGCGGATCCGCCGCCCGCAGGTCCGCGAGCAGTTCGGCCTGCCCGGCGAGAACGCCGGAGAGGATGGACCGGGCGACCTTGAGGAGCTCGGCCACCTGCGGATTGGCCAGCGAGTAGTAGACCGCCGAGCCTTCCTTGCGGGTGATCACCAGGTTGGCGCGGCGCAGGACCGCGAGCTGCTGGGACAGATGCGCGGGCTCGATGCCGACCTCGGGCAGCATCTCCGACACCGCGTGCTCCCGCTCGCTGAGCAGTTCGAGCACCCTGATGCGGACCGGGTGCCCCAGCGTCTTGAAGAACTCGGCCTTCAGCTGGTACAGCGGCGCACTCACCCCGCCGGCCTCCTCGCGCACTCACCTGCGATACGCGGCCGGGTGGTTCCGGCCGCGCGTCAAGCATCGCATCCCACCGCAGGCGGTTGGCACGTGGCTATCCCCGGCGGGCGGTCCTCCGTTGCAGGGGCAGCGTGATCCACACGCTCTTGCCGCCGCCGTCCGCGTCCGCGCGGACGACCGCCGATCCGGCCAGTTCATGGGTGAGTTCGAGCACGGTGGCGAGCCCGCCGCCGCTCGCGGCGAGCGCCGGGCTGTGCAGTGGCGGCTGGTACGGGTGGCGGTCGTGCACACCGAAGGCGAAGGTGTCACGGGCCGCCGCGTAGGTGACCGTGACCTGCTCGGTCGTCACGGCGGCGTGGCGCACGCTGTTGGTGACCAGTTCGCTGAGGATCAGGAGTGCCGGTCCGACGGCCGGTTCCTGCGCGCTGATGCCCCATTCGCCCAGCGCCTGTTCGGCGGTCTCGCGCGCCATCCGTACCGCGCCCGGCATGACGGGCAGCGTCAGCACATGCCGGTACGGAAGCGCCGCGTGCACGGTCCCCTTGCCGTCGTCGCTCACGCGTCGCCCCTCGCGATCCGGAAGCCTGTCACGGTCTGCGGGCTGATCCGCAGCAGCGTGTCGTGCGGCCCATGGGTCCAGCCGGTCAGGGTGCGGCGGTGGTGCGCGGCCTCGTCGTCACGGTAGTCGAGGACGTCCGGCGGGCCGGTGACGGTCAGCATCCAGCCGGTGCCGGCCGCGGTGCGGATGTCCTCCGCGTGGTACGTGACCGAGGCGGCGTCCGCGAGCACGGCGGCCGGTACCGGGGTGCGCACGATCAGCCGGCCGTACGCGAGGACGTGCACGGCGGGCCGGATGACCGGGATGCCGCGCTGCACGTGGACGAGACGGCCCTGGCTGCAGCCTTCCAGGAGCCACAGCGCCTCGGCGCCGGAGACCTCGACCAGTCGGCAGGGGGCGGTGGGTGCGGTCATCGCAGGGCTTCCTCGGTGCTGGGGCGTGCGGTCGGCTCGGCGGGTACGGGACCTTCGTGGGTCGCGTCGTCGGATACGGGGCCTTCGGAGGCCGCGCCCGGGGGCAGGACACCCTGCCCCTGCAGGTAGGCGCGGGCTCCGGCGATGGCCTCGGGGGTGGTGGCGTACGAGCGGCCCTCGGTGCGCAGCAGTTCCAGCGTGCCGGTGGAGCGCAGGACCTGGAGCTGTCCGTCCCGTATGCCGGAGGAGAGCACGACGATGCCGCGCCGGTTGAGCTTCTGCACCGCGTCCTTGAGGACCAGCGCGCCGGTGGCGTCCATCGTCGACACCCGCGACAGGCGCAGGATCACCACGCGGACGTCGGCGACCTCGGAGAGTTCGAGGAGGAAGCGGTGGGCGCCCGCGAAGAAGACGGGGCCGTCGATGCGGTACGCGACGATGTGCTCGGCGAGCAGCGCCCGCTCCTCGTCGCTGTGTCCGCCGGGCAGGTCGGGGATGAAGTCGACCTGGTCCATCCGCGCCTGCTTGGCGACGGCCCGCAGGGCGAGGGCGCCGGCCACGACGAGGCCGATGATCACCGCGTACACGAGGTCGAGCGCGAGGGTCGCGGCGGCGGTCAGGACGAGGATCACGGCGTCGGAGCGCGTGGCCTTCACCATCGCGCGCAGCGCGCCGACCTCGACCATTCGGATCGCGGTGGCGAGCAGCACGCCGGCGAGCGCGGCGAGCGGGATCCTCGACACCAGCGGCGCGGCGGCGAAGACGATCACCGCGAGGACGGCGGCGTGGGTGAGCGCGGCGAGCCGGGAGCGGGCGCCGGTGCGCACGTTGACGGCGGTACGCGCGATGGCCGCGGTCGCCGGGACGCCGCCGAACAGGGGCGCGGCGAGGTTCGCGATGCCCTGGCCGAAAAGTTCGCGGTCCGGGTCGTGCTTCTGGCCGACGGTCATCCCGTCCGCCACGGTCGCCGAGAGCAGCGACTCCAGGGCGGCGAGCGCCGCGACGGCGACGGCCGGGGCGAGCAGCGAGCCGAGGGCCGACGGGTCGAGGAAGCCGAGCGAGGGCGCGGGCAGACCGGCGGGCAGCGTGCCGATGGGGGCGGCCGCGTCGAGGTGGAAGAGCTGCGCGGCCACGGTCGCCGCGATCACCGCGACGATCGAGAACGGGATGGTGGGCTTCCAGTGGGCGCCGAGCAGCATGATCGCTGCCACGGACACGGCAAGCGTCACGGCGGTCCAGTTCGGCGCCTGCGCGAACTCCTCGACGGCCCGCCACGTCACCGAAAGGACCCGCTCGCCCTCGGGCTTGGGCACTCCGAGTGCGTTCGGGATCTGCTGCAGCCCGATCACGCAGGCGATGCCGAGCGTGAAGCCCTCGACGACGGGCGCGGGCACGTACTGCATGTACTTGCCGGCCCGCAGCAGCGCAAGCGCGATCAGCATCGCGCCCGCGAGCAGTCCTACGGTGAGGACGCCGCCGGGTCCGTACTGGGCGACGATCGGGACGAGGACCACGGTCATGGCACCGGTCGGCCCGGACACCTGCAGATTCGATCCGCCGAAGAGCGCCGCGAGCGCACCGGCGACGACGGCGGTCGCGAGCCCGGCCTCCGCGCCCAGCCCGGAGGAGACTCCGAAGCCGAGGGCGAGCGGCAGCGCGACGATGGCGACGGTCAGACCGGCGAGCAGGTCGCGCCGGGGATTGCGGGTCATGGCCCGCACGTCGGCGCGGACGGGCAGCAGGGAGCGCACCGGGTGCCACACCCGGTTGAACAGTGAGGTCACTTGACCGCGACCTCGGCTTCCCGCAGCTCTTCGAGGAGCTCGTGCCGCCCGGCCAGCATCACGGTCAGGATCCGTCGCGCGGCGCGCATCAGATCGTTGACGTCACCGCCGGCCAGCTCGTACACGACGGTCGATCCGTCCCGTACGGAGGTCAGGATCCCCGACCGCCGCAGGACCGCCAGCTGCTGCGAGAGCGTCGACGGCTCGACCTCGATCGCCGCGAGCAGCTCCCGTACCGGCTTCGGCCCGTCCTGCAGCAGCTCCAGGACGCGGATGCGCACCGGATGGCCCAGCATGCGGAAGAACTCGGCCTTGGCCTGATACAGCGGAACGGACACGGCGGACGCCTCGCACCTCTCCTCGACGCGGCACTGCGCCCGCTGACAGGGCACGGGCGCAGCACCCTCAGCATGTATGCAATTGCAGAATTTCGCAATTGACCCTGGCTGAAATACGCTGATCCCATGCCCGAGAACCTGCCTCCGTGCCCCCAGTGCTCCAGCGCCTACACCTACGAGATGGGCGCGCTGCTCGTCTGCCCGGAGTGTGCCCATGAGTGGACCCCCGCCGCCGGCTCCGCCGACGAGACCGGCGAGAAGGTCATCCGTGACGCGGTCGGCAATGTGCTCGCCGACGGCGACTCGGTCACCGTGGTCAAGGCCCTCAAGGTGAAGGGCAGCCCGTCGGGCATCAAGGCGGGCACGAAGGTCCGCAACATCCGTCTGGTGGACGGCGTCGACGGCCACGACATCGACTGCAAGATCGACGGCTTCGGCAACATGCAGCTCAAGTCGAGCGTGGTCAAGAAGGCCTGAACCACGCCCCGCGCGGAGGTCAGGACGGCCTGACCTGGTCCAGCAAAGGCGTGCCGGCCGGCTCCCCAGGGAGCCGGCCGGTGGCCGTTGCGGCCCGACCGGCCACCGTCCGGCCCGCCGCCGGGAAGGGCGGAGCCGGTGCCTCGGGCCGCTCGCCCCGCTCGATCGCGGCGAGGAACTCCCGTACCGCCGCGAGCCCTTGGAGCACCGGCCCGTCCGTGCCGTGATCGGCCAGGATCCGCCGGGCGCGCCGCCAGGCCCGTGTGGTGCGGCCCCGGCCGAGGTCGAGGTGGGCCAGCGCGAAGCGGGCGAGGAAGCAGGCCAGGTCGTCGCCGTGCACGCGCGCCTCGGCGAGGGCGACGCGGGCCGCTCCCAGGGCCTCGCGCGGCGCGGTGTGCGCCCGCAGCAGACCCAGCGCGGCAAGGGCCGCCGGGCGCGAGAGGCCCGCGGGGGTCAGGCCCGGGATGGTGTACGCGGCGTCGGCGAGGAGTTCACCGGCGGTCTCGGTCCGCCCCTGGTCCCAGGCGATCAGCCCCTGGACAAAGGCGACGCTGCCCGCGGTGGCGCTGTCCCCGGCCAGGAGGGCGTCGGGCCAGGCCTCCTGGAGCAGCAGATCCGCCGTGTCCGGAGCGGTGTGCGTAAGGAGCAGCGCGCCCAGCCAGCCCTCGCGCGCGGACAGCGGGGTGTCCGGGGTGCAGGCGGCGCGCAGCTTCAGGAGATGACGGCGCCCCTCGTCGGCGTGCGCGTAGGCGGCCCACCAGAACCAGAGGTCCGTCACGATGCCGAGCGCGGTCTGCGCCTGCTGCGGATGGCGGACGGCGCGGCTGAGCACCCCGCCGAGATTGCGGTGCTCCTCCGCGAGGAGCCGTACGGCCTGGCGCTGGCTGCCGTGGTTCCAGAGGTGTTCGGCGACGTGCGCGAGCTGCCGGCCGTGCGCGAGGCAGCGCTCGGCGGCGATCTCGGTCTCCCCGGCGCGGGAGAGACGTTCCTGCCCGAACTCGCGTCCCGCGGGCGTCATCCGGTAGCGCAGCGGACGTACGCCCCCGGGGTCGCCGAGCGGGGTGAGGACGCCCTGGGCGGCCAGGCCCGCGAGGTGGCGCGGGATGTCCTGGGCGCGGATGCCGCCGCCCGTGCACAGGAACGCGGTCGACGCCTCGGTGAACGCGTCAGCGAAGGTGCTGGCCCGGCTCCACACGATGCGCTCGCCGGGGCCGCACTGACGGTAGACGGCCAGGAGGCTGTGGCGCAGCGAGGTCTGCCGGGCCAGGGGTGCGCGCGGGTGGGTGAGCCAGCACTGGCCGGACTTCAACCGCTGTGCCAGCTGCGGCAGTTCGAGGGTGGTGAGCTGGTGGGCGGCCTGCACGATGGCGAGCGGGTGTCCCTCCAGGCGGCGGCACACCTCGCGTACGAGGCCGTAGTCGGCCTGTGGGACGGGGTGGTGGGGGCGCAGGGCGAGGGCGCGGTCGAGGAAGAGGCGGACGGCCGGCGGTTCGTCCTCCTGGGCCGCCGTGCCGTGGTCGAGCGGTCCGAGACGGAGCGTGCGTTCCTGGCCGAGACCGAGAGCGCGGCGGGACGTGAGGAGGATCCGGAGGCCGGGGAGCCGGTTGAGCAGCTGCTGGGCGACCGTCGTGCAGGCCTCCTGCACCGGGTCCATGTCGTCCAGGAACAGCACAAGCTCGCGTCGAGGGCGCAGCCGCGCCGACAGGCTCCGTACGACGTCGTCGATCCGTGCCGCCCGTGCCGCCCTGACGTCCGCAGCCTTGGCACCCGCTGCCCTGACACCCCCGGCCTTCGCGTCCGCCGCCTTGGCCTGCCCGAGGGCCGCGAGCACCGCGGCCGCGGGCCCGTCGCTCTTCGGCGGTGCGTGCGCCGAGCGGCCCGGGCCCGGCCAGCGCACCTCCACCACGGTGCGGCCGCGTCCGCCGGTCTCCAGTGCCGCCCTGGCGAGGGCGCTCTTGCCGACGCCCGCGGCGCCGACCACGCTGATCAGCCGTTCGCCGTCGTCCCCCATGCGGCGCAGCCGCGCGAGTTCCTCCTCACGGCCGATCAGCCCGCCGCCACGTCCCACACGTGGGGTGGGCACCGCACCCCTGATACCGCCGGCCACCGCCGCAGTCCTCTCCTGGATTCACCGCCACGCGGCGACCGAATCTCCCAGTACGGAACGTTTCTGCACCAGTGGGACCGGCCGCGCCCGGGGCGCACAACGGTTCTTCCAACGGAGTACGCGGCCACAGGTTCCGCCGTGCGCGCACCTTGCACTCGTGCTGACGATGCGGCGAACGCGCTTCCGTTCGCACCGCACACCACGCGTCACGCCAACGGCAGCGCCGCTCCTCGCTCCCGGGCTGTCCGCGCCCCCGTAATGCGCCGCTCGTGCGCCCCGATGGGCACGTCGTTGATGCTGGCCTCGCGCCGGCGCATCAGACCCGCCGCGTCGAACTCCCACAGCTCGTTGCCGTACGAGCGCCAGGTGCCGCCGTCCGCGTCCCGCCACTCGTACTGGAAGCGGACCGCGATCCGGTCGTCGCCGTACGACCACAGCTCCTTGCGCAGCGCGTAGTCGAGCTCCCTGTGCCACTTGGCGGCGAGGAACTCACGGATCGCGTCCCTGCCGGTCAGGAAGGTGTCGCGATTGCGCCACACCGAGTCCTCCGTGTACGCGAGCGCCACTCGCTCCGGGTCACGGGTGTTCCAGGCGTCCTCGGCGGCCTGCACCTTGACGAGGGCGTCGGCGTGGGTGAACGGGGGGACAGGCGGCCGGAGTTGAGAGGTGGCGGGTGCGGGCGCGCTGTCGGTGTCGGGTGTACGGGTCATGAGGGCGTCCCTTCCTTGCTCCTGGGGATGTGGGTTCACTCGGGCCAGCGGGAGTTCTCGATCACGGAGACGAAGTCCGTCCGTACGAAACCGGGTGAGAAGCGGGCGAGCACATCGGCCTTGACGTTGCCGAACGCGGTGGCGGGCCGGTGCGCGATGCCCTCGGTGAAGGCCGCGAGGATCCGGCGCTTGAAGTCCGGGCGCGGGTGCGCGGCCACGACGGCGGCCCGCTGCTCGTCGCTGACCTCGTCGAACCCGAGCCCGAGGACATCGTGCTCGACGCCCGCGGTCACCAGCGCGACCTCCGGCTCCATCCGGTACGGGATCTCGGGCGTCGTGTGCAGCGCCACCGCCGTCCAGGCGATCCGCGCCCGCTCCTCCGCCAGACCATGCCGCAGCAGGAAAGCACGCGCCGCGTCGGCGCCGTCGATCTCGAAGCGCTGCCCGGAGCCGGCGTACTTCCCGGTCAGCCCGAGGTCGTGGAACAGGGCGGCCACATAGAGGAGTTCGCTGTCGTACGTCAACCCGCGGTGGAGGCCGCGGAGCGCGCCGAAGAGGAAGACGCGGCTCGAGTGGTCGTAGAGGAGGGGGCCCGCGGTGTCGCGGACGAGTTCGGTCGCCTCGCGGGCGAGGGCGCTGTCGGGGATCGCGATATCGGCGATACGGGTTGGCACGTCGTGCTCCTTCGATGAGGCGGCGGAACCGGCTCGGCCCCGCGACTTCCGCTGCCGTCAGACTGCCGCCGGCGGCCGGGCGTCCGCCATGTCCATCCAGCCATGCATCCCACACATCGGGACATGGCATGGCGGTAGCCTGGCGCTATGAACCGGGAGCGGGACACATCCATGGCTACGCGCAGGGGGCGGCGGACTTCCGTGGCCCCTGCCCAGGAGCGGCAGACTTCCCTCGCCGCCGACCGGGAGCGGCATCCATCCGCCCCTACGAGCGGGGAATCGCACGCCCCCGCCCCGGGCCGCCGCCCGCGCACCGTCGCCGTGCTCGCGTACGAGGGGGTGCGGCTGCTCGATGTCACCGCGCCGCTGGAGGTGTTCAGCACGGCGGCCACGCTCGGTGCCCGGTACGCGGTGCGGCTGCTGTCCCCGCAGGGCGGCCCGGTCACGACGTCCGCCGGAACCCAGCTGCTCACCGACGCGGTGGGAAGCGTCGAAGGCCGCCTGCACACCTTGCTCGTCCCCGGCTCCCCCGGCCTGCCCGACCGTGTCCCGCCCGAGCTCCTGGACCCCATCCGCACCCTGCACACGGCCAGTTGGCGCACGGCGTCGATCTGCACGGGCGCCTTCGCCCTGGCCGAGGCGGGCCTCCTTCGCGGGCGGCGCGCGGCGACGCACTGGCGGTACGCGACGGCGCTGGCCCGCCGCCACCCGGACATCACCGTGGACGGCGACGCCCTCTTCGTCCGCGACGGCCGCACGTACACCTCCGCGGGCGTCAGCGCGGGCCTCGACCTGGCGCTCGCGCTCGTCGAGGCCGACGAGGGACCCGAGCTCGCCCGCGAGGTGGCACGCGACCTGGTGGTCTTCCTCCAGCGGCCGGGCGGCCAGTCCCAGTTCTCGGTCGCCTCCCGCACCCCGCCCCCGCGCCACGACGCCCTCGCCGCACTCCTGGCCTCCATCGCGGCGAACCCGGCCGCGGACCACTCCCTGCCCGCACTCGCGCGCCGCGCGGGCCTCAGCGCCCGCCACCTCACCCGCCTGTTCACCGACCGGATCGGCCGGACCCCGGCCGCGCACGTGGAGGCGATCCGCCTGGAGGCCGCCCAACACCTCCTGGACACCGGCGAGTCCGTCACCTCCGCCGCCCAGCTCAGCGGCCTGGGCAGCGACGAGACGCTCCGCCGCGTGTTCCTGCGCCACCTTGGCGTGACACCTTCCGCTTACCGGGCCCGCTTCCGTACTGCCGTGCAGACCGGCAAGGAGGCACACGTATGAGCACCCCCGCAAGAACGCCGTGACGGGCGAGCGCTATCCGCGTGCCGCGGCTTCCGCGGGCCGGGGCGGCTGGTCGGGGGGCGAGGAGGCGATGAGGGCCGTTCCCAGGGTGGTGCGCGCGTAGTGGACGGTGCGGCCTCGGCGGGATCGGTCGACCAGGCCCGACCGCAGCAGGATGCCGAGGTGGTACGAGACGGTTGCGCTGCTCCAGCCGGTTCTGCGGCTCAACTCGGCTGTGGTCGCGGGCGTGTCGAGTGTGGTCAGGAGCGCTGCCCTTGTCACGCCCACGAGTCCCGCCAGGGCCGGTTCCGCCGCCGGCGCCGGGCGCTCCCCGAGGGCGCCGATGCCGCGCGCCCGGTAGATGAGCATCGGCGGGTGGGGGCGTTCGGCGGCGAACAGCACCGGGCCGACATGCGTCGTGGCGGGTACGAAGAGCACTCCTTCGTCGGCCCAGTCGATGATGCCGGAGTAGGCGCGTTCCAGGACGAGTTCGGTGCCGGTCCACCGCATCCGTTCACCGAGATCGTCGAGCACCGCCGCGGCGCCGTGCGCGGCCATCCGGTCGGCGCGGTGGCCGATGTCGGCGTTCACGATGGCGCGGACCCGTGGCCAGTCCGGTGCCAGTACGGAGTCGAACAGGCCGGCCATCGCCGTCGCGGCGGCGGTCGCCACGGCGGCGCCGCCCTCGTGTGCCACCGCGGCGAGTGCGGGAGGCATCGGGCGCCGCCACCGCTCGTAGGCCGCCTCGCTCGGATGCAGTGCGAGGACGTGGGGCCACACGCGTCGGCCGCGGAGCGCGATATCGAGCTGGTAGTCGACCTCCTCGCCCGGGGTCGCCGCGATCCGGGCAGCCACCTCCCCCGTCGACTCGCCCTGGCGTGGCACGGGCGTCAGGAAGTCCGGGGCGTAGCTGTGATCGGTGGGCACCAGGGCTTCGAGGAGCGCCAGTTGACCCGGCGGGAGGGTCCGCCGCGCACGGGCGTACCACTCCCGTGCGTGAGGGGCCGGGTGCCGGTCGCGGTGCCGCAGCACGCCCACCACCTCCATGGCCACGGACGGGACGAACCGCGACCTGCTCCACGCCCGTGCGTCCAGCCGCACCGTCATCGCCATTCCGCGAGTGTCGCATCGCCGTCCGGACGGGCCGATGGATTCGAAGGCTCTCGAATGCATGGCCGTCACCGCCTCCGCCGCCGGAGGGTGATCCGCGACCGAGTCACCACGACCGAGGACACGCCTTGAGTGACGATCGAACCCCTGCGAACGCCGACCACACCACGTCTTCCGCCGTCGTCAGCCGACGCGGCCTCGTGCGGATGAGCACCGCACTCGGCGCGATGGGTCTCCTGACCGCCGCCACTCCGGCGTCGGCCGTCGCCGACGCCCCGGCCGCCGATCCCGGGCGGCGCAAGCCGATTCTGGTCGGCGCCAACCCCGGCCTTCAGCTCTTCGACGCGTCAGGAGCGTGTACGGCGTACCTCTCCGTCTGGCGGGTCGAGTGGTCCACGCATGGCGCGGGGAACGCCCTCGTGCTCTGGCGGCCGGACGGGGTGCGGGCCGTCGGACAGGACCCGCACCTCACGCTCTGGCTGGCCGATCAGTTCGTGCGCCACTTCCCCGAACTCGACGGCCTGGCCTGGTCCACCCCCCGGTTCCACCGGTCCGCGGTCCAGGTCCGGCTCGACCTCGACTCCGGGCTGCAGGCCCGGGGCGGCGGCATCGACGTGCACATGGCCGAGGTGCTCGACCGGCGCGCCTTCGCCACCGACACGTTCCCGCTGGCCGGCGAGGACCACAGCCTGAGCCTGGTGATCGGCCCCTGCGGACAGGCCCGGGCACGCGTCGACGGCCGGGTCCTGCCCGGCGAGATCACACGGGGAGGAACCCCGGACCGGCCGTCGTCGTCGGCGTTCGTCGCCACGGCCGAGGTGTGGCGGGTCTGACCCCGGCCCCGGCCGAAACCGTCCTCACTCCGCCGGAGTCAGCCGCAGCGAGATCGAGTTGATGCAGTACCGCTGGTCGGTGGGCGTCGGATAGCCCTCGCCCTCGAAGACGTGCCCCAGATGCGAGCCGCACTTCGCGCAGCGGACCTCCGTGCGGACCATGCCGTGGGAGCGGTCCTCGATCAGTTCCACGGCGTCCGTGGACTTCGGGTCGAAGAAGCTCGGCCAGCCGCAGTGCGACTCGAACTTCTCCGTCGACGTGAACAGGTCCGTGCCGCACGCGCGGCAGGAGTAGACGCCGGCCGTCTTCGTGTCCGTGTACTCACCGACGAAGGCCGGCTCCGTGCCCGCCTGGCGCAGCACCGCGTATTCGGCCGGGGTGAGTTCCTCGCGCCACTGCTCGTCCGGCTTTTCGACCTCGTACGACATGATCCTCGGCTCCCTACTCGGCGGCGGACCTACTCGGCGGCGGACCTTCTCCGCGGCGGATCTACTCGGCGGCGGACAGATGGTCCAGGATGCGCGGGCCCAGGTCCGTGACGTCGCCCGCGCCCATGGTGAGAACCAGGTCGCCCGGCTTGGTCATTCCCGCGATCACGGCGACCGACTTGTCCTTGTCGTGCTCCGCGGTCACGTCGGCGCCCGCGGCGCGTGCGGCGTCGATGATGAGGTCGCTGGTCACGCCCGGGATCGGGTCCTCGCGGGCCGGGTAGATGTCGAGGACGACGGAGGAGTCGGCGAGGGCGAGGGCCTGGCCCATCTCCGTGCCGAGCTCCTGCGTACGGGAGAACAGGTGCGGTTGGTAGAGGACCAGGATGCGCGCGTCGGCGGCGGCCGCGCGCATGGCCTCCAGGTCGGCGGTCATCTCGGTCGGGTGGTGCGCGTACGAGTCGATGACCTGGACGCCGGCCGCCTCGCCCTTGAGCTGGAGGCGGCGCTTGACGCCGGTGTACGACTTGATCGCGCCCGCGAGGTTGTGCGCGGGGATGCCGAGCGCGACGCCGGCGGCGAGCGCGGCCACCGCGTTGTGCGCGTAGTGCCGGCCGGGGACCGAGACGGTGAAGGTGAGCAGCTTGCCGCCGATGAGGACGGTGACCTCGCTGGTCAGGCCGCGCGGGGTGATCTTGTGGATGCGGACGTCCGCGCCCTCGGACTCGCCGTACGTGACGATGTTGAGCGAGGACACGTCGCGCAGCCGGCGGGTGAGCTCGACGGCGCCGGACTGGTCGGCGGCGATGACGAGCGTGCCGCCCGGGACGATCTTCCCGGCGAAGGTCTCGAAGGAGTCGTAGATCTCGTCCATCGAGGCGTAGTTGGCGTGGTGGTCGAGCTCCACGTTGAGGACGATCGCGACCTCGGGCGCGTACTTGTGGAAGCTGCGGTCCGATTCGTCGGCCTCGGCGACGAAGATCTCGCCGCTGCCGTGGTCGGCGTTGGAGCCGGGGGCGTCGAGGTCGCCGCCGATCGCGTACGAGGGGTTCAGGCCCAGGCTGGAGAGCGCGACCGCGAGCATCGAGGTCGTGGTCGTCTTGCCGTGGGTGCCGGCCACCGCGATCGGGCGGAGGTGGTCCATCAGGGCGGCGAGCGCGTCCGAGCGGTGGACGACCGGGATGCCGCGCTCCTCGGCGGCGGTCAGCTCCGGGTTGTCGGCGCGGATCGCCGAGGAGACCACGATGGCGCTGGCGTCCTGCGCGAGGTGCGCGGCGTCATGGCCCAGATGCACCGTGGCGCCGAGGGCGCGCAGGGCGTCGGTGGTCGCGGAGGCCTTGGAGTCGCTGCCGGCCACCTGCGCGCCGCGCTGGGCGAGGATCTTCGCGATGCCCGACATTCCGGCGCCGCCGATGCCGATGAAGTGCGGTCGGTCCAGGGCTGGGGGGATGCCGGGGGTCATACGAGGTCTCCCGAGGTGTGCGAATCAGTACGGCTGACTCATTGCACGGCAATGAGTGGGCGGGGGCCCAGCCTATGCGCAGGCGGGGCCCCCGGTTCGCACCGGCCCGCTCGTGGCTACTCGCTGTGCGCGTACAGCTTCAGGACCGGGACACCCACCTTGTGGCGGGCCCGGGAGGCCCAGTCGCGGTGGAAGAACTCCTCGACGTAGTGCGGGGCCGTCAGGACGATCACCTCGTCCGCGCGGGTCTCCTCGGCGATCGAGGAGAGCACGTCCAGGGGATGGTCCTCGACCAGATGCCCGACCGCCTCGCAGCCGGCCTCGCGCAGCGCCGCCAGTGAGTGGTCCAGTGCCTGCTGGGCCGGGGCGACGGCTTCCTTGCCCTCGGGTTCGTCGCCCTCGCGGACCGCCTCCTCCAGCTCGCCCAGGGCCACGTCGTCCACCGCGCGCAGCAGCCGGTCCTGGTCGCCTCTGGGCTGCATGAGGACGACGAAGGAGACGGTGTCGTCTCCGTGCAGCGTCGTGACGAACTCCACGTCGATGGCCGACAAGGCCTTCTCGATCATCAATACGCTCGTGAACACGTCCGGCGCCCTTTCCCTCCGGAGCCCCTCGTGGGCCCCTGCGGAACCTCAAGACCTCAGGGCCTCGCGGCCCCTGCGGAAACCATCCTTCCCCGTGTTCGCACGGGGTCTGCGTGTCTAAGTGTGCCCAGCGCAGACGAAACGGAACGACAGATTCCGCCGATTGTCAGGTTCGACGGTAGCGGCAGAACAGGAACCCGTCCTCTTCCAGCAGCGATGCGAGCCTGAGCCGCTGCGGAACCGGCACGGACGGACCTGAGGCGATCCGCTGAGCGTCACCCGCCGCAAGCATGGGCGAAATCGTCACGCACATCTCGTCGAGTACGCCGGCCGCGACGATCTGCCCGAGCAGCCGCGGCCCGCCCTCGGTGAGCAGCCGGGTGAGCCCGAGCTCCGCCAGGCCCCGTACCGCCGCGGCCGGATCGACCCGGCGGCCCTCGCCCGCGACGACGATCCGGGCCCCGGCCTTCTCGGCCTCCCGCACGCGCGAGGCGGGAGCGCCCGGGCCCGTGACGATCAGCGTCGGCACAAGGGGCTCGGTGAACAGGGGGAGCGTGAAGTCCAGGTCGAGGCTGCCGCTCACCACGGCGATGGCGGGCGCCGGGCCCTGGCCCGCTGCAGCCCGCCGCGCGGCGAAGGCCTCGCGGGCGCGGGCCGGGCGGTAACCCTCCAGGCGTACCGTTTCCGCACCGACGAGCACGGCGTCCGCGAGCCCGCGCAGGGTGCCGAAGATCCGCATGTCGGCGGGGCAGGAGATGGGCTGGGAGCGGCCGTCGTGCTGGGCGGCGCCGTCCAGGGTCGAGACCATGTTGGCGCGCAGCCACGGGGTGTCGCCGGGCGGGTACGCGTACCGGTCGGCGAGCTCGTCGAGGCTCCACTCGCGCCCCTCGCCGCCGCCGTCCGCGGCGGCCGCGACGCCCGTCGCGCCCGGGTCCACCGCCCCGGCGGCCTCTCCGGCCGCTTCTCCGGCTGTCTCTTCGGTCACAGGGAACACGGGGAACAAGCTGCGCATGTCCGCAGTCTTCCACGGCCCACCTGGGCACCGCCTGCCGCTGGACCGGCCGGGGCCCGGCCGGGCGCCTCCCGTACGGCTCCTCCACGGACCGACCCCCGCTGACAAGGCCGTAAGGTGGAGAGCTGTGTCGTCTTCCCCTGACTCCGCCGCCGGCAGCGCGCCGATAGCCGACCCGGCCCCCCAGTCCCTCTGCGCGCGTGAGCCGCACGTCCCGGCCGAGCGGCTCGTGGCCGAGATGGTGCCTCCGCCGCGGTTCCGGAAGGCGCGCTTCGAGACGTACGTACCGGACGCGTCGCAGCCCTCTCAGGCGCAGGCGGTCGAGGTCCTGAGCACTTTCGCGGGCACGCTCGGCGGGGCCCACGCGACCGGGGCGGGCAAACGGCGCTGGTTCCAGAAGAAGCCGCAGGCGCCGGCCGGACCGCGCGGGGTGTACCTCGACGGCGGCTACGGCGTCGGCAAGACCCATCTGCTCGCCTCGCTGTGGCACGCGACCCCGGCCGAGCCGCAGCTCAAGGCCTTCGGCACGTTCGTCGAGCTGACGAACCTGGTGGGCGCGCTCGGCTTCCAGCAGACCGTGGCGACGCTGAGCGGCCACCGGCTGCTGTGCATCGACGAGTTCGAACTCGACGACCCGGGCGACACCGTGCTCGTCTCGACGCTGCTCGGCAAACTTGTCGACGCGGGCGTGGCACTCGCGGCGACGTCGAACACGCTGCCGGGCAAGCTGGGCGAGGGCCGCTTCGCCTCGGCCGACTTCCTGCGCGAGATCCAGGGCCTGTCCGCGCACTTCAAGGCGCTGCGGATCGACGGCGAGGACTACCGCCACCGCGGACTGCCCGAGGCGCCGCAGCCGTTCAGCGACGAGCAGGTCGCGAAGACCGCGTACGCCACCCAGGGCTCCAGCCTCGACGACTTCCCGCACCTCCTCGACCACCTCGCGAAGGTGCACCCGAGCCGGTACGGGGCGCTCACGGACAACCTGACGGCCGTCTGTCTGAACGGCGTCGAGGCCGTGCCCGACCAGTCGACGGCGCTGCGCCTCGTGGTCCTCGCGGACCGGCTCTACGACCGCGAGGTGCCGGTGGTCGCGTCCGGGCTGCCCTTCGACCGGATCTTCGGTGAGGACATGCTCAAGGGCGGCTACCGCAAGAAGTACTTCCGCGCGATATCCCGGCTGACCGCGTTGGCGCGGGACGGAAAGCGGCTGGTCGACAGCGTCTGAGCGGGTTCGGGCGTGGGCGTTGTCAGTGGGCGCCGATAGCCTGGAAAGGGCTCCGGCCCCCGGGCGGGAGGGGACTGTCCGGCCCACGCAAAGCGTGGACACGCCACTCCGAACGCTACGCGCGTGGTTCCCGCGCGGGGAACTGCGTGCTACACACATGCGGGTCACGTTCCTGTCCGCCAACAGGGAGTTGTCCGAATGACCGAGACACACATGTCCGCATCCCGTCGCCAAGTCCTCACCCGTGGTGGGGCCTTGGGCGTCGGAATCGCCTTCGCCGGTTCGCTCTCCGATCTCTTCACAGGGAGCGCCGCCGCGCACGGCAGAGGCGGCTACGGCCCGCTCGTACCCGATCCGAACGGCCTGCTCGATCTGCCCAAGGGCTTCCGGTACAAGGTGCTCTCGCGTGAGGGCGGTCAACTGCCCTCCGGCGAGGGCAAGGTGCCGACCAACTTCGACGGCATGGCCGCCTTCGCGGGCCGCCGCGGCGGTACGCACCTGGTGCGCAACCACGAGAACCGGCACAACGGCAAGATCGGCGTCCCGGTGGTCGAGGGCCTGACGTACGACCCGGCCGCGAAGGGCGGGTGTACGGCGCTCTCGCTGGACCGGCGCAACAATGTGCTCGACGAGCGGGTCGCCATCGCCGGCACCGCGGTCAACTGCGCGGGCGGGCCCACCCCTTGGGGCACCTGGCTCACCTGCGAGGAGAACGAGGACAAGGCCGGCACCAACGGCTACACCAAGGACCACGGGTTCATCTTCGAGGTCGACCCGGTGGACCCGCACCGTACGGGAGCGGTTCCGCTCACCGCGATGGGCCGCTACCAGCACGAGGCGATCGCGATCGACCCGAGGCGCGGTGTCGTCTACGAGACGGAGGACGCTTTCGAGCGGCCCTTCGGGCTCTTCTACCGCTTCCTGCCCAACAAGCCCGAGGGCGGGCGCGGTTCGCTGCGCGCGGGCGGGCGGCTCCAGGCGATGCGCGTACCGGGCGTGCCGGACCTGTCCGCCGTCCAGGAGACGGGCACGTGCTTCAAGGGCATCGAGTGGGTCGACGTACCGGACCCGCTGGCGGCCGAGACGCCCATCCGGCTGCAGGACTTCGGGCCGAAGGGCATCACGCACGCCCAGAAGCTGGAGGGCTGCTACTGGGGCGGCAACTCGGTCTACTTCGTCTCCAGTTACGCCCGCAGCCGCGAGGGGTCGGCCGGTGACCACTACGGCCAGATCTGGAAGTACGAGCCGTCCGCGCGCAAGCTCACGCTGGTGATCGTCTTCGGTCCGGACACCGACGTCCAGCTGCCCGGCGAGGAGCCGGACAACATCTGTCTGGCGCCGAGCGGCGGTCTGATGGTGTGCGAGGACGGCGAGGGCGCCCAGCACGTGTACGGGCTGACCCGGCGCGGCGAGGTGTACTCGATGGCCGGCAACCGGCAGAACATCGGGACGCCCGAGGAGCCGGAGTGGGGCGAGTTCGCGGGCGTCACCTTCTCGCCGGACTTCGACACGATGTACGTCAACTGCTACAACCCCGGCACGACCTTCGCGGTGACGGGGCCCTGGCACAGGTGACGGACGGCTGAGCTCTCCCGGCGGTGCCCGCGCGCGGTCGCGGGCACCGCCGATCCGTCGCAGGATCGGGGCGAGGGGGCCGAGTCAAGGGATGGGCTGTGGCGAAGACCAGGAGCAAGGCACCGAAGGCGTCCAAGGCGGAGAAGCCCGGCAAGAAGGCGGGGAAGGCGTCCGGGAAGGCTCCCGGGAAGGCGTCGGACAAGCCCAAGGGTGCGAAGAAGGCTGCTCCCCCGCTCGCCGACGTCCTCCGCGTCCCCGAGGGCGAGCGCCTCGACCTCTCCTCGTACGACACGCGCGCCACCCCCGGCGGCCCGGTGGACAAGGCCGCGGCGCTGGCCGACATGGCCCGGATGGGTGAACGTCTCGCCGACCTCCAGGAGCGGCTGTACGCGGCGAGCACCGCGGGTGACCGGCGGCGGATGCTGCTCGTCCTGCAGGGCATGGACACCAGTGGCAAGGGCGGCACGGTCAAGCATGTGATCGGCCTGTTCAACCCGTCCGGCTGCCGTATCAAGGCTTTCAAGGCGCCCACGGCCGAGGAGCAGAACCACCCGTTCCTGTGGCGGATCATGAAGGCGCTGCCCGAGCGCGGCGAGATCGGGATCTTCGACCGGTCGCATTACGAGGACGTGCTGATCGCCCGCGTCCGCGATCTGGTCCCGCGCAGCCAGCTCGGCCGCCGCTACGGCCAGATCAACCGCTTCGAGAAGTCCCTTACGCACGACGGCGTCACCGTCATCAAGTGCTTCCTGCACCTCGGCAAGGACGAGCAGCGCGACCGTCTGCTCGAACGCCTCGACCGCCCGGACAAGCACTGGAAGTTCAACCCGGGCGACATCGAGGAGCGCGCGTTCTGGCCCGCGTACCAGGAGGCGTACGAGATCGCACTCGAACGCTGCTCCACCGAGGCGGCCCCCTGGTTCGTGATCCCCGCGGACCGCAAGTGGTACCGGAACTGGGCGATCAGCAAGCTCCTCCTCGAACATCTGGAGTCCCTGGACCCGCAGTACCCGAAGGCGGACTTCGACGTGGCGGAGAGCCGGGAGCGGCTGCTCTCGGCAGGCTGGCAGGGCTGACCGCGCCGACCGCGCCGCGCCCGGACCTGCACCAGCACCAGCACCAGCACCAGCACCTGGAGTGATGATGGCGGACAACCGGCTGGACCCGACCGTGGCGCAGCTCGTCGACGCGCTCAATGCCGGCGACAGCGACGCGTTCTTCGCGCTGCTCACCGAGGACGCGAGCATGAGCGACGACGGGACCGAGCGCGATCTGCGCGCCTGGATCGGGAGCGAGGCCTTCGGCAGCAATGGCCGTATGGACGTCGAATCGGTCGCGGACGGCGGGACCTCCCTGATCGCCACCTATACGAACGACCGCTGGGGTGCGATGCGTACGGCCTGGCGGTTCACGGTGGCCGACGGCAAGGTGTCACGGTTCGAGACCGGACAGGCCTGAGCGGGGGAGGTCGAGGGCGGACACCGAGGGAAATGAGCGGTTTGTCTGATTTATCGGGCTAGCGTCCGCGCATGACCGTCCTCAGCACCCGCGTCCGCTCAGCCCTTGCCTGCTGTCTGCTCGCCGCCGCCCTCGGAGGCTGCGGCTCCCCGGCGCCCCCGCCCGTCAAGCCCGGCCCCACGCCCTCGGCGAAGGCCTCGCGGCCGCCGACGCTCGCGCCCGGGCCGCAGGGGCTTGCGCCCGTGTTCAAGAACGGGAAGCGCCAGGAGAAGGTCGTCGCGCTGACCTTCGATGCCGATATGACGGCCGATCAGGGGCCGCGGGCCGCGCGCGGCGAGAGGTTCGACAATCCCGGGCTGATCCGCACCCTCAGGACGTTCGAGGTGCCTGCCACCGTGTTCATGACGGGGCGGTGGGCCGAGGAGTACCCCGCGCAGGCCAAGGCGATCGACGCCGACCCGCTCTTCGAGGTCGCCAACCACTCGTACAGCCATTACGCCTTCACGAAGGACTGCTACGGCCTGCCGACCGTCGCGCCGAAGGACATGCGCGCCGATGTCGAGAAGGCCTTCGCCGCGTTCAAGAAGGCCGGGGTGCGCGATGCCGTGCCGTACTTCCGTTTTCCCGGCGGCTGCTACGACAGGACGGCGCTGAAGTCGCTCGCGTCCAGCGGGGTGACGGCGGTGCAGTGGGACGTGGTGAGCGGGGACGCGTTCGCCACGGATGCGGATGCCGTGGCGCAGGACGTGCTCAGTGGGGTCCGGCCCGGATCGGTCGTCGTCATGCACTGCACGCGCAGCGCCGCGCCCGCGACGGAGAAGGCGCTGCACACGATCGTGCCGGAGCTGCGCAAGCGTGGATACCGGTTCGTGCGGGTCTCGGAGTTGATGGGGGCCGCCACGGGCGCAGCCCGCTGACGCCGAGCTACGGCTGGGGACCCCTCCGGGCCGGGGCGCGTGGCGCGGTCGGTGACGCGGCCGCACGGCGGTCAGCCGCACGGCCGCACCGCGGTCATCGGCGCAGCCACACCGCCGTGTCGTCCGGCAGCAGACCGTCGGCGCCGAGCGGTCCACTCCCGAGCAACTGCGCGTCGTGCGCGGGAAGTTCGACCGGCCGGCCGGAGAGGTTCACCACGCACACCAGGCCGTCCGTACGGGCGAAGGCGAGGACGCCGTCGTCGGAGGGCAGCCAGGTCATCGGGCCGTCGCCGAAGCCGGGCGTCGTGTGCCGCAGCCGCAGTGCCTCGCGGTACAGGGCGAGCATCGAATGGGGGTCGGCGTCCTGGCGGTCGACGGCATAGTGCGGCCAGTCGGCGGGTTGCGGCAGCCACGGCTCCGTACCGCCGCCGAATCCGCTGTGCGGTGCGCCGGCCGCCCATGGCAGTGGGACGCGGCAGCCGTCGCGGCCCGGGTCGGTGCCGCCGGAGCGGAAGTGCATGGGGTCCTGGATGCGGTCGAGGGGGATGTCGGCCTCGGGCAGGCCCAGTTCCTCTCCCTGGTAGAGGTAGACGGAGCCGGGGAGCGCGAGGGTGAGGAGGGCCGCGGCGCGGGCGCGGCGGGTGCCGAGGTCCAGGTCGGTGGGGGTGCCGAAGGTCTTCGTGTCGAAGTCGAAGGCGGTGTCGGTGCGGCCGTAGCGGGTGACCGTGCGGGTCACGTCGTGGTTGCAGAGCACCCAGGTGGCGGGGGCCTTGACGGGGGCGTGCTCGGCGAGGGTGTCGTCGATGGTGCGGCGCAGCCGGCCGGCGTCCCAGGGGCAGGCGAGGAAGTTGAAGTTGAAGGCCGTGTGCAGTTCGTCGGGGCGCAGGTAGCGGGCGAAGCGCTCGGAGTCGGGCAGCCAGACCTCGCCGACGAAGATGCCGCCGTACTCGTCGGCTATCGCGCGCCAGGAGCGGTAGATGTCGTGGATCTCGTCCTGGTCGATGTACGGGTGCGGGTCCACGCCCTCGGTGAAGTCGGGCAGGCCGGGGTGTTTGGTGAGCAGGGCCGCGGAGTCGATGCGGACGCCGGCGACGCCGCGCTCGAACCAGAAGCGCAGTACGTCCTCGTGCTCGCGGCGGACCGTGGGGTGGGACCAGTTGAGGTCGGGCTGCTCGGGGGCGAAGAGATGCAGGTACCACTCGCCGTCGGGGACGCGGGTCCAGGTGTCGCCGGCGAACTGGGAGGGCCAGTTGTTCGGGGGCAGTTCGCCGTGCTCGCCGCGTCCGGGGCGGAAGTGGAACAGCTCGCGTTCGGGGCTGCCGGGGCCCGCGGCGAGGGCCGCCTGGAACCAGGCGTGCTGGTCGGAGATGTGGTTGGGGACGATGTCGACGATCGTGCGGATGCCGGATGCGGCGGCCTCCGAGATCAGTTTCTCGGCCTCGTCGAGGGTGCCGAAGGCCGGGTCGATGGTGCGGTAGTCGGCCACGTCGTAGCCGCCGTCGACGAGCGGCGAGAGGTACCAGGGGGTGAACCAGACGGCGTCCACGCCGAGCCGGGCGAGGTAGGGCAGGTTCGCCCGGACCCCCGCGAGGTCCCCGGTGCCGTCGCCGTCGCCGTCCGCGAAACTGCGGGGGTAGACCTGGTAGATCACGGCGTCACGCCACCATGCGACGGTGCGTTCGGACGTCTGGACAGCTGCCACGGGGGGTCCTTTCGGGCAGGTGGGGACCC
The DNA here is from genome assembly GCF_044458745.1 of Streptomyces sp. NPDC050418. Taxonomy (NCBI): domain Bacteria; kingdom Bacillati; phylum Actinomycetota; class Actinomycetes; order Kitasatosporales; family Streptomycetaceae; genus Streptomyces; species Streptomyces sp. NPDC050418. Next base: position 192,112 of record NZ_JBITIG010000017.1, read on the forward strand.
CGCCGCCGGTCGTGGCGGGGGCATTGGATGGACGACCGGCGGCGGAGCGCATTTCCGGAGTGGGAAGCGAAGTCGGGTGCGGTACGGCGGGGCGGCCGGGCTCAGCCCTTGAGGCTGCCGGCGGTGAGGCCCGCCATGATGCTGCGCTGGAAGACGAAGAACACGATGATCATCGGGATGCTCGCGATGACGAGTCCGGCCATGATCTGGTTCTGGCCGACCGCTCCCGCGGTCTGCGACAGACCCACGCTGATCGTCATCTTCTCGCTGTCCGGCAGGACGAGCAGCGGCCAGAGGAAGTCCTTGAACACCATCACCACGGTGAAGATGGAGACCACGCCGAGGATGGGCCGCGAGATCGGCAGGATGATCGAGACGAGCACCCGCCAGGGCGGTACCCCGTCGATCTCGGCCGCTTCGAGGATCTCGTCGGGGATCGAGTCGAAGAACCGTTTGAGCAGGAAGATGTTGAAGCCGTTGGCGGCCACCGGGAACCAGATCGCCCAGGGCGAGTTGAGTAGGTTCCAGCCGAAGAGCGCCACGTCCGTCGCGTTGACGTACGCCGGGATCATGACCACGATCGGCGGGATCATCAGCGTCGCGAGCATCGCGCCGAGGATCGCGTTGCCGAACATCGGGCGCAGCTTGGACAGGGCGTACGCGGCGGTGACGTCCACGGCGAGGGTGAAGAGCCAGCCGCCGATCGCGTAGAAGAGCGTGTTCTTCAGGAGCAGTCCGATGTCGAAGAGCTCCCAGGCGTCCGCGAACACGGAGAAGTCCGGGTCCTTCGGCCAGAGCGTCGGCGGCATCTGGGCGATTTCCTCGCCCGACTTCATGGCGCTGGTGACCATCCAGTACAGCGGGAAGACGAAGACCAGGGTGAACAGGAGCACGACGCCCGCGAACACGGCCCAGTAAATGCGGGTCCCCCAGCGGGACTTGAGCTCCAGGGGCGAGACGATCGTGCGGGAGTGGCCGTCGGCCCAGGCGGCGCGGCGGCGCTTCCTCCTGCGGCGGGCGGGCGGTGGAGTCACCTTGCGGGACGCCTCCGGGGAGTCGGGGTGGGCGGGTGTGTCGACTGTGTGGGCCACGGGACTACCTCTTCTCGTCGCGGGTCAGCCGGAGCTGGACCGCGGCGACCGCCAGGAGAACGATCATGAGCATCACGCCGAGCGCGCTGCCGGCGCCGTAGTTGCCGCCGAAGCGGAAGGCGTACTGGAACATCAGATAGGCGACGGTGACCGTGGAGTTCTCGGGTCCGCCCTCGGTGAGCATGTAGGGCTCGATGAACACCTGCATCGTGGCGACGAGTTGCAGCATCAGCATGAGCAGCAGGATCAGCCTGGTCTGCGGGACGGTGACGTTCCAGATCCGTTTGAAGATCCCCGCGCCGTCGAGTTCCGCCGCCTCATAGAGCTCACCGGGGATGTTCTGCAGCGCGGCGAGGTAGATCAGGACGCCGGCGCCCATGTTCATCCAGGTGGAGACGATGACCAGGGAGATCAGGGCGGTGTCCGTGGAGTCGAGCCAGGCGAGCGTCGGCAGTCCGAAGAAGTCGAGCACCTGGTTGAACAGGCCGGGCCCGGGATCGTAGAACCACTTGAAGAGCAGCACCGAGACGATCGGCGGCAGCATCACCGGGAGATAGACGACGAAGCGCAAGTAGGCGCGGGCGTGCCGCAGTTCGTTGAGGACGATCGCCACCGCGAAGGGGATCACATAGCCGCACACGAGGGCGAGAAGTGTGAAGACGACCGTGTTCTTCCATGCCTGGCCGAACGCCGGGTCCTCGATGACCGCACGGAAGTTGTCGAGCCCGACCCACGTGGGCTCGTCGACCAGATTGGTCTCCTGGAAGCTCATGATGATCTGCCGGATCATCGGCCACCAGGCGAAGAGCGCGAAGCAGAAGAGCGCCGCGCACAGGAATCCGTACGCCGTGATGTTGGTGCGGACCGCCCTGCGCCTGCGGGACGGTGGCCTGCGCGGCGGCCGTGTGGGCCGCTTCGCCGGCAGGGTGGTGGTGTCCATGTGATCTCCCGTTCCGCGCCGCGGTACGGGGCGCCGCCCACCGGGACGGCACCCCTGGTCCGTGACGGTCAGCTCTTCGCCAGAATCGCGTTCGCCTTGGTCTCGGCGTCGGCGAGCAGCTTGTCGATGTCGGCGTTCTCGCGGGTCAGGACCGCGGACATGGCCACATCGAGCACGGCGTAGAGCTCCTGCGCCTTCGGCGGCTCCAGCTTGGGCGCGACGCTCGTCGAGGCATCCACGTACGTCTGGTAGTTGCCGACCGGGAGCCTCGCGTTGTCGGTACGGAGCTTGATGATCTCCTTGCCGGTCGGCGAGTCGCCCATGTAGTCGTTGTTGGGGACGCCCACCGGGTCACCGTTGGCCTTGCCGCGCGCGTAGTCGTGGCGGCCCTTGCCGGGGGTGTTGAACTGGAAGTCGATCCACTGCATGGCCGCCTTGGTCTCGGCGGCGCTCGCCTTGGGGTTGACCATGTAGGCCTCGCCGCCGGTGAGCGACGCCTTGCCCTCGGGAATACCGGTGATGCCGTAGTCCTCGACCTTGCCCTGGAACTTCTGCACCACGTCGGTGACGACGTCGGGCGCGCCGAGCATCATGCCCGTCTTGCCCGCGCCCATCGCCTGCATCAGGGACTCCCAGCCGATCAGGACCTTGGAGCCGGTGCTGTTGTCCTCCCAGCGCATGTCGTGCAGCGTCTGCAGGACGGCCTTGCCCTCGGGGCTGTTGAAGGCGGCCTTGCCGTCGGTGACCATCTCGCCGCCGCGGCTGAAGATGGACTGCGCGAAGTGCCAGCCGCCCGTGTTGCCGCCGCCGTACTCGCCGTATCCGACGTAGCCGTCACCCAGGTCCGCGATCTTCTTCGCCGCGTCCCTGACCTCGTCCCAGGTCTTCGGCGGGGCCTCGGGGTCGAGGCCGGCCTCCTTGAACAGGGCCCGGTTGTAGACGAGTCCGACGCTGTAGTTCACGTTCGGGACGCCGTAGACCTTGCCGCCCTCCGTGACCATGTCGCGGGCTTCCTGCTTGATGTCGCCGTAGTTCTTGACGAGATCGGTGACGCCCGAGATGTCCTTCGCCTGCTTCTTGGATATGACATCCGCGTAGTTGGTGACCGGCACCACGAACACGGTCTCCATCTGGCCGCCGGCCAGCTTCGCGGCGAAGGTCTTCGGGTCGAAGCACGGCTGCTGGTCCGTGCTCTTGACCTTGACACCGGGGTGCGCCTTCTCGAATGCGGCGACATCGTCGTCCCACGCCTTGCGTGTCTTGGGCGCGGTCTTGGCCGGCTGGCACGCAACGGTGATCGTGACGTCTCCCTTGTCCCCCGAGTCCGAATCGCCGCCGCACGCCGTGGCGGTGAGAACCAGACTCGTCGAGGTCAGGAGGATCGCGAGGTTACGGGGCTTCATTACGGCTCCTCTGGGGTGATGCCCAGGGCACTGCCCTGATCGGTGCGTCACATTAGGACGGCCAACAGAGCTACGCAAGATTCTGATCCAACATTGCAAGATTACGACTGCATCACGGCAGTGATCTTTGCTTGCAGCCGTCTGTCGAGAATTTGCGAAATCTCGCCGACATCTTGTGATCATTCGCCGGCACTGCTTGAGTGTGCGGCCGTAGGCGCCCGGGCCCGCTCCCTCCCCAACCCCCATTCAGGAAGGTGCACCCGCAGATGCATCGACATGTCATGTCCACGCTCGTCGTGGCGATTTCGCTGGTGGGAAGCGTGGTCGGCGTCGCCGTCCCCGCCGCCGCCGCAGAAGAGGCCGCCGCAGGCGCCTCGCTCCCCTTCACGCCCCTGGAAGCCGAGTCCGCCGCGTCCACCGGCGCGAGGATCGGCCCCGACCACACCCAGGGCACGCTCGCCAGTGAGGCATCGGGACGGCAGGCCGTCCGTATCGCAGCAGGTCAGCACGTGGAGTTCACGCTCGAATCGGCGGCGAACGCCGTGAACGTGGCGTACAGCGTGCCCGACGGGCAGAGCGGCTCCCTCGCCGTATACGTGAACGGCAGCAAGCTGGAGCGCTCGATCCCCGTCACTTCCAAGTACAGCTACGTCGACACGCCATGGATTCCGGGAGCAAAGACGCATCACTTCTACGACAACGCCCGGATTCTGCTCGGCCGTGAGCTGCAGGCGGGCGACAAGGTGCGCCTTGAGGCCGTCTCCACCCAGGTCACGGTCGATGTCGCCGACTTCGAGCGGGCCGGTCAGCCGGCGACGAAGCCGGACGGGGCCGTCTCCGTCGTCGACAAGGGCGCCGACCCCACCGGACAACAGGACTCCGCGCAGGCCTTCCGCGAGGCGATCAGCCAGGCCAAGGGCAGCGGCGGCACGGTGTGGATCCCGGCGGGCGAGTTCAGGGTCGGCTCCGAGCTGAGCGGCGTGGAGAACGTGACGGTCCGGGGCGCGGGCCACTGGCACTCGGTCGTACGGTCCTCACGGTTCATCAACCAGTCGAACTCCGCGGGCAAGGTCCACCTCAAGGACTTCGCGGTGATCGGCGAGGTCACCGAGCGGGTCGACGGCAACCCCGACAACTTCGTCAACGGCTCGCTCGGCCCCGGATCCTCGGTCTCCGGTATGTGGCTGCAGCACGTCAAGGTCGGCCTGTGGCTGACCGGGAACAACGACAACCTCGTCGTCGAGGACAACCGCTTCCTCGACATGACGGCCGACGGACTCAACCTCAACGGCAACGCACGCGGCGTCCAGGTGCGGAACAACTTCCTGCGCAACCAGGGCGACGACTCGCTCGCGATGTGGTCGCTGAACGCCACGAACGACGGTTCCACCTTCGCGAACAACACGATCACCCAGCCGAACCTGGCGAACGGCATCGCGATCTACGGCGGCCGTGACATCACCGTCGAGGACAACCTCGTCCTCGACACCAACGCGCTCGGCAGCGGGATCGCCATCTCCAACCAGAAGTTCCTCGACCCGTTCTTCCCGCTGTCGGGGACGATCACGGTCTCCGGCAACACCCTCGTGCGTACGGGCGCGATGAACCCCAACTGGAACCACCCGATGGGCGCGTTGCGGGTCGACGCGTACGACAGCGCCATCGAGGCCACGGTGAACATCACCGGCACGACGATCGAGGACAGCCCGTACAGCGCGTACGAGTTCGTCTCCGGCGGCGGGACCGGGAAGGCCGTCAAGAACGTGACCATCGACGGATCGACCGTGGACAAGGTGGGCACGGTGGTCGTCCAGGCGGAGACGCCGGGCGCCGTACGGATGAGCAACGTGAAGGCCACCGGGGTCGGCGCAGCGGGGATCTACAACTGCCCCTACCCGTCCGGCTCCGGCACCTTCGCGCTGACCGACGGCGGCGGGAACTCCGGCTGGGACAGCACCTGGGCGGACTGCACGACCTGGCCCACGCCCGGCGGCGGCAACCCGGACCCCGATCCCGACCCGGACCCCGATCCCGGCCGCAACCTGGCGAAGGGCCGGCCGGTCACCGCGACCGGATCCGCCGACGTGTACGCGCCGGGGCGGGCCGTCGACGGTGACGCCTCCTCGTACTGGGAGTCGGTGAACCACGCCTTCCCCCAGTCCCTCACGGTCGACCTCGGCTCGGCGCAGCCCGTACGCCGGGTGGTCCTGAAGCTGCCGCCGGCACAGGCGTGGGCGGCGCGGACGCAGACGCTGTCCGTGCAGGGAAGTGCGGACGGCGAGCAGTTCAGCACCCTGGTCGCGTCGGCCGGCCACCGCTTCGATCCGGCGAGCGGCAACACCGTCACGGTGGCCGTGCCCGCCTCCGCGCCCGATGTCCGCCACCTGCGGGTCCATGTGACCGCCAACAGCGGCTGGCCCGCGGCCCAGTTCAGCGAGGTCGAGGCGTATCTCGGCTGACTCCTGGACCCCGTTGCTCCGTCCTGTTCGCACTGATCCGGCCTGTTCGCACCGATCCGGCCTGTCCGCACTGAGAGGAACGCAATGAGAGCGAGACGACACACCAGGCGGCTGACCGCCGTCCGGCTGGGTGCCGGGCTGCTTGCCTCGGCCCTGGTCCCCATCGGAACGGCAACCGCCGCCGCCCCTGCCCCGGGGGCCGTCGCCAAGAAGGCTGCCGTCGAGAACCTGGCCGTCGGCAAGCCCATCGAGGCCTCGTCCTCGACCCAGAACTACTTCGCCACGAACGCCAACGACGATTCCACCAGCACGTACTGGGAGGCGAGCGGCCACCCCTCGACCCTGACCGTCAAGCTGGGCGCGGACGCCGAGCTGTCCTCCGTCGTGCTCAAGCTGAACCCTGACGCGGCCTGGTCGAAGCGCACCCAGGACATCGAGGTGCTCGGCCGGACGCAGGACGGCGGGAGCTACACCACGCTGAAGGCGCAGGCGGACTACGTGTTCGACCCGGCGGCCAACCAGAATTCCGTGAGCATCCCGGTCACCGGCAGCTACGCCGACGTCCAGCTGAAGATCTCCGGCAACTCGTCCGGGTACGGCGGCCAGATAGCCGAGTTCCAGGTCAACGGTGAACCCGCGCCCAACCCGGACCTCACGGTGTCCGGCCTGACCTGGTCCCCCGCCGCCCCCAGCGAGAACGACGCGATCACCGCGAAGGCGACCGTACGGAACACGGGCACCGCCGACGCCGCGGCCACCGCGGTCGAGGTGAGCCTCGGCGGCACCGTCGCGGGCAGTGCGCAGGTGCCGGCGCTGGAGGCCGGCGCCTCGGCCGAGGTCGATGTGGCGCTCGGCAAGCGGGCCGAGGGCAGTTACACGGTGTCGGCGGTGGTCGATCCGGCGGACACCGTCGCCGAGCAGGACAACGAGAACAACAGCCTGACGGCCGAGGACAAGCTGACCGTCGGCCAGTCCCCCGGGCCTGACCTGCAGGTCACCGGGATCACCTCCAACCCGTCGAGCCCGGCCGTCGGTTCGGACGTCACCTTCGCGGTGAAGGTGCACAACCGCGGCACCAGCGCGGTGAGCGCCGGTTCGGTGACGCGTCTGACGGTCGGCGACAAGACGCTCGACGGCACCGCCCCCGCCGTCGCCGCGGGTGAGACCGCCACGGTCGGCATCGACGGCAGCTGGACGGCCACAAGCGGCGGCGCCACACTCACCGCGACCGCCGACGCCAGCGGTGTGGTGGAAGAGACCAACGAGGACAACAACGTCCTGTCCCGCTCCATCGTCGTCGGCCGCGGCGCCGCGGTCCCGTATGTCGAGTACGAGGCCGAGGACGGTACGTACGACGGGACGCTGCTCGAAGCGGACGCCGAGCGCACCTTCGGGCACACCAACTTCGCCACCGAGTCCTCGGGCCGCAAGTCGGTACGCCTCACCTCGACCGGCCAGCACGTCGAGTTCACCTCGACGAACGCGGCCAACTCGATCGTCGTCCGCAACTCCATCCCGGACGCGCCGGGCGGCGGAGGTCAGCAGAAGACGCTGAGTCTGTACGCGGACGGACAGTTCGTGCAGAAGGTGACGCTGTCCTCGAAGTACAGCTGGCTGTACGGGAACACGGACCAGCCCGAGGGCCTCACCAACACCCCGGGCGGTGACGCGCGCCGCCTGTTCGACGAGTCGCACGCGTTGCTCGCGCAGACCTATCCGGCGGGTACGAAGTTCAGGCTGCAGCGCGACGCCGGGGACGATGCCGCGTTCTACATCGTCGACCTGATCGATCTCGAGCAGGTCGCACCGCCGGCGCAGAAGCCGGCCGCGTGCACCTCCATCACGGAGTACGGGGCGATCCCGAACGACGGGATCGACGACACCACCGCGCTCCAGAAGGCGGTGACCGCCGACCAGAACGGTGACATCGCCTGCGTGTGGATCCCGGCCGGGCAGTGGCGCCAGGAGCAGAAGATCCTCACCGACGACCCGCAGAACCGGGGCCAGTTCAACCAGGTCGGCATCCGTGACGTGACGATCCGCGGCGCCGGCATGTGGCACTCGCAGCTCTACACGCTCACCCCGCCGCACGAGGCGGGCGGCATCAACCACCCGCACGAGGGGAACTTCGGCTTCGACATCGACGACAACACCAAGATCTCGGACCTCGCCATCTTCGGCTCGGGCCAGATCCGCGGCGGCGACGGCAATGCCGAGGGCGGGGTCGGGATCAACGGCCGGCTCGGCAAGGACACCAAGATCAGCAACGTCTGGATCGAGCACGCCAACGTCGGCGCCTGGGTGGGCCGCGACTACTCCAACATCCCCGAGCTGTGGGGGCCGGGCGACGGCCTCGAGTTCAGCGGGATGCGCATCCGCAACACCTACGCGGACGGCATCAACTTCACCAACGGCACCCGGAACTCGACCGTCTACAACTCGTCGTTCCGCAACACCGGCGACGACGCGCTCGCCGTCTGGGCCAGCAAGTACGTGAAGGACACCTCGGTCGACATCGGCCACGACAACGTGTTCCGCAACAACACCGTCCAGCTGCCGTGGCGCGCCAACGGCATCGCGGTGTACGGCGGTTACGGCAACAAGATCGAGAACAACCTCGTGTACGACACCATGAACTACCCGGGCATCATGCTCGCCACGGACCACGACCCGATCCCGTTCACGGGCCAGACCCTGATCGCGAACAACGGTCTGTACCGCACGGGCGGGGCGTTCTGGAACGAGGACCAGGAGTTCGGCGCGATCACGCTCTTCGCGCAGGGACCGAGCATCCCCGGGGTCACGATCCGCGACACGGACATCCACGACTCGACGTACGACGGCATCCAGTTCAAGACGGGTGGCGGTGACATGCCGGGCGTGAAGATCGAGAGCGTGACCATCTCGAAGTCCAACAACGGCTCGGGCATCCTCGCGATGGGCGGGGCGCGGGGCAGCGCCACGCTCACGAACGTGGACATCAGCGGGTCGCGGGACGGGGACGTGCTCGTCGAGCCCGGTTCGCAGTTCGTGATCGACGGGGCCGGGTCCACCCCGGCCGCTTCCCGGGTGGGTCAGCAGCTCTCCGGGCTCTGACCTCCCGCGTTCACCGATACCGCCCGGGTCCGCTGTTCGGATCCGGGCGGTTCCTCGCGTGGCGGTGTGCGGTACGCGCGCAGGGGCGCGTTCGTCGCGGCCACGGCGGCGATGGCGACGGCCGCGGACAGGCCGCCCACGACAAGTGAGAACGAGGCGGAGGTGGCCGAGGCCAGCAGGCCGCCCCGGAAGTTGCCGAGTTCGGGGCCCGCGACCCCGATGACGTGCTCCACCGAGGAGACCCTCCCCCGGTACGCGTCCGGGGTCTCCAGCTGCACCAGGGCGCCGCGGGTGATGACGGACACGGTGTCCGCGGCACCGGCGACGGCCAGGCAGAGAAGCGCCGCCCACAGGGGCCCCGCCAGGCCGAAGCAGGCCAGCGCGAGACCCCAGACGGCCGCGGCGGACAGCTGCACGAGGCCGCTGCGGCGCCACCGGGTGACCGTGCCGGAGAGCAGACCGGCCGTGATGCCGCCGACCGCGACGGCCGAGAGGAACAGTCCGAGGGTCTGCGGACTCCCGCCGAAGCGGACCTCGTTGACCAGCGGGAAGAGCGCGATGGGCATGGCGAGCAGCGTCGCCGAGAGGTCGGTGGTCATCGAGCCCCACAGCGTCGGCCGGATCAGGATCCGCCAGGCACCGCGCTCCGGGCGGTGCCTGGCGTCCTCCGCCGCGGCGGCGACCGGTGTGGCTCGTTCCGGGCGCATCGCGGGCAGCCGCGTCAAGGAGAGGGCCGCGACAGCCGTGGCCACGGCCTGGGCGGCGTACGCGGCGGAGACGTCCCAGCGGGCCATGACGAGACCGGCCAGGGCGGGTCCGGCCAGCATCGACGCCTGGAACGAGACGTTCATCAGCGCGAGGCCCGGGGCGACCTGGTCGCCCGGCAGCAGGCGGACGGGCATGGTCTTCCGGGCGGGAGCGCCGAGCGCGCCGCAGCTCGCGCCGGCCGCCACCAGGACGAGCAGCAGGACCACATTGCGGTTGCCGGCCAGGGCCTGGGCCCACAGCGCCGCGGAGGCGAGGAGCTGACCCACGGTGGTGGCCCGCGCGACCGTACGGCGGTCGAGTCGGTCGGCCACCGTGCCGCCGAGCAGCCCGAAGAGCACCATCGGCACTCCCGTGGCGAGCCCGATGGCCCCGGTGCCGACCGGGCTGCCGGTCAGGTCCCACACCTGGGCCAGCACCGCCACGGTGGCCATCTGTCCGCCGAGTTGGGCGGCGGAGGTACCGATCCACAGGTCGCGGAACGGCCGGCTGGCGCGCAGCGGGCGCGTGTCGAGGAACCGGAGCCGCCCTCTCATCGCGACGGCTCCTCGATGTGGTCGAGGATCCGCTGCCGCATCGTCCGGCGCTCCAGGGCCTTCCGTACTTCCTCGACGACGCTGGTCATCGCGTAGGGGACCTCGCCGTCGAGCTCGGCGACCGTCCGGTGGGTGGCGCGCCACTCCGCCTCCAGGAACGGCACCAGGGCTCGGCCCCGTTCGGTCAGGTCGATGCGCCGTGTCCGGGCGTCGGGCCCCGGTTCGGAGGTGACGAGATCCTCCTTCCGCATGGCCGTGACGGTCTGGCTGATCGCGGAGTGCGAACGGCCCAGGGATGTCGCGAGCTCGCGGATCGTCAGCGGTCCGGTGTGGGCGAGCCGGATCAGCGGATAGGCGAACCGGGGCCGTACGCCCTCGATGCCGCGCTCGCGGTAGACCCGCTCGATCTCGGCGTCCATGGCCGCGAGCAGCTCGTGCAGGGTGTGCCAGGGGTCGGGTTGCGTGGTGGGGTCCGCGGAGGCGGAGGGGTCCGGGGCAGTACTGTCCGCAGATGTCACAGCGCTAATATAACAGCGCTGTGATAAATGGCCAGGCCTCCGTTGCACGGCTTGCTTCTCGCCGCTTCCGCTTCGCCGCTTCCGCTTCGCCGCTTCCCTTACGGTGAGGGGATGGCCGACGACGAGAGTTACTGCGAAGCGGATACGCCCGGTGCGGAAGCGCGGACCGGCGAGTCGACCGGCCCGTCCGGCCCTCCCTACGCGGAGTGCGTCCTGTGTCGCGAGCCCACGGAGTACCCGGAGTCCACGAAGGGCAGCACGCTCTGTCCCGTCTGCGAGTGGCGGGAGGCGGAGCGGGCGGCCTGTTCGGGCTAGGGCCCGTCCCAGGCACGATCCACCGGGCAGGCCCTAACTGTCCTCCGGCTCAGCCTCGCCGTGCGCTGAGGCCGCACGAAACCCCCGCCGCGGCGGCCGCGGCGAGGAGGGCCGCCGCGAGAGGCAGCGGGGAGAGCGGGACCGATCCCGTGCGGGAGCCCGTGATCAGGGAGGAGATGGCGTCCTGGGCGGGGGAGCCCGCGAGGACCGCGACGAGCAGGGTCGCCAGGCACATCAGCGCCATCGACAGACCGCGGCTGCGCTGCACCGGCCAGGTGCACAGGGCACCCACGGCCGCCCCGGTCAGCGTGCAGACCGCGGCCGCGAGCAGGCCGGAGGCCAGGGCGCCCGGCACGGGGACGGCCACGGTTCCGTCCGTGTTGTGGGCGTCGGCGAGGACGACCGTCACGATCGTGCCCGCCAGGCCGAGGAGCGCCGCCGCGCCCGATGCCGTGAGCAGACAGGCCAGTTGGGCGCGCCAGGGTGCGGTCGCGGCGACGACGCAGTGGCGCGCCGCGGCCGGCTCCTGGGTGGCGCAGACGCGGACCAGCCAGGCCGTCACGGGCAGCAGTGCGGCCGCCGCGTAGCCGAGGGAGTCCAGCACCGGATCGCCCATGCTGACGCCGACGGCGAGCAGCGCCCCGTACAACACGGCCGGTGCGAGCCAGCGTTGGGAGCGCAGGAGCAGGGCGGCGTGGTAGCCGAGCAGTGCGGTCATCGTTCACGCGCCGGGGCCGGGGAGTCGGAGGGGGACGGGCGGGGCGGTGTCCTGTCGGGTGGTGTCCCGCCGGGTGGTGTCCCGTGGATCCGGTGCGGTGATGCATGGACGCGGCGGATGTGCCAGGGGACGTCTGCGGTCAAGAGCGCCCGCAGCAGTGCGTCGGAGCGGTCGGCCGGGACGGTGAAGCACACCGTGCCCGCGGGATCCGTCTCGTAGGTGGCCCCGGCCGGCAGCCCGTCCGGGAGGCGGCTGCCGTGCGGGGCCTCGGCTTCGACGCGGACGCGGGGCGCGCGGCCCGCGCCGCCGCTCGCCTCGACGGCGACCAGGGCCGTGCCCTCCACCTCGTACGCGGCCGCGACCTCGTCCGCGAGCCGGCGCGGGTCGTGGTCGACGAAGAGCACACAGGAACCGGCCGCGACCCGCTCGGTCACGGCCTGGTCCAGCTCGTCGCGGGCCGCCGCGTCGAGGCCGGTCCACGCCTCGTCGAGCACCAGCAACTCGGGCTCGGCGAGCAGGGCCTGGGCCACGGCCACCTTCTGGCTGGTGCCCTTGGACAGCTCGGAAAGCGCGCTGCCGCCGTACGCCCCCGCCCCGAAGCGCTCCAGCCAGTGCTCGGCCCGCGCGCGGGCGGTCCGCCGGGACAGACCGTGGATCCGGCCGAGGTGCGTGAGGTAGCCGTGGGCCGTGAAGGGCAGCGCGGGCGGGAAGCGCTCCGGTACGAACGCCGTGCGCGGGCGGCCCTCGATCCGGCCCGCGGTGGGCGCGTCGATGCCCGCCGCGAGCCGCAACAGGGTTGATTTCCCTGTGCCGTTGGCGCCCGTGACGCGGACCAGGGTGCCCGCGGGCAGGCTCAGACCGACACCGCGCAGCACCCACGGTCCACCGATCCCGTAGCGGCGGCCTACGTGGTGGAACGTCAGCATGGACCTCAGTGTGCCTTGGGCTGGGTGGCCGGTGCCTCGCTGGGCCGGACGATGACGTACCCCTCCCCTTCCAGCTTCAGCTGCACCGCCTCGCCCGAACCGCCGCGCACCATCGAGCCGATGGACTGCGAGCGGTGCAGGGAGGTGTGCAGCGACGAGTTCCAGCCCACCACCGCGTCCGTGTCCACGAAGACCGGGGCCTGCGGCGAGACGGGTATGACGATGGGCTCCCCCTCGCAGATCACGCCGAGCTTGCCCTGCCCGGTGAACACGCTGTTGAACAGCCCGCCGCCCGCGATCCCCGAGCCCTTCACGGTCTTGATCTCGTACGAGAGCGTGGGATCGAAGCACAGGACATTGCGCCCGTTGATCGTGAGCGCGTCCCCCGGCTCCACGTCGACGATGAAGCAGTTGGCCGCCTGCTGTGCGAACCAGGCCTCGCCCTGGCCGCGCACCGCCATGAGCGGCAGCCCCTCGCCGGTGACGGCCCGCTTGAGCATGCCGCCTATCCCCTGCCCCTTGCGCTCGAACTGCAGATTTCCGCGGTAGGCGACCATCGCGCCCTGGCGCGCGTACATCTCGCCATTCACCACGTACTTGATCGACTTGGAGTTCTGCAGGCTCATCCCGGGCACGGTGGCCGGCTGAGCCATGTGCTGCGCGGCAAACAGGTCGCTCTTCATGCCTTGCATCCTCGCGCGCGGCACTGACAACGCCAAGAGACCAAGGGCTATACCGCGCACACTTTCGTAGGGGCAGGGGCGGACTCCTGGCAGACTGGGACGGGTGAGCAGCGAGAACCCCTCCGTGAACACCTCTGTGGACTCCTCCGAGGACCCGGCCCAGGACAGCCCCTTCCGGCACGAGAACGAGCGTCGGGACGAGGCGCCGCAGTTCGTCCTGCCGCTCGTGGTGCACCTGGAGAAGACCGCTCCCCCGGCGCGCACCGACGCCCTGGAGACGGCGGCCCGCGCGGTGCTCGTGATGCTCAGCGACCCGCGTTCGCTCGGCGACGGCGAGTGGGCCGAGGCGATGCGGGACTGGCAGGACGCCCGGATCCGCAAGGTGGTCCGGCGCGCTCGCGGCGCCGAGTGGCGCAAGGCCGCAGCGCTGCCCGGTCTCACTGTCACCGGCAAGTCGGCGGAGGTCCGCGTCTTCCCGCCGGTGCCGCTGGACGGCTGGCCGAAGGAGCTCGCCAAACTCCAGGTGTCCGGTACGGAGTTGGAGGACCCGGAGCCGCCCGTGGACCCCGATCCCGCGGGGACGGTCCTGTGGCTGAGCCCCGATGTCGACATGTCGGCGGGCAAGGCCATGGCCCAGGCGGGCCACGGCGCCCAGCTCGCCTGGTGGGAACTGTCCGGTGCGGAGCGCGAGGAGTGGCGCGACGCGGGCTTCCCCCTCGCGGTCCGTACGGCGGCCCGCGGCCAGTGGGCCGCGCTGACCACGAGCGGCCTGCCCGTGGTCAGGGACGCGGGGTTCACCGAGATCGCCCCCGGTTCGTGCACGGTCGTCGCCGACCATCCGGCGTTGCGGCGATGAGTACGGCCCGCGCCGCGGCCGGCGAAGGCGAGGCGGCACCGAGCACACGCGACGGCCGCGTCGAGCGCGGCAACCGCACCCGGCGCCTCGTGCTCCGCCACACCGTCGACATCGCCTCCGTCGAGGGCCTCGAAGCGCTCTCGGTCGGGCGGATCGCCACCGAGCTCGGGCTCAGCAAGAGCGGGGTGTTCGCCCTGTTCGGCTCCAAGGAGGAGCTGCAGCTCTCGACGATCCGCGCGGCGGCGCGGATCTTCACGGATGAAGTGATCGCCCCGGTGCGGGACTTGCCCGCGGGAGCGGACAAGGTGCGGCGCCTGTGCGAGTCCTGGCTGGCCTATTCGCAGGGGCGGGTCTTCCCCGGGGGCTGCTTCTTCTCCGGCGTGTTCGCCGAGTTCGACGCACGCGAGGGCTCGGTGCACGACGCGCTCGTCGGGACGCAGGACGCCTGGCTCGGTCTGATCGAGACGTACGTGCAGGAGGCGCGCGAGGCCGGGGAGCTGGCGGCGGACACGGACGCGGCGCAGGTCGCCTTCGAGCTGGCCGCGCTGATGGAGGCGGCCAACGCCCACTCCGTACTGCACCGGGACATCCGTGCGTACGACTTGGCGCGCAAGGGCGTCCTGTCGCGGCTGTGCGCCGCTGCCACCGACCCCTCGTTCGTACGCGACGACGGCTGAGGGCTTCCCCGCCGCAACCACCCATCCCGAACATCGAGAAGCGCTCCACCGGAAACTAATAGCACGACCGGTCGTTTAGTTTTATGCTCGATGCATGACGACGACCCGACCCCCGCGCATCCTCCGCACCCGCTGGACCCCGGGGCCCGTCCCCTTCTCGCTCTGCCCGGTCCATGTGAGCGTCACCGAATTCACCGCGCGCGGGCACGCCCAGGCGGGCGCCGTCGCGCTGGCCGGGCTGCGGCTGCGCCGCACCTGGCACCGCACCCCGGGCGCCCTCGGCATGTGGCTCTGGGCCGACCTCGCGGGCCGGCGCTCCGGCGCCGTGTCCGTGTGGGCCGACGAGGTCGCCCTCAAGAGCTTCGTGACCCGCCCCGACCATCTCGATGTCGTCCGCGCCCACCGCGGCCGCGGCGAACTGCGCGCCACCTTCTGGGCGGCCGAGGACTTCGATCCGGACGCGGTGTGGGCCCGCGCCCACGGCCTCCTGCGCGGCACAACTCCCTGGCCCCACCCGCCCGTACACCTGGAGGAAGCATGACGCCGTACGTCGAGTTCGACCGCATCGCCGTCACGGAGACGCTGCGGCTCGTCCGCAGTGCCGGCGCCTCGGACTGGGGCCGGCCGACCCCTTGCGCGGGCTGGACGCTCGGCGATCTGGTCGCCCATATGACCGCGCAGAACCGCGGGTTCGCGGCCGCCGCGCGCGGCGAGGGCGGTCTCGCCGCGTACTGGCGCGTGCCCGAGGCGGGGTCCGGTCCGGTGGACGCGTACGGCCTGTCGGTGGCGGCCCTGATCGCACCGTTCGCCGAAGGCGGCGGGACCGAGGCCGCGTTCGTGCTGCCCGAGCTGGGCGGCGCCTTCCCGGCCCGGGTCGCCGTGTCCTTCCATCTGCTCGATGCCGCCGTGCACGCGTGGGACGTGGCCGTCACACTCGGGACGGAACCTCAACTCCCGCTCCCCGTATGGGAATCGGTGCTGCGGATCGCCCGGCGGATACCGGACGGCAACCGGGCGCCCTTCTTCGGTCCGGCGCTGCGGCCGCACGCGGGTGACGGCGATCCGGTCACGAGCGCACTGAAACTGCTCGGCCGCGACCCCCACTGGTCTCCGGACGACCAGGAACCGCCACAGTCACTCTGAACACAACATCCCGGGATTGCGTATCTCTCAATACCGCCAAGCAGGTTGAACGGCGAGTCAGTTGGCGGAAGGTTCGTGCGGGTACGCGCACTACCCCGGGAGGCACTCTTGCTGCGACGCGTCAATGGAACGGCCCTCATCATCGCGGCACTCGTGGCCACGCTCGGGGCGCTCGCCTTCCCGGTCTGGTCGTACGCCGACCGGTCGGGCACCGGCCAGGCGAACGTCGACGCCGGCACGGTCTCCACGCAGTGGGGACCGCTGACCGCGACCGACCGCGACTTCCTCGTGAAGGTCCGGCTGGCCGGGCTCTGGGAGATACCCGCCGGGCAGCAGGCGATGGAGCGCGCGCCCACCGAGGCGATCAGGGACGCCGGCGACCACCTCATCGTCGGCCACACCGACCTCGACCGGCGCACCCGCTCCGTCGCCGCCCGGCTCAATGTCGAACTGCCCAACCAGCCCACGGACCAGCAGCAGGGCTGGCTGAACGAGCTGGCGGCCGCCCGCGGGCTCGACTACGAGCAGAAGTTCGCGAACCTGCTGCGCAACTCGCACGGCAAGGTGTTCGCCCTGATCGCCGAGGTGCGGCACACGACCCGCAACACCCTCATCCGGCAGCTCGCGACCGACTCGAACCAGACGGTGCTCGACCACATCACGATGCTGGAGCGCACCGGACGCGTCGACTTCGACGGCATCGCCGACGAGGCGGCGGGCAAGCTCACGGCGAGCCCTACCGGACCTCCGGCGGCCTCCAACGCGGTGCCCTCGGCCCCGCCCGCCTCCCCCACCGCCGACGACAAGTCCTTCACCTCCCGCCCCTCCGCACCCGGTGAGGGGAACATCAACACCTCCCGCCCTGAGCCGGAAGACTGATCGTTCCGCGCCGGCCGAAACCTCAAATCAAGCTCTGAACGTCCCCCCAGGTGGATTCACCCCCGCCCACCGGGGCCATGACACCTGCACGCAACAGCGAGGGGGGCGAGAGATGACGCAGCACAAGACGCAGCAGCACCAGCGGACAGGGGCGGGGACCTCTTCCGGCCGGGGGACCCTTCCCGTCCTGGGGACGGGGATCGGCTGGCGGCCCGAGATCGCCGAGGCCGTGGAGCGGATGCCGGGGATCGACTGGGTGGAGGTCGTGGCGGAGAACATCTGCCCGGGCCACCTCCCCGAGCCGGTCCTGCGCCTGCGCGAGCGCGGTGTGACGGTGATCCCGCACGGTGTGTCGCTCGGTCTGGGGGACGCCGAGCGGCCCGACCCCGCCCGGCTGACCGCGCTCGCCGAGCGGGCCGAGGCGCTGGGCGCGCCGCTGGTCACCGAGCACATCGCGTTCGTACGGGCCGGGGGGAAGCGCACCGCGTCGCCGCACCTGGAAGCGGGGCATCTGCTGCCCGTGCCGCGGACGTACGACGCGCTCGACGTGCTCTGCGAGAACATCCGGATCGCCCAGGACGCTTTGCCGGTGCCGCTCGCCGTGGAGAACATCGCGGCCCTGGTGGCCTGGCCCGGCGAGGAGCTCACCGAGGGCCAGTTCCTCACCGAGCTCGTCGAGCGCACGGGCGTCCGGCTGCTCATCGACGTGGCCAACCTGCACACCAACCACGTCAACCGCGGCGAGGACCCGGCCGAGGCGCTGAGCGCACTGCCCGTCGAGGCCATCGCGTATGTGCACGTGGCGGGCGGCTTCGAACGCGACGGCGTGTGGCACGACAGCCACGCGCACCCGGTGCCGCAGCCGGTGCTCGACATCCTGGCCGACCTCGCCTCGCGCGTCGCACCGCCCGGTGTGCTCCTGGAGCGCGACGAGCGCTTCCCCGAGCCCGCGGAGCTCGAGCGCGAACTCGCCGCCATCCGCGAGACGGTGCGCGCGCACCGCCCGTCCGCTCCGCGCACCGCCGCGCCCGTACGGCCCGCCGCACCGACCGGCGCGTCCACGGAGGCGGCCCGCGACCGGCTGGCGCTCGCGCAGACCTCGCTGCTGTCGGCGCTGGTCGCGGGCACCCCTGCGCCCGAGGGCTTCGACCGCAGGCGGCTCGCGGTGCAGAGCCGGGCCCTGACCGGCAAGCGCGCCGACGTGGTCGCGAAGGTCGCGCCCGAACTACCCGTGATCCTCGGCGACGCGTACCGGCCGGCGTTCGTCGCGTACGCCCAGAACCGTCCGATGAGCCGCGGCTACCGTCATGACGCGCTCGACTTCACCGAGCACGTCCTCGCCGAGGGACGGCCCGAGGACCCGGAGGCCCGGCGGGAGCTGACGGACTGGTGGCTGGACCGGGTGGGTCCCAAGCCGATGGCCGAACGGCCGGTGGCCCGCTTCGCACGCCGCGTACGACTCGCGCTGGGGAGGGGATGATCCGATGCGGACGTTCTCGTACATCATGATCGCGCTGGTCGGTCTGCCCAGCCTCGTACATCTCTTCCGCCGCCTCAGCGCGCTCCAGGAACCGGCGCCGCCCGCGCCCGGCTCGATCGGGTCCACCTATGACGCGGCCTTCCTGCGCGGCGGCCCCGGACGGGTCGCGGACACGGTGATCGCCGGTCTCGCCACGGAGAACCGGATCCAGGTGCGCGATCCGGGCATCGTCCGCGTGCGCTCGCACGAGGCACGGGACGCGGTGGAGGCGGCGTTCTTCGACGCGTGCCGCGCCGCGTCGACCAGTTCGCTGTACTGGATGCGGGTCGCGCTGATGCGCAGCCCCGCCGTCCAGGCGGTCGGCGACGGTCTTGCCGAGCGTGGCCTGCTGCTGCGTCCCGGCGCCCCGCGGCCGTTGTCGCGCCGCGGGCTCCCGCTCTCCGTGATCGGTCTGGTGCTCTGCGGACTCGCCCTGATCGAGCCCTGGTTCGCCGCACCGCTCGCGGTGTTCGGATTCTTCGCGCTGTTGCCTGTGGTCGACCGCCCGCGCACGCGGCTCACGCCGGCGGGAGAGGCGGCCGTCGTCGCCTACCGGCGGGCCAACACGGGGAACCCGGACGTGCGCTATCGGGTCGCGATGGACGGGCGCTCGCGTATCGAGGACCGTGACCTGTACGTCCGCCTGACGAACGCCACGGGCCGCAGGTCCACGTCACAGCCCGGGACGGTGCAGACGACCACCCCGTCGGACCCGGGTCTGGCCTTCGTGGCGGTCACGTGGTGCGGCGGCGGTTCGGGGTCGGACTCCTCGGACCAGGGGGCGGCCTGCGGCGGGTCCGGCTGCGGGAGTTCGTCCTGCTCGTCGGGCGGATCCTCCGGGGGCGGCTCCTCGTGCAGCAGCTCGTCCGGCGGCTCGTCCTGCAGCAGCGGGTCGAGCGGCTCCAGCTGCAGCAGCGGGTCGAGCTGTGGAGGGGGCGGTGGCTGCGGAGGCGGGTCCTGAGCCAGGTACGCGGGCGGGACTTTCATCCCGCCCGTCCCCGGCGGATACTGGGAGCAACAGCAGCAAAGCGGCACCGCGCCGGGTCACGATTCCATCACCGAGCGTCCGCATAGTGAACACCCCATGGCGCGGAGCACGCCAAGTCCCATAGAAACTCCGCCATGTTCTGGGTCCTGTTCCTCCTTCTGGCCTGGGTCTTGGCAGGCATCACCTGCACAAGGCTCTGCCTCGCCGCGAGCCGCGGCGCCGGCCGCCCGGGCGCCGAGCGCCCCGGCGCCGAGCGCCCAGGCGCCGAGCTGAGCATCTACGAGGCGGCCTTCCTGTCCGGCGGCCCCGACCGCGTGGCGGCCCTGGCGATGATTGCGATGGCCCGCCAGCGCCGCCTCCTCCTCGCCCACACGGGCTGGGCCACGGTCGTCGACCCGGACGGCAAGGACGACCTGGAGCGTTCGGTGCTCGGCGCGATAGGCCCCGACGGCCAGTCCCGGATAGCGCCCGTACGCCTGCGCACCGCAGGCGGCGAACCCGTCCGCAAGCTCGCCGACCGCCTCACCGCCGCCGGGCTCGCCGTACCTGACGGGGCCCGCGGCGGCATCGACGTCGCGGTGCGCCAGGTGCAGGGCGCGGCCCTCGCCATCGTCGGACTCGGCGCCGTCTCGCTCCTGATGTGGCCTGACAACGGAGGCAGTACGACGCCGGTGGTCGCCTGGTTCCTGCTGCCGCTGATCGTGACGCTCGGCTGTCTGGCGATAGCGCGCTTCGAGGTGTACCCGTACACGCGCTGGGCCTCGACCGAGGGGCAGGAACTGCTCGGCCTCCTGGAGACCGACCGCCCGGACGACGAGCGCGGCTTCCTGACCGCCGTCGCGGTCCGTGGCCCCCGCGCGCTGACGGACCCGGCGCTGCGGGCCGTCTTCGACTGACCGGCGGGCCACAACCGGGCCGCGTGCAACCGGTCGGCCGCGTCCCGCTCCGCGCGCCCCTGGTCAACCCCAGCCGCGCCTCCACGCAACGGGGTTGTTGCAGCGACAACGCCGCGCCCGGTGCTGGACAACCCCAACTCACCGCCGAAGTATCCCTTTCATTCCGGATCATTCCGCTCGAAGGGATCCCCCCGCGCGATGAGAGCGCCCCTCCTCCACGGCCTGGCCGCCTCCCTGGCCTTGACCGCCCTGTCCGCCACACCGGCCGGCGCCGCCCGCGCGGACCACCCGACGGGCGGTGTCCCCGAGAGCCAGGGGGTCGCGCTCGCCGCGCAGCGCGCCGAGGCCGCCGGCCTGAAGTTCACCAAGTGCCCCGAGGAGGAGGGCCTGCCCTCCGCCATCCGGTGCGCGACCGTGCGCGTTCCGGTCGACTACGCCCGGCCCGAGGGCCGCAGCATCAAGCTGACCGTCAGCAAGGTCCCGGCCCGCACCAAGAAGAAGGGCGAGCGGCAGGGCGCGCTGGTCTTCAACCCGGGCGGCCCGGGCGCCTCCGGGATGTACTTCCCGATGGTCGGCGCGTTCCCCGAGTGGAAGAACCTCGCCCGCGTCTACGACCTGATCGGCTACGCGCCCCGCGGCGTGGGCCGCTCAGCCCCGCTGACCTGCCAGAACCCCAAGGACTTCGCGAAGGCGCCGACGCTGCACACGGTGCACCCCGACGAGACGTACAAGAAGGAGCGGATCGCCCGCGCCAAGGCGTACGCGCAGGGCTGTCTGGAGAACGCGGGCGCGGACCTGAGGCACTACAACACCCTCAACAACGCCCGCGACCTGGACGTGCTGCGCGCGGCGCTCGGCGAGAAGAAGCTCAACTTCCTGGGCGCCTCGTACGGCACGTATTACGGCGCCGTCTACGCGACGCTGTTCCCCACGCACGTCCGCAGGATGGTCTTCGACTCGGCGGTCAACCCCGACCCCCAGCAGATCTGGTACCGCAACAACCTCGACCAGTCCCTCGCCTTCGAGAGCCGCTGGGCCGATTTCCGCGCGTGGGTCGCCAAGCACGACGAGACGTATCAACTCGGCCGCACCGCCGACGCGGTGCAGCGCTCCTACGAGAAGGTGCGGGCGCGGCTCGCCGCGAAGCCGGCCGGCGGCAAGGTCGGCACGGCGCAGCTGCACGCCGCGTATCTGAAGGCCGGGTACTACGACGACTACTGGCCGCAGCGCGCCCACGCGCTCGCGGAGTATCTGCGGGGG
This sequence comes from Streptomyces sp. NPDC050418, assembly GCF_044458745.1. Lineage (NCBI taxonomy): Bacteria > Bacillati > Actinomycetota > Actinomycetes > Kitasatosporales > Streptomycetaceae > Streptomyces > Streptomyces sp. NPDC050418. Next base: position 213,780 of record NZ_JBITIG010000017.1, read on the forward strand.
AACGCGAAGCCGCTGATCGCCCAGGCCGCGAGCCATCCGGAGGCGGCGGCCGAGGACGAGAACGGCAACGCGGTGTACACGGCCGTCCAGTGCAATGACGCGCCCTGGCCCACCGACTTCCGGGTCTGGGACCGCGACAACAGCCAGATCGCGCAGGTCGCCCCGTTCGAGACGTGGGACAACGCCTGGATGAACCTGCCGTGCGCCTACTGGCCGGCGCCCCGGCAGCAGCCGCTGGACGTGAGGGCCACCCCGGGCGTGCTGCCGCCGACGCTGATCATGGCGGCGGAGCGGGACGCGGCCACCCCGTACACGGGGGCGCTCGAACTGAACCGCAGGCTGCCCGGCTCGGTCCTGGTCACGGAGCGCAAGTCCGGCACGCACGGTGTCAGCGGCGGTCCGAACGCGTGCGTCAACGGGCACATGGACGCGTATCTCGTGGACGGCGAGGTGCCGACGCGCGACACGGCGTCCTGCGCGCCGCACGCGGAGCCGAAGCCGGCTTCCTGAGGCGGGCCGGAGCAGAAGGGGGGGGGGGGGGGGGGGGGGGCCGCCCCCCCCCCCCCCCCCCGCCGGCCCCCCCCCCCCCCCCCCCCGGCGCGGGGGGGGGGGCGGGGCCGGGGCCC
>NZ_JBITIG010000018.1:0-159695 GCF_044458745.1 Streptomyces sp. NPDC050418
GCGCCGATGGTACTGCAGGGGGGACCCTGTGGGAGAGTAGGACGCCGCCGAACTAATTGTAGAGAAAACCCCCGAGTCATCAGACTCGGGGGTTTTCTGCGTTGTGGACGTGTTTTAGACGTCCAGCTTTCCGTCGAAGCGGAAGATCAGGGAATCCGTCCCGTAGTAATTCGTCGTGATGCCGATCTCCGGAGAGTGCGCGTCTCCGTCGCCGGCAGCCTTCCAGTCGTTGAGGCCGAGGCGCTGTTTGGTGCCGGTGCTGCCGTACGGCGCGAACACGACCTGCCCGGGCTCCTCCAGGATGTGGACTTCCCAGATCTGGTAGATGGGCCGGTAGTCGTCGGTGCTGCATGCGGACTGATAGACGCGCGCGCCGTCCTTCTGCTCGAAGTCGCCCTCGTTGGACAGGCACAGACCGCTGGCTTTGTTGCGGAGCACTCCTAGTCCGTCATCGCCTGTCTGGATCAGTTCCCAGATCTGACGGTCCGAGCCGTTGCATGCCTCCTCGCGCGGTTCGTCGTCCTCGCCGGAGCCGATGCCCATGCACTGGCCCGTCGAGGCGATGCGGAGATGAGTGGTGTTCGCGTCCAGGCGTGCGGAGGGGGTGGGAGGTACAGTGGTGGGCTCGGCGCGCTTCGGGCTCGCGGAGGATTTCGACGTCTTCGGCTTCGGTGGGCCGGACGGGGACGGTGACGGCGAGCCGTCGGAGGGGGTGGGTTCCGCGAAGACCGTAGCGGTGGGGGCCGGCGGTGTGGCGTTCGGTGCCGGGTTGTCGTCCGGCAGGAGCAGGTAGCCGCCGAGTGCCGCGATCAGGACGCCTCCCGCAAGCGCACTCGTGCCCACCGGCCCCAGCAGCTTGGCCTTGGTGGGGGCCAGGATCGTCGGGGCGGTGGAGACCGTGCCCGCTTCCGCGAGGCGGGTGGCCAGGTAGGCCGGGGCCGACCAGAGAAGCAGGGCGCCCGGGAGGACCACCTGCATGCGTTCGTTGAGGTCGGTGAGTTCAAGTTGGGCGCGACGGCATGGTGCGCAGTGGTCGAGGTGGCGGTTGAGGTCCTTGCTGGGGCGGCGGCCCGTGCGGCGGACGGCCGCGGCGAGGAGCCCGCTGAAGTGGCGGCACTCCGCACCCTCGGCCTTTTCTATGTGGGCGGTGAGGTAGGCCTCGCGCAGCCCTTCGCGGGCGCGCGCGACAAGTGAGCCGACGCCGCTGGTGCCGATGCCGAGGAGAGGGGCGACTTTCTGGGCCGGTTCGCCCTCGACGAGGGTGTGCCACAGGACTGTCTGCCAGCGTTCGGGCAGGGCACGGAAGCTCCGTAGGACCAGGGAGTGGTCCTCCAGGCGCAGGACGCGCTCCTCGCCGCTTTCCGCTGTGGGCGCGGTTTCCAGCCACGCTTCGAAGTCCGGGGCGAGTTCGGTGCGCCGGGCGGTGCCCGCCCAGTCGGCGGCCGTGCGGCGGACCACCGACAGGAGGTAGGGGCGCCAGGCCGCCTCCGGTCCGCCGCCCGTGCGGACGGTCTGCAGGGTGCGGGTGAAGGCCTCCGAGGCCAGGTCCTCCGCGGTGTGCGGGTCGCGGCAGCAGGTGCGGGCGTACGCGAGGACGGCCGGGCGGTGGCGCCGGTACAGCTCCTCGACAGCCGCTTCGGCCTCGACGGCAGCTTCGGCCTCGTCGGTCCGTACGGCGCGGGTCAGGTCTGCGTCGGACAAGGTCATTCGGTGTCCCCCAGTGGTCGGTGGCTGTGCGCCGCGGGGACAGTGTGTGGCTTGAAATCGCTGTACGGAAGGGGTGGTTGGCGATTTCGTGAGAAAGGCGGGTGATCCTGGATGAAACGCCAGAAGTCCCTCGACCGGGCCAGGGTTACGGAGTGAAGCTCGTCGAGGCCAGGCGGAGGCAGGGGTCCGTTCCCGCGCACGTGACCTCGATCAGGACCGTGTGGATGCCGGTCGTGCCCTCGGTGAGGGAGACGTCCGGTGAGGCGGTCCCGGAGAGGGTGGCCAGGGCGGCCGGGGTGGCCGAGTCGTCCAGGCGGAGGGTGAGTTGGGTGCCTGGTGCCGCGGGGGCCGCGAGGCGTAGGTGGGCCCGGTGCTTGGCCGTGGTGCCGAAGTCCACGTTGTCGTAGCGGAGCCAGGTGCCGGAGGGCAGGGTGCGGGTGCCGTCCGGGCCCGCGGTGGTGCCCGTGTGCAGCGTGAAGGCTTCGGCGGGGATCGGGCCTGTGGCGTCGAGGAGTTGGGGTTCCTCGTAGCCGGCCGGTTCGAGGGGAGGCGTGGGCGTGGGGCGCGGGCGCTGGGTGGCCCCGGGCCGGGGCGGCACCACGGGGGCCGTGCTCGGGGTCGTGCGGGTCGGTTCGGGGGATCCGGGGAGTGCGGAATGTGTGGTGTCCGGGTCCTGTGGGGGCAACGGGGGTTGCTCGCCCAGGGCGTGCGGGGGCGCGGGGCGTACCAGGGACTCGTACAGGGAGAGGGAGAGCCAGGTGCCGAGGGCGAGCGTCAGGAGGCAGACGGCGGCGCGGCGGCTGGTGACATGGTGGCGCAGGGCGCGGCGGCGGCGCCGTTCGCGGGCCGCCGTGCGCACCGCTTCCGCGAGGAAGGCGGGCGGGCGGGCCGGGACGGGCTGGGCCGCGCGGAGTTCGCGGTACTCCGGGCCAGGCCACCAGCCGAGGAGCAACGGCGGCAGTTGGGCGCGTAGTTGGGCGTCCAGGTCGGAGAGGTCGGTGTAGGCCTCGCGGCAGAGGGCGCAGCCGGCGAGGTGGTCGGCGATGCGTTCGTAGGCGGCCTTGCGTTCGTAGGCGACCGAGCCGTCGTACGTACGGTCCGTGCCGTACGAGGAGCCGGTCAGGGCGGTCGCGAGCAGGGCCCCGTAGCGGACGCACTCCGCGGAGGACTCGGCGGTGCGCTGGTGGAGTTCGAGGTAGGCCTCGTGCAGGGCGGTGCGGGCGCGGGACGTGAAGCGGCCGTACTCCTCGCGGCGCAGGCCCAGGCAGGCGAGGGTGACCGCGCGGCCCTCGCCCTCGACGACCGTGTGCCACAAGACGGTCTGCCACCGTTCGGGCAGCAGGCGGTAGGCCTCGGCGAGGCGGGAGCGGGATTCGAGGGACCAGGTTCCGCCGGTGTCCGCCCAGGTGCGGAAGGGAGCGGCGAAGGTGTCGGGGCGGTGGCCCCAGGCGCGTACCGCCAGGCCGCGGGCCGTCGCGAGCAGATGCAGCCGCCACGACATGGTGGGGTCGCTGCCGCGGGCGGCCGCCGCGAAGGCGCGGGCGAAGGTGCGGTCGGTGAGGTCCTCGGCGGTGTGCGGGTCGGCGGTGCAGGTGCGCAGATAGGCGGCGACGGCGGGCCGGTGCCGTACGACGATGGCCTGGAAGGCGGCCGCGTCGCCGCGGTGCACACGGGCCGCGATCAGGGCGTCGCTGTCGGCGGGCGGGCGGAAGCGGTGGTGTTCCAGGGCGCGTTGGTACGGCTCCACGAAGCGGGCGTGGAGGCCGGTGGGCCCTTTGCGGCGGGGCTTGTCCGGCGTGTGGGTCATGTGCGGGCTCCTTCCTGAACGGATGCGGGATGCGGGATGCGGGGTTCGGGTTCGCAGGGCGGGCGGCGGTGCACCGTGGGGGTGGGGGTGTGCACCGCCGCCCGCTGACCTCCTGCTCCACAGGGCTTGTCGCGTTCGTCCTCGCGGGTCTCCTCTCCTCGTCGGGGCCGTCGTTGCGGCCTGTCGTGGAGGGAGGAGTCGGGGAGGGGCGGTCCATCCCGCTGCTTTGCCGACGCTTTACCTTGCGATGTCGCCGGTGGTCATCTGCTGGACGAGGCGTCGCAAGCGGTGTTACGGTCCCGGCCGACCTCCTGCTCCGGGCGGTCGCCGTTCTGCTCGCGCCGTCTCCTCGGTGAGCAGGAGGACGTGCCCGTGAGTGCACAGCACACTGCAAGACACCGGCTGAGCTGGGGAATTGGTGTCCCCGTCGTGCTCGGGTTGGTGCTGGCTCTGGTGTGGACCCTGGTGGGTCTGCCGGGCTGGGCCGATGAAGCGCCGCCCGAGAACGTGCCCGTCCGCTCGGAGGGTGCGACACCTCCGGTGGCGTGCGACGACGAGGACTCCCCGGACAAGGGCTGGGTCGAGGTCTTCTACGTCCACCGCGAGGGCGAGAACCGTATCGACGAGGCCCGCAATACGATCCGGCGCATCGTCTGGGACATCGACCAGGTCTTCGAAGCGAGCGCACGGCGCTTCGGGCAGGGCGACAGCCGCCGCGTGCGGTTCGTCCAGGACGAGAAGTGCCAGGTCGAGGTCAAGGTGCTGAGTGTGGCCGGTCTGGCCGCGAAGCCCAAGCTCGGGGACGCGGTGCAGGCCGCGAACCGTACGGCGGACGAGGCCGTCGCCGAGAAGGCGGGGCTGACCCCGGGCAGCGAGGAGGCGAAGAAGGCCGTCGGCGAGTGGGGAAGCCGGCACAAGCGCATGCTCTTCTTCGACACCGTCGAGATGGACGGGTGCGGCCTCGGCGGCGGCGGACGCGGCCTGCTGGGCGGCGGCTGGGCTTCGGCCGGATACGGGTGCTGGGGTGAGGGCGCCATGACCCATGAGCTGATCCATGGCTTCGGCGTGAACCACTGCGACAACGACAAGACGCAGGGCGGCGACCCGATCTGCCGTGGCTACGACGAGACACCGCGTTGCGACGATGTGATGGCGGGGACGCATCTCGACTGCCGCAAGGACGAGTTCGCCTACTTCGATCCGAGGCCCGCGCCCGGCAGCCCGCTCGCGGAGAAGCCCGAGTCGAACCTCGCCAACAGCGGCTACCTCATCAAGGACCAGCCGGCGCCACCGGTGGAGGCACAGCTGGCCAACCTGAAGAGCGGCCAGTGCCTGGTCGGGGGCGGGGCGGGTGAGCCGGTCGCCCAACGGAGGTGTGCTGACGGCCAGTTGTGGCGGCGGACCATCGACGATGACGGGTACTTCACGCTGGAGCTGCTGTCCGCTCGCCAGTGCCTGAGCAGTCGGCTCGCCCCGGACGACGAGAAGCGCGAGGAGCCCGTTCTGGAGGACTGCGCCAAGGGCGAGGCGCGGCAGCAGTGGTGGATGGCGGACGCGCACGGGCCCGCGAAGGACCACTACGAGCTGGTGAACCGTGCGACGGAGATGCGTGTGAACGGCGGTGGCGAGGAGGCCGGGTTCAAGATGCTGTTCGCGCAGGCCGCGGCGTCCGATGCGCCTGGATCAGCAGGATCAGCAGGATCAGCAGGGTCGTCAGGATCAGCAGGGTCGTCAGGCGATTCGGGTCGGCCGGGAGCGTCACGCGATTCCGGCACCCCGGTCCGTATCGCCACCTCCGGCGACCGCTGTCTCGCCCTCCCCGGCCGCGGACGCCAGGGCGTCGTGCCCGTTGCCGTGCCCTGCCGGCAAGGTGCGCGGTCGCAGCGGTGGCGGCGGGCCGAGGTGGGGAGCGGCGGGACTTCGGCTGCGTACCGGCTGCAGACTCCCGGCGGCAGGAACTGCCTGACCGCGGGCCGGAGTTCGCAAGGTCAGGTACGGATGGCCCGGTGTCAGGACGGCGGTACGGCGGCCCGGGCGCAGGAGTGGCGCCGGGAGGACGGCGGGCGGCTGGTGAACGTGTCCACCGGGCGCAGTCTGGACCTCGGGCGGGGCGGTGCGCAGTCCGTGGCCGTGCTGCGGGCCGACGGTGAGCGCGGGTTCCGGTTCGTGGTGCGGAGGTGACGCGTCGCACGTGAGGCGTGGGTGTTACGAGGGCCGGACCAGGCGCGTGTCGTACGCCAGGATCACCGCCTGGACCCGGTCCCGTGCCCCCGTCTTCGCCAGGATGCGGCCCACATGCGTCTTCACCGTCGACTCCGCGAGGTGGAAGCGTGCGGCGATCTCCGTGTTGGTCCAGCCCTGGCCGATGACCGTGAGGATCTCGCGTTCCCGGTCGGTGAGCTGGCCCAGGCGGGAGTCCTGGGCGGCCGATTCCGGCTCGCCCGGCTTCGGGAGCTTGTCCGCGTACGCGTCCAGGAGCCGGCGCGTGAGGCTGGGCGCGACGACGGCGTCCCCGGAGGCCACGGCGCGGATGCCGGCGAGGAGTTCCTCGGGTTCGGCGTCCTTCACCAGGAAGCCGGAGGCGCCCGCCCGCAGCCCCGCGTACGCGTATTCGTCCAGGTCGAAGGTGGTGAGGATCAGGACGCGGGTGCGGTCGCCGGCCGCGACGATGCGGCGGGTGGCCTCGATGCCGTCGAGTCCTGGCATGCGGATGTCCATCAGGGCGACGTCCGGCCGGAGTTCGGAGACCATGCGGATGGCTTCCGTGCCGTTGGCGGCCTCGCCGGCGACGGTCATGTCGTCCTGGCTCTCCAGGAGCATGCGGAAGCCGAAGCGCTGCATGGGCTGGTCGTCGACGATGAGCACGGTCGTCACGAAGCGGTGCCTTCCGAGAGCGGGAGGGGGATGCGCAGTCGGACCCGCCAGCCGCCGGCCGGGTGGGGTCCGGCCTCAAGTGTGCCCCGGTAGAGGGTGGTTCGCTCGCGCATTCCGGCCAGCCCGCGGCCCCCGGGACTCTCTTCGCCCTCCTTGCCGCGGCCCGTGTCCGTGATCGTCGCGGTGAGCTCGTCGCTTCCGTACGAGATGACCACTTCCGAGGTGGCCGAAGGGCCGCCGTGCTTCAGGGTGTTGGTGAGTGCCTCCTGGACGACGCGGTACACCGACAGTTCCAGTCCTGCGGGGAGCCCGGCCGGGTCGCCTTGGATCGTCGTACGGACCGGGAGTCCCGCCGAACGGACGCCCTCCACCAGGGAGTCGAGGTCGCCGAGCGCCGGTGCGGGGGCCAGTTCGGCGGCGGGGGATTCCTCGCGCAGGACGTCGAGGAGGCGGCGCAGCTCTCCCAGGGCGCCGCGGCTCGTGGTGCCGATGGCCTCCAGGGCCTGGACCGCGCGTTCCGGGTTCTTCTTCGCCGCGTACGCGCCGCCGTCCGCCAGACCCGTGATGACCGACAGGTTGTGGCCGATGATGTCGTGCATCTCGCGGGCGATCCGGGCGCGTTCGGCGGCGGCCGCGAGGCGGGCCTGCTGGTCGCGTTCGATCTCCAGGCGCTCGGCGCGCTCCTCCAGGGCGGCGAGCCGGTCGCGGCGGGAGCGGACCGCGATGCCGAGCAGGGCGGTGAGGACGAAGCCCCAGAACGCCGGTCCGAAGGATCCGTCCCAGGAGGCGAGCGGATATCTGACGGCGCCCGGGATCAGCGGCAGGAACACCAGGGCGGCCGCGGGGACCAGCTGTTTTAGCGGCCGGTGCACGGTCAGGTTGAAGACCGCGAGCAGCAGGGCGAAGTGGGCCTGCAGGATGGCGCCCGTCAGTCCGTTGGTGAGCGCGAACGGTGCCGTGACGACGAGGACGGCCATCGGGTGCTTGCGGCGCCAGTACAGCGGCACCGTGAAGCCGAAGCTCAGGACGAGCAGCAGCCAGCCCGGCACGTCGAGGTTCTGTGCGATGGCGCGCCAGCCGCTGCTCCCGTAGTCGGTGAGCGCCGCGCCCACCCAGAACAGGGTGACGGCGAGGTCCCACACCCAGGGGCGGCGGCGGTCGAAGGAGCGGACCCACTGCAGGGCCGTCTGCAGCGGGCCGGTGGACGAGAGGGCGCCCGCGGCACGGGCGCCCTCTCTGTGCTGATCAGTCACGGGGACATCCTCCGTCACGGCAGGTCACACGTCCCGCCGCTTGAGGAAGAAGGCGGCGACGGCGACCGAGCCGATCGCCCACAGGATGAGGGCGACGAGGGAGGCGGCAGGGGAGGGAGCGCCCGCGAGGGTGTCCAGGGCGCCCACATTGCCCGCGGCCTGGACCGGGAAGTACTCGATCGCGGTGTCCACGGCGTCGACGGGGATCATGGAGATGACCTCCGGCAGGATCATGATGCCGCCGACGAAGGCCGCGATACCGCCCGCGACCGAGCGGAGCACCGCGCCGAGTCCGAGCGCGAAGACCGACAGGGCCGTGATGCCGGCCGAGGTGCCGGCGATCGCCGCGAGGACGCCCGGGTCGGTGAGCGCGGTCTCCTGGTCGGTGCCGGCCAGGAAGAGCTGGGTCAGCGGGTAGGTGACGAGGCAGCTGACGAACGTCAGCGGGAAGACGATCGCGGTCAGGACGGCGGCCTTCGACCACAGGACCGGCACCCGCCTGGGCACGGCGGTGAGCGAGGCGCGGATCATGCCGGTCGTGTACTCGCCGGCGATCATCAGGATGCCGAGGACGGGCAGGGAGATCTGGGCGATCTGCGAGCCCGACAGACCGAGCTGCACCGGGTCGACGAACTCGCGGCTGCCCGTGTCGTAGTTGGCGGCGACCAGGAGCCCGAGTCCGATGATCAGGGCCGCCGAGGACAGCAGCGTGATCCAGGTCGAGCGGACCGTCCAGAACTTGTGCCACTCCGACCGCAGGATCCGGGCGGGTGTCACGGCGTACGAGGTGGTGGTGTCGGACGGGCGGGCGAGGGTGAGCGTGCTCATGCTGCGGATCCCTTCACGGAAGCGGCGGACGCGACGGATGCGGAGTACTCGACGGAATCGCGGGTCAGGTCCATGAAGGCCTGTTCCAACGAGGCGGCCTGCGGGGTGAGTTCGAAGACGGGCAGGGCGTGCGCCGCTGCCGTACGGGCGATGTGTTCGGCGTCGGCGCCGCGCACCATGAGCGTGCCGGGGGAGTCGGTCGTGACCGTCACCTCCGGTGCGGACAGGAGCGCCGCGAGTTCGGCTGCGGACGGAGTGACGACCATGACGGCTCCGGCGCCCGCTTCCCGTACGAACGCGTCGACGGTGGTGTCCGCGAGGAGCTTGCCGCGGCCGATGATGACCAGGTGGTCGGCCGTCAGGGCCATCTCGCTCATCAGGTGTGAGGAGACGAGGACCGTACGGCCTTCCGCGGCAAGGGACTTGAGGAGGTTGCGGATCCACAGGACGCCCTCGGGGTCGAGGCCGTTGACCGGCTCGTCGAGGATGACGGTGGCCGGGTCGCCGAGGAGCGCGGCCGCGATGCCCAGGCGCTGGCCCATGCCGAGCGAGAAGCCCTTGACGCGCTTGCGGGCGACTTCGGTGATGCCCGCGAGATCGAGGACGTGGTCGACGCGGGAGCTCGGGATGCCGTGGGTGAGGGCCAGGGAGAGCAGGTGGTTGCGGGCGCTGCGGCCGGGGTGCACCGAGCGGGCCTCCAGGAGCGCGCCGACCTCGGTGAGCGGCGCGGGGTGCGTGGAGTAGGCGCGGCCGCCGATGGTGGCGCCGCCGCGGGTCGGGGCGTCGAGGCCGAGCAGCATCCGCATGGTGGTCGACTTGCCGGCGCCGTTGGGGCCGAGGAAGCCGGTGACGGTGCCGGGGTGGACCTCGAAGCTCAGGTCGTCGACTGCGTACTTGCCGGGCTTGTCGCCGTACTTCTTGGTGAGTCCGTTGGCTCGAATCATGGATATGAAGCTACGGAGCGTGCAGGGCCGTTCCGTCGGACCGCGGACGGTACCTGCGGGAGTGCGTAGTACCGGGGTACGACCGGTGGGCGGTACCGGGGGCGGGGCGGGGCGTGGGGCGCGGGGCGCGGGGTGTGGTCGATATGGCCTTGCGCCGGATCGGGAGCGGCGGCGACGATCACCGTATGAACTACGAGATACGCCCCGTACGCGCGCAGGAATGGCAGCAGGTCAAGGACCTGCGGCTGCTCGCCCTCCAGGACCCGGCCGCTCCCATCGCCTACCTGGAGACCTACGAGGACGCGGTGCGGCGCCCCGACTCGTTCTGGCAGGACCGGGCCGCGGGTGCCTCGCACGGGACGGACGGGCGGCAGTTCGTCGCTGTCGCCGAGGACGGTACGTGGGTCGGTGCGACGGTCGCGATCGTCGAGCGGGCGGGGACCGAGGACTTCTTCGGGGTCGAGCTGCCGGTGACCGGCACGCACTTCGTCGGCGTCTTCGTGCACGCCGACCACCGGGGCGCGGGCCTGGTCCAGCGGCTGTTCGCCGCCGCCGCGGACTGGTCCTGGTCGGTGGAGGGCGTGGAGCGGGCCCGGCTCTTCGTCCACCAGGACAACCACCGTGCGCAGGCCGCGTACAAGAAGATCGGTTTCGAACGCAGCGGAGGGGTCGTCCCGTTGCAGGCCGACCCCTCGAAGCTGGAGTACGAAATGGTGCTCGCCAAGCCCGTGTAGGGGCGGCGGCACTTAGTTGTACGGGCGCTCCGCGCGGCCCGCGCGCAGGGTGCGGGCCCACCAGTCCAGCTGGTCGAGCAGGGTCTTGGCGGCGCCCGCAGCGCCCTGCGGGTCGTGGGCCTTGCCGTCCTCGCCGAAGTGGTCCCAGGCGCCGTGGAAGCTGACGGTCTCGCGGACGGTGGCGCAGTGCAGCTCGGCGAACACCTGACGCAGGTGCTCGACCGCGCGCAGACCACCCGAGACACCGCCGTACGAGACGAACCCGACGGGCTTCGCGGCCCACTCGGTCTTGTGCAGGTCGATGAAGTGCTTCAGCTGGGCCGGGTAGCTGTGGTTGTACTCGGGCGTGACCACCACGAAGGCGTCGGCCGCGTCGACGCGTTCGGCCAGCGTCGCGAGGGCGGGGGTGCGCTCGGTGCCCCAGTTGGGGTGGCAGGCGGGCAGTTCCGCGTCCGCCACGTCGATCACGTCGATCTCCGCGCCGGAGTGCTCCTCGGCGAGGGCGGTGAACCACTGGCCGACAGTGGGCCCGAAGCGGCCGTCACGGGTGGAGCCGATGATGACGGCGAGGCGGTAGGGCGTGGTGGACATGTGGGTGTCTCCTCTGTGGTGCACGGGCTCCGGAGCCGACGGGGCCGGGAGCTCAGGCGTGTTCATCTGGTGGACAGTTGTGTTCGAGGGGCGGTCAGCGAGTCTGCAGTGTTGTGCGTTCCGCCGAACGGACCGGGGCGGTGGTCGTACGGTCCGTGCGGGTGTGCCCGGCCGTCCGGGACAGGATTGCCACGGCCACCGTGAGGACGGCGAGCAGTCCCGCCACGGCCCAGAGCCCGAGCCGCATCGCCTCGGCGAACTGAGCCGCCTGGTGCGGGTCTTGGGGCACTCCGGACGAGATCCGGCCCGCCGCCTGCGGTGATCCGGCGCTTGCCGAGAGCAGGGCGAGCAGCAGCGTGCCGAAGACGGTGAGCATCACGGCGCCGGTCCCGCCGCGGACCGTGTTGAGGAAGCCGGAGGCCATACCCGTACGGGAGGGCTCGACCATGGTCAGCGCCTGGGCGTCGATGATGCCCAGGGAGAGGCCGGTGGCGAGGCCGAGGAGCAGGACGGGTGCGGCGAGTTCGGCGGTGACCATGCCGGCGTGCAGGACAATACCGAGCCAGACGTTGCCGACGGCGAGCAGCGCCAGGGACGTCAGGAGCAGGGTGCGCGCGGGGACGCCGCGGTTGACGAGGCGGGCGCCGGCCTGGGGCATCACGGCCATCGGAATGCTCTGGAAGAGCAGGACGAGCCCCGCTTCCCGTGCGCTGAACCCGCTGGTGCCCTGGAGGAAGGTCGGCAGGAAGACGAGGACCGCTCCGGTGCCCGCGCCTATGGCGAAGGAGCCGAGGGGCCAGGCGAGGAAGCGGCGGTTGCCGGTCAGGGAGAGGTCGAGGATGGGCCGGCGGCCCGCGGCCGTGACCCGACGTTCGATCCGTACGAAGGCCACGAGCAGCGCCAGGCCGAGGGCGAGCGGCAGCAGCGTGGGCAGGGCGAGCCAGCCTGCGGCGGAGGCCTGGGTGATGGCGAACAGGGTGAGGGCGAGACCCGCGATGAACGTGGCGGCGCCGGCCTTGTCGACCTGCGGGCGGACCGCGGCGCGGGCGTCGGGCAGTGCGGCGGAGCCTAGGAGGATGACCACGCCGACGGCCGCGTAGAGCAGGAAGGTGGCGCGCCAGCCGAGTGCGTCGACGATCGAGCCGGAGACCGTCGGGCCGAGCGAGAGGCCGAGCGAGCCGGTGGTGCCGGCGAGGGCGAATGCCTTGGTGCGGGCGGGACCTTCGAAGAGCGTGGCGAGCACCGCGGTGCCGGTGGCCATCACTCCGGCCGCGCCGATGCCGACCATGACGCGGGCGAGGTCGAGCAGCACGATGTGCTGGGCGGCGGCCGAGGCGACGGTGCTCACGGTGTAGACGAGCGCGCCGAGCGAGAAGAGCCGGCGGCGGCCGTAGAGATCGCCGAGCGAACCGGCCACGAGCATGAAGGACGAGGCGGCCAGGAAGTAGCCGGTGACCACCCAGGTGAGGGCCGCGCCGCTCGCGTCGAGGTCGGCGCCGATGCCGGGCAGGGCCACGGTGGTGCCGGACATGGCCATCGGGAGGGTGAAGAGGCCGAGGAGGACTACGGCCAGTGTCGTCTTTCCCCTGTGTGCCGGGGTGTGCACTGTGGTGGGCATGGCGATAAACTACAACGCACGTTGTAGTTATTACAACGGTCATTGTAATTTTCGGGTCAGGCTAGGTTGAGGTTTGGCATGGCGAAGCGGGATGAAACCGAGCAAAAGCCTTTGCGTAAGGGGATGTTGGAGAAGAGGCAGGCCATCCTGGAGGGTGCCCGTGCCGTCTTCGGCCGCGACGGTTATACGCGGGCGAGCATCGACGCGATCGCCGCGGAGGCCGGGGTCTCCAGCCGGACCCTCTACAACCACTTCGGTGACAAAGAGGGGCTGTTCCGCGCGGTTCTGATGGACAGCTCGGTGGCGGTGACGACGGCCCAGCAGGAGCTGCTCGCCCGGCACTTCCACAAGTTCCGGGACCCGGCCGTGGACCTGTACGACATGGTGATCGACTGGGTCGGGGGTGCGGAGACGCATCCCGAGCACTTCGCTCTCGTACGCCAGATCATCGCCGAGGCGAACCGGCTGCCGCTCGATGTGCTGCAGGAGTGGCGGCGGATCGGGCCGAAGGCGACTCAAGAGGCGCTGAGCGAGCACCTTCTCGCGGCGGGGCGGGCAGGTCTGCTCGCGGTCGACGAGGAGAACGTGGGCCGGGCGACCCGCCATCTGGCGCTGTTCACGGCGGGTGCCGTGTCGGCCGAGTCGGCTCAGGGTGCGCTGCCGCTGGAGCCCGAGGAGTTCGAACGGCTCGCACGGGAAGGGGTCGAGCTCTTCCTGCAGCTGTACGGCAAGCCGGCGGACTAGACCGGCAGTTCGGCCTCCGGCCAGCGGGAGCGGCCCTGCTCGCGGGAGCGGAGGAGGGCCAGGGTCACCAGGCCCTGGTGCTCCGCCGCGCTGTCGAGCAGCTCCGGGAGCTGCGGGAGCGGGGCGACGGCGGCGACGTCGTCGAGGACCAGGGTCAGTGGTGGGTCGAGGCGACCGGCGGATGACCGTTCGGCCATGTGCCGGCCACGCTCGACCACGCTCGCGGTGAGAGCGGTGAGCAGAGGCATCGCACCCGGCTGACTCCGGGGATCCTCGATCGCTTCCCCCACCACGTAAAGGGTGCCCCCTTCATCCACGAAGGAATCCAAGGTGAGTGCATCGGTTCGATTCGCCGTGCAGGCCTCGCGGATGTGCACCGAGAAGAGGGACGACAGGGCGCGGGCCGTCAACTCCTGTGCCATGTCCCGGCGTTCTGGATGCGCGGTCAGCTCGGCCTCCAGCTCGCCCGCGGCACCGGCGGCGGCCTTCGTATGCGTACGGAGAATGCGTACGGCGTCCTGGACCTGGGCGCCCTGGGCCCAGCGGTGGACGTGCTTGAAGGCGCGTCCGTCCAGGGCTGCGGCGTGCAGATAGCTGCGCAGCAGCGTTTCTGCAGTGGCGGCCGTCGCGGCGTCCAGCTTCGCGGTGGGGCGGACCGGGGCGAGCAGGGCCGCGGCGCGGCGGCGGGCGGTGTCCTTGTCCTCGCAGCCGGCGGCGGGGTTCCAGTGCATGCGGGCCGGGGTGTCGCAGAGGTGGCCCGGGTCGTAGAGGAGGACGGGGCCGAGCTTGGCCCGTGCGTCCTTGGTGTCCTCCCAGAGGGTGGGGTCGCTGGTGAGGATGATGGCTGCGCCCTCGGCGTCCTGGATCGCCTGTACCGCGAGGGGTTTACGGGTCTGGGGGGCGCCCAGGACCAGCCGTTGCCGTTGCCTCGGGACGGGTTGCCGCACCTCCGGTGCGGGGGCCATGGGCGCCTCCGGCGCCCGCTCCACCGACGCCTCCGGCGTCAAGCCCTCTGACGCCTCCGGCGCAAGCTGCTCCGCGCCTCCGGCGCGTAGGGAGGGGGATGACTCCCTCTCCACGCCCACGTCACGCGGGGAGACGGATGACTCCCTCTCCACGCCCACCTCACGCGCAGCCCGCGCTTCCTCCCGCATCCGAGCCCGCACCCCCCGCCACCGCACCCACGTCCCCATCACGAAGATCGTGAGGACGACGAGAATCATCGCCTGGCCGATCACCAGCCCCCAGAACAGCCCGTATCCGGACAGCTCCGCGGCGGGCGTGGTGGGCCAGGCGCCCGCCAGATCGTGGGGCGCAGCCACCAAGTGCCGTATGGCCATGGGAGTGCGGCCGAAGCTGACTCCCGAGGGCCAGGCGCCGTGGGCGAAGAGGCCCGCGAGGCCCGTCGCCGTCCACACCAGGACCGAGAGCCCGAGCACGAAGCCGAGCAGCCCGACAAGCAGCCCGTCCGGAATCCCTCCGGAGCTGCCGGAGCCCCCGGAGCCGCCGGAGTCCCGGGGGTCACCGTGATACCCCCGGCCATGCTCGTACCGCATCAGGTCACCGCTCTCACGCCACGGTCGACTCGGACGACGACCCCATCTGCTGCTCCATGTACAACGCCCGCTCCTCCGCCTCCCGTTCGGCGGCGAGCAGTTCCTCCGAGGCCGTGCTCTCCGCGTCGGGGGACGACTCCGTCATCGCCCGGTCGGTGAAGACCAGCGGACGCTCGGTCTCCGTCACCAGATGTTTCACGACCTGGACGTTGCCGTTGACGTCCCACACCGCGATGCCGGGCGTCAGCGTGGGAATGATCTCCACGGCCCAGCGGGGCAGACCGAGCACCCGTCCCGTGGCCCTCGCCTCGTCCGCCTTCTGGGCGTAGATCGTGCGCGTGGACGCCATCTTCAGGATCGCCGCGGCCTCCTTCGCCGCCGCACCGTCCACCACGTCCGACAGGTGGTGGACCACCGCCACGAACGAGAGGCCGAGGCGCCGGCCGAACTTCAGGAGCCGCTGGAACAGCTGGGCCACGAAAGGCGAGTTGATGATGTGCCACGCCTCCTCCACCAGGAAGATGCGCTTCTTGCGGTCAGGACGGATCCACGTGTGCTCCAGCCACACACCCACGATCGCCATCAGGATCGGCATCGCGATCGAGTTCCGGTCGATGTGCGAGAGGTCGAAGACGATCAGCGGGGCGTCGAGGTCGATCCCGACCGTCGTCGGGCCGTCGAACATGCCCCGCAGGTCACCGTCGACCAGCCGGTCGAGCACCAGCGCGACGTCGAGCCCCCACGCCCGTACGTCCTCGAGCGCCACGTTCATCGCCTCGGCCGACTCCGGCTCGGGGTGGCGCAGTTGCTCGACGATGTCGGACAGGACGGGCTGGCGCTCCACGATCGTCTCGTTGACGTAGGCGTGCGCGACCTTCAGCGCGAAGCCCGAGCGCTCGTCGAGCCCGTGTCCCATCGCGACCTCGATGATCGTCCGGAGCAGGGCGAGCTGACCGGTGGTCGTGATCGAGGGGTCGAGGGGGTTGAGGCGGATACCCATGTCGAGCGCGGCGGTCGGGTCGAGCCGGATCGGCGTTATCCCCAGCTCCTGGGCGATGAGGTTCCACTCGCCCACTCCGTCCTCGCCCTGCGCGTCGAGCACGACGACCTGCCGGTCGCGGAACCTCAACTGCCGCAGGACGTACGTCTTCTCCAGCGCCGACTTGCCGTTGCCCGACTCGCCGAGCACCAGCCAGTGCGGCGCCGGCAGCTGCTGCCCGTACAGCTGGAAGGGGTCGTAGATGTAGCCCTTGCCGCTGTAGACCTCACGGCCGATGATCACGCCGGAGTCGCCGAGGCCGGGCGCGGCCGTCGGCAGGTAGACGGCCTGGGCCTGGCCCGTGGAGGTGCGCACGGGAAGTCGCGTGGTCTCCACCTTCCCGAAGAGGAAGGCGGTGAACGCGTCCGTGAGCGCGGTCAGCGGATCTCGCATCGGCGGGCCCCTATCGGCGGATGCCGGTCGCGAACGGCAACGTGTTGACGAAGGCCCGGTGGTGCTCGCGGTCGCACCACTCCAGCTTGAGATACGACTTTCCGGCCGAGGCCCGGATCGTCCGCTTGTCGCGGGCGAGCGCCTCGGGGTTGCGGGACGAGACGGTGATGTAGCCGACGAGGTTCACCCCGGCCGCGCCGCTGGCGAGGTCCTCGCCGCGCTGGTCGAGGCGGGAGTGCGCGGCGATGTCGCGCGGGTCGACCGTCCGGTTCATCTTGAGCTGGCGCGAGGCCTCCGCCTCGTCGTTGGTCTTCTCCGTCAGCATCCGCTCGATGGCGATCTCGGTGGGTTCGAGGTCCATCGTGACGGCGACCGTGCGGATCACGTCCGGGGTGTGCACGAGCAGCGGCGCGAGGAAGTTGACGCCCACCGGCGTCATCGGCCACTCCTTCACCCAGGCCGTCGCATGGCACCAGGGCGCACGCGTGGAGGACTCCCGGGTCTTCGCCTGGAGGTACGTGGCCTCGCGGGCGTCGAGTTCGGCCGGCCACGCGTTGCGCTTCGTCATGGCCTGGATGTGGTCGATCGGGTGGTCCGGGTCGTACATCGAGTGCACGAGCGAGGAGAGCCGCCCCTGGCCGAGCGGCTGGCGCACCCGGATGTCGGCCTCCTGGAGCCGCGAGCAGATGTCGGTGAGCTCACGCGCCATGACGACCGCGAGCCCGGCGTCCTTGTCGATCTTCCGGCCGGCGAGCGGCCGCGTGGCGCGCGCCATCGCGGCGCCCTCGGCGGCCAGCTCCCGGTTGTAGTGCATGCACGCCACCAGATAGGCGCGGTGCTGCTCACTGCTCGTGGACACCATCGACTGCAGCTGCTCGTACGAGTCCCGCAGCCACACGGCCGACTTCTCGTCCCCGCGTACGGTGACGTCCTTGGCGTGCGCGTCGGGGTCGGCTGGGAGCGTACGGGCCAGCATCTGCAGCCGGGTGACGAAACCGTCGCCGTTCGCCACGTGCTTGAGCAGTGTGCCGAAGCGGTCGACCAGGGCCTCCTGGTCCTCGGAGTCGCGCAGCCCGACACCCGGGCCCTCGATCTCGATCGCGGCGGTGACGGTCCTGCGGTCCGCGTGCAGCAGCACGGCGATCTCATCGGGCCCGAACGGCGCCGCGAGCCAGGTGATCCGCCCGATCCCGGGCGGCGGCCCGACCTCGATCTCCCGCCCGTCCATCCGCACCCCGGCCTCCGGCACACCCGACCGGTACGCGGTGCCCTGGCGCAGCGTCCGCTTGTAACTGCGGTTGATCTCGAACCACTTGAAGAGCGTCCGCCCCTTGTACGGCACGTACACGGCCGCGATAGCGAGCAGCGGGAAGCCCATGAGCAGCACGATCCGCGCACTGAGCACGGGCACGAGCAGCCCGCACATCATGCCGAGGCCCGCACCGGCGATGATCAGTGCGATCTCGCCGGTCTCACGGTTCTTGCCGACGATCGCGTTCGGCCGGGCGCGGCCGATGAGATAGGTGCGGCGGGGCGTGACCGTATGGGACTGGGTCGTCAACGCCCTTCACCTCCTGGGCGGTTGCTGGAGCGGCTTGCGGTGGTGCGGGCGGGTGCTGCGGCCCGGCGCGAGCTGTGGGTGCCCGTGCTCGGGGTCGTACGGGGCGGGGGAGCGGCGGAGGGGACAGATCCGCCGCCGTTCGAACCGCCGCGCGAGCTGTGCGCGGCGACACCGCCGGAGGCCGGGTTGGCGGGCCGTGCCTGGCTGTTGTCGCCGCCGCGGCCGCGGGTGCTGTGGGTCTTGATGCCCTGCGAGACGAGTGCGGCGGGCGAGGAGATCACGGCGGCGGCCTTGCTCTCGGCGCCGCTCATGATCCGGTTGTTGCGGCCCGCGGCGATCTCGTCGCCGAAGCCGGGCACGAACCGGTAGATCATCGCGCTGGCGAAGATGGCGAGCAGGATGATGCTCAGCCCGGACACGACGGCCGAGAACGCGTTGGGCCCGTCCTCGTCGCTCAGCGCACCCGCCAGACCCAGCACGATCACGATCACGGGCTTCACCAGGATCACCGCGATCATGATCCCGGCCCAGCGCCGCACATGGCTCCAGAGGTTCTTGTCCACGAGCCCGGCGTACACGACGGTCCCGAGCAGCGCGCCCACGTACAGCAGGGCGGCCCGGATGACGAGCTCCAGCCAGAGCACGCCCGCGGCGAGGATCGACACGAGCGAGACGACGATCAGCATGATCGGCCCGCCGCCGATGTCCTCGCCCTTCTTCAGGGCCTCCGAGAACGTTCCGAAGAACGCGTCGGTCTGGTTGCCCGTCGACTTCGCGATGACATCGGTGATCCCGTCGGTCGCGGAGACCACGGTGTACAGGATGAGCGGCGTGAACGCGGAGGCCAGCACGGTCAGCCACAGAAACCCGATGGCCTCCCCGATCGCCGTGTTCAACGGCACCCCGCGCACGGCGCGCTTGGCGACGGCGAGCAGCCACAGGAGGAGGGTGAGGACGGTGGAGGCGGCGAAGACGACGGCGTACTGCTGCAGGAACTTGTCGTTCGTGAAGTCCACTTCCGCGGTCTTCGACACGGCACCGCTGAGCTTGTCGATCGTCCAGGACGCGGCGTCGGCACAGCCCTTGGCGAGGGAGCTCAGGGGGTCGAGGGTGTTGAGGGCGTCGTCGGCGGGGGATTTGGGGGCGTCTCCGGAGCCGGACTCGCCCTCTTCGCAGTACTTCTTCGCGGGTCCGATGAGGAGGTCGCACGGGTTGTCGTCGGGTTCGGGGGCCGCCACCGCCCGGGTGGCGAGCAGAAGTGTGGCCGTCTGAATGGTCACGACTGCTGCCACCAGCGAGCGGATTCGAGGGCTCTTACCGGGCATACGTAAACCCTCCGTACTCCTCGACGGCCTCGCTGATCTCCTTGGACGTGGACGCGGATTCATCGCCAGGAACCGGAGTTGGGCCGTCCGTCTGGTTGTCCTTCACGATGCGCCAGTCGTCGTCGGACCATGTCAGTTCGAACGTCCAGGTCTTCCACGTAGTGCGGACGGGGTCAGTCGAGTTGGTGCCCGACATACCGATCAGGCCCGTGTACCAGACCTCCACAGTGGCGCTGTCGGCCGTGCTCTTCACGGTTTTCGTGCCGACCGGCATCGTCCGGGATACGAATGTGCTGCCCTCCGGGGCCTTGCCGTTCTCGTCCAACCCCATCTTGGCCAGGAACTCCGGCGAGTAGGCCTTGTCCATCGGGCCCTTGAGTTCGCCCACGGCCTGCTTTGTGTAGAGCGTGTCGACGATCTCGTGGCGAGTGGCCGTGTTGAACATGCCGTCGCCGCCCAGCACCACCGCGTAGTTCGCGGCAGCACTCTGCGCACCCTGTGCGTTGTGCGCGAAACCTGAGGGGATGCCGGCCCGATCTCCGGACACCGGCTTCTCCCCGGACGCAGCCGTCGGATTCCCCCCAGGCTTGGACCCGTCCGACCCCGAGCCGTCACCGCTCCCCTCCCCACCCCCCTGATTGGCAAAGGCGATGGCGGCAATCAGCAGCACCACCACCCCCACCACCGTCACCAGGGACCGCGAGGACCGGGCGGGGCGGCGCGGGGAGGCGTAGGCGTCGCCGGCGTCCGGCAGATGCGTCCGCGTCGTTCCCGTACCGCCGACGTCATACGTACCGCCGTCGTCGTACGAACCGTCGTCGCCGCCCAGACTCATGACGCGTAAGCCCCCTCAACCGATTGCAGAACCGCGCAGTACGACGGTAGCCGTGCCGCTTGCCCCGCGGGCGCGGGATGGTGACTGGACATCAGGGAGACGCAACCTCAGCCGGTAGCACGACGGATGAAAGGGGAAAGTGGCCGGGAACAGTCGGTGGTGCCCCGGCCGGCGACCGCGAACCCGGGTACGGCAGGGGCGGCTAGACGGCCATCCCGTACACGATGGTGAAGACGGTGCCGAGCGATCCGATGATGAAGACGCCCGTCAGTCCCGCGACGATCAACCCCTTGCCCTGCTCGGCGCTGAACGTGTCCCGCAGGGCCGTGGCTCCGATGCGCTGTTTCGCGGCGCCCCAGATCGCGATCCCGAGACAGATCAGGATGGCGATGGCCATGACCACTTCGATCATCACGCGCGCTTCGTTGCCCAGGCTCCCGAAGGGCCCCCAGTCCGGGGCGATCCCGCCGATGATGGTGGTGATGTCGCCTTTCTCGGCTGCCAGAAGCATGTCTGTAACTCACCGCCCCTTATGGGTAGTTCGGCACCCCCTGCCGGTGCGCAGAGGCCAGGCATCATTGTCTCCGAGATTTGCCCGACGCATGTCGACTTACGGCCATCAGTTGCCAGTGTTGTCCCGGAGACGTGCCGGACCGACGAATACCGCCCGGCGCTCCCCATCGGGGAGAACCGGGCGGTATACGACGTTCCGCATGGTCACTCTGTGTATCACGGGTGGTGACGTGGGGCAATGAGCTCCGTGGCGGGGCCGGTCGTGCCCTTTCGACAACTCGCTCGTTACTTGCAGCCGAACTTCTTGCCTGCGGCGTCGAGGAAGGCCTGGAAGGTGTCTCTGCGGACCTTCCCGCGGGCGGACGGGCTCTCCGTCGCATCATGAAGGATGCTGCGGTACTCGAAGTTCCGGTTCGCGGCGAAGTACACGTCGCCCTGCTCGCAGCGCAGCACGGCCTCGTCCGGTCCGGCCACGCCTCTGCCGTCAGGAAGCTTCCGCAAGTCGTCCTTCGCGGCGACCGCCTCGATGATGGCGGGGTTGGACGTGGCGGAGAAGGACAGCGCGGCCTGACTGTCGCCGGACAGTCGCAGGTCGCATGCCCATACGGCAGGGGAGCCGGTCAGCTGCTCCTTGCCGGGTTCGGCCTTGCCCTTGACCAGCGCGCCGGGCGGCAGCGCGAAGCCATCCACACCACAGACGCTCCGGGCGTCCGTCGCACGCGTGGCCCCGGGAGCGCTCAGCTCACCGGGTCCGGCCACCTCCGGACCGGAGCAGCCGGCTTCCCGCGCGACCTTCTCCGCCGTACGGGAAAGCAGGCGGGCCAGACCCGCGCGGTCGGCCTCGCCCTGGTCCACGACGGCCTCGATGAAGGCCACCGTTTCCTGGCCGTCGCTGGTGCCGGGGGGAATCACGCGGCTGCCCTGAATGGCGCCCACCTTGTTCCAGCAGGCCTTCGGCAAAATCGCGTAGCCGCGGGTATCGGAGACGGCTCCGTTCGTGAAGTACGAGCGCGCAGCGGGCTCCTTCCATACGGCGGTGGTGAAGGGGAAGGCGCCCTTGCCGGTTGATGTCTTGACTGTCAGCCGCAGCTCGTCCGCGCCGATGAAGCGGCTCGTGCGCTCCACGGAGCATGTGAACTCCGGTCCGCTGGGTGCGTTCTGTGAGCTGACCTCGGAGAGGCGGCCGGAGCCGTCCAGCGCGTCCCCGATGCCGGACGACGTCAGCGCGTCGTCGCAGAAACGCTCCGCACCGAAGGTGTCGGTGTTCCACCACAGGTGGAGGGACGTCGCCGAGGCGGCGACGAGGAGGGCTGCCGACGCGAGGACGACGGCCGTCCTCTTACGGATACGGATGCTCATGTGCGGGGGACTTTCGGTTCGATGGGGGTCAGGAGCGGGACCGCAGTGCTTCGTATGCCATTTCCCGCCCGGACGTGTAGCTCTGACCGGCCTCGCCCGCCGCGGCTCCGGCGAGGTCGGAATCGATGTCTCTCTCCTTGCCCCACTCGGTGAAGTACTGATCCAGGTTGTCCTGAGCCAGGTCGTTGTTCCTGCTCAATTCGTCCCTGGTCAGGGCGCCTTCTTCGGCCTGGACGGTCGAGAGCCACTCATTGAGGGATACGTCCACCATGCGCTGGGTGGCGTCGCCGACCAGCGGGATGTTGGTGACCAGGCCGCCGCCCAGGTGGTACCCGTAGAACCTGGTGTCGGAGGCCTCGCTGATGCGGTCGTCGTGGACGTCCATCTTCACATCGCCGCCGACGGCGTTGAGAGCGCCGGTGACCTCGCCGAACTTCCGGGCCGCGTTGGTCACGCTGTGATCGTTGGGGAAGTCGCGGGTCAGCATCTCCTGCGACATGTAGCCCTGCTGTGCCTGGTACATGACCTCGAAGTTGGAGACGTCGTCCGCTTCGGACACTCCTCGCATGACCCGCAGCAGGCTGCCTCTGCTGTTCTGGATCTGGGACTCATCCCCCTTGGCATAGGAGTCGCCCTCGCCGGAGCGGCCTCCCGGAGCGCTGCCGTCGATGATGCCCACAGTGTCCGGCGCGTAGTCGGCAAGGGCCCGTGCGAGCGGTTCCCTCATCGCCGCGTAGCCATCCTCGGCCAGCAGATTGTCGGCATTGGCGACGCGCGGGTCATCCTTGTCCTCGCCGAACGTCCCGTCGGCGTGGCCGTAGTCCAGGTAATTGATGGCGTCGTGCATGATGCGGGCCTGCGCCTCGGAGTGGTGGCCGAATCCGGGGCTGGTCGTATTCGGTTCACGGCCTGTCGTGCCGGCTTCCAGGGCGAGCCCCAGACCGGATCGGGCATCCGCATCGTCGGCCATGATCGGCATGCCGGCCGTGGTGCCGCCGGGCGGGGTCGCGTAGCCGTCGATGACGGTGCTCCAGTCCCGTTCGTGCATCAGGTACTGCAAGTTGTCGTTCTTCGCGGGATCCAGGTACGCGGTGCTCGTCTTCGGATCCTCGGACATGACGTCGAGAACGCCGTCGAGCGGATCGTTGGCGAACCAGCCGCGGTCCTTGCCGCTGAA
Organism: Streptomyces sp. NPDC050418; assembly: GCF_044458745.1. Classification (NCBI taxonomy): domain Bacteria; kingdom Bacillati; phylum Actinomycetota; class Actinomycetes; order Kitasatosporales; family Streptomycetaceae; genus Streptomyces; species Streptomyces sp. NPDC050418. The sequence continues at coordinate 22,859 of NZ_JBITIG010000018.1, forward strand.
GTCGTCCCGCAGAGCCCAGATCGACTCCGTGTTGCCCTTCGCCGCGTACGATTCCTCGGCCTTGCGGATGTCGCCCGCGACGTCCTTGAGGAACTGCCCGGAATAGCCGTCTCCCTGCTGCATCAGCGTGACGAGGCTCTGGTAGCCGCGGACCTTCTCGTCGGGGATCGGGCTGAGGCCGTCCACCGTGAACTTCTGGACGCCGGCCTTCTGCAGATCAGCGCGGAAGTCGCGGTAGAACTTCGAGTCCGTGTCCTTCGTCGCCGTGGCGAGGGTGGTGGCAAGGCCCTTCTGCAGGCCTAGGTAGTCCTTCTTGTGGTCCTTGTCCTCGGAGTACGCGAGACCGCTCAGCCTGTTGGTGAACTTGAGGGTGTTGTCCGCGCCGAGGCTGTTCAGGAAGGTGCGGCTGAACTCCTTGTTGTCAGCGTTGTCCCGGAACGTGCGCTTGAGTTCGGCCATGTCCGCGGCGGACACCTTCTCGCCGCCGTTGATGCGGGTGGCGATCTCCTTCGCGTGCTCTGCCTCGTACTCCTCGACATCCGACTTGGCACCGGAGTTGAAGCCGTTGAAGGTGCCGTCCTTCATGTCGGTATCGATGACGACGGCCTCGAGGGCGATCTTGACCCCGTCATCGGCGTCGTCGACGGCCTTGACGGCACGCTGGATATGGCTCGACCAGTACGACTCGGTGTCCCTCAGACCGGGGTCGTGCCGCGCGGCGTTCGCCGTCGCCGGATCGGCGTTCGCGAAGTCGAAGCGCGCCACACCCTGGTCGGACACCGCCATGCCCGCCTTGACCGCGTCCGCCCGGGCCGACTTGACCCGGCCGAAGGTCGGTGAACTGGGTGTGCGCGTCGCGCAGCAGCGCCGCGATCGCCTTGGCTTCCTTCTGCGCGGCCATGTACTCGTTCAGAGTGACGTCGAAGCGGTCGTTGGCCGCGGTCGCGCTGAGGCCCTGCCAGCTCTGCCCCAGCGAGATGCCGTGCACGTCCCGCCGGTACATGTCCTCGAGGTCCTTGAACTTCCCCGCCATGGCGTCCCACTTCTCCGCGGCGGAGGTGAGTTTGGACAGGTCGGTGGTCATGATCTCGTGGTACGTCGGCATGGTTCGTTCCCCCGTGGAACTCTGCGGTGTGGCGGCGTCGGTTCGGCGTTGGCCGGCTCGGGCCTCGGCGTGGACCGCTCAGTACGAGTCGAAGGCCGAGGAGGCGCGTACCGCGTTGGCGATGCCGATGTCCTGGTGGGTGAAGAGCGTGGTCGTCTGACGCAGGGCGGCCTTCTCCGAGCCGAGGCGCCCGCCGAGTGCCTTGACCTGCTTCTCCCACGTCTCGTGCGCCTTCTTCAGGGCACGGGACGTATCCCAGCCCTTTCCGTCGTTGGCGCCGAACTCCTTCACGGCCGCGTCCGTACTCTCCTCGGCGGCTTTGCCGTCCCGCGCCGTGTCGGGTTCGAGGTGCTGCTCGATCGCGTTGGCGGCCTTCTTCTTTTGCGCGGGAGTGGAAGCGAGATCGGCTGGGGCCAAGGGTGTATCGGTCACGGCGCGCTCCCCCGTCGACGGTGATCCTTTACCTGCACCCTACGAAATGCTTCCTTTCGACGACGGAAGGGGGGCGCATCCGTCGCTCGCGGCCCGTCCTTCAGTTCATCGTCACGAGCGTGACGACGACGAGCACGACGCCGATGACTCCCGCGGTGATCCCCAGGACCCGCCCGAAGCGCTGGGCGCGCGGCGAGAGCGACCGGTCCTTGACGATGATCACCCGCAGCCGCACCTCCTGCCCGGCCACGTAGGCCGGAATCAGATCACCCTCGCTGCAGGGCGGAATCCGGAACGTGTGGGTCTGCCCGGCGAACGGCACGTGCAGGTCGGTGCCGGTGGCGGCCTGCTCGGCGGTGACGGTGAGCGGGATCTGCTTCATGGCCATGGCTTCCCCCCGGGTGCGGCATGCGGACGGGGAGATTGTGTCCTACGAGGGCGTCCCGTCAACTCCGGGGCAGGGGTGGGGCCCTGCGGAGGTCAGGAGGCCTGTGCGTGCAGTGCCTGTGAGGCGGCGAGCAGTACGTGGGCATTGGGGACGCCGCCGATGTTGTAGGCGAGCGGGCTCAGCTTGCCGTTCACCTTCACGTAGAACATCCCGGCGGTGAACTCGATGCTGCGGATCGTTGTCCAGGGCCAGACCCGTCCCTTGATGTGCAGACCTTCGGCCCGTACGCCGAGATTGTTCTTGGGTTTGCGTGCATCCACGATGAATTCGTACGGCTTGCCCTCCAGAGCCTGGTTGACGATCCAGGGCACCCACACTTGCCATACGCCCTGCAGGATGAGGCTGCGGACGTCGCCCGGCCAGTCGCCGAGGTGGACCCTGCCGCCGCCGGCCTCGTGGAGCCAGAAGACATGGGAGCGGGGCAGGTTACGGCCGTCTGTCAGCTGATACACGTGCAGCTTGCCCCACGAGGCGGCGAACAGATCGCCGTTGTTCAACTCGGCGACGATGCCCCGCTCGAACTCATCGAGCCGTCGCGCGTCGCCCGCCGGCCTCTCGGGCAGGTGGGTGGCTTTGTGCGCGCCGAGATTCCGCTGCTCCGCGGCGGCGACGGTGGCGGCCGGAATGTTCTGTGACATGCGCTGCCCTCCCCAGTACGCGTCCCGCTTGGGACGGGAAGAGGGGACTTTAACCGGTGTACGGCCAACGCTGCTTGGACAAATCTGACCTCTACGCGGGGTGTGTGAGGTGGTCGAACTCGCTGTTCAGGACGCCCTGTTGGAAGGCGTGCCATTTGGGGGCAGTAGTGGTGACTGGGCCGAGGTGAACCGTTCCCTCGCGGGTGGGGAGCGGTTGGTTCGCCCCGGACTTTATGTCGGCGACGAGTCTCGCGAACTCATGGGGCGGTATGCGGTGCACGGCCCCGCTCGGGTCGGCGCTCTCGGTGAGCAGGACGACTGCGCCCTCGCGTGCTACGTGCACGCAGGACTCGCCTTCGCCGCAATACGAGGACTTCTGCCAGTTCATGCGTATCCCCTCAGAGTTCGCGGATGATGCGCTGGATGAGCGCGCGTGATTCCAGCTCGATGAGGCTCAGGGCGGCCAGACGGTCAAGCACCGTGCGGTACTTGATCAGTTGGGCCTCGGCGTCAAGGAGCGTGACCCCGTGGGACTGGTCCAGCTGGACCGTGTCCAGTTGGGGAACGGGGCCCTGCACGTAGTACACGGGCTGGCCCGCCCCTGGGTAGCCGCCCGCGTCGAACGGGAGCACCTGGATGGAGATGTTGGGGTGCTCGCCCATCTTCAGCAGGTGCTTGAGCTGCTGGCGGGCGACGTCACGTCCGCCGAAGCGCATGTGCAGGGCGGCTTCGTGGATGATCGCCTGATAGTGGGGCGAGTTGCCGTGGAAGAGCACGGCCTGGCGCTTGAGCCGGAACGACGCGCGCTGCTCGATCTCCTTGGGAGACAGTTCCGGCACTACCTGGAGGAACACTTCCCGTGCGTGTTCGGCTGTCTGCAGCAGGCCCGGGATCCCTGAGGTGTGCGCGGTGCGGAAGCCGTACCCGTAGACCTCCATCTCTGCGAGGTCGAGCAGACCTGCGGACAGCGATTCGCGGTACTCCTCCCACCACTGCCGCCTGCGCTCGGTCGTCATTGCGGCCAGGGCCTCGATCAAGTCCTTGTCGGGGCAGGCGTAATGGCAGGCCATCGCCCGTACGCGATCGGCGCTCACGCCGTGACGGCCGGCCTCAATGTTGCTGACCTGATTCGCCTTGATGCCGATCAGCTCGGCGGCATCGGTGGCCGTAAGGCCAGATCGCTCACGAAGCTTCCGTAGTTCTCGCCCCAGGCGGAGTTGGCGGCCCGTCGGGTTGCTCCTCATGCCCACGCTGGTACTCCTCGTCACCCACATGAGTGGTCACCGCGGCGCTGCGGTCTAAATCTATAGACCAGCCGCTAGCTTACTGCCAGGCCTACCACCCGGAAGTGCACCGCGGGACGCCGCGGCAGTGCCACCGGATGCCAACTCCCCACGAGATCGGAGATGTTGATGTCAACCGTAACGGCACAGGGGTGGGCGTACACCCTCCAACTACCCCACGACCCCCGAGCCCCAGGTATCGCCCGAGCCACCCTCCGCGCCATCCTCCGCACGTACGGGCTCGACGACCTGACCCCCACCGCGGAACTCCTGACGAGCGAACTCGTCACGAACGCGCACCTGCACGGGGCGGACGGCCCGTACGGCCTCCGTATCGGCGCCCGCCCCGACGGCCGCCTCCGCGTCGGCGTATGGGACGCGAACCCGCAGGTCCCGCCCCCGTTCACGGGTGCGGACCCGAACCCGCCGGCCGGGGGTGCCGAATCGGGCCGGGGCCTCCTCCTCGTGGAGGCCTGCGCCGACCGGTACGGCGCGTACACCCTCCGCCACCCCGGCAAGTACCTGTGGGCGGAGTGCGCCCCGTGACGTACACCTACTCGTAGGGCAGCAAAGTGGATTCGGCGTGCTGCTGCTTCAGCGTGACCCGCGTGAGGGAACCGGCCTCGGCGACGAAGAGATCGGGGACGTCCTCCTCCAGGAAGCGGAGGGACCCCACGGTCCCGATGGTGGTGGTCCGAGAACCTAGCCACGTCAGCAGGGAGTCCAGCGGCGAGAACCCGTCGGGATGGATTTCCTGCCGAACGGTGAGAGACCATCCGCGCGGACTTTGCTGCAGATCACCGGTGAGGATGCCGCCGATGCGTGACGCGGGACCGCGCTCGGAGAACAGGGGCCAGTTGTCCGGGTCGTCCATGTCGACGGAGGGGCCGTGGCCCTCGACGCCCAAGTGCCGGCGCAATGACGAGAGTTCGTCGTCGCTCAGATCTGCGGGAAGGTCCAGGGAAAGTTGGAGCTCATAGAGGTCGCTCATGGAGTCTTGCTACCACCGCTTCTGAAGGTAGGAGGAGACCTCGAGAAGCCGTGGCTACTCCACCGCCGGAATCACGTAGTCGTCGTCCCGGACGCGGGCAAGGAACTCTTCCGGGAGCCGCATGTGATGGAGACACACGTAGTGCCAGGTGTCACCACGCCACAGCCACTCGCCGTCGGTGAAGAGGGAGTCGCCACCGGCGAACTGTTCACCTGAGCCGAGCAGATCGCGTGTGATGCCCATCGCGCTGATCATCTCGTAACCGGAGCGGAGGTATGCCGTGATCCTGTCTGCGTCCTGGTAGGGCGATGCGGCAAGGAATTCCGTCACCGCTCCCGTCGGCACACCGAAGGCCGGAGACCAGAATTCCTGGTAGAAGCCTGCGATCCTCACACGCACTCCGGGGGTGAGTTCCGACTCGTGCCGTGCTGCCTCAGGTAGGGAGCTCTCCCAGCCAATCCCGCTGCCTGGGGCGAGCTCACGTGGGATATTCGCCCAGCCAACTGTGCTGGAGGAGGTGCTTGGGGAGGTACTCGGATTCGACCTTGAGAGGGAAGTCGCCGTCGAAGGCCCAGCCGGCCATGGCGAGTGGGGCGAGGGCGATGGCGCCGTCGATGTCCTGGCGGCGGTCGTCGGTGAGGGTCCAGTACGTCTTGTGGAGCCTCAGCGCCTCTTCGAGGCCGGTGTTGAAAGCGGCGTGGTCGCGGGTGATCAGCCGGTAGAAGAGGTTGATCGGCGGATAGATGATGCCCTGGAGGAGGTCGCGGGGGAGCGTGTGGGCGGCTGTTGGGGTGGATGCCTCGAACGTGGCCGTGAGCTTTTCCACCAGACCGGGGCGCTGGAGCCAGTACGTCTGGAGGGTGTCGATCCAGAGGTAGGTAACCTCGTCGGTCTCGCTGGGAAGGGCCCGCATCCCCTCGATCGGGACGTGGCAGAGCTGGGTCATGCGGTCTTGCTCGCGGCAGATCGCGGCGAGGTAGAACGCACTGAGCCAGCTGCCCGAGTGCGCGAAGGTACGCGGTCCGAGGGCTTCAAGCGTCCGCATCTTCCCGGCGATCCGACACTCGACGGTGCCCTCGCCTTGCTGCGTGACCGCGAACATCGCGGAACCGATCTGCATCGACGTGACGACGGCATCCCACGTCTCGGCCTTCGCTGCCACAGGATCCACGACGCAGCGCGCCTCATACGCGAGTGTGCTCGTGCCGAACGTGGAAGGAAGCATCTCGGCCGAGAGTTCGAGCCCTTCGGCGACTGACTCATCCAGCCGCACGGCGAGCTCACCAGGTTCAGGCATGTCACCGGACAGATCATGCCGCTCGATGTGTACGGTCACGGAAGGGTCCCCTTGCTGATATCGAACCGACGGTATTGGTAACCAGTGTACGTTCCGGCATTTCGCTCGCCGCGAACCACCGTGTATTCCAACTTCCCATGATCCATGGCGCTACGAAGAGCGGATGCAAGCTTGGTCTCGCCTCGCCGTTCCATGACCCTCACAATGTCCAGGAAGTACTCTCGGCTTCCCTGGGAAACGCGTGGGCCATCCGGCAGCCGCCGACTCCCCAAATCCGCATCAGGACTCCCCTTCGCCTCGATGACGACCACGCGGCCGTCCTCGTGCCGCCAGACCTGATCGAACTGGTCGTTGCCGTTCTTCGGACCGAGGAGCGGCTCCCGGGTGAAGCCCGGGCGATGCTCGGCCATGTAGCCGTGTTCGGCCGCGGTCTCGCCGAACTCTTCCGACTTGCTGGCCATTTGGGCGTGAGACTCCTTGTAACCGCCCCGTGCCTCGGCCCAGAGTCCGGCCGACTCGTGCGTACGGGCCAGGTCGTGCGCAGCGCCCGTCTCGGCCTTCATATCCGCCATGAGGTTGTCCCACTTGACGGCGTGATGGCGGGCCTCGGCCGCCAGCTGCAGAATCTTTGCCTTGGCGCGGCTTACCACATTGTCAGCTCCCGAGCGGAGATATCCGGCATCCAGATATCGGGGCTTGGGAGGTGCCGGTACATCATGAGCGCGGACCCATGGCCCGCCGTCGGTCAATTGGACGAGCTGTGGCGGGGTCAGCCCACTTTCGTCGTAAAGGCCCAGATCCTTACGGGTTCCGTTACTTCGGTAGAAGTCCTCGAAATAGCCCGGCTCGGTATTCGCGCGATAGACCTGAATATCCTCGATCTGTTGCTGCGTGAGTGATCCACCCGGACCGTATGGATTACTTCCGTCACGCATGTGCTCGGGCCGCTCCAGCGGCGAGCGGTCTCCCGGGACCCCACCGTGCGGTCCGGGGGTGCCGTCACCACCAGGCGGGAGCCCGTCGGATCCCTGGGCGGCCGCGTTGTCGGCTGCGCGCGCCAGGTCGTCCGGCACGCTGCCGCCGGGCAGGCCGTCGACCGCGCGGGCGCCGCCACCGGCTGCGTTGTCGACAGCTCCGCCGGTGGATCCGGTGTCTGTGCCCCTTGAGGCTCCGTTGCCTTCAAGGTCCATGCGAGCGCCACTACCGAAGACGCCGTCCCCCGTCCGCACGAGTCCGTCCCCGGCCTGGGCCGTGAGGTCCCCACCACGTGCTCCCACCGATACGAGCCCCGGCTGCCGAGCCCCGGCCTCAGCCGCCCGCTCGGCCGCTGAGGCCTCGCGCGGTACGACATCGTCGACCTTGACCGAGCCGTCGAGGTGATGGATCTTCAGGGTCTCGGCGTTGAAGACGACGAGTTCCCCGGTCTCCGGGTCGCGCAGGATCTGCGAGTTCTCCCGCGTGATCCCGCTGCTCGCAGGGATCTCGTCGAACTTGGCAGGCCGGTCGACGATTTCGAAGGTCGAATCCGCGAGACGGACGTACGTGCCGTCGGAGACCATCCGCAGGCTCGCGAACACGTCCTTGACCTTGAGCCCCGTCGCGGCACCGGCCTTGAAAACGTACGTCATCGGGTCGATGACGCGACCCGCCTTGCCCGCCGCGGAGATGGCCTTCGAGATCGCGCCCGCCTTGCCGGCGCCGGAGACGCCCGCGCCCGCTCCGGCGGTGAACACGGTCGTCACCACGTTGAAGGTGGTCGCCCCGGCGGCCCGCGCCGGATTCGACCCCCACTGGTCCCAGGCCACCAGCGCCTTCCCGGTCTCCTTCACCGCCGTACGTGAATCACGCAGCCACGACGGCAGCTTGTCCTCGGGCGCCATCCAGTACGCCGTGCCGAAGGGGGTGGCGGTGATGACGATGCCGGTGGCGAGCTTGGCCAGGCCCGTCCAGGCCTGCGAGAACGAATCCCAGTCGGTGACGTTGACCAGTGTCCACAGACCCTTGAGCGTGCCCCAGACACCGTCGACGACAAGACCCTTGCCGAAGTCCCAGGCATGCTCGTGGATCTGGTACCAGCGCGTGGACTCCTCGACCGGATCACCCCACGGCAGATCCTTCGCACCATCGAGATCCTCGGCACGGAAGCCGTACTGGTTCTTCGACTTCGAGCCGTCGGTGACCTTCAGCGGCGTGCCACCGACCAGCGCCACGATCTTGTTGTGACAGGTGCGCTCAGCCGCCTGAAAATCGGCGAAGGCTTTGTTGACCGCGCTGCGCCGGTTGTTGTTCTCCTCGACCAGATCGCCGTCCTCGCGCCACGTGTCGTCATCCGCGATCGACGTACGGAACGCCTCGGCCTCGGCGCGCAGCTGCTTGAAGCGGTCGACGATCGGTCGGATCTCGGTGGCATACGCGGCCAGCGCGCTGCCGATCGTGGTCAGATCGTCCTCGAAGACCCCACCACCCGTGGCGACCGGCTTCGTCGAGGCGAACAGCTTCTCGGCCTCCGGCGCCTCGTAGTACGCAGACAGCCCCTGAAACGTCGAATCGACCTTCGAGGCGGCTTCCGCGATCGACGTCCCGTCGAGCGAGACCGCAGTCGCGTCCTTATCCAACTGCTCCAGATTGCCGGTGAACTCCGGTATCTCCTCCGGGTTCAGCGCCGTCTCGCTCACTTGCCCGCCCCCGGAAGATCGACCTTCGGCGTCTTCAGCGCCTTGCCCTGTGCCTCCGCCGCCATGTCCAAGTCCCCCTCGACATACGCGTTGGTGGCCTCAGCCGCCCCGGTCATCGAGTTCCCGGTCCGTTCGGCCATGGACTTGAGTTTGTTCTGCCGCTCCTCCATGTAGGTGCTGAGTGCCTCGGCCACCTTGCCCACCGGGTTACGCGGCGTACCTGCCGGCACGGGTCCGATCATGGGCCCGCTGTACTGACTGCCCGGCACCGCCGTCCCTGCCGAGGACGCCGCACTCATCAGATCCTCGACCATCGACTTCGCCGCGCTCGCCAACTCCTTCGCGGCCTCGCCCGTCATGGTCAGCTGACCCTGCACACCCTGCGGCTTGATATCCCACTTCGACACCAGCTACCCCCGTACGCCGTCAGCCGATGGAATCGACAGCGGCCTTCGCGCGCGACAGGGTCTGCTGCGCGGTGCCGTCGTTCTTCTCCAGCGTCGACTTCAGCAACTGGATGATCGTGCGGACTTCACCCGACGCACGGTTCCAGCGCTGCTCCTTGTCGTGATACGTGTCCGAGACACCGTCGGCCTGGAAGTCGGCCATCGCCGCCTTCACCTGACGATCCCGGTCCGTGATCACCTGCTCCAGACGCGCGATCACACCCTGGATGTTGCCCTGCGCATCCGACGAAGCGGACAGGTCATACGAGCGACGGTCACCATTCGAAGCCATGATCCAAAACCCCCGTGTCTCAGCGTCCGCCGAAGCGAGCAGCATCAAAATTCGCGGCAGCCATCGTCGAGCGCGCGTTGTCCGCGGACTCCTGATCACCCGTCCCGAACGCCGAATCCATCCCGGTCTGGCCGCCCAGGATCGCCGACAGCGACCCGTTCAACGCCGCCGTGATCTCATCCGAATTCCGCTTGAACGAGTCAAAAGCCGCCTTACCCGACCCGTTGAACTTGCCCTCAAGCGGCTGCGCGGCAGCGATCAACTGACGGATCAACGACCCCAGATCATCACTCGACGTCTGCGACTGCGACCGCAGACCCGACAGCACCGACGCGCCCATATCGAACTTCATACGTGCACCCACCCCCGTGGATCTCGTTCACGTCCGACGAGCCTCAACGGTCTCGCCGCTCGCACGCTGCGCATGAGTCACTCACGCAACGTGAGTAGACGATCATAGTCGGCTGCTCAGTTGCAGCGGCGATTGGGGGGCGAGCTGGAACCATGCAGGGTGAGACCGATGTCAGGGCAGGTCAGGCTCCGGACGAGCGCGCTGTGGCGACAGTGCGGCGTTCAGTTCCGTGCGGCTGGTGATGCCCAGTTTGGCGCAGAGGCGGTACAAGTGGCCCTCCACCGTGCGGATCGAGAGCGTGAGGCGCGTGGCGATCTGTTGGTTGGTGAGGCCCGCGGCGGCCAGGTGGGCTATTTCGCGTTCGCGGCGGGTGAGGGGGAGGGGGCGGGCGAAGGCGGTCAGGGCCGGGGTGCGCAAGCCCTGGCAGGTGGTGGCGCCGTGGGCGTCGGCCGCGGCGGCCGGTGAGCCGTTGCGAAGGTGAAGTGCGGCAACTTTGCGCAGGGCTTCGCCGTCGTCGGAACGCAAAGCCGAGGCGTGGTCGGCGGCGTCTCGGGACGCTGGGCTGTCGAGTTGCCGGGCCAGGGCGGTGAGGCGGTCCGCTGTGGTGCGGCCCGTGTCGCCGAGACGTATCGCGGTGTGGAGAGCCCAGGTTTCATAACAGCGACGGCGGTAGCGTGACCGACACGCGGCCCGGCCCTTCGGGCGGTCCCCCTCCGCGACCGCCCGCGACCGCCCGCGGACGCTGTCGGCGTATGGGCGGAATGTGCCCTTCCTTGACGCGTTCTTGATGCGGGCGGTCCCGCGGGGCCCGCGGGAGTCTGGCGCATGGTGCGCGGCCGCGGAGAGGATCAAGGAGGCGGGCCGTCGCGGGCACGGCCGCAACTCGCGCCGTACACAAGGAGATTCGTCATGGGTCAGACGGGCACCGGCGGCTTCACCTCCCAAGGTCTGAGCAGGCTGCACGACGTGCTGGAAGGGCATGTCGAGTCCAAGAAGATCCCCGGACTCGTCGCCCTCGTGAGCCGCGGCGACGAGACCCACGTCGAGGTGCTCGGCACGACGAAGCACGACGGTGGTGCGCCGATGAGCCGCGACACCGTCTTCCGGATGGCGTCCACGACGAAGCCGGTCGCCATGGCGGGCGCGATGGTCCTCCTCGACGAGTGCCGGATCCGTCTCGACGACGCCGTCGACGAGTGGCTGCCCGAACTCGCCGACCGTGAGGTGCTCAAGCGGTTCGACGGCCCGCTGGACGAGACCGAGCCGGCCCGCCGCCCGATCACCGTTCGGGACCTCCTGACCTCGACCTTCGGTCTCGGCATGGATATGACCTCGATCGGCACCCCGGTCATGAACGAGGTCTTCGCCCAGGGCCTGACCCCCAACCTGCCGACTCCGATGCCGGAACCGGACGAGTTCATGCGCCGCCTCGGCGCGCTTCCGCTGATGTACCAGCCGGGCGAGCAGTGGCAGTACCAGATCAGCCACGACGTGGTGGGCGTGCTCGTCTCGCGCGTCTCCGGACAGTCGTACGAGGACTTCCTGCGGGAGCGCATCTTCGCGCCCCTCGGCATGAAGGACACGGCCTTCCACGTCCCCGCCGACCGCATCCACCGGCTGCCCGACCTGTACGCGCCGGATCCGCAGACCGGCGAGTTCCACGTCTGGGACGAAGCCGCGGGCGGCCGCTGGAGCTCACCGCCCCCGTTCCAGGGCGGAGGCGGCGGCCTGGTGTCCACCGCCGACGACTACCACGCGTACTTCCGCATGCTCCTGAACGGCGGCGTGCACGACGGCGAACGCATCCTGTCCCGCCAGGCCGTCCACCTGATGACGACCAACCGCCTCAACCCCACCCAGCTGGCGGCCCGCACCAAGCTGGCCACGGACAACGTCCACATCTCCTTCGGCCAAGGCCAGCACGGCGGCTGGGGCTTCGGCATGGCGGTCCGCACGTACGTCGGCGACTACGCGCCGGTGGGCCAGTTCGGCTGGGACGGCGGCAGCGGCACGTCGTCCTACGCGGACCCGGTGAACGGCCTGGTGGGCCTGGTCCTCACCCAGGTCGGTTCGTCCGCGGCCAACTCGATGCACCTGATGCACGACTTCTGGACGACGGTGTACCAGGCGCTGGAGGACTGATCCCCGGCCCCGATGGTGCACGCTGGAGACCGGACCGGCGGCGGGGGAGGATCCATGCGACGGGCAGCGGTGCTGTGGGCCGGGCTGAGCGCCGGGGCCGTACTGGTGCTCGGCGCCCTGCTCGTGGCGCTCTTCCGGGACTGGACCGCCGACCGGCCCGAGGAGGACGAGGAGCGCCGGGCCGCCATGCACCACTCGCAGCACGGGGGCGGGCGCTACTACCTGCCCGTCGGCGCCGAGACCGAGGACGACGGTGACGTCGTCCTCCGCTACGAGATCGAGGGCGTCGGCGACTCGTCGGTGGAGGACTTCGTCGCCACGTACGACATCGAGGGCCCGCCCCGGAAGACCGGTCCGGACGAGGTGACGTACGCGGACGAGTTCGACGGCGTCCGGCGCACCTTCGTCGTACGGCGGCAGGGGGCCGGGGCGCCCGTGCTGATCACGGTGACGGCGCGGCCGTAGGATCCGGGCTGCCTCGCGGCGGAGTCAGAGCGTGGCGCCGAGCGGCCCGAACCCCGCATCCGGCTCCGAATCCGCCGGGCGCATCGTTGCCGCCCCCGGCTCCGGCCCTTGAGCCGGGGCGATGATCTCGTGGGCGGAGGGGTCCGCTGCCGCGTACGGGATGGCGAGGAGGGAGCCGACGCAGATCAGGCCGCCTGCGAGGCCGGTGCGCAAGCGCCGGGTGTGCGGGATGGTGCTGGATTCCATGGGGTCTCCATAGCAGGGCGAATCGGGCTGTTGATCTCAACTCGCCGGTGGGCAAGGTCAGTTCAGCCGTTCGCTCGAAGGCGTTAACCGCATGGAGCAGGAGTCAAGCCGCGCGGACAGGCCGCCGAATACCCTCATATGACGACCAGCACAGAGCCACTGCTCACGCCGCAGGCCACCGCGGCCCTGCGCGAAGCACTACTGCGGTACGGCTACACGCGGGACGGGATCGTCACGCGGATCGGCCTCGAGGCGGCGCACGCCCTCAATCGCTACGACCCGGAACCCGCGCTGCAACTGCTCGGCGAGGACGACCCGTTGGGCGTGCTCATCCGGCTGTTCATGTGCGGCCGCAGCGTCCCGATCGTCCGGGTCGACGAAGCTCTCGTACCGCTGCTCGAACAGGCCGGTGAGGGCGGGCAGGTGCGGTCCGCCGTCTATCTGCATCCGTACGAGAAGTGGTGGGCGGTCTCGGACTTCCCGCTGTTCCTGCGGCCCGAGCCGCACGAGCGCAGGGCCGACCGCGTCCTGCCGATCGGCCCGACCGCGACCCTTCTGCGCCGGGCCACGCTGAGCCACCGCGTCGGCACGGCACTCGACCTGGGGACGGGGTGCGGCGTGCAGGCGCTGCATCTGTCCGACCAGGCCGACTCCGTCGTCGCCACCGACCTCTCGCACCGCGCCGCGCGTTTCGCCGCGACGACGGCCGCGCTCAACGGCCTCGACTGGGAGGTCCTCGAGGGCGATCTGGTGCAGCCCGTCGCGGGGCGCCGGTTCGATCTCGTCGTCTCCAACCCGCCGTACGCGGTGGGGCCCGGCACCGTGCACTGTGTGTACCGGGACTCGGGGCGGCCGGGGGACACGCTGTGCGCGGAACTCGTCGCGGCGGCGCCGGACTTGCTGACCGAGGGCGGGCACCTCCAGTTCCGTGCGAACTGGGCCCAGGTCGCCGGCGAGGACTGGCGCGAACGCGTCGCGCAGTGGATCCCCGAAGGGTCCGGGCTCGACGCATGGATCGTCCAGCGCGGCGTGAGCGACGCCCGCGCCTACGTGGACCACTGGCTCGAACAGAGCGGTGGCGAGGAGCATTTGGGGCAGCGTGAGACCTGGCTGCGGTGGTTCGAGGAACGGAAGATCACGGGCGTGGGGACCGGCACGGTCGTGCTGCGGCGCACGGACCGGCACGACCCGGTGGTACGGATCGAGGAGCTGTCTGCGGAGGCGGCGGAGCTGACCGGGGCGCAGGTCGCCGACTGGTTCACGCGCCAGGACTGGCTGCGCGACCACGACCCGCTGACCGCCCGCTTCCGGCCGGGCGCCGGGGTGCGGCTGTGGCAGGAGGCGTCGCTCAACCCGGAGGCGTCCGCGCGCGGCTGGCAGCTCAAGCAGCAGCTGCTCAAGACGCCGGCCGACGGGCTGCACTGGAGCGACCGCACCACGCCGCTCGCGGTCGCCCTGATCGGCGCGAGCGGCCGCGACGACGAGACCCTCGGCGACCACCTCGGCCGCCTCGCGGAAGCGGAGGGCACCGACCGCAGCCGCCTCGTCCTTGCCGCGCTGCCGGAGGTGGCGCGACTGGTGGAGCGGGGGGCGCTGGTTCCCGTCACCGATTAGGGCGCCCTGGTTCCCGTATCCGCACAGGAAGGGGTGTATCTGTCAACACCCCGATCCGGGTTCCACGCCCAATGTGCCGCCCCGCCCCCGTCCCTACCTTCGGAGTACGGCAGGAAGACGGGCCGTCGAACAGGGGAAACCCACGGCGAAGGGGCTGAGATGTTTGGACGCGGAAGCAAGCCGGAGAGGACCGCCGCGCGGCAGACCGACGAGGCGCTGCGGCTCGTCAAGGTCAGCAAGAGCTACGGGGAAGGCGAGAGCGCCGTGAAGGCGCTCGACGGGGTGAGCCTGTCGCTGGCACGCGGCACGTTCACCGCCGTGATGGGGCCGTCCGGCTCCGGCAAGACCACGCTGCTGCAGTGCGCGGCGGGTCTGGAGCGGCCCGAGAGCGGGATCGTGATGGTGGCCGGCGAGGAGATGAGCAAGGGCAGCGAGGCGGAGCTGACGAAGTTCCGGCGGCGGCGGATCGGGTTCGTGTTCCAGCAGTACAACCTGCTGCCGACCCTCACCGTCGCGCAGAACACCGTCCTGCCGCTGAAGCTCGCACGGCGCCGGGTCGACCGGGCGAAGGCCCGTTCCGTCCTGGAGCAGGTCGGCCTCGGCGAGCGTCTGGGCCACCGGCCCGACGAACTGTCCGGCGGGCAGCGCCAGCGCGTCGCCATCGCGCGGGCCCTTGTCACCGAGCCGGCCGTGGTGTTCGCGGACGAGCCGACCGGCGCGCTGGACATCCGCAGCGCACGCGATGTGCTGAGGCTCCTGCAGGAGGCGGTACGGCTCCATGGCCGCACGGTCGTGATGGTGACGCACGACCCGGTGGCGGCCTCGTACGCCGACTCCGTGGTCTTCCTCGCCGACGGGAGGCTCGCCGGGCACATGGAGCGGCCGACCGTGGACGCTGTCGCGGAGCGGCTCGCGCACCTCGGTGACGACATCAACGGTTCCGACTACGCGGCACAGCTGGGGGTGTGAGAGCCATGTTCGCTCTCGCCATGCGGTCGATCAGGCAGCGGCCGGGACGCTTCGCCGCCACGCTGTTCAGTTCCTTCCTCGGCGCGCTGATCATCATGACCTTCAACTCGATGCACGACACGGCCGCGGGCGCCGGGGTCGACGACGCGAGCGCGGAGACGCTGACGATCGCGGCGAGCGTCGTCGGCGGCTACGGCACCCTGCTCGTCTTCTTCGCCGTCGCCTCGACGCTGACCGTCGCCGTACGGCAGCGCAGCGAGGAGATCGAGCTCCTGCGCACCACCGGCGCGACCCCCGCGCAGATCAAGCGGATGGTCGTCGGTGAGGCCTTCGTCGTCGCACTGATCGGCGCCGCGCTGGCGGTCGTCCCCGCGATGTTCGGCGGGCAGCTGCTCCTCGGCCTGTTCCAGGACAGCGGCTCGGTGGCGGACTCCGTGGAGCACTCCTTCGGGGCGATCGCCCTCAGCACCGGCTTCGACATCACGCTGCTCGCCTCGGTCGGCGCCGCGTTCCTCGCGGTACGGCGGGCGGGCCGGTCCGGTGCGAAGCGCACCGGCGGAAAGAAGACCTTCTTCGGATACGCGGCCCTGGTGGCCGGAGCCGTCGCGATCGCCGCGACGTTCTCCTTCGACGCGGACTTCGAGGCCCTGATGGGTGCCCCCGCGTACGGCGCGATCCTGCTGTCGGTCGGCTGCGCCCTGCTCGCGCCGCGCATCCTGCCGGGCGTGCTCGGCGTCCTGGAAGGCCCGCTGACCGCGCTGACCGGCGCGAGCGGTTATCTGACGGTACGCAACATGCGGCAGCGCGCCGCCGAACTGTCCAACGTCCTCATGCCGTTGATCCTCTTCACCGGCGTGGCGGTCGCCGTCCTCTATATGCAGGCCGTCGAGAACGACGCGGCGAAGGAGTCGGGTCTGGTCAGTACCGCCGACGCCGAGACGCTCGCCACGGTGAACTTCGCGGTCGTCGGCATCATCGTCGCCTTCTGCTGCATCATGCTGATCAACAGCCTGTACGCGGCGACCTCGTACCGCGTCCGCGAGTTCGGCCAGCAGCGCCTCGCCGGCGCCACCCCGGGGCAGGTCCTCGGCATGGTCGCCGCCGAGAGCACGGTCCTGACGCTGACGGGCATCGCCCTCGGCACCCTCACGGGCTTCGCGGGCATCACGGCCTTCACCGCGGTCCGCACCGACGCACTCCTGCCCGGCCAGGGCCCCGGCATCTGGCTCGCGGTCGCCGCCGTCGCGGCCACCGTCACGATCGGCACGAGCGTGGGGACGGCGTGGCGAGGACTGCGGACACCGGCGGTGGACGCGGTGGCCGCGGCGGCGTGAGATGGCGGTGACGGCCTGAAAGAGCCGTCCGGAAGCGAGAGTTGGCTGATTCCCCCGGTTGTCCACAGGGCACGAGAAGGAGTTGTCCACAGGGTCCGATACAGAAGTCCGCCCGCCCATAGACTTGGGCGCGGCGGACTTCCTGTGCGTGAAGGGCGGTGGACGATGCGTAAGGCCTGGCTGGTCACGGCCGTTGCGCTGAGCGGCGGGCTCGGCTTCGTGCTCCTGCTCGTCGTCGGCACCTTCATGGTCGCGGGCAATCTGTCGAACGGGGTGGGCAAGGGCGCGGTGGGCCTCGCGAAGGGCGCCGTGCCGGCGGCCTACCAGCCGCTCGTGCAGAAGTGGGGCAATCTCTGCCCGGCCATCAATCCGGCGCTGCTCGCCGCGCAGTTGTACCAGGAGAGCGGCTGGAACCCGAAGGCGCAGAGCCACGCCGCCGCCCAGGGGATAGCGCAATTCATCCCCGGCACCTGGGCCACCCACGGAATCGACGGGGACAAGGACGGGGACCGGGATGTGTGGGATCCCGCGGACGCGATTCCGTCCGCGGCCTCGTACGACTGCAAACTCGCCGGGTATGTGAAGGACGCGCCCGGGAATGCGACGCACAACATGCTCGCGGCGTACAACGCGGGGGCGTATGCCGTCATCAAGTACGGCGGTGTACCTCCGTATCGCGAGACCCAGAACTATGTGAAGACCATCACGACCCTGGAGAAGAGTTTCGCGCGCCCGGTTGGCCGAGTCAGTCCGTCGCGGCAGGCCGCGGGAGCGATCTCCTTCGCGCAGGAACAGCTCGGGACCGAGTATCTGTGGGGCGGTGACGGGACCGCGGAGGACGACGGGCGGTTCGACTGCTCGGGGCTGACGAAGGCCGCGTACGAGACCGTGGGTGTCACGCTGCCGCGCGTGGCCAACGACCAGTACAACGCGGGGCCGCATCCCAAGCGGAGTGAACTTCTCCCCGGTGACCTGGTGTTCTTCTCGGACGACCTGACCAATTCGCGGGCGATCCGGCACGTCGGCATCTACGTCGGCGGCGGCTACATGATCGACGCTCCGCGGCCGGGGGCCGTGATCCGGTTCGCCCCGGTCGACACCCCGGACTACTTCGGTGCGACCCGCGTCACGCAGGACGGCGCACAGGCTCTGGAAAAGGCGCGCGAGGGAATTGCGGAGGCCGCGTCCGAAGCGTGATCTGGCTGAAAGCCGATGTCCGGAACGGGCTCTGAGCTGCGGAGACGAGTCACTCTTCGATAACGTCCGAGTGATCTTTCGGTGGAGAGTGGAACGTAACCAGGAGAAGTGAACGTTCTTCCGGCGAGGGACCGCGACACTGGTTCCGACACGAGCAGACGCACTGACCAGGCTGAAGCACGGGGGTTGAGAAACGGGCGTGCGCAAGGTGCGCCCACGACGAGACAAGGGGCCAGAGCACCATGGCCGGACCGGAGATCGCCGTCGACGGCGCGTCGAACCCCGATGTCGACCTGCTCTACGACATCAACGGGCTCACCAAGTCCACCCCCGCATGGCTCGACAGCGCGATCGGCTTCGTCGGCGAGTACGGGCTGCTCGTCGCCCTCATCGTCCTCGTGCTGTGGTGCTGGACCTCCGTGCGCCGCAGGCCCGAGCCGGAGACAGCGGTCGCCGGGCTCGTCTGGGCCCCGCTCGCCGCGGCGCTCGCCGTGGTCATCAACATCCCGATCCGCGGCTTCGTCGAGCGCCCCCGACCCTTCGTCGACCACAGCGGCCTGGAGCTGCTCGTGACCGGCAAGACGGACTACTCGTTCGTCAGCGACCACGCCACGCTCGCGATGGCGCTCGGCGTCGGGCTCTTCGTGGCCAACCGCAAGTTCGGCCTCATCGGCATCGGGCTCGCGCTGGCCGAGGGCTTCTGCCGGGTCTTCATGGGCGTGCACTACCCGACCGACGTCGTCGGCGGCTTCGCGCTCGGCACGGCCACGACCCTGCTGCTCGCGCCGCTGGCGATGGCCCTGCTGACCCCGGTCGTCACGGCGATCGGCCGCTCCCGCGTCTCGTTCCTCGTCCGGGCCCGGCGGGCACCGCGCCCCCACGACACCGTGGACCTGCCGGAGCCGCGGGTGGCGGACGATGCCGCCGGGTCGGGGTCGGGGCGGAACGATCTGGCGGCCTGAGGGCCGGGCCGGCTCCTTGCGGAGCGGCCGGTGAACGGGCTGGTTCAGCTCGCGGAGTTGGCCGGTTCGGCGGTCAAGTGACGTTCGGGAGCGGACTGTTCGGCGGCCGCAGCGGCCTCGGCTGCATCCTCGGCCACGGACTCTGCCGCCCCCTGCTCAGCCGCGACCTGTTCCGCCTGCCGTCGGCGCATCAGCTTCAGCCCGTAGCCCCCCGCGGCCGCGGCCACCGCGGCCGAGGCGAGGGCGAGCGGTCCGGCCTCGGGGTGCGCGGCGGCGAACTCGCCGGTGCCGGAGGCGGCGGCAGCGGGGCTCGCGCCGGCCGCCAGCAGCATGGCCGCGGCGGCCATGGAGCCGAGGGGCGCTATTCGGGTACGGGTCCTTCGGGTGCTCTTCATGGTGACCTGCCCTCGGGTTGCAGTGTCTCGCAGTGCATCCAGGGCAACCCCGGCGCGGGGAGTGGGCCAGTCGAGGGCGTGCGGAGTGCGCCGTACGAGGGGCGGATACGGCCGTATGGGGTGGCCCGCGAAGCCCCGCGCTAGGTGAGCGCCTGCGGGAACGTGAACATCCCGTCCGGGTCGTAGCGCCGCTTCACCCGCACCAACCGCCCTGCCGCGGACCCGTAATACGCCTCGCGCCAGTTCTTCAGCTTCGGGTCCACGTAGTTCTGATACGCCGACCCGGACGCGTACGGCCGCATCGCCGCATGCGTGGCATCCACCCACCGCGCCGCCCCCGCATCCGAGGCCCCGCTCCGTACGCCCGCCTCGTACTGCGCGAGCATCCGCTGCCCGCGGTGGACGAAGGCCGTCGCGCCCGGGGCGACCCGGTTGACCGCGCCGCCGAGCGCGACGAGCGAGAGCGACGCGTACCGTGCGTCGGCACTGCGGCGCACCGCGCCGACCGCCGCCGCGATCCCGGCGGCCGACAGCTCGCGCGCGAAGAAGTCGGAGCGCGCCACGTACCCGATCCGCGCGAGCGCCCCCGCCGCCACGCGCCCCGGGACGTCGCCCGGCAGATGGCACTGCTCGTCGGAGGAGTACGCCGCGCACCCCGCGTAGATCTCCATCGCCTCCTCGTACGACTTGCGCTCCAGGTAGACGGACGAGGCGGAACCGCCGACCGCGTCGGCGAGGCGGTCGACGGCGTTCTGCAGGGCGCCGTACGTGCCGAGCGAGAAGGCCGAGACGCGCACCAGCGGCGGTCCGCCGTTCTCGACGGCGAGGGCGCACGACGACCAGATCTCGTCCGGCTGGTCCGGCCCCCAGCGCTGCCAGGCCTCGACCACCGCGGCGGCCTTCCCCCAGGGCCAGCGCATCATGCAGGCCACGGCCTGCGGCGCCGGATGCGTACGGAAGCCGAGTTCGGTGACGACGCCGAACTGTCCGCCGCCCGCGCCCCGCAACGCCCAGAAGAGATCGGGGTGTTCGGAGGACGAGCAGCGCAGCTCGCGGCCGTCCGCCGTGACCAGCGTGACGGAGCTCAGGCTGTCGCAGGTCAGGCCGTACGCGCGGGAGGTCACGCCGTGCCCGCCGCCGAGCGCGAGCCCGGCGATCCCGACGCTCGGGCAGGAGCCCGCGGGCACGGTCACGCCCTTCGCGGCGAGCCCGCGGTACACGTCGATGAGCCGCGCGCCCGCCCCGACCGTCGCGGTGGCGCCCGCGCGGACCGCGGAGAGCCGCGAGGTGTCGAGGATCAGCCGCCCGTTCCCCGAGGACCAGCCCGCGTACGAGTGACCGCCGCCGCGCACGGCGACCGGGGTGCCGGTGCGGCGGGCGAAGGCGAGCGCCGTACGGAGGTCGTCGGCGCCCGCGACGTACGCGACGGCCGCGGGCCGCAGCCCGTCGAAGCGGGTGTTGAAGAGCTGCCGCGCCGTGTCCCACGTGCCGTCACCGGGCCGGACCAGCTCACCGTCGAGGTCCCGTGCGAGCGCCGGCCAGTCACCGCCGCCTTTCGTACGGGAAGGGGCGGGCTTGTCGTCACCGGACGGTTCGCGCGGCGTACGGGAGGTACCGGAGCCACCGCCGGGACCGTCGTCGCCCGGCCCGCCGCACCCCGTCGCCGCGAACGCGAGCGCCGCCCCGCCGGCGAGGGACGCCCCGCCGAGGAGCGCCGTCCGCCGGTCCATGTGCCCCATGTCCCCGTCCCTCCGCCCGCGGACGTGCCCGTCGCAGGTACGGACGAGCGCGGGAGGCGAAGGGTTCCGCGCGGCCAACGGCTCGTAGGAAATGGGTAGTTGGACGGCTCAGGCGAGCGTCGCGTGCTCCGACGCGTCCGATCTCGCCTTCGACCGCGCCCTGCGTGCCGGGCCGCGCCACCCGCAGGTGCAGTGCGCGATACAGAACTTGCCCTGCTCGACGGTGCTGGTGTGGTGCGCCGCGGCGGAGGCCGTTTCGCCAGGGGGTGGGGGGTTTTGTTGCACGTTTCAACCGTAACCGTCCAGGGGCCGTGCTCAAGGCCCGTGACGGCTACAGCCACCGGTCGTTAAGCGGAACACAGAGGGGGCCCGCGTACGGACGCCAGTGTTGGGGGTAGGCAGGCGATGGTGGTGCAGGAACACGAGGAGCGCCGGGGCGGCAGGAGCCGGCGTCTCGTCGCCGCTCCGGTGGTGGGGGCGGGCCTCGCCTCGCTGGTCCTGGCCACGACGGGCTGTTCGCCCGGTGGCGCCGCCGCCGACGATGCGGGCGGCGATCCGCGCGAGGTGCTGCGGAGCGCGGCCGCCGCGCTGGTCGAGGCCGGTACCGCGCGGGCCCGCACCTCGATGGAGATGGCCTCGGGCGGCACCCGCGTGACGATCCGCGGCGCCGGCACCTACGACTTCGTACGCCGCGTCGGCGAGCTGAAGGTGCAGCTGCCGCAGGACCCCTCGGGCGCCGAGCAGCAGGGCCCGATCACCGAGATGCTGGCGCCCGGCGCGCTCTACATGAAGAACCGGGGCGCGGGGGTGCCCGCCGACAAGTGGGTCCGGATCGACATCACGACCCTCTCCGACGGCAACCTCGTCACGGGCGGTGCCACCGACCCGCTCACCGCGGCCGAACTGCTGCGGGGAGCGCAGTCGGTGGAGTACGTGGGGCCGGCCGAGGTGGACGGCACGGTGGTGCGGCACTTCCGGGGCGTGGCCGATCTGTCGCGGGCGGCGAAGCTGGCGTCCAAGGAGAACCGGGCGGTGCTGAAGGCGGCGGCGAAAGGGTTCAGCAAGGACTCCGTGCCCTTCGACGCGTACCTCGACGATCAGGGCCGGCTGCGCAAGCTGCGCCAGGAGTTCAGCTTCGCCAACGGGCAGGCGGGCGGCGGGAAGGCGCCTCGCGGGGCGAAGGGCGTCGCGGTGCTCTCCACGACCTGGCTCGACGCGTTCGGGACGAAGGCGGCGGCGGAGCTGCCCGAGGCCGGGGACATCTTCGCCGGGAAGATCGCGGAGAGCTGAGCGCGGGGAACTCGCCTCCACCCGGGCCGATTTCAGGACCCGAAATGGTCCTTACGTGCCATGCGCGTTCCGTAGGCCGCTCCCTACTCTAGGAAGTCGGGACTCGGGAGGAGAGGTGATGCACGTGGCGGCCCAGAGCAGGGGAGCGGTACAGGACCACGTCGCCCTCGCCGAGATCGAGCTGTGCGGCGACCTGATGATCGCGGCCTCCGCCGCGGACGAGGAGCGGCTCAGCCCGGACCGTATCGACGAGGTGCTCTTCGGGCGGATCGGCGCAATGAGAGAGGCGGGGGACGAGGGCTGAGGGTCCGCCCTCCGGACCGGCCCCGGAGGGCGGGTCCGTCCCCGCGTACCTCAGGTCCGCAGCAGCCGCGCGATGGCCTTCGTCGCCTCTTCGACCTTCGCGTCGATCTCCCCGCCGCCCTTGACCGCCGCATCGGCGACGCAGTGGCGCAGGTGCTCCTCCAGGAGCTGGAGCGCGAAGGACTGGAGGGCCTTGGTGGAGGCCGAGACCTGGGTGAGTATGTCGATGCAGTAGACGTCCTCGTCGACGAGGCGCTGCAGGCCGCGGATCTGGCCCTCGATCCGGCGCAGCCGCTTGAGGTGCTCGTCCTTCTGCTTGTGGTAGCCGTGGATCCCGCGGTCGTGGTCCGTCACCACAGGTGCGGTCTCCGGCGTGGTCGCACCGGCCTCGGTGGTGGTCATCCCGTCCTCCTCATCGCGTATCCGGACCCCGCCCGGATACCCCTGGTGGGTATATGGTACCCGACACGCCCAATTTGAGCAGCGCTCTGGCCTCCTCGGGGGAGGGCCCGTGCTGATCACGGTCCCCGATGGGCGACACTGGGTGGCGGCCGGTTAGCCGTGGCCGGTTGATGCGCCTAGCATCAGCCTCACCGAATCCGAAGCACCCCGAGGACCCCACGTGCGTTTTCGTCTGACCCCCAGGGAGACGAGCTTCTACGACATGTTCGCCGCGTCCGCGGACAACATCGTCACAGGCTCGAAGCTCCTCATGGAACTGCTCGGGGCGGATTCCTCCGCCCGGGCCGAGATCGCAGAGCGTATGCGGGCCGCGGAGCACGCGGGAGACGACGCCACGCATGCGATCTTCCATCAGCTGAACTCCTCCTTCATCACGCCCTTCGACCGCGAGGACATCTACAACCTCGCGTCGAGCCTCGACGACATCATGGACTTCATGGAAGAGGCCGTCGACCTGGTCGTCCTCTACAACGTCGAGGAACTGCCGAAGGGCGTCGAGCAGCAGATCGAGGTGCTCTCGCGTGCCGCGGAGCTGACCGCCGAGGCCATGCCGCACCTGCGGACCATGGACAACCTCACGGAGTACTGGATCGAGGTCAACCGTCTGGAGAACCAGGCCGACCAGATCCACCGCAAGCTCCTGGCGCAGCTCTTCAACGGCAAGTACGACGCCATCGAGGTGCTGAAGCTGAAGCAGATCGTCGATGTGCTCGAGGAGGCGGCCGACGCGTTCGAGCACGTCGCCAACACCGTGGAGACCATCGCGGTCAAGGAGTCCTGAGGCTTCGTGGACACCTTCGCTCTGGTCGTCACCATCGGTGTCGCCCTCTTCTTCACGTATACGAACGGCTTCCACGACTCCGCGAACGCCATCGCCACGTCGGTCTCCACGCGTGCCCTGACGCCTCGTGCGGCGCTCGCGATGGCCGCGGTGATGAACCTGGCCGGTGCCTTCCTGGGCAGCGGGATCGCGAAGACCGTCTCCGAGGGCATCATCGAGACGCCGCACGGCAACAGGGGCATGTGGATCCTGTTCGCCGGCCTGGTCGGTGCGATCGTCTGGAACCTCATCACCTGGTACTTCGGCCTGCCCTCGTCGTCCTCGCACGCCCTGTTCGGCGGGCTCGTGGGAGCGGCGATCGCCGGTGGGATCGGGGTCATCTGGTCCGGGGTGATCGAGAAGATCGTCATCCCGATGTTCATCTCGCCGGTCGTCGGCCTGATCGCGGGCTATCTCGTGATGGTCGCGATCATGTGGATGTTCCGCCGGGCCAACCCGCACAAGGCCAAGCGCGGCTTCCGTATCGCGCAGACGGTCTCGGCGGCCGGTATGGCCCTCGGCCACGGTCTGCAGGACGCGCAGAAGACCATGGGCATCGTCGTGATGGCCCTGGTCATCGCCGATGTCGAGAAGCCCGGTGACCCGATCCCCGTCTGGGTGAAGATCGCCTGCGCGGTCATGCTGTCCCTCGGTACGTACGCGGGCGGCTGGCGCATCATGCGCACGCTCGGCCGGAAGATCATCGAGCTGGACCCGCCGCAGGGCTTCGCGGCCGAGACCACGGGCGCGGGCATCATGTTCACGACCGCGTTCATCTTCCACGCGCCGATCTCGACGACGCATGTCATCACGTCGGCGATCATGGGTGTCGGCGCGACGAAGCGGGTCAACGCGGTGCGCTGGGGTGTCGCGAAGAACATCATCCTGGGGTGGTTCATCACGATGCCGGCGGCGGCGCTGGTCGCTGCGCTGAGCTTCTGGCTGGTGAACCTGGCGTTCCTGTAACGCCTGCTGAATAGGCAAAAGGGCCCGCCCCCGAGAACGGGGGCGGGCCCGAGGCCGCAACGGTGGCACCGCCATGCAGCACCGTGCGGCAGATCGCGGGAGGCCTAGCCGAAGCGGCCGGAGATGTAGTCCTCCGTGGCCTGGACCGACGGGTTGGAGAAGATCCGCTCCGTCTCGTCGATCTCGATGAGGCGGCCGGGCTGGCCGACGGCGGCCAGGTTGAAGAAGGCCGTGCGGTCGGAGACACGGGCGGCCTGCTGCATGTTGTGCGTCACGATGACGATCGTGAAGCGCTCCTTGAGCTCACCGATCAGGTCCTCGATCGCGAGGGTGGAGATGGGGTCAAGGGCCGAGCAGGGCTCGTCCATGAGCAGGACCTGCGGCTCCACCGCGATGGCGCGCGCGATGCACAGACGCTGCTGCTGACCGCCGGAGAGGCCCGAGCCGGGCTTGTTGAGGCGGTCCTTGACCTCGTTCCAGAGGTTCGCGCCGCGCAGGGACTTCTCCACCACGTCGGCGAGTTCCGACTTCTTGAACTTGCCGTTGAGCTTCAGGCCCGCCGCCACGTTGTCGAAGATCGACATCGTGGGGAAGGGGTTCGGGCGCTGGAAGACCATGCCGATCGTGCGGCGCACGTTCACCGGGTCCACGGCGGAGGCGTACAGGTCCTCGCCGTCCAGGAGCACCTTGCCCTCGACGCGGCCGCCGGGGGTGACCTCGTGCATACGGTTCAGGGTCCGCAGGAAGGTCGACTTGCCGCAGCCGGAGGGGCCGATGAAGGCCGTCACCGAGCGGGGCTCGACCGTCATCGAGATGTCTTCGATCGCCTTGTGGGATCCGTAGTAGGCGGTCAGTCCGCCGACGTCGATTCGCTTGGCCATAACAATCACTGCTTTCGGGGAAGTGCGGGGAGGGTCGCTGAGATGGCCGCGTCAGCGGCCCGTCTTGGGGGCCTTCCAGCGGGCGATGCCGCGGGCCACCAGGTTGAGGATCATGATCAGGAGGATCAGGGTGAGAGCCGCCGCCCACGCCCGGTCGTACGCCGCGGGGGAGCCGGCGCTGTTCGCGTACTGCTGGTAGATGTACAGCGGCAGCGAGGCCTGCGGGCCGTCGAACGGGTTGGTGTTGATCAGCGGGTTGCCCCAGACCAGGAGCAGCACGGGGGCCGTCTCACCGGCGATACGCGCGACCGCCAGCATCACACCGGTCGTGATGCCGCCGAGGGACGTGGGGAGCACGACCTTCAGGATCGTGCGCCACTTCGGGACGCCCAGGGCGAGGGAGGCCTCGCGCAGCTCGTTCGGGACGAGCTTGAGCATCTCCTCCGTGGAGCGGACGACCACCGGCATCATCAGGATCGCGAGGGCCATGGCGCCGGCGAAGCCGGAGTAGCCCATGTCCAGGATCAGGATCCAGAAGCTGAGGATGAACAGGCCCGCGACGATCGACGGGATGCCCGTCATGACGTCGACGAAGAAGGTCACCGCGGCGGCGAGCTTCCCGCGGCCGTACTCGACCAGGTAGATCGCGGTCAGGATGCCGATCGGCACGGCGATCAGGGTGGCGATGCCGACCTGCTCCAGGGTGCCGATCAGCGCGTGGTAGATACCGCCGCCGACGTCGGTGTCCGCGAGGACGCCCATGGAGGTGGTCAGGAAGTAGCCGTCGAGGACCTTGATGCCGCGGGCCACCGTCTCCCAGATCAGGGAGACCAGCGGGATGACGGCGAGAAGGAACGCGACCCAGACGACGCTGGTGGCGATCCGGTCCTTGGCCTGGCGGCCGCCCTCGACCTTCGCGGCCAGGACGTACGTCACGAGGACGAACAGCAGCGCGGCGATCAGACCCCACTGGATCCGGCTGTCGAGGCTGCCCACGAGACCGATGCCCACGCCCGCGGCGATCGAGCCGGCCGCGATGACATACGGGGCCCACTTCGGCAGACGCGCTCCGCGCAGCGTCGAGGCGATGGGCTTGGTGTCGACTGCGTGGCTCATGCGTTGGCCCCCGAGTACTCCTTGCGGCGGGCGATGATCGCGCGGGCCGCGCCGTTGACCAGCAGCGTGATGACGAAGAGCACCAGACCGGACGCGATCAGCGCGTCCCGGCCCTGCTCGGACGCCTCGGAGAACTTGCTGGCGATGTTCTGGGCGAAGGTGCCGCCGCCCGGGTCGAGGATGCTCGTCTCGATCAGGAAGCTCGGGGAGAGCACCGTGGCGACGGCCATCGTCTCGCCGAGCGCGCGGCCGAGGCCCAGCATCGAGGCGGAGATGATGCCGGAGCGGCCGAAGGGCAGCACCGACATCCGGATGACCTCCCAGCGGGTCGCGCCGAGCGCGAGCGCCGCCTCCTGGTGCATCTGGGGCGCCTGCCGGAAGACCTCACGGCTGACGTTGGTGATGATCGGCAGGATCATGATCGCGAGCAGGATGCCCACGGTGAGCAGCGAGCGCGGGGCGCCGCCCTGCCACTCGAAGATCCCGGTCCAGCCGAAGTACTGGTCGAGCCAGCTGAACGTGCCCGTCAGGTGCGGCACCAGGAAGAGGGCGCCCCACAGGCCGTACACGATGGAGGGCACCGCGGCGAGCAGGTCCACCACGTAGGCGATGGGACCGCTCAGCTTGCGCGGCGCGTAGTGCGTGATGAAGAGCGCGATGCCGACGGCGACGGGGACGGCGATGACCATCGCGATGACCGACGAGATCACCGTGCCGAAGGCCAGGACCGCGATGCCGAAGACCGGCGGGGTGGCGTTCGCGTCCCACTCGAAGGTGGTGAGGAAGTTGCCCTCGTTCTCCGCGAGGACGATCGACGCGCGGTAGGTCAGGAAGGCCGCGATGGCGGCCATGATCAGCAGCAGCAGGATGCCGGAGCCGCGGGAGAGACCGAGGAAGATCCGGTCACCGGCGCGGCCGGCGGAGCCGCGCGCGGCTGCCTTGTGGGAGACGGGCGCCGGGCGCGCGTCCTGCGGTGGGGGAGGTGCGGTGGTGGAAGGTGATATGTCCATGGGGATTCTCCGGTCTGCGGAGCGCGCTGCGGTGGCTGCTCCAGGCGGCGGTGCACCGGACGGTGCGGCCGGCGGTCATGGGCGCGGATCGCGCCGCGACCGCCGGGCCGCACTCGGTTCCATTAGCTCAGGGCGGCGACGGTCTCGCGCACCTTGGCGTTGATCTCGGCCGGGATCGGGGCGTAGCCCTGGTCCTTCAGCGTGGCCTGGCCCTCTTCGGAGGCGGCGTAGCCGAGGAAGGACTTCGTGGCGGCCAGCGTCTCGGCCTTGTTGCCCTTCTCGCAGACGATCTCGTACGTGACCAGGGTGATCGGGTACGCGCCGTCGGCCTTCGTGGCGTAGTTCAGCTCAAGCGCGAGGTCCTTGCCCTTGCCGACGACCTTGGCGTCGGCGATCGCCTTGGTGGCGTTGTCGACGTTGGCCTCGACCGGGGCGGAGGCGCCGGTGTCGATCGCGACGGTCTTGATGCCGTCCTTCGCGTAGCTGAGCTCCATGTAGGAGATCGAGCCGGCGGTCTGCTTCACCTGCTGGGCGACACCGGAGGAACCCTGAGCGGACTGGCCGCCCTTGGGCTCCCAGGCCTTGCCCGGCTCGTACGGCCAGGCGTCGGGCGCGGCGGCCTTCAGGTACTTGGTCAGGTTGTCCGTGGTGCCGGACTCGTCCGAGCGGTGGAAGGCCTGGATCTTGGTGTCGGGGAGCTTGGCGTCGGGGTTGAGCTTCTTGATCGCCTCGTCGTCCCAGTTCTTGATCTTGTTGTTGAAGATGTCGGCGAGGGTCTTGGCGTCCAGGACCAGCTTGTCGACACCCGGGACGTTGTAACCGACCGCGATCGGGCCGCCGACCATCGGCAGGTCGATGGCCGAGCTGTCCTTGCAGACCTTCGCGGACTCGGTGAGCTCCTCGGGCTTGAGCGCCGAGTCGGAACCGGCGAACGCGGTCTGGCCCTGCAGGAACGCGGTGACACCCGCGCCCGAACCCTCGGGCTTGTAGTTGATCTGCACGTCCTTGCAGGCCGCGGTGTACGCCTTGATCCAGGTCTGGATCGCGTTGGCCTGCGCGGACGAGCCGTTGGCCAGGAGCTGGCCCTTGGCGTCGTCGCACTTGATCTTCGAGGTGTCGGCACCCTGCGTGTTCGTACCGCCGCTGCCGCCGCCGCTGGTGTCGTCGGAGCCGCACGCCGTGAGGGCCAGGGCGCCGGAGACGGCGAGAGCACCGAGGGTGAGGGCCCGCCGGTTCATGCGCTGAAGCTTCACTTTCGGGAGTTCCTTCCAGGAGCCGCCGTCGTCGGAGCGGCGTGCGATGAGGTCATCAGGGCGGGGTGTCGGCTGCCGTTGTCAGCGACACGCACCGCGTAATGCCGAAATTAGGCAGGACAGGTGAAGCGGCCCATGGCCGAGAGTGAACGACAGGTGAACCTACGCGGTCCGTGTGGTTAGGTCACGGCCGGATTACGCCCGGATGGGGGCAAGGGGTGTGACAGGTCACAGCGGAAGGGCTGAAAGCGACCGGAGCGTCCGTTGAGGCGAGGCGGCTCACGCCGACGGGTGGCTCACGCCGACGGGCGGCTCATGCCGACGGGCGGACCGCGCCGAACGTGAGGAGCTCGTCGATCAGGGTGCGGTCGCGGGGCTGGGTCACGCGGGCGCGGGCCGCGGCGGGCGAGAGCCACAGGATGCGGTCGACCTCGCGGTTGGCCGCGAACCGGCCGCCGGTCGCCTCGGCCGCCCAGTAGTGGACGACCTTCGGGCGGCCGCCCGTGAAGTAGCTGACCGAGGTGAGGCGAGGGCCCACCGTGCAGGTGTGGCCGGTCTCCTCCGCCACCTCGCGCAGCGCACCGGCGAGTGCGTCCTCGCCGCGCTTCAGCTTGCCCTTGGGATGGGACCAGTCGCCGTACTTCGGCCGGTGTACGAGACAGATCTCCAGGGAGCCGTCCACCGGAGAGGTGCGCCACAGGACGCAGCCCGCCGCGCGGATCAGCTCCACGGCGGGTGAGCCGTCCTGGCCGCCGCTCATGGCGCACTCACCGCCGCCCCCGAGGAGACCCGCTGCCACGCCCCCTTGAAGGAGAAACGTGCCGCCTCGACCTCGTGCCGCTGGTCGGCGTGCAGGACGCCCAAGGCGTACGCGGTCGCCGGGGCGATCCGGGGGGTGCGGGCCGCCGAGGCCGCGGCGGCGGCCGCCTCGGCGGCGTCGCGGTGGCGGTCCAGGGTGTGGCTCGCGGCGAGCAGGAGCGGGGCGAAGTCACGTACGCGCAGGGCCTCCTGGGCGTAGCGGTGCAGTCGCAGGAGGAGGCGGACCTGGTGCCACGGCGCGTCCTGGGTGTCGGGTGCGGACTCCGAGGAGAGGCCGTGCACCAGTGCCTCGGCGTTGTACGGATGTCCGGCCCGTACGAGGGGGAGGGCTTTGACCGCGTCGGTGAGGCGGGCCTCGACGTCCGCCGCGAACGGCGCGAGGCGGTGCGCGGCCGCGTCCCGGCGCAGCGGTACGTCGCTGGCGAGGACCGCGACGCCGTCCGCGACCGCGTGGAAGCGGGACGAGCCGAGCGCCTGCAGCGCGGTGGAGTGGGCGCGGGTGCGGGCCAGCGTCAGCTGGCGGTCGAGCAGCGCGCCCGCCTTCGCGGCGCCCACCGTGAGCTGGCCCGCGGGCGGCGGGCTCTGCGCCGGGATGGGCGCGGTGGTGCCGGCCAGGCGCTGGAGCGCGGTCAGGAGCCGTTCGAGACGGGCCGCGTACGCGTGCTCGCGGGCCAACGTGCCGGAGAGCCAGGCGAGTTCGGTGCGCAGCTCGTCCGACCAGGTCGCGTCGAGCAGCGGCCGGAACGTGTGCAGGGTGCCGCTGATCCGGCGGGCGGCGCGGCGCAGCGCGAGCGCGGAGGACGAGGCGTCCTCGATGCCGCCCTCGCGGTGCTGGCGCAGGGCGCGCAGGAATTCCGTGGCCTGCTCGCGCAGATAGCGCGCGAGGTCGTCCGAGCTGCCGCCTCCGGTGACCGGTGCGCCACCCGCGGCCGGTGCGCCACCCGCCGACGAGCCCGCGGGCACCCCGGCGGACGCGGCCGCACCCCCGCGAAGGGACGCACCCCGCCCCCCGGCCGCGGACCTGCCGCCCGCCACGGACCGACCGCCCGCCACGGACCCGCCCCCCGCCAGGGACTCGCTGCGGTCAGGGTTTCGCTGAGCCACGCCGGCGCCTCCGCGCGTCGATGAGCATCTCCTGCACATTGCGCAGGGGCTGTCCTTCGGAATCCAGGGCGTGCCGGGTCCAGTCGCCGTCGGGGCCCAGGTGCCAGGACGAGGTGGTGTCGGACATGCCGGTCTCCAGGAGCCGGTTGAGTGCTGCCCGGTGGGCCGGGTCGACGACCCGGACGAGTGCCTCGATACGGCGGTCGAGGTTGCGGTGCATCATGTCGGCGCTGCCGATCCACACCTCGGGCTCGCCGCCGTTGCCGAAGGCGAAGATCCGGGAGTGCTCCAGGAAGCGGCCGAGGACGGACCGTACGCGGATGTTCTCGGAAAGGCCCTCGACGCCCGGCCGGATCGCGCAGATCCCGCGGACCCACACGTCGATGGGCACACCGGCCTGCGAGGCGCGGTACAGCGCGTCGATGAGGGCCTCGTCGACGATCGAGTTGACCTTGATCCGGACGTACGCGGGCCGTCCGGCCCTGTGGTGCCTGACCTCGTCGTTGATCCGCGAGATCAGGCCGTCCCGCAGGGACTTGGGTGCGACGAGGAGACGGCGGTAGGTCTCGCGGCGCGAGTACCCGGACAGCCGGTTGAAGAGGTCCGACAGGTCCGCGCCGACCTGTGAGTCGGCGGTGAGCAGCCCCAGGTCCTCGTACAGGCGGGCCGTCTTGGGGTGGTAGTTGCCCGTGCCCACGTGCGAGTAGCGGCGCAGGGTGTCGCCCTCCTGCCGTACGACGAGCGACAGCTTGCAGTGGGTCTTCAACCCCACCAGGCCGTATACGACATGGCAGCCGGCCTCCTCCAGCTTGCGGGCCCACTTGATGTTGGCCTGCTCGTCGAAGCGCGCCTTGATCTCGACGAGGACGAGGACCTGCTTGCCGGACTCGGCGGCGTCGATGAGGGCGTCCACTATCGGCGAGTCGCCCGAAGTCCGGTACAGCGTCTGCTTGATGGCGAGTACGTCCGGGTCGGCGGCCGCCTGCTCCAGGAAGGCCTGCACGGACGTGGAGAAGCTGTCGTACGGGTGGTGCAGGAGGACGTCCCGCTCGCGCAGCGCGGCGAAGATGTCGGGCGCGGACGCCGACTCGACCTCCGCGAGGTCGCGGTGCGTACCGGCCACGAACTTCTGGTACTTGAGCTCGGGGCGGTCGAGCGAGGAGACGTTGAAGAGTCCGGTGAGGTCGAGCGGCCCCGGCAGCGGATAGACCTCCGCCTCGCTGATCTTCAGTTCACGGATCAGCAGATCGAGGACGTACCGGTCGATGGACTCCTCGACCTCAAGCCGCACCGGCGGCCCGAAGCGGCGCCGCATGAGCTCCTTCTCCAGGGCCTGCAGCAGGTTCTCGGCGTCGTCCTCTTCCACTTCGAGGTCTTCGTTGCGCGTGACCCTGAACATGTGGTGCGCGCGCACCTCCATGCCGGGGAACAGCTCCTTGAGGTGCGCGGGCGCCGAGATCACGTCCTCGATGGGGACGTACCGTCCGGGCGAGGCCTCCAGGAAGCGGTTGAGCAGCGGCGGCACCTTGACCCGCGCGAAGTGGTTGTGGCCGCTGACGGGGTTGCGGACGACGACCGCGAGATTCAGCGAGAGCCCCGAGATGTACGGGAAGGGGTGGGCCGGGTCGACGGCCAGGGGCGTCAGGACCGGGAAGATCCGCTGCCGGAAGAGAGTGAAGAGCCGGGCCTGCTCCTTCTCGGTGAGATCGCCCCAGCGGACGATCCCGATGCCCTCGTCGGCGAGCGCCGGGCCGACGTCCTCCTGGAAGCAGGCGGCGTGCCGGGCCATCAGCTCGCGCGTCCGGTTCCAGATCAGGTCCAGGACCTCGCGGGGCTGCAGACCGCTCGCGGAACGGGTGGCGACACCGGTGGCGATACGGCGCTTCAGGCCGGCCACGCGGACCATGAAGAACTCGTCCAGATTGCTCGCGAAGATGGCGAGGAAATTGGCGCGCTCCAGGAGCGGGGTGTTCGGGTCCTCGGCGAGCTCGAGGACCCGCTCGTTGAACGCCAGCCAGCTGCGCTCACGGTCCAGGAACCGCCCCTGCGGCAGCTCGGCACCCTCGCCGTCCTCCTCGTACGCGTCGAGGTCGGCGTCGAGGTCCGGTTCCAGGTCGGAGACCGCGGCCGCCACGGTGTGCGGCCGGTGCGCGGCTATGGAACCGACGGAGGGCTGTGCGTGCACGGGCACCTGGGGCGTGTTCATGGACTCATTGTTCCGCGTCGCCGAGGGCACGGCGATTACGGACGCCGCGCCACGCGGTCTGGGGGAGGTGGTCGGGCTCTCGGACGGGGCCTGCATTTCCCGAGCGTCGCAAGGCAGTCTGAATCGTTGGTTACGGCGACATGACGTGCAGGACATCGTGGGGCGACCCCGGGGGTTCGCTTTCCCCCGGGGCCGCCGGTGCCGTACGCGCTCCCCCTCCTAGGGCGTACGGCGCCTCAGGAGCCAGAAGGCGGTGGCGGTGAGGGCTGCGGTGAGGGTGAGGACGAGGCCGGTCTCGATGAGCTGCATGGGCCAGAAGTCGGCAGCGGGCCGGTCGCCGATGCCGTCCTCGGACCACAGGAGCTTCAGGCCCCAGGCCTCGTCGGTCCACAGTTGCCCCCGCACGCGGTTGCCGAGGTCGTTGACGACGAGGGTGGCGGCGAGTGCCACGGCCATCGCGCCGAGGGAGCGGCGGACGACGAGCCCCGCGAGCGCGCCGACGGCCAGGGCGCACAGGGCGTACGCGACCCCGGTCGGGCCCAGGGAGAGATAGTGGTCCGGGTACGTCCAGTCGAGTTCCGTGTGGCCCGGTTCGGTGCCGGCCGTGTCGACCCACCGCACGAGCAGGACGAGCAGGGTCATGCCGGCGGTGAGCAGGGCGGCGGGCAGGGCGAGCTTGGCGGCCAGCCAGCGGGCGGGTGACGCCGACTGGGTCCAGGCGAGGGCCGCGGTGCCGGTCTCCAGTTCGCGGGCGATGAGCGCACCGGCGGCGTACACCCCGAAGGCGAACGGGAGCCAGGCGATCTGCCAGGTGATGACGTCGAGGTACAGCGAGCCGTGGAACGGGCCGCCGGTGCAGACGCCGTCCGCTCCGAGCCGCCCGCCGCCCGCGACGCAGTCCGCCGTGCTCACCGGACTGCGCACCCAGAAGTAGTCCCTGACCAGGTACCCGGTCAGGACCGAGAGGTAGACGATCCAGGCCAGCAGCCCGATCCGGTGCAGGCGGACGAACGCCCACGTCAGCCCTCGGGGTGCGAAAGCGAGCGCGCTCATGCGGTGGCCTCCTCGGGCGCGGTCGGTCCGGCCGGGACAGCCGGACCGGGTGTCCTCAGGTGAGCAAGGACGACCTCCTCCAGGGACGGCTCCGCCGCCTCCCAGCCCCGGGGGAGGGACGCTCCCCGGCGTACGAGCGCCGTCGCACCCCGCCCCGCCGCGCGCCGCTCCACGACGTCGCAGCCGTCGAGCGTCCCCGTCCCGGTGAGCAGCACATGCGAGGACACCAGCTCGTCGACGGGCGCCGCGAGCCGCACCCGGCCGGACCGCAGCAGCACCAAGTGATCGCAGGTGCCCTCCAGTTCGGGCAGGACATGCGAGGACATCACGATCGTCGTGCCGTGCTCGGCCGCCTCCGCCATCAGCGCGCCCATCAACTGGCCTCGTGCCACAGGGTCCAGATCCGCCATGGGCTCGTCGAGCAGCATCAGGCGGGACCGTTTGCCGAAGGCCAGCGCGAGGGCGACCCGCGTGCGCTGTCCGCCGGAGAGGGAGCGGATACGGGAACGGGGGTCGAGCCCTCCGTGTTCGTACGCGATCGTCTCCGCGGCCGAGGCGGACCACCGTCCCGGGGAACGGTTGAGCTCCGCCCCGAGCCGCAGCACCGCCGCCACCGTCAGCTGAGCGGGCAGCGGCTTCGTCTGCGCGACGTACGCGACGTCGGCGCGGCTGCCGGGCGGAGCCGCTCCGAGCACTCGGAGCGTGCCGGCGGACGGCCGTATCAGCCCCGCCGCCAGCGC
The DNA here is from genome assembly GCF_044458745.1 of Streptomyces sp. NPDC050418. Classification (NCBI taxonomy): domain Bacteria; kingdom Bacillati; phylum Actinomycetota; class Actinomycetes; order Kitasatosporales; family Streptomycetaceae; genus Streptomyces; species Streptomyces sp. NPDC050418. The sequence continues at coordinate 57,904 of NZ_JBITIG010000018.1, forward strand.
GAGCAGCGTCGACTTGCCCGCCCCGTTCGGGCCGACCAGACCGCAGACGCGGCCGGTGGGCACCGTGAAGCCGCAGTCGTCGAGTACGGGGGCCCGCCTGCGCCCGTAGCGCATCGTGAGGCCGGCGGCCTCCATCGCCCATTCCTGACCGCTCATCCGGACTCCCCCTCGCGCCCCTGCTTCTGTTCCGGTTCCTGCGGAAAGTGCTCGTCGAGTACGGCGGTCACCAGGGCGAGCGCGTCCTCGCGCTCCAGCCCTTCGGCGCGGGCGCGGGACGCCCATTCGGCCAGGCCCGTGCGCAGCCCGTCGTGGTCCGCGCGGCCCAGCGCCTGCCGTACGAACGTGCCCTGGCCGCGCCGGGCCTCGACCAGGCCCTCACGTTCCAGCTCGCGGTACGCCTTGAGCACGGTGTTGGGGTTGATCGCCGTCGCGGCCACCACCTCGCGGGCGGTGGGCAGTTGGTCGCCGACATCGAGCAGTCCGAGCCGCAGCGCCTGCTTCGTCTGCTGGACGATCTGCACATACGTGGCCACACCGCTGCGCCGGTCGATCCGGTACGCGAACACGCTCCCAACCCCCTTTCACTATTCAAGTAGTGGAAGGGTGATGCAGAAAGGGGGCCGCGTCAATAGGCGCGGCCCCCAAGGGAGTTGACGCTCGTTCGGGACGAGGGTTATGACTCGGTGCGGTACATCAAGTCCGTTTCGTACGTGGAGAAGCCGAGGCGCTCGTACACGGAGACCGCCGCCTTGTTGTCGGCGTCCACGTAGAGCATCACGGTGGGCAGACCCGCGGCCGCGAGATGGCGCAGGCCGATCGTGGTGAGCGCCTTGCCGAGGCCGCCGCCCTGGGCGCCGGGGCGTACGCCGACCACGTACACCTCGCCGAGCTGCTCCTGCGCGTGCACCTTCGTCCAGTGGAAGCCGATCAGCTCGCCGTCGCGGAACGCGAGGAAGAAGCCGGCCGGGTCGAACCACGGCTCGGCCATGCGGTCGTCGAGATCGCGCTGGGTGAGGGAGCCCTGCTCGGGGTGGTGGGCGAAGGCCTCCGCGTTGACGCGGAGCCAGGCCTCGTCGTCCTGGCCGGGGACGAAGGAACGGATCGTGACCCCGGGCGGAAGGACCGGTTCCGCGAAGGCGGAGGGGTCCAGCGAGCGGCGCATCTGGCGCAGTTCGCGGAACAGCGTCAGACCGAGGAGCTGCGCGAGATGGCGGGCCGCGGCGTGTCCGCCGTGCGCCCACACCCGCAGCCGCTTGCCCGTCGCCGCGAGCAGCGCCTGCCCGAGCACCCGGCCGTGCCCGCGGCCGCGGTGGGCGGGGTGCACGACCAGTTCACCGGCCGGCGCCTCGACCGGGTCGGTGTCCTCCAGCTGTGCGTAGCCGACCAGTTCACCCCCGGAGAGCAGCAGCAGATGCCGCACCCCTTCGCGCGGCCCGCCGCGCAGCTGCAGCCTGCCCTGCTCGGAGACGGCGGGCTGGCCGTCGGTCCGTGCGGCCTCGGCGAGCAGCTGAGTGACCGCTTCGGTCTGCTCGGGCGTGAGGGCGTCCAGGGTCTCCAGGGAACGCGTGGGCGGCGTGGCTGCGTCAGTCATGCCTTGAGCGTACGGCGCCGGGGCGCGCCGCAGCGGTCCGGCGGCGTGCCCGTGCGGCAGCGCTTCAGCGGGCTTCCAGTTCGGCACGCCACGCGGGGCTGTCCACGTAGTGGTTGTCGTACAGCTCCGAGGAGTCCTTGATCTCCTGCGGGCTCGCCTCGCCGCGCAGGACGCGGCCGAGCAGCCGCAGGTAGTCGAAGCGCGGCATGCCCGGTGTGAAGACGAAGAGGACGTCGGCGGTGGAGCCGGGCGCCGCCGCGAACGCGTGCGGGGTGTGCGGCGGTACGTGGAGGAAGTCGCCGGCCTCCAGGACCTCGACCTTGTCGTCGACGAGGACGCGGAGGCGGCCGCCGATGACGAAGAACAGCTCGGAGGCGCGGGTGTGGAAGTGGGACGGCGCGCCGACGGCTCCCTCGGCGAACGCCGACCGGTAGGAGGTGACCGGGCTGCCGTCGGTGCCGAAGTCGGCGAGGAGGGTCATCACGGCGCTCGGGTCGCTGGTGGTCTCGGCGTCGGCGGCCCGGGTGAGCAGGGGCTTCACGGTGTTCTGCGGCGTCGTGTTCGTGTTCATGAGAACGAGACTACGGGCCGGAAAGACCCTGCACAGGGTGCAATTCGCGGCCGTTGTACGGGGTCAATTCGGAGCGGTCCGGGAGGTTTCCCGCGCCCCGGCTACCCGTAAGTAGCCCACTCGTAACCCGCAACCCTCTGTCGCGCTACGCGCGTTGACTCTAGGCTGCGGCCACTGCTTCACAGAGGGGACGAGATGTCACAGACACCACAACGCCACCGTGCACGCCGTCGGTTGATCGCCGGAGTGACGGCGGTCGCGGCGGCCGCGACCGTCGCGGCCGCGCTGCCCGCGGGCGCGCAGAGCTCCGACGGCAAGGGCCCGGGCGGCGGCAAGAAGGGCACCGTCGACGTACAGCTCCTGTCGTTCAACGACTTCCACGGCAACCTGGAGCCCCCGGCGGGCTCCTCGGGCCGGGTCACCGAACGGCAGCCGGACGGCACCGAGAAGCAGATCGACGCGGGTGGCGTCGAGTACCTCGCCACGCATCTGCGCGAGGCCCGCAAGGGCAACAAGTACTCCGTCACCGCCGCGGCCGGCGACATGATCGGCGGCTCCCCGATGCTGTCGGGTCTGTTCCACGACGAGCCCACCGTCGAGGCCCTGAACAAGCTCGACCTCGACGTCTCCTCCGTCGGCAACCACGAGTTCGACGAGGGCCGCGCGGAGCTCGCCCGTATGCAGAACGGCGGCTGCCACGCCGAAGAGGGCTGCTACGAGGAGGGCAAGGAGTTCGGCGGCGCCGACTTCCCCTACCTCGCCGCCAATGTGACGGACGAGAAGACCGGCAAGCCGATCCTCAAGCCGTACACGGTCTGGAAGAAGAAGGGCGTCAAGATCGGCTTCATCGGGGTGACCCTGGAGGGCACCCCGGACGTCGTCACCGCCGAGGGCGTCAAGGGCCTGAAGTTCCACGACGAGATCGAGACGATCAACAAGTACGCGAAGGAACTGGACCGCAAGGGCGTCAAGTCCATCGTGGCCCTGATCCACGAGGGCGGCGAGCCCGCGTCGCCCGCGTACAACTACGACTGCGACAGCCCGGGCGCCGGCGACGGCATCTCCGGGCCGATCACCGACATCGCCAAGGGTGTCACGTCCAAGGTCGACGCGATGGTCACCGGCCACACGCACGAGGCGTACGTCTGCACCATCCCGGACCCCTCGGGCAAGCCGCGTATGGTCACGTCGGCCTCCTCCTTCGGCAAGGCTTACACCGACACCACGCTGACGTACGACCGCCGCAGCAAGGACATCGTCCGTACGTCGGTGAAGTCGGCCACGTCCGCGAACCACGTCGTCAGCCGTGACGTCACCAAGGCCGCGGACATGAGCGAGCTCATCAAGCGCTGGGGCACGCTGGCCGCGCCGATCGCCAACCGCCCGGTCGGCTACATCGCCGGTGACATCCCGGGCCGCGGCGCCACCACGCCCGAGACCCCGCTCGGCGACCTGATCGCCGACGCGCAGCTCGCGTACGCCAAGACCCTCGATCCCGGGACCGACTTGGCGCTGATGAACTCCGGCGGCATCCGCTCCGACCTCGTCCACAAGGCGAGCGGCGCCGAGGGCGACGGGGTGGTGACGTACGGCGAGGCCTTCACGGTCCAGCCGTTCGGCAACACGGTCAATCTGATCGACCTCAAGGGCTCGCAGCTGATCACCGCGCTGCAGCAGCAGGTCACCGGCGTCAACGAGGCCTCCCCGCGGATCCTGCAGATCTCCAAGGGCCTGACGTACACGCTCGACCTGACGAAGGCGGGCGCGGACCGTGTCGTCGTCGACTCCATCAAGCTCAACGGCGAGGCGCTCGACCCGAACGCCACCTACCGTGTCGCGCTCAACCAGTTCCTGGCGGGCGGCGGCGACGGCTACGCCGAGCTCGGCAAGGGTGCGAACCCGCTGGTCGGCGGTGACGACCTGCTGGCCTTCGAGGAGTACCTGAAGGCCAACTCCTCGGCCGCGACGCCGTATCCGGTGCCGGCGGCGGACCGGATCACGGTCGTGAAGTAGGACGGTACGGACGAGGCGGGGCCCGGGGCATGTTCGCCCCGGGCCCCGTTCGCGTTCCGGTTCACGCGTCGGCTCGCGGCCGGCGCACCGTCCGGTTCACAGGCCGGCCAGGAACTCCCGTACCGCCCGGTGGAAGCCTTCGGGGTCCTTCGCCTGTACGAAGTGGTCGGTGTCCAGGCGGACGAGCGTGGTGTGCGGGCGGTGCGCGGCCATCTCCTCGGCCAGCTCGCCGGGCAGGGCCTGGCTCTTGCGGCCGTTGATCAGGAGCGTGGGCAGGGCGCTGCCGGTCCAGGCGTCCCAGTGCGCGCCGTGCACGCCGTTTTCCGAGTCCACCGTGTCCTGCGGGTGGAACGGCAGCCGCCAGGTGCCGTCGGGGAGTTGGCGCAGACCGCGGGCGACCATCGGGCCGAGCGGCCCGATGGCCTCGATCAGCTCCTCGCGGGTGGCGGCGGTGTAGGGGAAGCCGAGGACGAAGGAGAGCGCGCTCGGTCCGTCCGGCATCACCACGGGGGAGTCCACGTTGACGAACGCGGCGACGAGGTCGGGCCTGTGGGCCGTCAGATACATCAGGTTGATCCCGCCGAGCGAGTGCCCGAGCGCGACCACCGGGCCGGGCGCGAGGTGCTCGAGCAGCGCGATCAGGTCGTCGACATATCCGTCACGGTCGTAGTCCGCGGTCCGGTCCGAGTCGCCGTGCCCGCGCTGGTCGGGGGCTATCACCCGCCAGTCCGGGCCGAGTTCGACGGCGAGCGAGGTGAACGAGGCGCCCTCCGCGAGGTGGCCGTGCAGGGCGAGCAGCGGGCGGCCCGTGCCCCCGGAGTCCAGGTAGGACAGCCGGCGCCCGCCCAGGTCGAGGAAGGAGCGGGTGAACGGCGAGCTGGTGGTTGCGGTCATGGTGATGCTCCTTGGGCTGTTGGGCTGTTGGGCGGGTGGCGGTCGGTGTGCCGGGCTCCGTCCCGACAGCAGGAACTATACGCATGTCTTAAACGGTTGTACAAGACGTTTGTATAAGACGCATGCGGAAGGCGCTTCCGCCTTCCCCCGAGTGCGTGCCCGGCACCGAAGCACCACCGCCTTCACAACACAAGTCACCTGCGCCTCTATCGACTTGGCGGCCCGCACGCTTCACTGCGGACCATGACGATCGACACCCCCCACACCCCCCTCGGCCGACGCGGCCTCCTGCGCGGAGCGGCGGGAGCGACCGCCGCCGGACTGCTCGCTTACGCGGGAGCCGGGACCGCGCGGGCCGCCTCCTCGTCCGCCGCCCGCGCCGCCGCGCCGGCCGACTGGATGGGCGGCATCGCGGACGGCACCGCCCTGCAGCGCCTCACGATCCCCGGCACCCACGACTCCGGCGCCCGCTTCGGCGGCCTGTGGGTGGAGTGCCAGACCTGGACGATCGCCGAGCAACTGGCCGCCGGCGTCCGCTTCCTGGACATCCGCTGCCGCGTCACCGGCGGCTCGTACGCCATCCACCACGGGGCGTTCTTCCAGAACCTGATGTTCGGCGACGTCCTCATCGCCTGCCGTGACTTCCTCGCCGCGCACCCGCGCGAGACCGTCCTGATGCGGGTCAAGCAGGAGTACTCGGAGGTGGGGGACGCCGAGTTCAGGGCCGTGTTCGACGACTATCTCGGCACGCGCGGCTGGCGCTCGCTCTTCCACATCGGCGATACGTATCCGGCGCTCGGCGCGGCCCGCGGCAAGGTCGTGCTCATCGCCGACAACGGCGGGCTGCCCGGAGGCATCCGCTGGAATTCGTCCACGTTCGCGATCCAGGACGACTACAACGCCGAACCCTTCGGCAAGTGGCCCAAGATCCGCGACCACTTCCGGCGCGCGGCCGCCGCACCAGGACCGCAGTACATCAACTTCGCCAGCACGGCGGCGGGCCTGCCGCCCGACTGGAACGCGGACCGGCTCAACCCGCAGGTCAGGGACTTCCTGAACAGCGGCGAGTCCGCCGGGTGGACCGGGCTCGGGATCGTCCCCATGGACTTCCCGAACGCGACGGGCGGACTGCTCGAGGCGGTGCTCGCCCACAATCCCTGAGGCGCGCCGCCCGGTTCGAGGGCTCAGATCCAGCCCCGCTCCTTCGCGAGCAGTCCCGCCTGGAAGCGGTTGGCCGCGCCCAGGCGCAGCATGAGGTCGGCGACATAGCGGCGGAACGTGCGCAGGGAGACGCCCAGTTCACGGGCGGCCGCCTCGTCCTTGTCCATACGGGCGAGGGCGTCGAGGACTTTGCGTTCCGTCGCGGACAGCGCGGGCCGCCCAGCCGATGCCGGGCCGTCGTCGGCGGGCAGTTCCCCGGCCGTGTCCCAGACCTGCTCGAACCAGGCGACGGTGTTGGCCACCACGCCCGGCTGACGGACGACAAGGGCCGCCTCGTAATGGTCGTCGGGATCGACCGGCACCATCGCCACGGCGTGGTCCCAGACCGCCATCCGCCGGATCGCCTGCTCGGTACGGCGCACCTCACCGCCGAGAGCGGCGAGTTCGCGCAGATAGGCGAGGGTGCCCGGATCGGCGAGCGCCTTGGGCGTGGCCACCGTGCGCCAGCGGATGCCGCGGCGCAGCATCCGCAGATCGGACTCGCGGGCGATCTCGATGCTGCTCGCGTGCCAGGGCGCCGGCAGCAGCGACACGTACTCGCGGAAGGTGAAGAAGGCCAGGTCGGTGAGGCGTTCGCGGATCGGGTCCATGCCGTCGACGCGCTCGATCTCGCTGCTCGGCGATTGCTGCGCGCCCTGCTTGTGGTCCTCGGTGAGCGAGGCGATGACGGCGCGTACGGACAGGACCTGGTCGGTGGCGGACTTGAGCTCGCCGAGCCGCCGCTCCACCAGCCACTCCACGGCAACCGAAGGATCGGAGACGAGGACGGTACGGCGGCTGGAGAGCCGGATCAGGCTGTACGACTGGAGCACCTCGAGGCCCTCGTCCACCGTGTCCCGGTCCCAGCCGAGCGCACCGCCCGCGGCCTCGGCGCCCTGCTCGGGGTTGCGCAGGAAGTGCCGGTACAGACGCAGGTGGTCGTCGGACACGCCGACAGCGGTGAGGCTCATCAATCCCCCATGCGGACAACCCCGTTGACATGCTGCGTGGCAGCAAGGTGACAGGCGCTGCCCTTTCTGACAGTAGAGCAACGTCCGGCCGCGCAGCACGCTGAATTCATGCCAAGGATCTTCACTTCCGCAGGCCGCGACAAGGCGGCCGCGCCCTCCGCCCACCCGACCGCAACGCCCCGTACCGCCGGCCTGGATCTCGCGGTCCGGCTCGACGCCGTGACCAAGGTGTACGGCCGCGGCGAGAGCGCGGTGCACGCCCTGCGCGGCGTCGACATCGCCATCCCGCGCGGCACGTTCACCGCCGTGATGGGCCCGTCGGGCTCCGGCAAGTCGACGTTCCTGCACTGCGCGGCGGGCCTCGACCGGCCCAGCGGCGGCCGCGTGACGCTCGGGGAACAGGAGTTGAGCGGTCTCGACGAGAACGCGCTGACCCGGATGCGCCGGGACCGGATCGGCTTCGTCTTCCAGGCGTTCAACCTGCTGCCTTCGCTGACCGTCGAGCAGAACATCACGCTCCCGCTGCGCCTGGCCGGACGCCGGGCCGACGCGGCCTGGCTGGCGCAGATCGTCGACCAGGTGGGCCTGAGCGGCCGCACCGGCCGCCGCCCCGCCGAACTCTCCGGCGGCCAGCAGCAGCGCGTGGCCATCGCCCGCGCCCTCGTCACGCGGCCCGAGGTCGTCTTCGGCGACGAGCCGACCGGCGCCCTGGACACCATGACCGCCAAGGAGGTCCTCGGTCTGCTCCGGCAGACCGTGGACGGACTCGGCCAGACCGTCGTGATGGTCACGCACGACCCGGTGGCGGCCGCGTACGCCGACGCCGTCCTCTTCCTCGCCGACGGCGAGATCGTCGACCGGATGGCCGCCCCGACCGTGGAGCGCGTGGCCGACCGGATGAGCCGCCTGGGAGCGTGGGCCTGATGCTGACGCTGGCACTGAGCACACTGCGGGCCCGCAAGGGAGCCTTCGCCGGCGCTTTCGTGGCGCTGCTGTGTGCGGCCGCCCTGGTCACCGCGTGCGGGTCGCTTCTGGAGACCGGACTGCGCGGGAAGATCCCCGTCGAGCGGTACGCGGGCACGCCCGTCCTCGTCACCGCCGACCAGGAGGTGCACTGGACGAAGGAGAAGAAGGGCAAGACGAAGGAGAAGTCCAAGCCGCTCACGGAACGCGCGTGGCTGGACGCGGACCCCGGCGTCCTCAAGCAGCTCGCCGGCATCCCGGGCGTACGCCGGGTCGTCCCCGAACTCACTTTCCCCGCCCATGTGGTGACCGAGCGCGGCCCGCTCTCCGAGGGAGCCTCGTGGGGACACTCCTGGACCTCGGCACCCCTCACCCCCTTCGCCCTGCGCGAGGGCCGCGCACCGGCGGCGGCGGACGAGATCGTGGCCGACGCGGGCTCCGGGCTGCGGCCCGGCGCCAAGGTGACCGTGCAGTCCACGGAGGCCCCCGCCGCGTACCGCGTGGTCGGCATCGCTGCCCCCTCGGGCCGCGATGCCCTCGCCCGCCAGGCCACGCTGTTCTTCAGCCAGGACGAAGCCCGCCGCCTGGCCCGGCACCCGGGCCAGGCCGCCGCGCTCGGCCTGCTCACCACCCCGGACGCCGACGTAAGTGACGTACAGCAGAAGGCGGTCGAAGCGGTCGCCGGCACCTCTCTCAAGGTGCGGTCGGGCGCGGATCGCGGCCCGGTCGAATTCCTCGACGCCGGCAAGGCGCGGATCAGCCTCGTCTCCCTGGGCGGCGCGATGGGCGGTACGTCGCTGCTCGTCGCCCTCCTCGTCGTCGCCGGCACCTTCGCCCTCTCCATCCAGCAACGCGCCCGTGAACTGGCCCTGCTGCGCGCCGTCGGCGCGACACCGCGCCAGCTGCGCCGGATGGTGGGCCGCGAGGCGCTGGCCGTGGGGCTGCTTGCCGGGGTGCCCGGCGCCTTCGCGGGACTGTTCCTGGCGAGCTGGATGCACGGACGGTTCGTGGACGTGGGCGCGCTGCCCGACACCCTCGAACTCACCCTGAGCCCGTTCCCGCCGCTCGCCGCCGTCCTCGCGACGCTGCTCGCGGCCTGGGGCGCGGCCAGGGTCGCCGCCCGGCGCCCGTCCCGGGTGCGGCCCACCGAAGGGCTCGCCGAAGCGGCGCTCACCCCCGGGCGGCCCGGCGCCGGACGGATCGTCGCCGGAGCCGTCGCGGCGACCGGCTATGTGATCCTGCTCCTGGTCCTGTCCGGTCTGGAGACCGAGGCGGCGGCCACCCCGGTCACCTTCTTCTCCGTGATCCTCGCCGCGGCCGCCATCGCGCTCCTCGGCCCGCTGATCGCCACGGCGGCGACGGCGGTCCTCGGCCGGGTGACCCGGCTCGTCTCCCCGGCCGCCGGCTTCCTCGCCGCGCAGAACACCCGCACCGACGCACGGCGGCTCGCGGCCGTGGTCACCCCGCTGAGCCTGGCGGTGGCGATGGCCTCGACGATCCTGTTCACGCAGACGACGTCGAGTCACGCGGCCGGGGAGCAGGCGGTGCAGGGCACGAAGGCCCCGTACGTCCTGACGGCCTCGGGTCCCGGCGTGCCGTCCGCGGCGGCGCGGGCGGTACGGGAGCGGGTGCCGGGGGCGACCGTCACGGAGGTCGTCCGCACCACCGTCCGGGTCGGACAGGACAAGTTCCCCGCACAGGGAGTGAGTTGGCGCGATCTGCCCGCGACCCTCGACCCCGCCGTCACGTCGGGCTCGCTGGCCGCGATGGACGAGGGTTCCGTCGCGCTGAGCGATCTTGCGGCCCGTACGAGGAACGCGAAGACGGGCGACCGGGTGACCGTCACGCTCGGCGACGGCGTGCGGCGGGACCTGACGGTGGCCGCGGTGTACGAACGGGGCCTGGGCTTCGGCGACTTGCTGCTCCCGCACGAACTCGTCGCGGCCCACGTCGACAACCCGCTGTCCTCCACGGTCCTCGTCGCGGGAGCCCCGGACCGTGAGCGGCTGACCGCCGCGCTGAGCGCCTTCCCGGCCGTCCACGTCATGGACCGCGCCCAGGCCGAGGCGGCCCGCCGCACCCAGGACGGGGCGCAGGCCCAGGTCAACTACATCGCCATGGGACTGATCATCGCCTTCACCGGGATCGCCGTGGTCAACACCCTGGTGATGGCGACCTCCGCCCGCCGCCGTGAGTTCGCCCTGCTGCGCATGGTCGGCACGACGGGCCGCCAGCTCCGCGCGATGCTCCGCTGGGAGACACTCACCGTGACCCTGCTCGCGGTCGGCCTGGGCACGGCGGTGGCGTACGCGACGCTCACGGCGTACAGCCTGGGCATGACCGGGACCTCCGCCCCGTACGCCCCGCCCCTGACCTACCTGGCCGTGGTCGCGGCGGCCGCGCTTGTGGCCTTCGCCTCCACCGCGCTGCCGGCGAGGGCGGCGCGGCGGGGGGGATACGGCGGTACGGGAGTAGTCGGCGACAGGCCCTAGGGGGCGTCCGGCGGTGGTGTCGGCGCCCCCGGCAGCTTCACCACCGCGAGCGTGCCGCCGCCGTCCGCCGCCCGGAGCGTCACCTCGCCGCCGCACTGCTGCACCGTCCGCGCCACGATCGACAGACCGAGACCCGAGCCGGGGAGCTGACGGGCGGTGGGGGAGCGCCAGAACCGGTCGAAGACATACGGCAGTTCGTCGGCCGGGATCCCGGGGCCGTGGTCGCGGACCGTGAGGGTGCCGCGGTCGAGGGTGATCTCGACGGCGCCCCTGGGCGGGCTGAATTTGACCGCGTTGTCCAGCACGTTGACGATCGCCCGCTCCAGGGCGGCCGCATCGGCCCGTACGTACCAGGGCGCGAGCTCCGTGCTGATCCGCAGCTCGGGGCCGCGCAGGCGGGCGCGGTCGACGGCGGACTGTGCGATCTTGTGCAGGCCGACGACCTCGACCTTGGTGGCCTGCCCCGTGTCGGGCCTCGCCAGCTCCTGCAAGTCGCCGATCAACGCGGCCAGCTCGGTCATCTGCGCCTTCACACTGGCGAGCAGCGCCTTGCGGTCATCGGGCGGGATGGCCCGCCCGGTCTCCTCGCTGCGGGCGAGCAGCTCGATGTTCGTACGCAGGGAGGTGAGGGGGGTACGGAGTTCGTGCCCGGCGTCGGCGATCAGCTGGGCCTGGCGCTCCTGGGAGCTCTCCAGGGCGGCGGTCATCGCGTTGAAGGAACGCGAGAGGCGGGCGATCTCGTCGTCGCCGTCGGCGGGGATGCGGACGGTGAGGTCCTCGGTGCGGGCCACGTGTTCGACGGTGTCGGTGAGGTCGTCGACCGGTTTGAGCCCGGTCCGGGCCACCCACATGCCGGCTGCTCCGGCACCGAGGACGCCGATGCCGGCGACGACGAGGAGGAGCAGCGCCAGTCGGTTGAGCGAGCTGTCGATCTCGGCGAGCGGGCGGGAGACGGAGTAGGTGTAGCCGGTGTCGGGGTCGGTGTGGGTGAACACCCGGACGGCCTGTCCGCTGTCGGTGACTCCGTCGTGCAGGACCTCGCTCCGCAGTTGTTGGGCGACCTCGAGGTCGCCTTCCTGCACCTTCACCGCTTTGGCACCTGGTGCGACGCAGCGGCTGCCGTCAGGCTGCACGATCTGTACGTACGCGATGAGCGGTCCGACGGTCGGCGGCAGCCTGCGTTCCTGGTCGGTGCAGCTCCTGGCCGTCGCTGCCAGATATCCCTCGTTGACGCTGATGCTCTGCAAGGAGCGGTCGAGCTCGTCGCGCAACTGCTCACGGGCCAGCAGCCAGCAGGCCACCGACACGGCCGCCACCGCGACCGCGACCGCCGCCGCCACCAGCAACGCCAACCGCGACCGCAACGGCAGCGCGCGGAACCTGCGGATCACTCGGACCCGCCCGCCCGCAACGCATACCCCACACCCCGCACCGTATGAACCAACCGCGGCTCACCCCCGGCCTCCGTCTTCCTCCTCAGGTACATCACGTACACGTCGAGGGAGTTGGACGAGGGCTCGAAGTCGAAGCCCCAGACCGACTTGAGGATCTGCTCGCGCGTGAGGACCTGGCGCGGGTGGGCCAGGAACATCTCCAGGAGCGTGAACTCGGTGCGGGTGAGCTCCACGGGGCGCGACCCCCGTACGACCTCCCGTGTCGCGAGGTTCATCCGCAGGTCGGCGAACGACAGCACGTCGTCGTCGACCTGATCGGACCCCACCGCCACCGCATACGAGCTGCGCCGCAGCAACGCCCGGATGCGGGCGAAGAGTTCGTCGAGCTCGAAGGGCTTGACGAGGTAGTCGTCCGCACCCGCGTCGAGCCCCGTGACCCGGTCACCCACCGTGTCCCGCGCCGTGAGCATCAGGATCGGAGTCGTGGAACCCGAGGAACGCAGCCGCCGCGCGGCGGTCAGACCGTCCATACGGGGCATCTGGATGTCGAGCACCACCAGCTCGGGCGCGAAGACGGCGGCCTTCTCCAGGGCCTCGACCCCATCGGCCGCCACCTCGGTGGCGTACCCCTCGAACGCGAGGCTGCGCTGCAGCGCCTCGCGCACGGCGGGTTCGTCGTCGACGATCAGGATGCGCTGCTGTTCGCCTTCGGCGGGGCTCATCGGTGGTCGTTCCTCGGGGTGGTGGAGAGCGGACGGGGCTGTCGTCAGCCTCGCACGGTCGGGCGGTGGATGGTCAGGTCGTGGACCCGCCGCGCAGCGTGTCCAGGTCGGCCTTCACGTCGTTGACGGGGATCGCGAAGCCCAGGCCCACGCTGCCGGCGTTGGAGCCGGAGGAGGAGCTCGGGGAGTACATCGCCGAGTTGATGCCGATGATCTGGCCGTTCATGTCGATGAGCGCGCCGCCGGAGTTGCCGGGGTTGAGCGAGGCGTCGGTCTGCAGGGCCTTGTACGTGGTGGTGTCCGAGCCGGTGTCGCCGTTGAACTCCTGGCCGCCGAACTCGAACGGCCACTGGTCGTTGCCCCGGCCCTGCGGCGCCTGCTGCTCCTCGGTGGAGACCGTCACGTCGCGGTCGAGCGCGGAGATGATGCCGCTGGTCACGGTGCCGGTGAGGCCCTCGGGGGAGCCGATCGCGACGACCTCGTCACCGACACCGACCTTGTCGGAGTCGCCGAGTGTGGCGGCCTTCAGGCCGGAGGCGTTCTCCAGCTTGATGAGTGCCAGGTCCTTCTTGCTGTCGGTGCCGACGACCTTCGCGTCGTACGTCTTGCCGTCGTTCGTCTTCACCTGGACCTGGCCGGCGCCCGCGACCACGTGGTTGTTGGTGATGATCTCGCCGTCGGAGGTGATGATCACGCCCGAGCCGGTGGACTGGCCGTTTCCGGTGCTCGCCTGGATCTCGACGATGCTGTCACTGACCGCGTTGGCCACACCGGCGACGCTGCCCTTGCTGCCGGCGGCGGCGTTGGTGCCGTTGACGCCGGTGGGGGTGGCGGTGCTGCCGCCGAAGAGCTCCTGTGCGGCATACGCGGTCCCGCCGCCGACGGCCGCGGCGACCAGCGCGACCGCGGCCAGCACGGCCACCGGGCCGCGGGCCCGCTTCCGGTGCGCGGGCGCCGGGTGCGCGGCGGGCTCACCGGCGTACGTGGCCCAGCCGGCGGCCGGGGTGTGCGGCGGGGGCGGCGGGTACGCGCCCTGCGCCGGGGGAGTCGTGCCGTACGCCGTGCCGTACGCCGTGCCGTCGTAGGAGGGCTGCTGCTCGGGGTGGGGGCCGCTCTGGCGGTAGCTCTCGGTCATGTCTCAGAGCTTCGCCGCGCATCATGAGAGCTTCCTGAGTCCCTGCTGAGAAGCCCGGCAGAACCCCGTATGCCCGAAATAAAGGAGCGGGTTCAGGACTCGCAGCCGCAGGACCGCCGGACCACGAGACGCGCCGGGAACTGCTTCAGCCGCTCCTTGCCCGAGCCCGCCACCCGCAGGCCGTCGTCGAGCACCAGGTCGACCGCCGCGCGGGCCATCGCCGGGCGGTCCGAGGCGACCGTGGTCAGCGGCGGGTCCGTGAGACCCGCTTCCTTGACGTCGTCGAAGCCCGCCACGGCCAGCTCGCCGGGAACGTCGATACGCAGCTCGCGCGCCGCGCGCAGCACGCCGATCGCCTGGTCGTCCGTGGCGCACACCAGCGCCGGCGGCCGGTCGGGCCCGGCGAGCAGCGACAGGGCGACCTTGTACGCGTCATAGCGGTTGTACGGGGCCTGGAAGAGGCGGCCCTCGGTGGAGATCCCGGCCTCCAGCATCGCCCGGCGCCAGCCCTCGACGTGGTCGGTGACGGGGTCGCCGACGACCGGGGTGCCTTCGGTGCCGCCGAGGCAGGCCACGTAAGGATGACCGTGGTCGAGGAGGTGACGGGTGGCGAGCTGGGCGCCGCCCACGTCGTCCGTGACGACGGCCACGTCGTCGAGCGCCTCGGGACGGCGGTGCAGGAGCACCACGCGGGCGTCCCACGCGTCGATCTCGGTGGCGGCGTGTTCGCTCGGGCCCTGGCTGACGAGGATCAGGCCGGAGACCCGCATCCCGAGGAAGGCCCGCAGATAGTGCACCTCGCGGTCGTCGAGGTAGTCGGAGTTGCCGACGAGGACCATTTTCCCGCGCTCGGCGGCGGCCTGTTCGACCGCGTGCGCCATCTCGGCGAAGAACGGCTGCCGTGCGTCCGGCACGATCATGCCTATGAGATCCGTACGGCGGGACGCCATCGCCTGCGCCACCCGGTCCGGGCGGTAGCCCAGCTCCTTGATGGCGGCAAGCACCCGCTCGCGCGTGGCCGGGGCGACCGGCCGGGGTCCGTTGTTGATGACGTAGCTCACGACCGCGGTCGAAGTCCCCGCCAGTCGCGCCACATCGTCTCGCGTCACCTTGGCCACGCGCGGAAGTCTACGCGGGAAGAGTCACCTTTTGGCAGGTCGTACGACAGCTTCCGTACGCTCACCGGACGCGCTGCCGACGCCGTCGGAACCCTTGTCCCGACCGGCCTCCGCCTGTCCCGAGGCCTCCGCTGAGCGCTCGCCCTTATCTGCTTTGTCCGTCTTGTCCGGCGTAACAA
This sequence comes from Streptomyces sp. NPDC050418, assembly GCF_044458745.1. NCBI lineage: Bacteria > Bacillati > Actinomycetota > Actinomycetes > Kitasatosporales > Streptomycetaceae > Streptomyces > Streptomyces sp. NPDC050418. The sequence continues at coordinate 73,147 of NZ_JBITIG010000018.1, forward strand.
AGCGATAACCGACGTTCCGCACGGTCCCGATCAGCGCCTCGTGCTCCGGTCCGAGCTTCGCGCGCAGCCGTCGTACGTGCACATCGACCGTCCGCGTACCGCCGAAGTAGTCGTAGCCCCAGACCTCCTGGAGCAGCTGGGCGCGCGTGAAGACGCGGCCCGGGTGCTGTGCCAGGTACTTCAGGAGCTCGAACTCCTTGAAGGTGAGGTCGAGGACCCGGCCCTTGAGCTTCGCGCTGTAGGTCGCCTCGTCCACCGAGAGATCACCGTTGCGGATCTCCATCGGCGAATCGTCACCGGTCAGGCTCTGCTTGCCCATCGCGAGCCGGATCCGGGCCTCGACCTCGGCCGGGCCCGCGGTGTCGAGCAGCACGTCGTCGATGCCCCAGTCCGCGGTGACGGCCGCGAGGCCACCCTCCGTGACCACGAGGATCAGCGGGCAGCCGGGCCCGGTGGACCGCAGGAGCTGGCACAGGCTGCGCACCTGCGGCAGATCACGGCGGCCGTCGATGAGGATCACATCGGCACCCGGGGTGTCCACGAGCGCCGGGCCCTCGGCGGGGGCCACCCGCACGTTGTGGAGCAGCAGTCCGAGGGCGGGCAGCACCTCCGTCGACGGCTGGAGGGCATTGGTGAGGAGCAGCAGAGAACTCATCGCCGCTCACCCGCCTCGGTCGTATGACGGTGATGCTCGGTTCGCTCGCCCATAACGTCTGGTTCCTCCTCGGTCCCTGCGAGGACGTTTACGGCACTGCTGGGTGGTGCTGGGTGGTGCTCGGTCGTGCTCGGTCGTGCTGTGCGTGCCTGTTTGCGGGACCCGCGCCCTGGTCCTGCAGAAAAGCACAAAAGGACCCGGGGGCTTCGCTGCCCGGATCCTCTGGGAAGGAGAATAGCCCACATGAGTTCACCTCCGGCAGGCCGAACGGCGCGATCTTCTGTGCTACCGATCACGCGCGGGAGGCGCCGCACCACGCTCCGTACGGCGGACGGCGTGCGCATCGAGGCGGCGTACGAGCCCTGCGTCAAGGGTCCCTCGGACCTCGCGATCGTGGTGGCGCACGGCTTCACGGGCGAGCTGCTCAAGCCGCATGTCCGACGGGCCGCGACCGCGTTCGCGCAGTTCGGGGCCGTGATCACCTTCTCGTTCCGTGGGCACGGGCGCTCCGGCGGACGCTCCACGGTCGGCGACCGCGAGGTCCTCGACCTCGACGCGGCGGTCGAGTGGGCCCGCACCCTCGGCTGCCCGCGGGTGGTGACCGTCGGCTTCTCGATGGGCGGCTCGGTGGTCCTGCGCCAGGGCGCGCTGCACGGGGGGCGCACGGAAGCGCGCCCCGACGCGGTGGTCGCCGTGAGCGCTCCGGCCCGCTGGTACTACCGGGGGACGCCGTCGATGCGGCGGCTGCGCTGGCTGATCACCCGGCGTACGGGCCGCGCGGTCGGCCGGCACGTCCTGGGCACCCGGATCCATCCCGAGGACTGGGACCCGGTCCCGCTCTCCCCGACGGAGGCGGTCCCGCTGATCGCCCCGGCCCCGCTGCTCGTCGTCCACGGAGACCGGGACCCGTACTTCCCGCTCGACCATCCCCGGATGCTGGCCTCGGCGGCACCCGGCGTGGAGCTGTGGGTGGAGCCCGGGATGGGGCACGCGGAGCACGCGGCGAGCGATGAGCTGCTCGCGCGGATCGGGGCGTGGGCGCAGGCTGCCGGGTCCGAAAGCGGGCTGGGCGGAACCGAGGACGGGCTCGGCGGACCCGAGGGCGGGCTCGGCGGACCCGAGGGCGGCCTCAGCCGACCAGCTTGACCTCCGTGCCGGTGACCGCGATCTCCACGCCCTGGTCCGCCGCCTGGACCGACTTGAGGTCGATGCCCGCGGGCAGCCCGTCGATCTTCTGCTTGAAGTCGGTGATCTCGCGCATCTTGCGGTCCGCTATCGAGATGCCGCCGACCTTCGGGATCGCGTCGGCGTGCACGTAGACCGTGTTGCCGTTCTCGACGGTGACCGTGCTCGTCACGCCGACCGGCGGGAGCTTCTTGCCGAACGCGGTGACCTGGATGGCGACCTTGATCTTGCCGCCCGCGCCCTGCGAGAGCCCCGCGACCTTCGCCGTCATCCCGGGAGCGACCTGCGCGTCCTCGACCTTGGCGGCCTTCAGGAGCTCGTCGTACGCGATGAGGGCCGAGCCCTCCGCGCTGTCGGCGGTCGCGGAGCTGTAGCTGTCGGAGAAGACGACGCCGCGCATGGTGGCGTCGAGCTCGTCGATCCGGATCCGGCCGCCCTCGACGCCTTCGGCGGGGGCGTCGTAGTTGTCGATGCCGATCGACACGTCGTCGAGCTCGCCGCCGATCAGCTGGGTCAGGAACGGGAAGCCGTTGATGGACACGTCCGGGGTCTCGGCCAGGCCCTCGCTGCTCTTCAGCTTGCTCGCGGCCTCGTCCTCGGCGAAGCCCACGGCGATGCGGTCGGCCGCGATGAAGAGTCCGCCCAGGATCACGGCGATGATCAGTGTTATTCGCAGTCCGCGCACGGTCGTGCCCCCGCCTCTGTGTCGTTCCGGCGAGCCTAACCCGGTGCTTTGCGGCCGGGCCGGGCGATCCGGATCTTGTCGACCAGCTGTGACGAACAGGTGTGCCCCGTTTCACAACTGCGCCGGGGCGCCGCCCCATTGAGGGAAGCGGCGCCCCGGCGTGGTGGACGGAGAGGTGAGTTGCTCAGCCGACGACCCGTCCGAGCAGGTACACCGCGGGCGCGGCCGCCGCGAGCGGCAGGGCGACGCCCGCCGTCATGTGGACGAAGCGCGACGGGTAGTCGTAGCTCGCCACGCGCAGACCGACCAGCGCGCAGACACCCGCGCCGACGCCGAGCAGCGCGCCGCCCGTGCCGAGCCCGGTCATCGCACCGCCCGCGACACCCGCACCGGCCGCCGCGAGCAGCGAGACCACCACGGACGCGGCCGCCGGCAGCGGCAGCGCACGGGCGAGCGTGGCGGCGGCGACCGCGAGGCCGCCGACCGTCGCCGCGTCCGGCGCCGCACCGAGGAAACCGGCGGCGACGATCGCGAGGGCCGCCGAGGCGACCGTGGCCATCAGGCCCTGCATCCGGTCGTCGGGGTCGGCGTGCGAGCGGAGCTGCAGCACCAGCGTGAGGAGCACCCACACACCGAGCGTGCCGATGATCGCGGCCGGTGCGTTCCCGCGGCCGACGGCGAGCAGGACGACGTCCGCGGTGAGCGCGCCGGCGAAGGCCAGCGCGATGCCCTGGCGCGCGGGCCACATCCCGTTGAGCCGGAACCAGCCCGCCGCCGTCAGGGCCTGCAGCACGAGCAGCGGCACGAGCAGGGCGTACGGCCCGATCGCCGCGCCGCCCGCGAGCAGCAGACCGATCGCCGCGGTGATCCCGGCGGGCTGGATGCCCGGCGCGATGATCGGCGAACGTCCCTCGGCGCGGGCGCGCTGGGCGTCCGTGATGCGGGTGTTGCCGACGATGGTGGCGGGGCCGTAGGCCGGGCCGCCCTCGGAGCCGCCCTCGGGGGCGGACGGGGCGGCGGGCGCCTGGCCCGGCTGCCCGCCCTGGCCGGCCGGAGCCGGTCCGGTGGACTGGGGTTCCGCGGGCGCGTAGGTCTGCTGCGGTGCCGCGCTGTAGGCGTACGCGTCCGCGGCACGCTCCTCGTACGGGTACGGGGCGTGCTGCTGCGCGTACGGGTCCGCCGCGCCCTGCTGCCCGTACGGATCCGTGCCCTGCGGCGCGTACTGCTGCGGGTAGGGCTCCGGCGCCGGGGCCTCAGGAGGGAGCGGGCCGCCGAAGGTCTGCGGGGAGGCGTCAGCGGCGGGCTGCGGCGGGAGGTACGCCGTGTCGGCCGCCGCGCCCTGCAGGTGCGGGTGCGTCTGGGTGTCCCAGGTCTGGCCCTGCCAGCTCTGGGTGTGCTGCGCCTCCTCGTACCCGGCGGCGCCCGTGGGCCACTGCGGATCCGGCTGCTGCGCCTGCTGCTGCCCGTACGGGTCGTACGGGTCGTACGGACCCTGACTGTGCTGGTCGCTCATCGTGTACGGGTCACCCTCCTGCGAACGGCGGGAGCACCTCGACCGTGCCGCCCTCGGCAAGGCGTACGGTCTCATGTCCGCGGGTGCCGACGGGGTCGCCGTCGATCAGGAACGAGCATCGCTGCAGGACGCGGACGAGTTCGCCGGGGTGTCGCTCCCTGGCTCCGGCCAGCGCTTCCGCCAGCGTCTCGGCGTCGTAGGGCTCCTCGGCGAGGCCGGCTGCCGACTTCGCTGCGGCCCAGTAGCGGATGGTGCCTGTGGCCATGCGGCCTCCTCTCGGGTTCCGTCCATGATGCCGCGTCCGAGTGGGCAGCCTTTCCGGGTGCACGCGCGAGGCCCGTCCGCCCGTACGCACGCGGGAACCCCTGGCGTCCCGCTCTGCGAGACGCACCCGTCCACCGCAGGACTGTGACGGGCGCTACAGGGGGCGCGCGGGCCCATGGGGCCGGGCCCGAGCCTCCTCGTATCCCACGATCCGGACGATCGCGTATCAGAATACGGACGACCGGTGACACGGCGCCCGGTACGTCCCTACGATCGGCCTCATGAAGCAACAGGCGGCGGACCTCACGAAGCGGCGGGCAGTGGACCTGTGCCGCGTCGCCGCCATGCTCTGTCGCACCGTCTGAGCGGGCACTCCGGCCTTCCCGGCCACCCAACCCCCGCATTCCCCGGACCTCTTGAGCCGTGACGGCTCGGGGTCACCCCGTGCCCGTGCGCGCATCAGCACTCTGCACGCCCTGACGCATACGCAACGCATCCCTGCCGCAACTGCCCCGGAGGAGACAGCACATGAGCCGCAACGACGTCCTGGTGGACGCCGACTGGGTCGAGGCCAACCTCGACAACCCGAACGTCGCGATCGTCGAGGTCGACGAGGACACCTCGGCCTACGAGAAGAACCACATCAAGAACGCCATCCGGATCGACTGGACGAAGGACCTCCAGGACCCGGTCCGCCGCGACTTCGTCGACCAGGCCGGCTTCGAGAAGCTGCTCTCCGCGAAGGGCATCGCCAACGACACGCTCGTCGTGCTCTACGGCGGCAACAACAACTGGTTCGCCTCGTACGCCTACTGGTACTTCAAGCTCTACGGCCACGAGAACGTGAAGCTCCTCGACGGCGGCCGCAAGAAGTGGGAGCTCGACTCCCGCGACCTGGTCGACGGCGCGCAGGTGCCCGAGCGCCCCGCCACCGACTACAAGGCCAAGGCCCAGAACACCGCGATCCGCGCCTTCCGTGACGACGTCGTCGCCGCGATCGGCTCGCAGAACCTCGTCGACGTGCGCTCGCCCGACGAGTTCTCCGGCAAGCTGCTCGCCCCGGCCCACCTCCCGCAGGAGCAGTCGCAGCGCCCGGGCCACGTCCCGTCCGCCCGCAACATCCCGTGGTCGAAGAACGCCAACGACGACGGCACCTTCAAGTCGGACGAGCAGCTCAAGGAGCTGTACGCCGCCGAGCAGGTGGACCTCGCCAAGGACACCATCGCGTACTGCCGCATCGGCGAGCGCTCGGCCCTGACCTGGTTCGTCCTGCACGAGCTGCTCGGTGTCGAGAACGTCAAGAACTACGACGGCTCCTGGACCGAGTACGGCTCCCTCGTCGGCGTGCCGATCGAGCTCGGCGCCAACTGACCCCCTGCTCCAACCACCCCTTAAGGACAGCGACTTATGTGCGGAGCGAAGGCGGGCGGCCCCGACGCCGCCACGATCAAGCCCGGTGAGACCACCATCCAGGGCCAGGTGACCCGCGACGGCGAGCCCGTCACCGGTTACGTCCGACTGCTCGACTCGACCGGCGAGTTCACCGCCGAGGTGCCCACCTCGGCCACGGGACAGTTCCGGTTCTACGCGGCCGAGGGCACGTGGACGCTGCGGGCGCTCGTGCCCGGAGGTACCGCGGACCGCACGGTCGTGGCGCAGACCGGAGGCCTCGCGGAGGTCGCCATCGCGGTCTGACCACCGCGCCCTGCGGTGACATCACCGCAGCTCATACGGCCGGAGGGCCGCACCCCTGGGGGTTGGACGCTACCAGGCAACGGGTGCGGTCCTCCGGCTTCCTCGCGTGCCCTCACGGGCCGCTTTTCCGGGTCTACGCTGGAGGTATGTACGCGCGGAGGCGGCACGTCTACTTCGCCATGATGGGGCTGTGCCTGGGCCTGTTCGTACTGGCCTGGGCGGTCGTGCGGCTGTGGTCGGTCCCCGTGGCGGTGGGGATGTGCGTGGTCGCCATGGCGATCCCGCCGGCCGCGGCGATCGTCGCCAACCGCCGCGGACCCGAGGACCGCTGGTGGGACGATCCCTCCGGCGACCCCGAGTCCGACACGTGGTGGGACGAACTGGACGGCAAGCGCAAGCCGCCGCCCTCGTAGGCCGGTCCCGGACCTCACGCCTCGCAGTGCGCCGCCAGACCGGCCAGGATCATCTCGCTGCCCTCGCGTGCCTGGTCATGGGCCTCCTGCGTGGCGCAGGTCTGGTCGATCGTGACCTTCGAGCCCGTGCCGTGCGCGGCGAAGGTGAGCTCCATGACCTCGGCGGGCCCGCCGGGCACGTCCATCGTGATCACCAGCTTCTGCTCCGGCACGACCTCCCGGAACTCGCCGGTCAGCGGGAACTGGCCGCCGTCGGGCATCCCGAGCGTGGCCTTCCACGGACCGCCGTCCCGTACGTCGATCTCCACCGTGCCCTCGACCGCACCGAACCACGCGGGCCACTCGGCCGCGGTCGTGTACGCCTGCCAGACGCGGGCGACCGGGGCGGTGATCTCGCGGGAGACGGTGTAGGGGAAGCCGGTGGTGTTCTGCTCGCTCATGGCTGTATGCCTCTCCAAGTGGTGTTTCTCCGGTGTGTGGGCGCTTGGCCCGTGTTCACGACAGGTAGACGAGCGGCGCCGCGAAAACTCATCGGCAGGCCATCTGCAGGCCATCGGCACCGCATCGGCGTGCAGGTCAGGAGGTGGCCGAACCGTTATCAGGGGCCGTACAACTCCCGGTGAATCCCAAGGGTCTTCTGGGCGCGCCGATACGGAATCGGTGCTTCGACTTCCGCGTATATCGGGAATGTCGCGCCAATCTGTGAGCCCTGGGGGGACCGTGGAGAACGCAGCACCGCCGATGCCGGAGCACCGGCCGGCCGCCGAAGAGCCACCACCGACACCGCCGCCCGGCGAACCGTCCGCACGCCCGAAGCGCAAGCGGGGCCGGACGACCCTGCTGGTCCTGTGCGCGGCCCTGATCGGCGTCGCGGGCGGCACGGTGTACGGCTACACGGTCCAGGCGGACCGTGGGCCGACGCCGCTGCCGGCGCTCGCGCAGCCGGAACTGGGGTATCCGGCCGAGGAGTCGAAGACCGCGAAGGACGCGGCGGGCAAGCACAAGGCCGACGGCGATCTGCGCAAGCTCCTGGTGCGCAAGCCGTCGGGCGCGAGCGCTCTGTCACGGTCGGTCTTCGAGGGGGGAACGCTCGCGGACGACAGCTGGCTGTCCGTGCGCGACTACGCCAGGGAGTTCGAGGAGCCCGGCGAGATGCTGCTCGCCTTCAACACCATGGGGATCCGCCGGGTCGCCGCAGCCGACTGGCGGCAGGGCACGTACAAGATGACGGGCATCAGGCTCGTGCAGTTCCAGGCCGACGGGCAGCAGGGCGCCATCGAGCACGCGACGCAGCAACTGTCGTACATGCCGCTCTCGAACCGGGGCGCGGGCAACCCCGGCAAGCCCTTCAAGGGCAGTGTCGAGGGCCGCTATTTCGTCTACCCGGTGGAGAACAAGCCGGGCTATCTGCCCGCCTACGCGGTCCGCGCCATCGCGTACCGCGGTGACGTCATGATCGATGTGCACATCTTCGACACGAAGCCGATCGGTGAGGCGGAGATCCGCAAGCTCATCGAGAAGCAGGTGGGACGGCTGTGAACGACTCCTTCGGCACGCCCGACGCCTCCCACGGCACGCCCGGCCCCTCGTTCGGCACCCCCGACGCCCTCACCTCCGGCCCCGAGCAGCCCAAGCGGCCTGGGCGCGGGCGCAAGGCCGCCGCCGTGCTGCTGCCCGCCGTGCTGGTCCTGGGCGGCCTCGCGGGCGCCGGATACCAGGTGAAGTCCACGGTCGACCAGGCCGATGTGACCGTGAAGACCGAGCACTGGGGCGCCGAGCACAAGCCCGGCAAGGACCCGGCCGGCGACGTCCACCGCGGCCGCCACGACACAGAGCTCGCCAAGAAGCTGCTCCCGGTGCCCGGGGGCTACCGCCTCGGCCCCGACCTCGACGAGTACGGCAACGACAGCTCCCGCAGCGGCAAGCAGGCCACCGCCGATCTCAAGGCTTCCGGCCGTGGACTGACCGGCAAGCAGCGCCGGGAGTTCAACCAGCGCGTCGAGAAGTTCGGCGTACAGGGGGTGGCCGGCCGCTCGTACGTCGACGGCCAGACCGGCCTCGTCGTCGAGGTCACGCTCATGCAGGCCAAGGACCGCAAGAGCCTGCGTGAACTGCAGACCCTCATGACCGAACTGCTCAAGTTCGCACCCGGCGTGAAGAAGGGCCCGCGGATCGAGGGCCATGCGAGCGCCAAGTGCTCCCTGGTGCCGGGCACCAAGGATCAGCCGATCGACGACCTGTACTGCTCGGCACAGGTGGACGGCATCTTCGTCAACGTCTTCGCGTACGCACCCAAGCCGCTCGGCAAGTCCGACGCCGCGGCGCTCGTGAAGAAGCAACTCGACCACATCAAATCGCCGGGGGAGTACGTATGAGCGACCAGAACCTGCCGCCGGCGGGCGGTCCGTACCCTGCGCCGGGACCCCCGGCGCAGCCCGCCGTCCCCGCGCAGTGGGGCGGCATCACGCAGGTCGAGCCCGCGGGCCCGGCCACGTGGGTGCAGCCCCCGCCGCCGAAGCCGTCCCTCAAGGACCGCCGGGTCCTGCGGGCCGTCGCGCGGTGGACGCTCGTCGTGCTGGTGTGCGGCGGGCTCGGGGCCGGGAGCGCGTACGGGATCACCTCGATGGAGCGGACCGATGTGCCGGGACTCGCGACCCGGCAGGACGGCCGCTGGGTGTACCCGGAACTCAAGCTCCTGGCACTGCCCGAAGGCAAGCCGCGCCCCTTCGGCAAGGCCAACCCGGGCGAGATCCACCACGCCGCCCTCACCGATCTGATGCTGCCCGCGCCCGAGGGCGCGAAGGGCGACACGGAGGCCGAGGCGGTCAAGGGTGCCGAGTTCGCCGAGTTGTACGAGAAGGAGGCGCGCGGCGACGTCGCGAACGGGCTGCGCGACTACGGCGTACGCGAGATCGTGCGCCGCTCCTGGACCGCGGCCGACGGCACCGACAGCACGGTCCACCTGGTCCGCTTCCCGTCCGTGGGCTACGCGGACAGCTTCATGGACTCCGTCCTGTCGCCTTCGGGCGACGTGGGCACCGGACTGGACGGGATCGGGTCCACCGCCGTCGACGAGAAGTGGGAGAACCCGCACACCTCCGAGGGCACCCAGCTCTACGTGTACGCGGCCGAGGGCAAGGGTGACGCCCGCGTGGCCTATCTGGCCTCGGGCGACACCCTCGGAGTCATCGTCCAGTCCAAGAAGGGCGGCGCCGAGCGCATCCCCTTCCATCAGACCGTCGTCCTGCAGACCCAGCTCCTGGACTGACGGACACGGCCCCTGGCCCAGACGGCGCCGCGTAGGCGCACCTCACAGAGAACCCCGGGCCCCAGCCGATTAAGCTGGGGCCCGGCCCGTACCGCCCACCCGCTCATCAAGGAGCACCCCCGTGCTTGAGGCATTCTTCTCAGCCCTGCTCGTTCTGGTCTGCGTCGGCGTTCTCGCCTTCGCCGGACTGACCGTGAAGAAGCTGTACCAGGGTCAGCGCTGACCGTCCGTACGCCCCCGTACTGAGAGCCACAGATGATCGAGATCCCGTCCGACCTGAACCCCTCCCTGCTGCCCCTCGCCTTCCTGCTCGGCGACTGGGCGGGTGCCGGAGTGTCCGACTTCCCGGGCGCCGAGAAGTGCAACTTCGGGCAGGAGGTCAGCTTCAGTCAGGACGGCCGTGACTTCATCGAGTACCACTCGCGTACGTGGGTGCTCGACGCCGAGGGCAACAAGGTCAAGCCGCTGGAGACCGAGTCCGGGTTCTGGCGGATCGACGACCAGCGCAAGGTCGAGGTCGTGATGGTCCGCGACGACGGCGTCGTCGAGGTCTGGTACGGCGAGCTGGCCGACAAGAAGCCGCAGATCGACATCGCGACGGACGCCGTGGCGCGCACCGCCGCCTCCGGTCCGTACAGCGGCGGCAAGCGCCTGTACGGCTACGTCAAGGGCGACCTGATGTGGGTCGGCGAGAAGCAGACCCCCGAGGTCCCGCTCCGCCCGTACATGTCGGCGCAGCTCAAGAAGGTCGTCACGCCCGAGGAGGTCGCCGAGATGGCGCGCAACCTCCCCGACATGCCCGACGACGGCATCGCCTTCTTCAAGTAGGCCCGAAGGCGAAATCACGTAGGCCCGCTGCCCGCCTCAGGGCCCACCTACACTGGGCCCTGTGGTGAGCACCGACTGGAAGAGCGACCTCAGACAGCGCGGCTACCGGCTGACGCCGCAGCGTCAGCTTGTCCTGGAGGCCGTGGACACCCTGGAGCACGCGACCCCCGACGACATCCTCGCGGAGGTCCGCAGGACCGCGTCCGGCGTGAACATCTCCACGGTCTACCGCACCCTCGAACTCCTCGAGGAGCTCGGCCTCGTCAGCCACGCCCATCTGGGCCACGGCGCCCCGACGTACCACCTCGCGGACCGCCACCACCATCTGCACCTTGTCTGCCGTGACTGCACGAACGTGATCGAGGCGGATGTCTCGGTGGCCGCCGACTTCACGGCGAAGCTCAAGAGCGACTTCGGCTTCGACACGGACATGAAGCACTTCGCGATCTTCGGGCGGTGCAAGGACTGCACCGCGAAAGCGGCGAAGGCCGCGAAGGCCCCCGGGAAATAACGCGAAGGCCCCCGGGAAATAAAAAGCTCCCGCACCCCGTCGTAGATTGGGTGACTATGAAGAGCCCGCTCCTGTCCCTGCCCGGTGCCGTCCCCGCGGAGGGCGCCGACGAAGGCGTCGCCGCGCACTACGGCGAGCTGTACCGGGAGCAACGCGCCCTCGCGGACGGCAGCGGAGTCGTGGACCTCTCGCACCGCGGAGTCCTGACCGTCACCGGTGACGACCGGCTGACCTGGCTGCACCTGCTGCTCACGCAGCACGTCGAGAAGCTGCCCCCGCACCAGGCCACCGAGGCGCTGATCCTCTCCGCCAACGGCCACATCGAGCACCACCTCGCCCTGGTCGACGACGGCACGACGACGTGGGCGTACTTCGAGGCCGGTACGGGCGAGGCGCTCCTCGCGTACCTGGAGTCGATGAAGTTCTTCTACCGGGTCGAAGTCGCCGACCGCACCGAGGAGTTCGCGGTCGTGCACCTGCCGGCCGGCTCCATCGCCCCGGTGCCGGACGGTGTGGTCGCCCGCGAGACCCCGTACGGCCGGGACCTCTTCCTGCCGCGCGCCTCGCTGGAGTCGTACGTGAGCGAGCACGGGCCCGCGGTGGGCCTGCTCGCCTACGAGGCGCTGCGCGTCGAGGCGCACCGGCCGCGGCTCGGCTTCGAGACCGACCACCGCACCATCCCGCACGAGCTCGGCTGGATCGGCTCGGCCGTACATCTGCAGAAGGGCTGCTACCGCGGCCAGGAGACGGTCGCCCGCGTCCAGAACCTGGGCAAGCCCCCGCGCCGCCTGGTCTTCCTGCACCTGGACGGCAGCGAGGTCCATCTGCCCGGCCACGGCACCGAGGTCCGGCTCGCGTCCGACGGGCCCGAGGGCCGCAAGATCGGCTTCGTGACCACCTCGGCCCGCCACCACGAGCTCGGCCCGATCGCGCTCGCCCTGGTCAAGCGGAACATTCCGGTGGACGCGCCGCTGCTCGTGGGTACCACGGCGGCGGCTCAGGAAGTCGTCGTCGAGCCCTGATCCGGAATCCAGAAGTCGTCGTCGAGTCCTGACTACAGGTCGAGCAGCACGGTGAACGGGCCGTCGTTCGTCAGCGACACCCGCATCGACGCACCGAACCGTCCCGTCCCCACCGTCGCCCCCAACGCCCGCAGCTGAGCGACCACTTCGTCGACCAGGGGCTCGGCGACCGGCCCGGGGGCGGCCGCGTTCCAGGTGGGGCGGCGGCCCTTGCGGGCGTCGCCGTACAGCGTGAACTGGGAGATCACCAGCAGCGGCGCGTCGATGTCCGAGCAGGACTTCTCGTCCGCGAGCATCCGCAGCGTCCAGAGTTTGCGGGCCAGTTGGGCCGCCTTCTCCTTGGTATCGTCATGGGTCACCCCGACCAGGACGCACAGGCCCTCGCCGCTGAACTCCCCGGTCGTCTCCGGACCGTTCTCACCCTGGACGACGACACTCGCCCCGTTCGCTCTCTGCACCACCGCACGCATGTGGGCCATCATGCCGTGCGCCCGCGAGGGCCACGCGGTGGCCCGAAGTTCCCCCGCGCGCGCCATCCGCCGCGTAATGCCATGCACCAATCCGGGGCCGATCGAGTGCACTCCGCCACATTCCGGCCACTGTGAGTGGCACCATGACGGGCAGGCGGTGCCTCCGCACCGGTCGAGGGGACGGACAAGCGCATGAGCACTTCCAGTACGGGGCAGCCTCCGGGGCCGCCCGTGCAGACAGCCCATACAGCCCGTACAACCCACCACCCAGCCCGCACGGCACGCGTCGAGGCGGGTGCCGTGGCGCGCCCGCCGGTCCAGCGCACCGGCAGCACCCTGCCCGAGCTGCCCGAGCACGATCTGCGCGCGCTGCGCCTGCCCGAGCTGCGCCGGGTGCGCCGTACGTCCCAGCAGGACGAGGCGGACCTCAGCTATCTGCGGCGGCTGCTCCAGGGCCGGATCGACATCCTGCGCGCCGAGCTCGGCCGCCGGCTGCACGCCGCCGCGCCCGAGCCCGCGCCGTCCGACCCGGCCGTCGTGGAGCGGCTCCCGGAGATCCTCGCGGACGCGCCCTCCACGCACCGCTCCTCAGCCCGCCATGTCACGGTCGGCACGCCGCACGGCGAGGAGTACCGGCGGCTCGCCGCCGAGATGCTCGCCGAGGTCGAGCTGAGCGACCTCGACGCCCGTACGGACGACGAGCTGCACACCGGCCTGGGGCGGCTCGTGCGCTACGAGCAGCAGGTGTCGCGACGCCGTCAGGTGCTGCAGCGCACAGCCGACGATTGCAGTGCGGAGATCGCCCGCAGGTACCGTGAAGGCGAAGCACAAGTAGACGACCTGCTGTCCTGAGCCCGGCCTTCCGGTACGGCGGCGGGTCCGCCCCATCCGGAAGGCCGACGATGACCTCCACGAGCCCTGCTCCCGCCCCCACCGCGATACCTCCGGTCCTCGCCGAGGTCGTCCGTTCCGGCTTCGTCGAGGGCCATCACCGGGGCTCCCTGGTCGTCCTCGGGGCCGACGGCAGCGTGGAGCACGCGATCGGCGATGTGACGGCGCCCGTCTTCCCGCGCTCCGCCAACAAGCCCATGCAGGCGGCGGGCATCCTGCGCGCGGGCCTCGACCTCGGCGGCGAGCGCCTCGCGGTGACCGCCGCGAGCCACTCCGGCGAACCCTTCCACCTGGACCTGGTCCGCAAGATGCTCGCCGAGCAGGGCCTGTCCGAGACGCAGCTCCAGTGCCCGCCGGACCTCCCGCTCGACGCGGTCGAGGCCGAGGCCTACCTGGCCGCGGGACACACCCGCGACCGCGTCACCATGAACTGCTCGGGCAAGCACACCTCGATGCTCGCGGCCTGTGCGCAGGCGGGCTGGCCCACCGAGACCTACCTCGACCCGGGGCACCCGCTGCAGCGGCTGATCCGCGAGGTCGTCGAGACGGCCGCCGGCGAGAGGGTCGCGTCCATCGGCACGGACGGCTGCGGCGCGCCCCTGATGGCGCTGACCCTGCCGGGCCTGGCCCGCGCCTTCCGCCACTTCGTCCTCGCCCCCGAGGGCAGCCCGGAGCGCCGCGTCGCGGACGCGATGCGGGCCCACCCCGAGTACGTGGCGGGTACGCGCCGCCCCGACACCTGGCTGATGCGCGAGGTCCCGGGCGCGCTGTCGAAGATGGGCGCGGAGGCGGTCCAGGCCGTCGCCCTGCCGGACGGCCGCGCCCTCGCCTTCAAGATCGACGACGGCGCGATCCGCGCCCTGGGCCCCGTCCTCGCCCGCGCCCTGACCCTGATGGGCGTCGACGCCGAGGTCGTCTCCCGCATCGGGGAGGCGCCGCTGCTGGGGGGTGCGGTGCGGGTGGGGGAGATCAGGGCGGCGTTCTGACTCCGCTGTGGCGCCGTCGTGGCGCCATGAGGTGGCGCCGAGCGGGCTTAAGTGCCCGGTGATGGTGCCGCACCCGTAGAAATCTTGCGCGCGTCGCGCGTGTGCTTACACCTCTGACCTGCAATGACGCCAAACCGTCTCCGGTTTGGCGCCACGTGTGGCGCCTATGGCACCCAAAAAGCTCGCCATGGCGCCACGAGTGTGCCATGATGGCGCCACCGGTTAGTTCGGAGCGCCGCCCCGGTCATACGGGCAGCAGCGGACGAGCCGGTGTCACACAGAAGCCGTCGGCGCCGTCATAGGGGTGTGGAGACCATGGAGACAGCACGCAGCGAACAGCAGGCGCCCGGCGCCTTCCTGGCGTTCGCGCGCTTCGTGCTCTGCGGCGGCGGGATCGGCGTCCTGTCCAGCTTCGCCGTCGCGGGTCTGGCCGCGTGGCTGCCCTGGGTCCTGGCGAACGCCCTGATCACCGTGGTCTCCACGCTGCTGGCCACCGAGCTGCACGCGCGCTTCACCTTCGGCGCCGGCGGGCGCGCCACCTGGCGCCAGCATGTGCAGTCGGCGGGTTCGGCGGCGGGTGCGTACGCGGTCACCAGCGTCGCGATGCTGATCCTGCAGCTGACCGTGGCGCAGCCGGGCGCGGTCCTGGAGCAGGTCGTCTACCTGTCCGCCTCGGCGCTCGCGGGCATCGCGCGCTTCGTGGTCCTGCGCGTCCTGGTCTTCGCCCGCAACCGGGCGGGCGGCGGCACGGTGGCCGCGACGACGGCTGCGGTCGCTTCGGTCCCGGCCACCGTCCAGGGAGCGGCCCCGGCGCGCGTCGCGGCGCTGTGCCCGGCGGCGTGAGGCGCCCCGCCCGTAATCCGGATGCCCCCACCCCCACAGCCCACCTACCGTGACCGTATGCCCGACATCCGCTCGCTCGACGACGCCGACGTAGCCGACTGGACCCGCGCGCTCAACACCGGCTTCCTGCGCAGCCCGGCGCCCCTCACCGAGGAGCAGCTCGCCGACCGCCGCTCCGTGCTCGACCTCGACCGCACCCTCGGCGCCTTCGACGACGGCCGGTGCGTGGCCACCTTCCGCTCCGTGCCGCAGAAGCTCACCGCGGTCGGCGGCGCGGAGGTGGCGGCGAACGCGATCACCAACGTGACCGTCTCGCCCACGCACCGCCGCCGCGGTCTCCTCAGCCGCATGATGACCGCGGACCTCGACGCGGCGAAGGAGCGCGGCGATCTGGTCGCCACGCTGATCGCCGCCGAGTACCCGATCTACGGGCGGTACGGATTCGGCCCCGCGACCTGGACCACGCAGTGGGAGATCGACGTCACGCGCGCGGGCCTCGACCCG
The DNA here is from genome assembly GCF_044458745.1 of Streptomyces sp. NPDC050418. Taxonomy (NCBI): domain Bacteria; kingdom Bacillati; phylum Actinomycetota; class Actinomycetes; order Kitasatosporales; family Streptomycetaceae; genus Streptomyces; species Streptomyces sp. NPDC050418. Next base: position 88,880 of record NZ_JBITIG010000018.1, read on the forward strand.
CGCCGGCCGGGCCCGGACGACGGCGGACGGATCGACCTCGTCGACGGCGAGCAGGTCCGCAAGCTCGGCCCCGACCTGCACGAACGGCTCCGGTCGGCGCAGCACGGCGCGGTGGACCGCGACGAGCGCTGGTGGCAGGTGAACACGGGCCTCGCGCCGAACCCGTTCCATCCGTGGACCGAACCGCACTACGCCACGTACCGCTCACCCGCGGGCGAGCTGCAGGGCCTCGTCGCGTACGACCCGGTCGCCGACTGGAGCGACAACAAGCAGCCGCAGAACACGGTGAAGGTCCGCGGCCTCGACGCGGTGACGCCCGCCGCCGAGCGCGCGCTGTGGCAGTACCTGGTGTCGATCGACTGGGTCACCAAGGTCCGCACGGGCCTGCGGGCCCCGGACTCCCTGGTGCCCCTGTACTTCCCGGACCCCAGGGCGGCCACGGTCCTCACCCAGACCGACTTCCTGTGGGTGCGGATCCTGGATGTCGTACGCGCCCTGGAGACGCGTACGTACGCCGGCGCCGGATCGCTCGTCCTGCAGGTCGACGACCCGCACGGCTACACGGGCGGACGCTTCCGCCTGGAGGCCGGCCCGCAGGGGGCTTCCTGCACGCCGACCACGTCGAACGCGGAACTCTCGCTGGATGTGAGGGAGTTGGCGGCGCTCTGGCTCGGTGACGAGTCGGCGGTACGGCTCGCCGCCCTCGGCACCGTCACCGAGGAGCGCCCGGGCGCCGCCGCGACGGCGGACGCCCTTCTGCGGACGCCTCGGCGTCCGTGGTGCCCGGACATGTTCTAGGGCCTGCCCGTTTCCAGGGCCTGTCCGTCACGGGCCGGCCGGGTTCCCGTCTCCCCTCCGGACGGGAACCCGGTCAGCCGGACTGGGCGAGCAGCATGACGAGGATGACCGCGCCGATGCTGCTGAACATGGTGTTCTTGGCCTTGAGCCCGATGGTCAGCGCGACGAACGCGATGATGCCCAGCGGGCCGAACTTCCACTGGATCGCCTGCTCGAAGGCGAGTGCCAGACCGGCGATGATGATGGCGATGAGCGGCATGACGGTCCTCCTTTGGATGGGGGAGGAGTCCTGCGGGCCGGTCGCACTCCATTGGGGACCAACCGTGCAGGAATCTGACCATGTTGCTCTGGGAGCTTCCAGCTTGCGGGAGTTGGTGGCCAACTCGCAAAGGGTTATTTGCCCTTGAAGCCGATCGATAACCAGGTTTCCCACAACTCCCCGAACTTGGCGGGAAGTTGTACCATTTGGCTGTGAGCCCGCAGCATGCTCCTCAGGATGAAGTCCACACCGGTCCTCGCAGCGCGGAGAGCGCCCGCAGGTCGCACCGGGACGTGGCCGACGAACTGCGCGCCAGGATCCGCTCCGGCGAGCTTCAGCCAGGCCAACGGATGCCAACTCAGGCCAAGTTGGCGGATGAGTTCGGTGTCGAACGCGGAGCCGTGCGCCAGGCGCTCGGCATCCTCAAGTCCGAGCGCCTGCTCACCAACGTGACAAAGGGGAGCCCCGCGACCGTCGCGGCCGACGCGGCGGAGGTGATGCACTCCTTCGCGGGCGCGGAAGCCGCGCCGATGCCGACGACCGTGGCGCTCGGGCCCCGTATCACCGAGGCCTTCTCCGCACCTCAGGTCGAGATCGACGCGATCTGCCTGACGTCCATCTCGCTGACCCTCGCCATCGGCGAGCCCCTGCGCCACATTCACGCGGGGGGTCGGAAACCGGCCAGTGTCAAAGTCCGGGTCCTGCTGCCCAGCCGCAACATCGACCTGGCCTTCCCGGTCCCGGTCGAGGGCGATCCCGCAGGTCAGGACGAGGACAATCCCGTACGACGGCGGTGGCTGTCCCAGCGCAACGCGCAGGGTCAGGTCCTGCGCCACAACCTGCTCGCGCTGCGTGCCACGCACGACATCGACGTCCAGGTCTCGTTCCGCGCCCTGCCGTTCACGCCGCCGGTGAAGCTCTACCTGCTCAACGGCTCGGAGGCGCTGTTCGCGTACTACACGCTGACCCGGACGGACGCGCAGATCGATCACGAGAGCATCGAGATGTACGACGCCCAGGGAACGCGGTCGATGCTCTTCGCGTTCCAGCAGGGCTCGGGGCTGCGGGACACGACCTTCGTCGAGCAGTCCCATCTGTGGTTCAACGCGCTGTGGGAGACGATCAGTTCGCCTCTGGAGCTGGCACCGCCCGGGCGCTAGGCCCGGGCGGGCGTCTCCCGTACCCGCGGAACCGTGCGGGCCTAGAAGGCGGGACCGGCGACCAGTACCGCGAGAACCACGGCTCCCAGTGAGCTGCACATGGGATTCTTGGCCTTGATACCGATGCTGAGCAGCAGCAGGCCGATGATGCCCATGGGGCCGTACTGCCACTGCACGAGCTGTTCGAAGCCGATGACGAAGATCGCACCGAGGACGGCGATGACTGGCATGCTGGTTCCTCCTTCGGGGTGGGGAGGAGCTACACGACCCAACTGCTGCCAACTGTCGGGGGACTTGGCTGCTGTTGGCTCCTAGTCTCAACCAAGTTTGTTCCCTTGGTTCGTAGGTCGAAACAACTGCGGCCAGCTCAAGGCGAGTTGTAACCTTCTCTTTGTGACCCAGGCCCAGGAGAGCGTGACGGTGAACGGCAGAAAGCCCTCGCACCAAGAGATCGCGGAGATACTCCGCAGCCGGATCAGGAGCGGCCAGCTGCAGCCCGGCAGCCGTCTCCCGACGCAGGGCCGGCTCGCGGAGGAGTTCGGCGTGGAACGGGGCACGGTCCGCCTCGCGCTGAAGATGCTCCAGGACGACGGCCTCCTGAAGAACGTCACCAAGGGCGCACCACCCCAGATCGCCCCGCAGACCGCCCCGCCGACGCACGCGGGCCCGCAGCCGACGATGGTGGGCCTCGGCCCCCAACTCGTCCGCGCCTTCGGCGAACCCCACGTCCGCATCGACGCCCTGAGCCTCACCTCCGAGACCCTGATGATCGCCCTGGGCGAGCCCCTGCGCCGCGTCCACGAGGGCTCCCTGCGCCCCGAGTCCATCCAGGTCCGCCTCCTGCTCCCGAGCCGCGACATCGACCTCGCGTTCCCGGTGCCGGTCGAGGGGGACGCGGACGCGGTCCACAAGCGCTGGCTCGACCAGCGCAACGCGCAGGGCCAGGTCCTGCGCCACAACCTGCTGGCGCTGCGGTCCACGCATGAGATCGACGTGCAGGTGTCGTTCCGGGCGCTGCCGTTCACGCCGCCGGTGAAGCTGTATGTGCTGAACGGAGTGGAGGCGCTCTTCGCGTATTACATGGTCACGCGGCGTGAAGAGATGGTTGGTGACACCAGTCGCGTTGAGCTGTTCGACACGCTTGGTTCCAAATCCCTGTTGTTCTCCTTCGAAAAGCCCGCCACAGGAGAACCAGGCGCGGACAAGGACTCGTCATTTGTGCAGGAGTCGCAGAACTGGTTCGACGCACTCTGGAACACGATCGCGGGGGACCTGACACTCTCTTAGTGACTTCTGAAACGACACAGACCACACGGGCGGCCCAAGTGATCGAAAGAGTCCGCAATTTGATCACCGGCACACAGGCGGTGCTCTTCGACTTCGACGGGCCGATCTGCCGGCTCTTCGCCGGACACTCGGCATCCGAAGTGACCCAGCATCTGCGTGCCTGGCTCGACACGCACGGAGGGCCCGGAATCATCGACCCGGCCTGGAAGAGCGACGATCCCCATGCTCTCCTGCGTGAGGTCGACCGCACGCATCCGGACCGTGCCCTGATCGAGGGCCTGGAGGAGGAGCTCACGCGGGAGGAGCTCAGGGCCACGTCGCAGGCCTACCCCACTCCCTACGTGGACCGGCTGATCCAGACGTGGAGCGCCACCGGGGTCGGTCTCGCCGTGACCACCAACAACTCCCCGTTGGCGGTGGAGCAGTACCTTTCCCGCCGCCGTCTGAGCCACTGCTTCTCCGGCGGCATCCACGGCCGCACCCAGAAGGTCCACCACCTCAAGCCGGACCCGGACTGCCTCCACAGGGCGCTGGACTCCCTGCGCGCCAGCCCTTCGGCGGCCCTGATGATCGGCGATACCGCCGCCGATCTGGAGGCGGCTCGCGCGGCCGGGGTGGCGTTCCTGGGTTACGGTCGCGATCCGCGCCGAGAGGACCGACTGCGGATGGCAGGAGCCGACCTTGTGGTCGACTCCCTCGGCCCGGTCCTTGATCTGGTCTGGGACTCGGCTGCTCAGGCCTGAGCGCGGGGGTCAGGCCTGAGCCAGGACGACCAGGGCCGCGACGGTCGCGGCGTAGGCGACCGTCGCGTTCCGAGTCCGTACGGCGGTGACGATGAGGGCGGTCGTGATGACCACGGGCCCGCCCTCGACCAAGTGCATGCGGTCAAGCAATTGCCAGAGCACGATGAGCAGTTCGACGATCTCGGGATATCGCGCCACCGGACCATCCCTCCCCTCATTCAGTCCACAGTGGACTGCTTGTCTGAACCCTGTATGCCCTGGACTGGTGATCGGCACACCATTGGTATTCACGGCTGTCAGCTGGGCAGCCAATATGTCTGAAAGTGGTTTGTGGCCGGTCGGTCGGCGGTACGTTGAAGAGCGTGAACGAGGGCGGAGAGGTCTTCCAGGGAGTTGCCGACGAGCTGCGGTCGAGGCTCAAGGACGGCCGCTACCGAGTGGGCGAAAAGCTCCCGTCGCAACGGGAGTTGGCGGATGAACTGGGAGTTTCGCGCGACACTGTGGTGAAAGTGCTGCACGAGCTCGCGGACGAAGGTCTGGTCGAGTCCCGGCAGGGCAGCGGCACGCGGGTTCGCGCCCATCCGGAAACGCTGAAGGCCCAGCAGCAGATCCATTCCGTCACCGGTGACGGGCGTAGCCGACGTGTCGCGCTCGGGCCGTTGATAGCCCGCGCCTTCCAGGCGGAGGATGTGACGCTCGATGTCTTCACTCTGACCTCGGAGTCCTTGGACGCGCACATCAGGCTGCAGGTCGAGAGGGTACGAGCAGGTGAGATCTCGCCTCGATCGGTGACGGTGCGCATGCTGCTGCCGGCCGAGGACACCGAACTGCCGTATCCACGCATGAAGAACGACCCGGCGGACCCCCGGCCCCGGGAGCGTCTGCGGGCCATCAGCGACAGCCACACGAAGTCGCTCAAGCGCGCCCTGGAGGAACTGGCCAGGGAGTCCAAGGTGGAGTCCGTCTCCGTCCGGATTCGTACGGTTCCCTTGGCTCCGACCTTCAAGGTCTACGTGCTCAACGGGCGCGACGCGCTGCTCGGCCCCTATGAGGTGCTTGAACGCAGGATCGAGCTGCTCGACGGCACTCCGGCGGACGTGCTTGACGTCCTCGGACTCGGATCGACACTGGCCCACCACCAAGCGGATGACGACCCGAAGTCACCAGGATCGGTGTTCGCCGCCAGTCTCCAAGCGTGGTTCGACTCGCTGTGGGGACTGCTTGCTCGCTCCCCACTGCAGTAGGCGCAGAGAGCCCATCGCCTCCAGGTCATCCGCGCGCGAGGGTGCTCCTTCGACTGTGGGAAGCGAGTTGGTGAGGTAGGGGTTGTCGACCTGGCGCGAGGGAAGCCCGAGTGCCGCAGTGGCATCGGCCAGGGTCATGGCATAACGGTCCACTGCACAGCGGACGTTGGGAGCGTCCCTGCCATCACCGGTCACGAGCCGGTCCAGGTCGATGTAGGCGGATCTGATCAGTTCGATCCACCGGTAGACGCGCACATCAGACTTCCAGCCCTCGCTCTTGTCATGGCTCATCTGCTTCGCCCACCGCTTGAACATTCGCTCCCTGATCGCGGGGCTCACCGGAGTGAGGTGCAGATGCCGCACAAGGTCGTAGAGCGGATCGCCGACGAGCGCCATCTCCCAGTCGATGATGGTGAGTTCGCCGTTGGGCTGACGCACCAGATTCCAGGGATTGAGGTCGCCGTGGAGCAGGGCGAAGCGACGCGGCGTGACCGTATGGCGACGCAGGAGGAGTCCGAGCCGGTATTCGTCGGGCAGCCCCAGGGCGCGTGCGAACTTCTTCGACTCGGTGGGCAGCGAGGCAACCATGTGGACCAGCTGCTTGCTCAGCCAGGAGTAGAAGTCCACATCCTTGGCCGCGGGGTCGAGCCTCCACAGGTCTTCCGGCTCGATCGCCGCGAGCGCTGTCAATTGGTCGACCAGGCTGTCGGCTTCATGGGGCAGGAGCCCTTGCACCGGGTGATTCGGTGGCCGGGTGTCGCCGTCTGGGCCTTCGTAGGTGTGGAGCGCGAAGGCATCCTTCGAGTTGCTCGTCCCCAGCGCGAGCACGCGCGGGGCTCGCACGGATTTCTCGGTGGCCTGCGCTGTCTCGATCAGCCGGAGCACCGCGTGCTCACTGAGGAAGGTCCGCTCGCGCCGTCTCTGGCCGCCGACCTTGCGGCGTACGACGATGGGCCGGATCTTGTCGGGCACATGCACCACGGTATTGAGATGTGCCGTTCCTTTGAACACACGGCTCGCTGGTGCAGCGCCTTCGGCGCGCAGCGCGGCCAGCACGGTGGAGCGGTCACAGTCCGGGTTTCCGAAGCGCTCGTCGGGTTCGAAGGTGATACCGCGAGTGCTCCGTGACGGCCCTTGGCTGCCGAGGCGGGCCGCTTGCCAGCGATGGAGCGCGCTCTGGATCTCGTCGCGGGACACCTCCGCCAACTGCAGAGGATCGCTGGCGCGCTGCAATGCGTTCTGTACCTGATGCGTGGCAGCTTCGAGTCGCTGCGGCTGCAGTGAAGTTCCCAGCGATGCGGCAGCACGCATGACATCAGGAAAGACGGACTGCGCGTACTCGAAGGCGAAGTAGTGCTTCAGATCTCGTTCGAGGTGATGCGTGGCCTCCGGCCTGACGTGCTGCATGTCGGTGGCCCAGGAGTCGATCACCTCGCTGTGCTGCTGCTCCGGGTAGTGCATGCGCACCAGGTGGTTGGCCAGGTCGTACAGAGGGTCGCCCCAGGAGGCGAGTTCCCAGTCCACGTAGATGAGTGGAGGTTCGCCGTCGTAGGTGACGATGATGTTGTCGCGGTGCAGATCGGTGTGCAGCAGACTGAAGGGGCGGGGCGACATGGCAGGGAGACGCTCTGCGAACTGTTCCAGCGCATCGTCGGCGATGCCGAGAGCTGCGAACAGCCCGCCGAACACGACCCAGTTGGGCTTGAGAATCTGTTCTCCGGCCAGATGCGCCAGCGTGCGCAGATAGCGGCGGCTGTCCCGATGGCTGCGCGGCCAGACGTCCGGCAGCTTCGGCACGGCCTCCTTCCGCACGTGAGTCATCTGTGCGAGCACACGGGTCATCTCCTGGACCAGTTGCCGGTCCACGGGCTTGCCGTTCTCGCAGACGCTGGAGAGCGGAACGCCATACACATAGCTGTGGATGACGGTGTCCTCGTGTGTGGTGAGATGCCGCGGAACCTGGGGCAGCACGTCCTTCACGGCGTCGAGCACTGCCGTTTCGTCGGGCCATGTCCTGATGACAACGCGCAGCGCATCCGACAGGCGTGTCCGCACCATGACGTTGATGCCGGATGGTTGTTCCAGGAGCTTCGCCATCGGCTCCGTGAGCGGAACCATGAAGTTCCGGTTGTGGTGGCCGCGGGTCATCGCCCCGTGGCGTCGCGCATGCTCCACGAAGGCTGCTCGCTGCTCGTACGGCGTCAGCGCCTTGCCTAGTGGAGGAGCGGGACAGGGGGCGGAATCTCCGGCCACTGCAGGCTCCTGTTGCTCAAGGAATGCCGCTTGGGGCAGCACAGGTGCTGCGCACCTTAGTCGCGGACTCTAGTGGCGTGTGTTGAATCCTGCATAAGGAGCGAAGGAATCGTTGCTCCATTAGGTGATGGACCGTGTCCTGCTCCGGTGTCCGCGGCCGTCCCGGCGCTCTGATCACCCCGTCCGCCACCTGAACAACCACCCCGCCCCCACCACCGAGGCCAGCAGAATCCCCGCACACCACCCCAACGCGATCCACGGCGTCCACCCCACCGGCTGCCCGAGGAGCAGCCCCCGCAACGACTCGATGACCTGGCTGATCGGCTGGTGGGCGGCGAAGCCCTGGAGCCAGGTCGGCATGTCCTCCGTGCGGACGAACGCGCTGCTGGGGTACGGCAGGAAGCTGACGAAGAACGTGAAGCCGCCTGCTGCTTCGGGGGACTTGGCGAGGAGGCCGACCGCCGCGCTGAGCCAGGAGAGGGCCAGGATGAATGCAAGGAGGATGCCTAGGGCGGCGAGCCAGCCGGCCAGGGTGGCTGCCGGGCGGAAGCCGATGGCGAAGGCCAGGCCGAAGACCAGCGTGGTGGCGATCAGGTTGCGGGCGGCCGAGGCGGCTACGTGGCCCGCCAGGATCGGGGCTCCTCCGATGTGGAGGGAGCGGAAGCGGTCGATGATTCCGGTTTTGAGGTCTTCCACCACGGCCATGGCGGTGTTGGAGCTGCCGAAACCCGCGCAGAGGAGGAGGACGCCCGGGACCACGTACGTCACGTAGCGCGTTCCCGTGTCGATGGCTCCGCCGAAGAAGTAGACGAAGATCAGGAGGAGCATCACCGGGAGGGCGAGCGCGGTGATCAGGGCGTCCACGTTGCGGCGGCTCATACGGAGCGAGCGGCCGGTCATGACCAGGGTGTCGGTGAGGGCGTCAGGCATGGCTGGGGTCCTTGGAGGAGATGGCGGAGTGAGCCGACGGCTGGTTCGTCAGGGTCAGGAAGACGTCGTCCAGCGTTGCCGTGTGGAGGGAGAAGGACGTGATGGCGGTACGGGTCGGATCGAGGTCGTCGAGCAGTGCGCGGACCTCGGCCGCGCTGCCGTCCGTGGGGATGCCGAGGACGCGCGCGTCGGGGTCGCTGTAGGTCGCGCGAGGTGCGAGGCGCAGGTAGGCGCCGGAGTCGGCGAGGGTGAGGTCGAGGCGGTGGCCCGCCACGCGTTGTTTGAGCTGCGCCGCGGTGCCTTCCGCGACGAGCGTGCCCGCGTCGAGGACCGCGATCCGGTCCGCCAATTGGTCTGCTTCTTCGAGGTACTGGGTGGTGAGGAAGACCGTGGTGCCGGCGGCACGCAACTCCCGTACCACCGACCAGAGTTCCTGGCGGCTGCGCGGGTCGAGGCCGGTGGTCGGCTCGTCGAGGAAGATGACGTCCGGGGCGCCGACGAGTGATGCCGCGAGGTCCAGGCGGCGGCGCATGCCTCCTGAGTACGTTTTGACGAGACGGTCCGCGGCGGCCGTGAGGTCGAAGCGGGCGAGGAGCGAGGCTGCCTTCGTACGGGCTTCGGCCGGTGTGAGGCGGCGCCCGCCGCCGGCCGGGCGGACCAGGCGGGCCATCATCCGGAGGTTCTCGGCCCCCGTCTGCATCTCGTCGACCGCCGCGAACTGGCCGGTGAGGCTGATGGCCCGGCGTACGCGATCCGGCGCGGTGCGGACGTCGTGGCCCGCCACGCGTGCCGCGCCCGCGTCCGCCGACGTGAGCGTGGCGAGGATGCGGACCGCCGTGGTCTTGCCCGCGCCGTTCGGGCCGAGCAGTGCGTACACGGTCCCGCGCGCCACGGTGAGGTCGATGCCGCGCAGCACCTCGTGGCTGCCGTAGCTCTTGCGGAGGCCGGTGGCCTCGATGGCCGGCGCCGGTCCCGCTCCTGTGTCCGGTTGCATTCCTGGACCCCCGTTCCACTTCTTCTGCGTAACCCTTACGCATTACTGTGTAAGGGTTACGCAGAACTAGGATGTGCGTCAAGCGAGGGACAGCACGCAGGGAGGCGGCGCACATGGCCCACACCGCACAGGCGGACGACGGCTCCGGCCTCCCCGCCAGCCTCGCCACCGCCTGGGGCCTGCGGGAGCGCCCGTCGAAGGGGCCCAGGCCGGGGCTCTCCCTGGAGCGCATCGTCGACGAGGCCGTACGGCTCGCGGCCTCCGAAGGTGTGGACGCGGTGTCGATGGGGCGGGTCGCGAAAGGGCTCGGCGCCTCGACGATGTCGCTCTACCGGTACGTGGGCGCCAAGGACGAGCTGCTCATCCTCATGCAGGAGGCCGTCACACCCGCGCCGCCCGCACTCGACCCGGACGCGGACTGGCGCACGGCCATGGCCGACTGGGCCCGCGCCCAGCGCCAGGTCTTCCTCGCCAACCTATGGCTGCTGCGCATCCAGGTCTCGGGTCCGCCCGCGAGCCCGCGCGGCGTCGAGTGGATGGAGTACGGGCTGTCGGCGCTGGCCCGTACACCGCTCGGTGAGGGCGACAAGCTGGGCGTACTGATGCTCGTCGGTGGCTACGTACGCAACGAGGCCATGGTCATGTCCGACATCGATGCCGCGATCCGTCAGCGCGGGCACACGCCGGACGAGTATCTGCAGGCGTACGCCCGTACGCTCACGGTGCTCGCCTCGCCCGAGCGGCACCCGGGCGTCCGGAAGGTCATCGAATCGGGGGTGCTGCGGGAGGCGGACGGCCCGGACACCGAGTTCGACTTCGGTCTCGATGTCGTTCTCGACGGGGTCGCGGCGCTCATCGAGCGCCGGACCGCCGGCGGCTGAGAGCCCTCAACTCCCTTCGTTCAGCTCCCCCTTGAGCAGATCGAGCAGCAACCCGTCCGCCCAGCCGCCCCGCCCGTGGTCGTACCACTGCTGCCGCAGCACCCCGACGCGGCGGAAGCCGAGGCGTTCGTAGCAGGCGATGGCGGCCGCGTTGTCGGCGGCGGGGTCGATGGTCAGGCGGTGGTGGCCGCGGACGTCGATGAGCCAGCGGGCCAGGACGCGGATCGCGTCCGTGCCGAGGCCCAGGCGGTGGTGGTCGGGGTGGACGAAGATGTCGATGGAGGCGTACCGGAAGTCCGGGTCCTCCTCCTCGTCCCACTGGATCATGCCGACGGTCTCGCCCTTGACCGTGATCGCCAGTTGCCGGTGGTCCGCCTCGCGCAGGTCGCCCTCGGGGTCCGGCCAGTGCCACCAGCGGCGGACCTCGGCGGTGGCGAGCGCGGCCTCGAAGGCCGGCAGATCGTCCGCGGTCGCGGGGCGCAGGGTCACGTACGTGCCGTGCAGGGTGTCCATCGGTCCAGTGTCCCGCGCCATCCCGTCAGGCGTCCAACGATCCGAGCCCCGCCGCCAGTTGCCGAAACCCCAGCTCCGCCGCCTCGCGTGCGTCCGCGAGCACCTCGTCCGCCGTCTCCCCGGCCGCGATCCGGTGCCGGTTGCCGTCCGCGAGAATGCGGCGTACGGCGATGATCTGGCCGGCCGCGAGCCGTGCGCCGGTGCCTTCGCCGAGTGCCTTCGCGAGGGCCTCCTCGGAGCGCGTCAGGAAGCCGAGCATGCGCGCGACCACGGACGGGGTGCCGTATGCCAGGCGCTGGAAGGCCAGCACGGACGGGTGGTCGCACAGGCCCGTGACCGGGTCGCGGCGTTCGAGGCCGGCCAGGAAGTCGCGGCGCAGCGCGTCGAGCGGGGACTCGCCGGCGGCGCGGGCGGCCACCACGCGGGCGGCCTCGTCCTCGTGGTCGGCGAAGCGGTGCAGGACCAGGTCCTCCTTGGCCGGGAAGTACCGGAACAGCGTCGGCTTGGACACTCCGGCCGCACTCGCCACCTCGGCGACCGGGACCTGGTCGAAGCCGCGCTCCAGGAAGAGCGCGACGGCGGTCTCGGAGATGGTGTCGAACGTCTGCTGCTTCTTGCGTTCGCGCAGGCCAGGGGCTTGCTGCGAAGTCCGGCGGGGTTCCTGGGGCATACGGTCCACCCTACCGCACCCACCGTAACCCGGTTAAAAATGTAACTCGGTTACGTTATTCTTGCCGGATGAGCGCCACCGACCGCATCGTCGCCACCGACCGCACTGTCGCCACCGACCGCACCCCCCAGGACCTCGCCCGCGAACGCGCCCACCACGACCACTGCCGCACCGCCCTCACCGCGATGACCGACGGCGCCCATGAGCAGGTCGTCGTAGGCGAGAACGCCTCCGCGTCCGGCGCCGACGCCGAAGTGCTCGGATACGAACTGCGCAGCCGCGCCAAGGACATGTCCGAGCTGCCCGAGGGCCCGCTGTTCTTCGGCCGCCTCGACTTCGCGGGCGTACGCGACAGCCAGGTCGCCGGCGACCACCGCGGCCAGAGCTACCACCTCGGCCGCCTCCGCATCAGCGAGCACCCGGCCGCCCCGCCGCTGGTCGTCGACTGGCGCGCCCCCGTCTCGCGCGCCTTCTACCGCGCGAGCGCCCACGACCCGCAGGGCGTCGCGGTGCGCCGCCGCTTCGGCTGGGCGCCGGGCAGCCGCGGCGACTCGGCGGACCTGACCGGCTTCGAGGACGAACTCCTGGGCCGGGGCGAGGGGCGGAACGGCCCGAGCGCCCTGCTCGCCGAGGAGATCGAGCGCCCCCGCGTCGGCCCGATGCGTGACATCGCCGCCACGATCCAGCCGGATCAGGACGAGCTCGTACGCGGAGACCTCGCCGGTTCCGTCTGCGTGCAGGGCGCGCCCGGCACCGGCAAGACGGCTGTCGGCCTGCACCGGGCCGCGTATCTGCTCTACACCTACCCGCAGCGCATCCGCCGCGGCGGACTGCTGATCCTCGGCCCCAACCGGACCTTCCTCACGTACATCGCGGAGGTCCTGCCCTCGCTCGGCGAGACGGGCGTGCGGCAGTCGACCGTCGACGACGAGATCGCCCGCCATCCGGTGCGCGCCGTCGACACACCCGCAGCGGCCGCCGTGAAGCACGACGCGCGCATGGCCGAGGTACTGCGCCGCGCGCTGTACGCGCGGGTCGCGCTGCCCGCCGGCTCCCTTGCCGTGGTGGACGGTTCGTACCGCCGGCGCGTCCCGCTCGCCGAGCTGGAGCGGATCGTCGCGGACGTACGGGAGGAGGCGCCGCCGTACGCCGCCGGGCGTGAGCGGGTCCAGGCCCGGGTGCTCGCGCTCGTACGGGACCAGGCCGAGCGGCGTTCCGGGACGCGTACGTACGCGTGGCTGCAGCGGATGGGGCGGCAGGTGCGCGGATTCCTGGACGAGGTGTGGCCCAAGGTGACTCCCGAGGAGGTGCTGGCCGACCTGCTCGCGGAGCCTTCATCCGCGGCCGAAGGGGTCCTGACGGACGAGGAACGCAAGGCGCTCCGGTGGGCGAAGCCACCGCGCTCGTACCGCTCGGCGCGCTGGTCGGCGGCCGATCTTGTGCTCCTCGACGAGCTCGCCGGACTGATCGAACACCCCGAGGGCTACGGGCATATCGTCATCGACGAGGCGCAGGACCTCTCACCGATGCAGGCCCGGGTGATCGCGCGCCGGGCCCGCTTCGGCTCGCTGACCGTGCTCGGCGACCTCGCCCAGGGCACCACGCCGTGGGCGGCCCGGGCCTGGCCCGCACTCCTCGCCCACCTCGGCCGCCCGGACGCGGAGATCATCCCGCTGACCACCGGGTTCCGGGTGCCGGGCGCGGTCGTGGAGCTGGCGAACCGGCTGCTCGGGAGCCTGCGGGTGGACGTGCCGGCGGCCCGTTCGCTGCGTACGGACGGGGAGTTGAGGCTTCTTCCCGTACGGGATGTGGCGGCCGCGACCGTCGAGGCGGCGCGGCGGGCGCTCGGGCGGGAAGGCTCGGTCGGAGTGATCGCGGCGGACGCTCAACTCCCCGCCCTGCGCGCGGCATTGGCGGACGCCGGTCTGCCGGTGGCCGGTCCCGACGAGCTCGGCGCGCGTCTGACGCTGCTGCCCGCGTCCCTCGCCAAGGGGCTTGAGTACGACCACGTGATCGCCGTCGAACCGGCCGCCGTCGTGGAGGCCGAGGAGCGAGGGCCGGAGCGGCTCTACGTGGTCCTGACCCGGGCCGTCTCGCGCCTCGATGTGGTGCACAGCCGGGCGCTGCCGTTCTGAGCCGGGGGCGTAGCCTTGGCTGACGGAAGCTTTCTACCGGGAGGACTGGGGATGGCGGGCGCGCAGGCCGAAGTTGTGGACAGGGCCGAGGAGTTCGAGCAGCTCCGACCCCTGCTCTTCTCCATCTCGTACCGCATCCTCGGCAGCGTCGGCGAGGCCGAGGACGCCGTCCAGGAGACCTGGCTGCGCTACGAGACCACCACGACCCGCCCCGACTCCCTCAAGTCCTTCCTGTCCACGGTCATCACCCGTATCTCCATCGACGTGCTGCGCTCGGCGCGCGTACGGCGTGAGGAGTACGTGGGGGAGTGGCTGCCCGAGCCGCTGCTCAGCGACCCGTACGAGGACCCGGCGCGCGCCGCCGAGCTCTCCGACTCGGTGTCCGTGGCGGCCCTGCTGCTCCTGGAGCGGCTCAGCCCGCTGGAGCGCGCGGTGTTCGTCCTCCGCGAAGTCTTCGGCTTCGGCTACGCGGAGGTCGCCGAGGCCGTCGGGCGTACGGAGGCGGCCTGCCGGCAGCTGTCCGTGCGGGCGCGCAAGCACATGGACGAGGGGCGGACGCGCTTCGACGCGGACCGGGCCGCACGCGAGGAACTCGCGGCCCGCTTCTTCGCCGCGCTGCGCGAGGGCAAGGTGGAGGGCCTGCAGGAACTGCTCGCCGCGGACGTCCAGGTGGTCGGCGACGGCGGTGGCAAGGCGCCGCAGCTGGCCCGGTTCCTCGAAGGCGCCGAGAAGGTCGCGCGCCTGCTCGCCGGTGCGTTCCCGCCGATCCTCGCGGTCGGCACGATCGTGGACGTCCAGGAGATCAACGGCCAGCCCGGCGCCCTGTTCCGCGACCGCGACGGCAAGGTGGCCGTCGCGATGACCCTCGACATCGTGGACGGCCGTGTCGCGGCCATCCGCTCGGTCATCAACCCCGACAAGCTCGGGCACCTGGGTCCGCTGGCGGATGTGTGGGCGCTCAAGGATGAGTGGAACCGGAAGCGGCGGGGGTGAGCGGGGCGTCGGGGCCAGGGCCCCGACCGCTGCTCTCGGCGCTTTCCGCGAGGTGGGTGCCCGTACGGAGGAGGGCCAGCATGCGGGCCGTGAGTGACTCGATGCGGGCGTCGAGGGCGGCGAGTGTGCGGTCCGCGTCCCCGTCGGCGGGGCCGGTGTTCCCGAGGTCCCGCAGCGTGCCGATCGCGTCCCGTACCTCCGGGATGCCGTAGCCGCCCGCCCGGAGCGCCGCGGTGATCCGGGCTTCGCGGATGGCGCCGGTGGGGTAGCGGCGGGCGGTGCCCGCACGCGTGGTGAGGCGCTCGGGGGCGACGAGGCCCTCCGACTCCCAGAAGCGGAGGGCGGAGGTCCGGACGTCGAGGGCCTGGGCCAGCTCGGTGATCGTCATGGAGTCCGGGTCGCCGTCGGGGGTGCTCTTCTCCGGGCCGGCGGCGCCCTCCTCCGCGCCGGGCTCGTCCCGGATCGCCTCCAGGGCGCGGCGGGCCGCGAGGGCGCGGTCGCGTTCCGCGCACAGCCCGGCATGGAGGGCGCAGACCAAGGCCGCCGCCGGGCCGGGCGGCAGCGTACGGACCTCGCGCAGCGTCCGCCGCGCCTCGACGGGACCCACGGCGAGGGCCAGATCGCGGTAGGCGTGCAGCGCGCGGACGTGCCGGGCCGTGAACCGGCGGTACCCGCCAGGCGAGCGGTCCGCGGCGGGGATCACTCCCTGCGCCTCCAGATCGCGGACCTGCTGCACGGAGTATCCGGCCGCGGCGGCGGCTTCGGCGGTACGCAGCGGCTGTTCCGGCTCCCCGGACGGGCCCACGTGCGCCAACCCCTCTCCGTAACCCTCCACAAGCACTTCAACCTCAAGCTTGAACCATGACCGACGCAAACGAACTCGACCGCGAGCCCCACCGCGAGTCCCATGGCACCCCTGAAGACGCCTGCCTCCAGCAGATCCTCGCCGCGGCCCGAGCCCTGGACGGAGTCCTCGAACTCGCCCCCGCCGAGGGCAGCGACTTCCCCGAGATCGCCTGGGGCGACCACTTCTTCTACTACGCCCCGGACGGCCGGGTGCCGCAGCGGGAACAGCCCTACGCCACGATCGTCACGAAGAACTACCCGGGCGACACCCTGTCCGCGCTCGACGCCCCGGACCGCAGCCGCCTGAACCTGCACGTCGGCGCGGACACGTTCGCCACCCTCACCGGCGAGCACCCGCGAGACGAGCCCCGCCCCCGCGACTTCACGGCCACGGACGTCGTCCTGCCGCACCCCGTCTACCGCGCCCAGGGCTGGGTAGCGATCACCAACCCGGGCCCGGCGACAGGGGAGTTGGCGATCCGCCTCCTGCGCCAGGCCCACGATGACGCGAGGCGCCGCACAGAGCGCCGGAAAGGCCCCGGCTCCCCATGACGGACGAATGCTTCGGACACCCACGGCTCGCGGCCGTCTACGACCCGCTCGAACCCGACCGCAGCGATCTCGACGCGTACGTACGGATGGCGGCGGACGAGTTCGAGGCGCGCCAGGTCCTGGACATCGGCTGCGGCACGGGCGTGTTCGCGCTGCTGCTCGCCGCCCGCGGGATCGAGGTCGTGGGCGTCGACCCCGCCCTCGCCTCCCTCGACGTGGCCCGCGCCAAGCCGGGCGCCGACCGCGTCCGCTGGCTGCACGGAGACGCCACGACGCTCCCGCCCCTCCAGGCGGACCTGGCCACCATGACCGCGAACGCCGCCCAGCAGATCACCGAACCGCAGGAGTGGCACGCCACCCTCCGGGGCGCCCACGAAGCCCTGCGCCCCGGCGGCCATCTGGTCTTCGAGACCCGCGACCCGTCCCGCCGCGCGTGGGATCACTGGAACCGCGAGTCCACCCACCGCGTGACGACGATCCCGGCGGTCGGACCCGTCGAGACGTGGGTCGAGACAACGAGGGTGAACGGCCCGCTGGTGACCTTCCGTTCGACGTACGTCTTCCATGCCGACCACCAAACCCTCACCTCGGACTCGACGTTGCGCTTCCGCTCCCGCGAGGAGACCGAAGCGTCCCTCACCGGGCGGGGCTTCGACGTCAGGGAGGTGCGCGACGCGCCGGACCGGCCGGGGAAGGAGTTCGTGTTCGTCGCGCGGAAGCGGGGTTAGGCGATCCGCCTGGGGAGGTCACGGAGACCGGACCTCCGCCATGGCATCGTGAGCCGTCTCGGACGGTTCGACGGAAAGGGTGGCGGGCGTGAGCAGTATTGGGGTCATCGGTCTGGGAGCCATGGGGAGCGCCATGGCGCACAACCTCGTGAAGGCCGGCCACGACGTCGTGGTGTGGAACCGCTCCGACGGTCCCGCGGACGCACTGGTCGCGGCGGGTGCCCGTCGGGCGGCCACGGTGGCCGAGGCCCTGCGGGCGCCGGTGGTCTTCTCCGTCCTGTCCGACGACGGGGCCGTCGCCGCGACGTTCCTCGACTCCGGCGTCCTTGCGCAGGCCGCGGCCGGGACGGTTCACGTCAACCTCGCCACGGTGAGCGCGGAGCTCGCCCGCCGGGCGGAAGCGGCACACGCCGAGCACGGCGTCGGATACGTCGCCGCACCGGTCTTCGGCCGCGTCCCGGTCGCCGAGGCCGGGGCGCTCAACGTCCTCGCGGCCGGCGAACCCGCCCTGCTCGACCGGGTGCAGCCGTTCCTCGACGTGATCGGCTCACGGACCTGGCGCCTCGGCGACCGCCCCGAGCAGGCCAACGTCGTGAAGATCCTCGGCAACTACCTGATCGCCTGCGCGATCCAGTCACTGGGCGAGGCGGTCAGCGTCGCGGAGGGCGCCGGGGTCGACCCCGGTCAGTTCGTGGAGCTGCTGACCTCGACGCTCTTCCCGGGCCCCGTCTACACCGGCTACGGCTCGATGATCGCCGAACGCCGCTACCAGCCCGCCGGCTTCACCACGCTCCTGGGCCGCAAGGACCTCCACCTCGCGCTCGACGCGGCGGCCGGCCAGAACATCCCGCTCCCGATCGGCGAACTGCTCCGCGCCGTCTTCGCCGAAGCCATCGCCGACGGCCGCGGAGCGGACGACTGGGCGGCCATCGCGGAACGCCAGCCGCGCGCCACAGGCGACTAGGACCTGGCCCCCTCCAGCTCGCGCAGCCATGTGACGAGATGCCGGTTGACCTCCTCCGGACGCTCCTGCTGCAGCCAGTGCCCCGCGCCTTCGAGGAGATGGCAGGACAGGAGCCCCGGCAGTGTCTGCGGATACGCGTCGATCGCGGCGGCCAGCCACGTGGTGGACGCGTCCTCGGTGCCGCCGAGGAACAGCGACGGCTGGGTCAGCGGCGCACCCTCGTACGCGGCCAGGTCCTGCCAGTCGCGGTCCATGCAGCGGTAGCGGTTGAGCGCGCCGGTCAGGCCCGTACGCTCGAACTCCTCGGCATACGTGTCCAGTTCGACGTCCCCGAGCCAGGCCGGGCGCCGCCCTGCCGGGAAACGGTCGCGCAGGATGCCGCCCTTCGCGACGAAGTGCGGGTCGGGGGCGTCAGGCCCGGGCATTGTGTCGGCGGACAGCGCCGCGTAGAAACCGGCCAGCCACCCGCGCACATCCGGTTCGATCTCCCCCTCGGCACGCCCCGCCTCCTGAAAATACGAGACGTAGAACTCCTCATTCCCTCCCCCGAGTCGGGCGAACACCTCACCGGGCCGCGGCCCGCCCGGCGGGGTGTACGGAACGCTCAGCAGACCCACGGCGCGGAACACCTCGGGCCGCAGCAGCGCCGACTGCGCCGCGATCGTCGCACCCCAGTCGTGCCCGACGATCACCGCCGACTCCTCACCGAGCGCCCGCACGACCGCGACGTTGTCCGCCACGAGCTCCACCATGCGATACGCGTCCGGGTCAGCGGGCTTCGACGACCGCCCGTACCCGCGCACATCCAGCGCCACGGCCCGGAACCCGGCACCGGCAAGGGCGGGAAGCTGCCGCCGCCACGAGTACCAGAACTCAGGAAACCCATGCACGAGCAGCACGAGCGGCCCCGAGCCCTGCTCGACGAAATGGATCCGTGTACCGTCCTCGGTCCGGACGATGCGGTGCTCTGCCATGTGCTCGGCCATCGTGGTTCCTCCAGCCCGTTGTGCCGGGCCGTAGTGCGCCGGCGCCCTCTCATCATCTGGAGGGGCGGAACGGGCGGGCCATTTTCCTTGCGGTTTCGGCAAAGGACGCCGAAATCGGGGTCTACCGTCGCTCGCATGGCTGATGAATGCTTCGCGCACCCGCGGCTCGCCTCGCTCTACGACGCGCTCGACCCCGACAGTGGCGACCTCGACGCGTACGTCCGGATGGCGGAGGAGTTCGGGGCGCGCCAGGTGCTGGACATCGGTTGCGGGACCGGCGTGTTCGCACTGCTCCTCGCGGGATGCGGCCTCGACGTCGTCGGCGTCGACCCGGCCCGCGTCTCCTCGACGTCGCCCGCGCCAAACCGAGTGCCGACCGCGTGCGCTGGCTCTGCGGCGACGCCACGACCCTCCCACCGCTGCGCACCGACCTCGCCACCCTGACTGCGAACGCCGCCCAGCAGATCACCGACCCGCAGGCTGGCGGGACGCGCTGCGCGGAGCGCACGAGGCCCTGCGCCCCGGCGGCCGCCCGGTGTTCGAGACCCGCGACCCGGCCCGGCGCGCCTGGCAGGAGTGGACGCGCGAGGCCTCGTACCGCGTGACGGAGGTCGCGGGCGTGGGGCCCTGTCGAAACCTGGGTCGACGTGATCGACGTGACCGAACCCGCCGACGGACAGGGCCCGTTGGTGACCTTCCGCTGGACCTACGTCTTCACCGAGAACGCCGAGACCCTCACCTCGGACTCCACCCTGCGCTTCCGCGACCGTCCGACGATCGAGGCGGACTTGCGCGCGGCGGGCTATGAGCCGGAGGCGGTGCGCGAGGCCCCGGACCGGCCGGGGAAGGAGTTCGTTTTTGTTGCGCGGCGTCCGTAGCGGGGGTCCATACCGCGACTGGCTCCCGGAACAGGAGTCAGCCCTCGTGGAGGTGTGGTCGTGTTGAGCATCCCCGGATCCGGGGTGACTGTTGATGTGGGGCTGTCTGCAGCCGAACCGTTCCAGGTGACCCTTCAGCCTCCTCAGACAAGGGACCCGCCATGGACACCAAATCCCACTACGCCCACGCATTCACCGCATGCACCGGCATTCTTGCCCTTGGGGCAGCGCTCCTGGCTTTCGCGCCGGCCGAAGCCCGTTCCACCGCAGTGCCGATCGGGGGTCCTTCCGAAACACAACTGGTAGCCCAAGCCGACGATGTCGCGGTCCTCGGGAAGGGCACAGGGGACCTCGACGGTCTGAAGATCAAGCCGTCGGTTCCCAGGCCGTGGACTCCCGCTGACACCGGCGCAGGTAGTGACAACTTCAACTACCTGGTGACGGTGGAATTCACAAACAAGGGCGACAAGAGCGTCGACCTCGGGGACGTGATGACGGAGGTCAACACCGACGGCGGGGCGACCAACAAGATAGTCGACTCGGTCAACGACGTGGGCATGTCCCCCTCCGCCGGCCGCTTGGCCCCGAACCAGACCTCCACACTCAAGTACGGCTTCAGCTCCGAGTCGAAGCCGACATACGTCAACTTCGACTTCAAGCCGCTCCTGGGAGATGACGCCGCATAGTTCACCTACGAGTGGGAGTAGCCGCAGGCGGTATCCGTGTGACTTCCAGCGTTAGGTGTCACCAGCGTTGGCCTTTGACCTGGCGCATCCAGCGCTTCCTGTCACCAGAATTACGCGCTAGTTGTCACTTCCGGCTGTTTCTCGGCCGATTTCTCCCGTGCTGTCCTGCTTGGCAGATACCTCAGTGTCGCGTATCGCCTTGAGGTACCCGGCCTTCAACTGCGCGGCCGCGTCGTGACTCCTGCCAGCACTGCCCAGCGGGTCCGGTTCATTGTGCTGTGACCCTAGGTACCCCTCCTTTGCGGCCGATGTTAAAGGCGATGCGGTACACGTCCGGTAGGTCGATGCGTTCGTCGTGGCGGCGGCGCATCACGCCGAGAACGATCAATTCGTCGATCAGGCGATTTGGGTCGTCCGGGTAGCGTGGGCCGGTGCGGACGAGGGCATCCTCCTCACCTCCTACCTCGGAACGTTCGGCCTCCTTGCGTAGAACGTCAGTCAGTCGTGCCTCGTGCCACAGCTCCGTGACCGTGTCCTGTTCTATGGGGACCTGTCGGCCAGCCAGTGGATCGATGGCCAGCCGTACCCACGGCATGTCCTCGCCGACCTCTCGCACCCGGGTCTCGGATGCGGTCTGCACCCCTCGACGGATGCCTTCGTGGTGCAGGGCGTACTCATGGCCCGCGTACGTCCCGCGTGTCTCGGCGACCGCCTTGTTCAGGGCGCTGAGGAAGCTGCGAGGACTGACCTGCTCGACGCCGTCCATCAGGTGGTTGGGTAGCCAGGTGTACGTGTTGCCCTTGCGGTAGTTGGCGCCCATGTAGGGGCCTGCGATCTGCGTGAACTGTTCGGCCTGGGACCGCTCGTCGCCTCTGAGTAGAGCGGACGGGATGTGGCGTCGGCCGAAGGAGTCGGTCTCCCAACCGCCTGTGAGACTGCGGAAGCGCTCTGCGTACTCGCTGTTGTGGTTGCCCATGTAGTGGAAGAGCAACCCGTACAGGTTGGCGTTGGACCAGGTCAGGCTGGCTGCGTTGGCCGTGAGCTTGGAGGCGTCCGGGAAGTGGAGGAGCGCGCCGTCGAACATGTCGGGGCGGATGAACACCTTGCAGCGGATATTGCGGGTGCCCAGACGCATGGCGAGAGCGAGCTCCAGGATACCGCCGACGAGGCGGTCGGCCTGAGCACGCACCCGATGGAGATGTTCCAGGGCGTCGAAGATGACCAGGTGAGTGGTGCCGTACCGCTGTGCCTCCTGATCGGCGTGCTGCACTGTGCGTTCCGCCGCGCCAGGATTGGCGCGCACCCAGGCGACCCGGTCGCGCCACTCAGGGAGGTCATGTAGTTCAGCCTGGCCAAGGGCCGTCAGTAGTACGGCGTACCAAAGGTCATAGGGCCGCACGCCCTCCTCCACGAGCTGCCGCAAGACGCCAGTGCCCGGGTACAGGTCCGGCTCGACGGCCGCCCCGTAGCCGGGAGAGACGGTGAGCTTGCGTAGTCGCTCGATGCCGTACTCCTCGGCGGCGACCTCCCGTAGAGTTTCGTCGAGCAGCGAGCGATACCAGAAGGTTTTGCCGACGCCCCGCCCGCCGCGCACCACGGTGCTGTCGACGTAGAGCGCCACCCGGTGACTGTCCGGGGTGAACAGGGTGTGCAGGTTCGGAAGGAGCGTGTCGGCGTCTGTCGCCTCGGGCAGCGCTGCGGAGAGCAGCTCGCGGTATTCATGGGCGCCCAGTGCAGTCGTCATCGCGGTCCTTCGTCGCTCTGCGGGTCGGCGGTGATCAGGAGAGTTGCGGTGGCCAGGAAGTCACGGTATGCGGCCTGCACGAACGCGCGATCCTGCCAGCCTGGTGCGCTGTCTGCGTCCAAACCGACCAGGCCGGGCTCGAACAAAATAGGGATCGGGTGGTGCGGGGCCGAGTCATCCTCCAGGGACGGAGAGAAAGCACCTGGGGCGAGCCGACCAGTCTCCGGTTCCGGCACGTCATCGTCGTATAGGAGGGAGAAGCAACCCCAGGAGTGCTCGCGGAACGACTCCAGATAAGCGTCCATTGGGCGCTGCGGTGATTCCGGGACCATGGAAGCAACCATGCGGAGCTTCTCTCGGATCGCGCGGGCCTGCCCGGAAGCGTGCCAGGCTGCGAACAGATCACCGTAGCCGCCCCAAGTCTGACGGTTGTCCGCGCCGAAAAGCAGGGCGAGGTCGCACAGGCGGGAGATGGCGACTGCGGCGATGTCGTGGATGCCAGCCCGGCTATCGAGGAGGACTACGTTCGGGCGGCGACCGCTTTCGCCCTCGCGGGTCACGGCATCTTCGCAGGCACGGACCGCGCCAGCCAGGCGGTCAGCGAACTCCATTCCAGGAATATCGGCGTATACCCGGTTGAGTTTGTCGACATAGGAATAGGGGGCGCTCTCGGTGCCTCGGCCGCGTGCCGGAGCCACCCAAAGTTCGCCTCGACCCGTGCGCGGTGTGTATCCCGTCGGGGCCACCAGTTCCAGGTTGTCCGCGTTGTGCACTGCGGACTCGACGAGCTGGTCGACGATGCCATGGCGAGGCATCAGCGCCCCGGCGGCGAGGAGCGGGCCAGCGCCCGGAGACTCTAGGTCGAGGTCTACGACGAGGACGACGTGACCCTGGTCAGCGAGGTGGCGGGCGAGGATTGCGGTGGCTGTTGTCCGGCCGACGCCGCCCTTGAAGCCGTACATGGCGGTGCGGTGGGTACGCGAGCCGTCGGTCTCGACGGTTGGGGTGGACACCTGGGCCCAGTCCTCGCCGACCACGGTGTTGTCCAGGACACGGACGCTGCCGTGCCCGTCGGCTGGCAGGTGCAACGCGTCCGACTGAACGCGCTCGGAGTCGAGCAGGTCATCGGCTGAGAATAGAGTCGAGGCGAGAAGCAGAGGTCTGTCGGCGGCGTACCGTTGCAAATCTGTGGTTAGACGTTCGCTCCAGGCAATTGCTTGGGCGGCCACCACGTCTTTCTCGCGGTCGTCGACTAGGAGTGCGAAACGGCCCAGCACGTCCCGTACAAGCAGCACGTCCACGCCCTCGGCGGCCACGTCGTGGGCGATCGTCAAGGCTCGGGGACGGGCGTCGTCGAACCGGACGGGGACATGAGGCAGGTTCACTGGAGCCTTCCGGTGATCAGGGCTTGCTCGTGCAGGCCGAGGATCTCTTGCGCCACGGTACGCCGCCGCGACACGTCAGTTTCGGCGACAGCGGTCCCGTCGAGGTAACGCTGGTGGACCGACCACGAGTCGAAGGCGGTGAGATTGGCGAGCGCGGCTGACAACCGTGCCGCAGACCGGCCGTGCGTCAGCAGGGAGACATCGGCTGTGACCCACGGCAGATGGCCGTAGTCGTGGCTCACCTTGCCCGTGACCGGATCAGACACCCAGGGGGCATTCGCCGGGGGCTTTCCCTGCTTCTTGGGGGCCATAGTGGCGGCTGTGAACCTGAGCAACAGGCTCTTCAACGCGCACTCCACCGCGAAGCCGAGGTGGTAGTCAGCGTTGGGCAGGCGGCCACCGTCCTGGAGGTAGACAGCGTCCTTGTAGTGCCGCTCGGCGGCGTGAGCGTAGTGATGCTCAGCCGAAGGCGCTGACGAAGTTCCCGACGACGTTCCTGAAGTCCCTGACACGCAAGGGATCATAGGACGAGGTTCGCTAGAACGGCCGCGTCCGAACGTTGCCCACCACTGCGTGAACACGGCCTTCAAATAGAGATCGTCCAACATCATCGGCCCGAACGACAGGTCCACCACCTCGACCGGTTGGCTCATCGAGGGCGGCAGTCATACTCGGGCCCTCTGCGCGTAGCAGCGCCCACCCATCGATCGTTGTCACGGACCGATGTGCCGACGACGAGCCTGGCCACTGCTACCAGGAGATCGTCTGGTGCGGTGCTGGTGTAGGACGCGGTTAGCTTCGCGGACCCTTGTGATCCGCGACGATGCAGGCGGCCCACCCGTGTGCGCCTAGTGTCCAGGTGATGCGCAGGTCGCTGGTCACTGCGGCTCCCCGGCGAGGAAATGCCGGATATCGGCAGCCATGGAGGCCATCTGTTCACCGGCTTCAATCCAGGTGGTCACCGAGGCGCTCCAGCCGCCGGCGGCCTGCCGCCATGGCCGAATGGACCACGTGAGGCCGACGTGGCCGCCGGAGCGGAAAACGGCCGTCACGGTCAGATCCCGGTCGAGGGTCTGCCAGCTGCGGTCTCCGTTCCAGCCTCTGTAGTCGGCTGCCAGCTCCTCCAGGAATGTGACGAGGTCGGCGTCCCAGATCCAGGCGACGATCTCCGCGGCACGAGCAGTCAAGCCCGGGGCGTGCAGTGCAAGGGCGTAGTGGACGGCGTCGGCGTCGAAGCTGGACCGGTTGTCGAACGTGACGCTGACGGAGGTGTCGTCCTGGCAGTGGACGACCAAGTTCTGCTTGCAGCTGTCGGTGGCTTCGGCCCAGGAGGTCATGCCCGGAACGCTAGGTCAGCAGCCCGTTCGACGTCACTTGACTTCGCCGTCGGCGGAGTGGAGGACGGCCTCGGCGATTTTACGGACGCGCTCCATGGTGATGCCAGTCCGCTGTTCGACTGCGAGTGGGTGGTCGGTCGGCTCCAGCTCGATGAAGGGACGTTGTCCGATGGGGCGGGTGTGGACGCGGGTCTTCAAGTTGATGGTGCTGGGCGAGTAGAGGAAATAGTCGGTGGACAGCCACCCGAAATACGGCACCTCTGTTTCACGTCCCTGGGTGTCCCAAAGGTCCGCGTATCGGGAGAAGTTGTCCCGGCTGAGGGAGACCCACGCGGCCCAGGAGAACACCTCGTTGCTGTCGATGATCGGTATCTCGACCAGGCCCTTGACGAAGTAGTGCTGTGCCTGGATCACGCACTGGTCCGACGAGAGCAGGCAGTCCGCGGAATCAGCGAAGCTCGGATCCCAGCCGTATGGGGCGCCGGTCGAGTAGTTCGTCGGCAGTTCGGCGTGGTGGCTGCCGCAGCATGAGCAGGTGAAGCCGGGGTTGCTGGTCATCGGTGGAGCCTAATGCCGTGTCCTGCACCACTATTGCAAGCATCTGCTTGCAATAGTTAGCAAGGGTGCGGCAGCATGCACACATGGCATCACTCAACGTCGGCAACCTCGGTGAGTACCTGCGCGAGCAGCGTCGTACGGCGCAGTTGTCGCTCAGGCAGCTTGCTGATGCCGCCGGGGTGTCCAATCCGTATCTGAGTCAGATCGAGCGTGGGCTGCGCAAGCCGAGTGCCGAGATTCTGCAGCAGTTGGCGAAAGCGCTGCGGATTTCCGCCGAGACGCTGTACGTGCAGGCCGGGATCCTCGACGAGCGTGAGCGCGACGAGGTGGAGACGAGGGCGGCGATCCTCGCGGACCCCTCGATCAATGAGCGGCAGAAGCAGGTGCTGCTTCAGATCTACGAGTCGTTCCGCAAGGAGAACGGGACCGCTCCCGCAGACGGTACGGACACCGCCGATGACCAGGCCCGCACGGCCGACGACGACTGACGCCGCACCCTCATACCGACCGGAGGAACGTACGCCATGGCTCTGACCGACGACATCCGCAAGGCCGTCACCGACCCCAAGCCCCTCTACTTCGCCGCCGGCACCGCGGACCTCGCGGTCCAGCAGGCCCGGCGTGTGCCCGAGCTCATCGAGAAGCTGCAGGCCGAGGCCCCGGAGCGCTTCGAGGCCGTGCGCAGCGCCGACCCGAAGGCCGTCCAGGAGAAGGCCGCCGCCCGCGCCAAGGAGGTGCAGGAGGTCGTGCAGGCCAAGGTCACCGAGGTGATCGGCGGCTTCGACACCGATCTGAAGAAGCTCGGCGAGACGGCTCAGGACCTGGCGCTGCGCAGTGTCGGTGTCGCCGCCGAGTACGCCGTCAAGGCGCGCGAGAAGTACGACGAGGTCGCCGAGCGCGGCGAGCAGGCCGTGAAGACCTGGCGTGGCGAGGCGGCGGAGGAGATCGAGGAGATCGCCGCGGTCGTGGAGGGCGAGAAGGCGGCCGCTCCTGCCCCCGAGCCCGTCGTCGAGGACAAGCCGGCCGAGGGCAAGACCGCCGAGAAGCCCGTCGAGGCCAAGGCGCCCGCCAAGAAGCCCGTCGCGAAGAAGGCTCCGGCCCGTAAGACCGCCGCGAAGAAGACCACGCCGCCCGCCAAGTAGGGCATGGGCGGGGACCGGGAACGGCCTGGGCACGAAGCGAGTGTCCGGGCCGTTGTACGGGGTACGGTGGCCGCAGGAACCCAATCGGCGAGTGGCCTGACACACAGGTGGTGGACGAAGTGCTGATGTCAGCGTTCGGCGGCTTCATGTGGCTGCTCTTCACGGCGATGCTGGTGCTCGCCGTGGTGGCCCTGGTCATGGCCGCGACCGCCCGCGAGGACGCTTATCGTGCGGCGGACAAGCAGACCAAGAATTTCTGGCTGATCATCCTCGGCATCGCGGTTCTGGTGAACCTCCTGGTGCCGATGCTGTTCCTGCAGATCGCGGGCCTGATCGCGACGATCGTCTTCTTCGTCGACGTCCGCCCCGCCCTCCAGCAGGTCACCGGCGGCCGTGGCCGCCGCGGCGGCTCCAGCAGCGACGGTCCGTACGGGCCGTACAACGGCGGCCGCTGAGCCAAGGGGAGTACATACGAGCCACACGGCGGATCCGTCCTCGGGACGGATCCGCCGTACTGCTGTCCGGGGGCAGGGCGATCCCTACGCCCGCGGCCCCCGCTCGAGCAGCACGACCGCCACGTCATCCGTCAGCTCGCCGCCGTTGAGGTCGCGGACCTCGTTGACCGCGGCCTGGAGCAGACCGTCGCCGGTGAGGCCCTCGTCCAGCTGGCGGCGGATCATCGCGACCATGCCGTCCTGGCCGAGGCGGCGCTTGCTGCCGGATTCCACGCGGCCCTCGATCAGACCGTCGGTGTAGAGCATCAGGCTCCACGCGCCGCCCAGCTCCACCTGCTGGCGCGGCCAGCGGGCGCGCGGCAGCAGACCGAGGGCGGGGCCGCTGTTCTCGTACGGCAGGAGCTCGGCGAGGCCGCCCGAGCGCGCTATCAGGGGCGAGGGGTGGCCCGCCAGGCAGAGGCCGGCGCGACGGCCGTCGGGCGAGATGTCCACGGTGCAGAGCGTCGCGAAGATCTCGTCGTCGGGGCGTTCGTGTTCCAGGACCTGCTGGAGGGTCGAGAGCAGCTCGTCGCCGCACAGGCCCGCGAAGGTCAGCGCGCGCCAGGCGATCCGGAGTTCGACGCCGAGCGCGGCCTCGTCGGGGCCGTGCCCGCAGACGTCACCGATCATGGCGTGCACCGTGCCGTCGGGGGTGCGCACGGCGTCGTAGAAGTCGCCGCCGAGCAGTGCGCGGGAGCGGCCCGGCCGGTAGCGGGCGGCGAACCGCAGCGGGGCGCCGTCGAGCAGCGGCGTGGGCAGCAGACCGCGCTCCAGGCGTGCGTTCTCCTGGGCGCGCAGCCGGGACTCGGTGAGCTGGTGCTGGGCGATGTCGGCGCGCTTGCGCTCCACCGCGTACCGGATCGCGCGGGTCAGGACGCGGCTGTCCAGCTCGTCACGGAACAGGTAGTCCTGCGCGCCGACCCGTACCGCCTCCGTGGCCCGCTCCGTGTCGTCGCTCGCGGTGAGCGCGAGGACCGCGTGCCGGGGTGCGAGCCGCAGCACGTGCTTGAGCGTGCCCAGCACGTCCTCGGCGGCCGTGCGGCCGGGGGTGGGCAGGGCGAGGTCGAGCAGGATGCAGTGCACGTCGTCGGTGAGCAGCCGCTCGGCCTCGGTGAGGTTGCGGGCGGTGCGCACCTTGATGGGCTTGCCGGCGGCGTCGAGCAGCTCGGGTACGCCGAGCGTCTGCGCCGGGTCGTCCTCGATGACGAGCAGCGTCAGGCCGACACCGGTCTCCACGGCGCCTGGCTGTGCCGACAGGGCATCCGCACCGGGCGCGAGCGCCGGTGCAGGCTGAGCCTGACCACCTTCCACGGCCGGGACTGCTCTCTGCCGCGGTATGGGTACGGGCATCCTTCTGGTTCCTTCCCTCCCCCCGAGGGCGCGGCGGGACGACACCCAGTCGAAACGACGTTCCGCCGACGGGGACCTTAGCGGTAGCCGACACCGGTTTGGAATGGCGAGCTGCAAAGAGCCGGAGTCATATGCCGCGTCCCGTCCCGTAATTGGGCACGCGGCGCCTCCACCCGGGATGACGAACATCACGCCCCGCGGGTTGCCCGGGTGGCGCAGGTCACGTGAGCGGGGTCACCCCGGGGCGAACCCGCCCACACCTCACTTGTCCGGGCGTACGACCCCGAGTATCGGCATCGAACCGGCGCCGGCCACCGTCACGTTCCGCCCGGGGCGCGGGGCGTGCACGATCGCTCCGTTGCCCACGTATATCCCCACATGGCTCGCGTCCGCGTGGTAGATGATCAGGTCGCCGGGCCGCATCTCATTGACCTTGATGCGCGGCAGCTGCTTCCACTGCTCCTGCGAGGTGCGCGGTATCGACCGGCCGGCCGCCTCCCAGGCCCTCAGCGTGAGCCCCGAGCAGTCGTACGAGCCCGGGCCCTCGGCCCCCCACACGTACGGCTTCCCGATCTGCTTGCTCGCGAAGGCGATGGCCTTCTTGCCCTGCGCGGACGCCTTGCCGTTGATCTCCTTGAGGATGCCGGTGTCGAGCCAGGCGGTCTGGGCCTGCGCCTGGGCGTCGCGCTCCATCTGCAGCAGACGCTCGCGCTCCTCCTTGGCGAGCTTCTTCTCCAGCTTCTCGGCGGCCTTGATCTTGGCCTCGATCTTCTTCTTGCGCTTGGCCTGGTCCTTCGTGTGGCGGTCGAGCTCGATCCAGTAGTCGCCCGCGTCCTTCGCGTAGAGCTGCAAGTCCTCTTCGGTGGTGGCCAGTTCCGCCAGCATCTTGGTGGTGGCGTGCTGGCCCTGGCGCACGCGCTGGGCGCCGTCGAGGAACTCCTCCGGATCGTCGCTCAGCACCAGCTGCGCCTGCGGGGGCACCCCGCCGCTGCGGTACTGCGCGCGGGCCGCCGCGCCCGCCTGGTCCTTCAGGCGGTCCCGCTTGGCCTGCAGGTCCTGGATCTTGTTGGCGAGCTCGACGATCTGGTCGGACTGCTTCTTGGCCTTCTCCTCCGCCGCGTTGTACGCATCGGTCGCGACCGCCGCGTCGTGGTAGAGGTCGTCGAGCTCTTCGCGCACCTCCTGCAGGCTGCGGCCCTCGGGCTCGGGCTCATCGGGCCTGGCCGGCGCGGCGGCGAGCGGTCCGGACGCCGGGGCCGCCACGGCGCCGCCGGGCGCGCTGAGCAGGCCCAGGGCGCAGACCAGCGCCACTGCCGCAATGGTCGAGGTTCGCCTGCAGGTCACGCTCACGCCCCCTGATCTGATGGCCCGTCAGTAACAGTGCACGACTCCGGGATGGTGCCACGCCCGCGCGGATTACGACAGAGTCCCGCAGTCACGCGAATCGGCCACACGGCGACATCCACCCCACCGCGGGACCAACTCGACGCCCCCACCTGCCACTTCCCGCGCCACCGGCACGCTCCCGTCCCGTCTGACGAATGACTGCCACGTCTCGTTCCCGCCGACGCGGACTGTCACCCTTGTGGTCCTTGGGACTTATGCGCGGATTGAGACGTACGTGAGGAAGGTGCCGCCGGCCGCCAGGCCGCTCGCCCCCGCCCCCGCCCCTCACCTTTCGCCTCTCACCCCCGAGGCGCCAACGCCCCCCACTCCAGGGTCACCTCGCCCTGCCGCCACCGCGAACTCCCGTCCACCACGGGCCAGTCCGCGCGCAGATCCCGCACGGTCCGGATCCACCGCTGGCGCGCCCCGTACGAGGCGAAGGGCGCCGCGGCCGCCCAGGCGCGGTCGAAGTCCCGCAGGAACGCGTGCACGGGCTCACCCGGCACATTGCGGTGGATCAGCGCCTTCGGCAGCCGCTCGGCCAGGTCGGAGGGCCGCTCCAGGGAGCCGAGCCGCGTCGCGAACGTCACCGTGCGCGGACCCTCGGGCCCCAGCGCCACCCACACGTGCCGCCGCCCGATCTCGTCGCAGGTCCCCTCGACGAGCAGCCCGCCGGGCGCGAGCCGCCCGCACAGCCGCCGCCAGACCTCGGCGACCTGCTCCTCGTCGTACTGCCGCAGCACGTTCGCCGCACGGATCAGGACCGGCGGCCCGTCGGCCGGCGTGGTGGGCACCTCGAAGCCGCCGAGCCGGAAGCTCAGCCCGTCCTCCTCGTACGGCTTCGCCCCCGCGACCCGCGCCGGATCGATCTCGATCCCGACGACCCGTACGTCCGCGGCCGCCGTCCGCAACCGGTGCAGCAGCTCCACGGCGGTCCAGGGCGCGCCCCCGTACCCGAGGTCCACGGCGAGCGGCGCGTCCCGCGCCCGCAGCGCCCGCCCGTGCCACGCGGCGATCCAGCGGTCCATGCGCCGCAGCCGGTTCGGGTTGGTGGTCCCGCGCGTCACGGTCCCGACGGGGCAGGTGGAGGGGCGGGCCATGGGTCCAGTATCGGTCAGCGCGAGGCAGGTTTCGGCGCGAGCCGGGGGCGGTCAGCCCGAGGCCAGGCTGCTCCCGTCCAGGCTGCTCCCGTCCAGAAGGGCCAGCCCCTCCGCCGTCTCCGCCCGCAGCGCCTCCTCCGCCGCCGTGGGCGAGGGTGCCGTGCGGCGCTCGGCAAGCGGCAGGATCCCGGGGCCCTGCTCGCCGAGGAAGACCCGCCGCACCACGCGTTCCGCCGCGTGCCCGTCGTCGTACGGGCAGAAGCGCTCGCGGAACGCGGCCCGCCGCCGCGCCGAGCGCTCGCCGTTCCAGGAGCCGTCGCGGAACAGGGCGATCAGCTCGTCCTCGGTCGTGGCGACCTCGCCGGGGGTCTCGCCGGGCTCGCCCGAGAGCAGGTCGAAGGTGACGCCGCGGGCCTTCACGTACACGTCCCAGTCGTCGGCGAACGTGACGATCGGACGGTCCAGGCACGCGTAGTCGAACATCAGCGACGAGTAGTCCCCGATGAGCGCGTCGGACGCGAGGCAGAGCTCCTCGACGGACGGGTGCGCGGACACGTCCTTCACCAGGCCGCGGCGCTCCAGCTCCCGCAGCTCCGGGTCCTCCTTGTAGAAGTAGTGCGTCCGCACCAGGAGGACGAAGTCGGGGCCCAGCTCCCGGGCCAGGCGGGCGAAGTCGAGGCGCGGCACGAAGCCCGCCTGGTAGTCGCGGACCGTCGGCGCGTACAGGAGGGCCTTGGTGCCGGGCGCGATGCCGAGCCGCTCGCGGATCCCGATGACGTCCTCGGCCCTCGCCCGGAAGTAGACGTCGTTGCGCGGGTAGCCGAGGTCGAGCGAGGTGAAGTCGCAGGGGTAGACCCGCTCCCAGTGCTCGGTGCTGTGCTGGTTCGACGACAGGCTGAGGTCCCAGCGGTCGGCGCGTTCGAGCAGCTTGCGGAAGCTCATGCCCTTGGCGGCCGCGGGGAAGCGCTGCTGGTCGATGCCCATGCGCTTGAGCGGGGTGCCGTGATGGGTCTGCAGATAGACCTGGCCCTCGCGCTTGACCACGTCATTCGAGAAGTTGACGTTGTTCACCAGGTACTTGGCGCGGGCCATCACCTCCCAGTACCGGGGGGTGTTCACGACCACGTAGTCCATCCCGGCGGGCATCTCGTCGGCGACCTCCTGGCTCACCACCCACACTCCGTGGATCTGCGGCGCGAGCTCCTTGGCGCGCTCGTGGATCGCCAGCGGATTGCAGGCGGGGCGGCGGTTCCAGTACGCGCCGTACACCGCGAGGTTCTCGTCGAGCGGGCGGCGCAGCTGCATCCGGTAGTGCGCCGCGTAGGCGCGCCTGCCGAGCGCGCGCTTCGTGCGCCGGGCCCGCCGGCCCGCGGTCTGCAGGCCGAAATGGGCCTGCTTGGAGACCTGGAAGGCGGCGTACGAGCCCAGGCGCAGGGCACGGAACTTCGCGCCCATCAGCCCCTCGGGCGGCTCGAAGCCGGCGGGCTCGTACGCGCGGTACATGGCGGCGGCCCTGCGGAAGAACTCCCGGCGGTCGCGGGGCATCACACGGTCCGTACGCGCGAGGGTGAACAGGAAATGGCTCACCATGCGCTCGAAAAGGAACGGACGGAGAGCGTCGAGACCGTCGCGGGCGTCGAGGAAATCAAAAAGCCGGCGGTACTGCGGGAAGATGGTGAAATGCTTACGCCCGGGCGTGCGCATGGAGTTTCCACTGCGCCGCTGACGGTATTCCACGCAGACCCGGTCGAGGCACGCCACGCGCTCGGCGGTGAGCATCGTCGTATAGACCATGAGGGCGTCCTCGTAGAGGCCGCTCGTGAACGCGAATCCGTTCCGGGTGAAGAAGTCGCGGCGGTAGAGCCGGTTCCACACCACCGCGAACATGTGCAGCGTTTCGGGGCGGTCCACGGGACGGAAGCACGTGGCGCCTGCGGCCTCCAGGAGCTCGCCCGACGCGCTCGGCTGCTCCTTGTTCCACCAGTACGTCCGCACATGGTCGAAGAGCAGGATCTCCGGGTCCTCGCACACGTCGAGCCGCTCGGCCATGGCCCGCAGCGCGCCGTCCGTGATGGTGTCGTCGCTGTCCAGGAAGAACAGGTACGTGCCGCGGGCGTGCTCGACGCCGACGTTGCGCGCGTTGCCGATGCCGCCGTTCTCCGTGAGGTGGACGGGCCGTACGCGCGGATCGCGGGCCGCGTACTCGTCGAGGATCGCGCCGCATCCGTCCGGCGAGCAGTCGTCGACCGCGATCAGTTCGAAGTCGGTGAAATCCTGCCCGAGGACCGAGTCCAGGCACTCGCGCAGATATCCCTGCACCTTGAACACCGGGACGATCACGCTGATACGCGGCCGGTCCTGACCGGGCTGATTCACGGACTCTCCTCGTGTAACGCCGCCATAAGCAAATTCTTGAACTCTGCGAACCTAATCCCGGTCACCACCTCGTGAAGTGCGCCGATGGTCCCGGCGGCGAGGGACTTTGGTCCGTAATCCGGGCACCGCCGCCGTGCGGCCCGCCCGGCCGCAGGCGATCCTGGACGGGCGGCCGGACGTCAGGGCGGCAGGACGGGCGGCCG
Source organism: Streptomyces sp. NPDC050418 (assembly GCF_044458745.1). NCBI lineage: Bacteria > Bacillati > Actinomycetota > Actinomycetes > Kitasatosporales > Streptomycetaceae > Streptomyces > Streptomyces sp. NPDC050418. The sequence goes on from NZ_JBITIG010000018.1 coordinate 122,455, forward strand.
GCAGCACGGCTGGACGGCCGGAATAGGAACGGGTGCCTCCGGTGTTCGGGAGGTTCGGAGGGCGTGCCGTGTCCTCCGGATCTGTCATGTCGTCACGAGGAGGCCTCGCGCGTGAGCCAGTACGTGAGCAGGCTCGGCGGGCGGCTCGCCTCCACGCCCGCGCTGCTGTCCACCACCCCGCGGCTGCGGCTGCCCGGCACCCCGCGCAAGCCGCGCCGGGTCGCGATGCTCAGCGTGCACACCTCGCCGCTGCACCAGCCCGGCACGGGCGACGCGGGCGGCATGAACGTCTACATCGTGGAGCTCGCCAAGCGGCTCGCCGCGATCAACATCGAGGTCGAGATCTTCACGCGGGCCACGACCGGCCACCTCCCGCCCGAGGTCGAGCTGGCGCCCGGTGTCCTCGTACGGCATGTGGACGCCGGTCCGTACGAAGGTCTTGCGAAGGAGGAACTGCCCGCCCAGCTCTGTGCGTTCACGCACGGGGTGATGCGCGCCTGGGCAGGCCACCGTCCCGGTTACTACGACCTGGTGCACTCGCACTACTGGCTGAGCGGCCACGTCGGCTGGCTCGCCGCCGAGCGCTGGGGCGTCCCCCTCGTGCACGCGATGCACACGATGGCGAAGGTCAAGAACGCGGCGCTGGCCGAGGGCGACACCCCCGAGCCCGCCGCCCGCGTCATCGGCGAGACACAGATCGTGGACGCCGCGGACCGCCTCATCGCCAACACGGACGAGGAGGCGGACGAACTCGTACGGCATTACGCGGCCGATCCCGCCAAGGTCGCCGTCGTCCACCCCGGCGTGAACCTCGACCGCTTCCGCCCGGCCGACGGACGAGCCGCCGCCCGGCAGCGGCTCGGGCTTCCGCAGGACGCCCTGATCCCGCTGTTCGCGGGCCGCATCCAGCCCCTCAAGGCCCCCGACATCCTGCTGCGCGCCGTGCACCTGCTGCTCGACCGCCGCCCCGAGCTGCGCTCCCGCCTGGTCGTGCCGGTGGTCGGCGGCCCCTCCGGCAGCGGTCTCGCCAAGCCCGAAGGCCTGCAGAAGCTGGCCGCCAAGCTGGGCATCGCCGATGTCGTACGGTTCCGGCCGCCGGTCGGCCAGGAGCAGCTCGCCGACTGGTTCCGGGCCGCGTCCGTGCTGGTCATGCCCTCGTACAGCGAGTCCTTCGGCCTGGTCGCCATCGAGGCCGAGGCCGCGGGCACCCCGGTGGTCGCCGCGTCCGTCGGCGGTCTGCCCGTGGCGGTACGGGACGGGGTGAGTGGCTTCCTCGTCGAGGGGCACGACCCGGCCGCGTACGCGCGGAAGCTGGAGCTCTTCGTGGACGAGCCGCACCTGGTGGAGCGGATGGGCGCGGCCGCCGCCCGGCACGCCCGCTCCTTCGGCTGGGACACCGCCGCCTCCGCCACCGCGGACGTCTACACCGCGGCCCTGTTCGACCAGCGCCGTCGCGTACGCTCGCACCATGGCTGACGCGCGCGAGGTCCTGGAACAGACGCTCAAGGACGCCGAACTGTCCTGGGAGTCGCCGGAGCCCGGTGCCTACGTCGTCCAGCTCCCCGGCACCCGCAAGCTCTCCACCACACTCTCGCTGCGGCTGGGCCGGCACGCGCTCTCGCTCAACGCGTTCGTGATCCGCCACCCCGACGAGAACGCGGAGGGTGTGCACCGCTGGCTGCTCGAACGCAACCTGCGGCTGTACGGGGTGGGTTACGCGATCGACCCGCTCGGCGACATCTACCTCGCCGGCAAGCTCCCGCTCGCCGCCGTCACGCCCGACGAGGTGGACCGGCTCCTCGGAGTCGTCCTCGAAGAGGCGGACGGCTCCTTCAACACCCTCCTGGAGCTGGGCTTCGCCTCGGCGATCCGGCGCGAGTACGAGTGGCGGGTGTCGCGCGGGGAGTCCACGCGCAACCTGGATGCGTTCACGCATCTGACCAAGCCGAGCGCCGGCTAGCTCTTCTCACACCCTGCACAGCCCCTTCCCTGCCCTCCTCTGCCGTGCCATGCTCACCGCGCACGCAGACGTGAATGCTGTTCACATACGTGAAAGGGCGGTGCTCATGGAAGGGCTCAGCAGACGGGGGCTGCTCGGCGGTGCGATCGCCGTGGCCACGGCGGCGACCGTCGGCACCACCCCCGCCGCCGCGGGGACACGGCCCGAAACGGCCGCGCTGTGGCGGGAGTTCACCCGCACCCCGTACACCCACCCGCAGATCCCGTACGTGGGCCGCGCGGGCTACGCGCGCGGCAGCCGCTCCCGCCCCCGCCCCCGCATACGGGCGAACGTCCTCGCGTACGGCGCGAAGAACGACGGCTCACAGGACGCCGCCCCCGCGATCAACCGTGCCCTCGCCGATGCCGGACGAGCCGGCGGGGGCACGGTGCTCATCCCGGCGGGCACGTACCGCATCGACGGCATCATCCGGATCGCCCACAGCGGCGTGGTGCTGCGCGGCGCGGGCAGCGGGCGTACCAAGCTGCTCGCGACCAAGCACCTCACCGAACTGATCGGCAAGTACGGCAGCCGCTACGGCGGCACGAAGTCCGGCTGGTCCTGGGCGGGCGGCCTCATCTGGCTCGCCCCGCAGGCGCGTTGGGACTCGCTGATCGCCGCCGTCAAGGCGCAGGACTGGCCCTTCGAGGGCTGGACCGGCAACAAGCGCGACGCGTGGGAGACCCTCACGACGGTCGCGCCCGCCGAGCGTGGCGACTGGTCGGTGACCGTCGCCGACCCCTCGCGCCTCGCGCCCGGCCGGCTCGTCCTGCTGCGCCTCGCCGACGACGCGGACCACACGCTCCTGGAGCACATGGCGGGCGGCGGCGCGGGCGCCGAGGCGTACACCTGGGACGACAAGACCAAGCTCACCTCGTACGTCCCCTACGAATGGCCCGTCCGCATCACCGCGGTCCGGGGCAGCCGGGTGACGTTCGAGCGCCCGCTGCCGCTCGACGTCCGCCCCTCGTGGGACCCCCGCCTGACCGCCCTCGCCGAGCCCCTCACCGGCTCGGGCGTCGAGGGCCTCACCCTCGAAGCCGTCGAGACGCCGCAGGCCCAGCATCTGCTCGACCTCGGGTACAACGGCCTTGCCTTCCAGTGCGCGTACGACTGCTGGGCCGAGGACGTCGTCGTACGCCACGTCGACAACGGCTTCGGCTTCATCGCCGCCTCCGCGTGCACCCTGCGCAGGACGCGTGTCGGCGGCCGGGGCTCGCACCACCCGTACTACTGCCGTGAGGGCTCGCACGACAACCTCGTCGAGGACTTCACGATCGAGCAGCGCACCGTGCCCGCGCCGGCCGGAACCCAGCTGCACGGGGTCAACGTGGAGGGGCTCTCCAGCTACAACGTCTGGTCCCGCGGCACCATGCACATGGGCACCTTCGACACCCACCGCGGGATGCCCTTCGCCAACGTCCGTACCGACGTGACCGTCGACAACACCGGGACGCACGGCGGCGACGCGAGCGCGGGCCCGCTGTACGGGGCCCGCTTCACGCACTGGAACGTCACCGTCACCAACGGCCGCGCGGGTTGCGTACGCCTCGACGGGATCGCCCCGTACAGCGCGACCGTGGCGATCAGCGAGGTCCGCGAGTTCGGCCAGATCGACGTCCCGGACTTCACCGGCGAGCTGCACACGCGCAGCGAGGCGTACGGGCGTCCCGGCGGGGTGCGCCCGCAGAACCTTTACGAGGCTCAGCGGGCGCTCGCCGTCAGGCCTTGAGCTCGGCTCTGGCTCCCTCGGTGGCGGCGGCCTGTACGGGCTCCGTGGCCACCGGGGCGGCCGGGGTTCCGGTCACCTCGTCCGTCGCGGGCAGGTTGCGCATCAGGAGCCAGTAGCCGAGCGCGGCCACCGTGCCGAGCACCGCCGTGGCGCCCCACAGCCAGTCGGCGCCGAAGTGGTCGATCACGAACCCGGCCATCAGCGGGGCCGCGAGCGCCGCCACCGACCAGGACATCGAGTACATGCCCTGGTAGCGGCCGCGGCCGTGCACCGGCGAGAGCCGGACGACGAGGCTCGTCTGGGTGGGCGCGTTGACGATCTCGGCGAGCGTCCAGACGACGATCGTCAGGGCGTACGTGGCGATCGACCCGGCGAACGCGGTGAGCCCGAACCCGTACCCCGCGAGCAGCGCCGAGATCACGAGGAGCTTCTGCGGATCCCGGTGCTCGATGAACCGCGTCACCGGAATCTGCAGGGCCACGATCAGGACGCCGTTGACGGCGATGACCATGCCGAAGTCCGAGGGTGTGAAGCCCTCGCTGCCCATCGCGACCGGCAGGCCCACGTAACTCTGCGTGAAGATCAGCGAGATGAGGAAGGAGAGCCCGACGACGCCCATGAACCGGCCGTCCTTGACGACGGTCCCCATCGACACCTGCGGGTCCACGGCCTTCCCCGCCACGACGGTCCGCTCCGGCCGCGACTCGGGCAGCTTCAGGAAGACGAGCACCGCGCACGCCATGGTCAGGACGGCCTCGCCGAGGAATCCGGCGAGATAGCTGTACTGGGCGACGATGCCCGCGGCCATCGACGAGAAGGCGAAGCCGAGGTTGATCGCCCAGTAGTTCAGGGCGAAGGCCCGCACGCGGTCCTCGGGCCGCACGATGTCGGCCATCATCGCCTGGACGGCGGGACGCGAGGCGTTGGACGCCACCCCGACCACACCGGCGACGGCCGCGATGGCCACCGGGTGGGTCATGAACCCGAGCACCGCGACGCTGACCGCCGTGGCGCCCTGCGCGAGGAACATCGTGGGCCGGCGCCCGAGCCGGTCGGTCAGGACACCGGCGCCGAGGGTGCCGAGGACACCGCCGAGGCCGTGCAGGGCGGCCACAAGTCCCGCGTACGAGGCCGAATAGCCCCGGTCGAGGGTCAGGTACAAGGCCATGAACGTGGCGACGAAAGCCCCGAGCCGGTTGATCAGGGTGCTCGTCCAGAGCCACCAGAACTCACGGGGGAGCCCGGCCACGGTCTCGTGGGCGGCCCGCCTGATGCTGGCGATCGACATCGGTGTATCCCCCCGGAAACGGCTGGTGAAGTGGTGCCTGTAATAGGCGCTCAAGGTGCTCACACGTTACGAGTCGAGGGTCCGTGCGGGCCACCCGATTAACAGGAACCGTCAATCGGCGGCCGGGGGGTCCGGGCACCGGACTGCGCGCGCGAGGGGCCCGTGGGTTCGATTACGCTCGGAGCCATGGCCGACGCACCGTACAAGCTGATCCTCCTCCGCCACGGCGAGAGCGAATGGAACGCGAAGAACCTGTTCACCGGTTGGGTGGACGTCAATCTCAACGAGAAGGGCGAGAAGGAGGCGGTCCGCGGCGGTGAGCTGCTCAAGGACGCCGGCCTGCTCCCCGACGTCGTGCACACCTCGCTCCAGAAGCGCGCGATCCGCACCGCGCAGATGGCGCTCGAGGCCGCCGACCGCCACTGGATCCCGGTCCACCGCTCCTGGCGTCTGAACGAGCGTCACTACGGCGCCCTGCAGGGCAAGGACAAGGCCCAGACCCTCGCCGAGTTCGGCGAGGAGCAGTTCATGCTGTGGCGCCGCTCGTACGACACCCCGCCGCCGGCCCTGGAAGACGGCACCGAGTACTCCCAGTCGGACGACCCGCGCTACGCGTCGATCCCGCCGGAGCTGCGCCCGAAGACCGAATGCCTGAAGGACGTCGTGGGGCGCATGCTCCCGTACTGGTACGACGGCATCGTCCCCGACCTCCTCGCGGGCCGCACCGTCCTGGTCGCGGCCCACGGCAACTCGCTGCGCGCCCTGGTCAAGCACCTGGACGGCATCTCGGACGCGGACATCGCGGGCCTCAACATCCCGACAGGCATCCCGCTCGCCTACGAACTGGACGCCACCTTCAAGCCGGTGAAGCCGGGCGGCACGTACCTGGACCCGGACGCGGCGGCGGCTGCGATCGAGGCGGTCAAGAACCAGGGCAAGAAGAAGTAAGCACCCTCGATCAAGCCCCCTACCTGCGGTCTTTCCGTGAGTAGGGGGCTTGAGTCGTGCCTGGGGCCGTCTGTGGGCCGTCAGCCCGGATGCTGGGCCTTGTCGTACGCGGCGGCGATGGCCTTCCTCGTACGCTCCTGGCTGCTCGGCATGAGGTGGGCGTAGACCCTCAGCGTCAGGCCCGGATCGCTGTGCCCGAGGTACTCGCTGACGGCCTTGATGTTCTCGCCACCATCGAGCAGGGCCGAGGCGTAGAAGTGCCTCAGCGCGTGCATCCCGTGCTCGCGCGCGGCGGCGTGACCCTCAGCCCTGGTCTTCGGCTCGGGGATCACCCCGGCAGCCACGAGAGCAGGCTTCCACGCCTCCGTGTTCAGGGAAGTGCGCCACACGTGGTTGCCCCCGGGCGCGGTGAAGATCAGGCGATGAGTGGTCATCGGCCCGTCGGCGGTCCTCCATGGCAGCGTGATCTCAACGGGCGGGAACTCCTTCATGTGGGCACGCAAGGCGTCCGCCACCGGCTCGGGGAGAGGAACATCCCGGAGCTTGCCTCCCTTGGGCGGGGCGAACACCGGCTTGCTCAGGCTGAGTTTGAGCTGCCGCACCACGTGCAGGGTGTCCGACTCGAAGTCGATCGCGTCCACGGCGACGCCAAGGATCTCACCCTGGCGGAGCCCGCAGCCGGCACCCAGATCCGCCATCGCCCGATAGCGCTCAGGCAGGCCCGCTTGTACGGCGAACACCCTCGTAGGAGTCCACGGGGTGATGCGCTTGCGCTCGACCTCCGGGGCCTTGACGGAGCGTGCCGAGCACGGGTTCCGGGCCAGGTACCCGTCATCCACGGCAGCGCTCAGCGCGGCCCGCACGTTCGAGTAGATGACCCGGGCGTACGAGCCGACGACACCGTTCTCCTTGAGCGTTCGGGTCCAGTCCCGGATGTGCTCCGGCTGGAAGGTCCCGAGCGGGCGCGACCCGATGTACGGGAAGGCGTGCAGCCGGAGTTGGGAGGTCATCGAGGCTTCGGTGTTCGGGTCGGTCGCGGCCGACGGCAACCAGCGCTCGGCGTACTGCTGAAACGTCGTCTTGGCCTTGAGCGGGTCGAGGTACTGGCCACGCGACATGTCGGCCTCGATATGCGCCAGCCATTGATCAGCCAAGCGCTTCTGCTTGTCCGGGAAGCTCTTGGACTTCTCGGTACCGTCGGGGCCGACGTAGCGGGCGCGATAGCGCATCCCGGTGCCATAGCGGTCGGTCTTGGTCTTGACGGGCTTACCGTCGGGCCCCGTCTCGACCTTGTACCAGCGGTCTTGGATGTGTCCGGCCATCAGGCAGCCCCTTCCATCAGGGACTGGACCCACAGGCTCACGTCTTCGGGGTCGAAGCGAAGGTGCTTGCCGACTCGGAACCCGCGCGGTCCGATGCGCTTGCGACGCCACTCGTAGACGGTCTCGATCGGTACACCCATGAGGTCGGCCAGGTCGGCTGGAGTGAGGTAGCGATCGGGGAGGGGCCGGGTCATGCGCAGACCTCCCAGTCGTCGGCGTCGAGTTGGTCGGCGCGTGCTTCGCGGGCGGTCTCGCGGTTGAGGCGGATGTCCCGGGCGATTGATTCTGCGAGCAGCGATTCACCGGGGGTGTGGCCGTGTCCGGCGTAGGTCCAGTGCGCGAGGACCAGCGTGGAGCCCTCCTGGTCGTCGAGGTCTTCCGTGTAGCCGCGTGCCTTGCGGTCCTGGCGGGCGCGGAAGTCGGCGCGGACCTGCCGTAAGGCTCCGAGGGTGGTCGAGTAGCGGCGGGACTTGGTGGAGAAGTGGCCACGGAAACCGAGCATGTGCGACCAGTGCGCGAGCAGCCGATCCGGATAGTTCGCGTTCAGTTCCCAGCAGGCTTCGATCAGGCGCCGCGTGTGGTCCGGCAGGTCTGGGAGCCGGTCGAGCTCGCGGACTTCCCCGATGCGGCGGTCCACGGTGCCCGTGGTCTCGGCGGCCTTGGTGGCGTACTTGGCGACGTACGCGGCCACGGTCTCTTCAGTCAGGTCATCCTCGGCTAAGCCGCCGATGGGCTGGACATCCACCTGCGTGCCCCACTTCAAGGAGCGGGCGGGGAAGCAGCCGGCCGCAGGCACGTCCACGGTTACTCGAGCAGCAGCCGAGCGGATCGCATCGTCCAGGAGCGCGACCGAGGCCCAGGCGGGCGGCTCGGTGTCAGGCCCGTCGGGACCGTCGAGCCGGACGACCCCGTGGAAGTGCACGGCGCCGCGCTTCTGGAACTCGGCGACCTTGCCGAAGGAGACCCGGCAGTGATCGGGCAAGGCCCGTTGGGACAGGCCCGCACGCCGCGCGATCTCACGGCGCAGGTAGATCGTGAAGCGTCGCCACAGGTCGCCCGCATGGTTGTTCCACAGCACTGCGCCCGCGTAGTCGTAGCGCTCTGGATCGAGTGCCGTGCCGAGCTGGGGGTCATCTTCGGTGTGCGTGCGACCGCAGCGGCAGCGGCCGGAGGCGGGGCGGTTGTGGACCGGGCCGAAGCTTGGGGCGGTGAGCGTGGCGAAGACCCGGGGGTGTGAACGGACCGCCGGGGCAATGCCCTTGCGGGTATCGCCTGTGATCCCGGCACGGATCAGGTGGTAGGTGTCGCCCGCGTACATCCAAGCGCACGAGGGGCAGCGCGAGGCACGGCGGTTGCCGCAGGCGACGCGGAGCCGCCCGCCGGGTTCTTGCTGGGTCGAATACGAGTACAGCGTCTCGCCGGTCGCGCGGTCTTTGGTGAGCGTCCAGCCTTCGAGGTGGATCGGGTTCGAGCAGCCACCGGTACGGCGGATCTGCTCCTGCCACCGCTCGAAGTCCGGATCACCGGCGACCCTCAGCATGTCCGCGAGGGTGATTGGGTCGGTGCCGAACGAGGCCGCCATGTCAGCGACGGCCTCGGGCGCAACAGGCAGGTAGGTCACCGGCGACGCCCCCTCTGCGGGGAGCTCACGGACGGATCGGAAGGACCCGACGTGTCCGCAGAGTTGCGGTGCCAGGAGTTGCGCTGCGGCTGGTCCTTCTCAGACCTGTGCGCGTCGAGGTCGCGGTGCGTCTGCGCGAGGACCTTCGCGTCGTCGGCGTCGTACCCGCGAGGCGGGGAGTCAGGCTTGCGGCTGAACAGACCCATCACTCGCTCACCGCCCCAGACTGAGCAACGAGCCGTTCGAGGAGCGATTCCAGCGTGGCCACACGATCAGCGAGAACGGCCCGTGTGGGCGGACGGCCCTTGCGCGTGAAGCCGAGCTCATCCGGGGTCGACCGGTACAGAGCGCACAACAGGACCTGATACTTCGGCCCCGGGCGCATGGCGTCGTTCTCCCAGCGCGAGAGCTGCACCTTCAACGAGGACTCGGTGGCGATGTCCCAACCCCAGTGCTCCGCCAGCAGGATCAGAGCGCGGATGACCTTGTACTGAGACCAGCCACGGGCCACCCGGGCACGGGCAAGAGGCGTGTCCGCCGCACACAGCGAACGCACCGGGGCAGGCGGAACGTCCACAGGCAGCGCGATCGTCGAGGTGGTCATGCCGTCACCACCTGAGAGGCGCGCAGCCAGCGAGCACCCCGGCAACTACGGCACCAGGCCGTCAGGTTCGGGGTGTGCTCGAACCCGGTGTGATCACAGGTCGGGCAGTCCACCCAGGTACCGGCCCACCAGTCGTCTGCGCACTGCCTGTTGCTCAGGCAGGAGTTCACCGACCGGCACACCGGGCACGGGCGGTACAGCGAGTACGCCTCGGTCTTGTAGTGGCACGAGCAGGGGACGATCGCGCCCACGCGACCGGAGATCGAACCGTCGGTGTCGGTGACTTGCAGCAGACCCGAGCAGTCCGCGCAGATGTCGTCGATCGGGACCGGGACGTCATCACCGGTCTCCCAGTCGAAGGCCCGACCAGCGGGGCACGGGTACGGCGAGGACTGGGTGTCGTGCATCAGCACCCCAGCGGTGCCGTGCCGCTGCCAACCCCAGCTCTCGACCCTGGCGCCGCATCCCATACAGGGCGTCGGGGACTGGGGAACTCCTGCGTCCCAGTAGGCCAGGCGCCGCGCGTCGGTCAGCACGGGGGCGACCGCTCGAAGCGCAGCCACAACACCTAAGGCTTTGGCCTCAGTTCGCGGAGTCGTCTGCGTCGCATGCATCATGGAACTTCCCTTCGTGGGACGAAGGGGGCGGCGTGCTGCTTGGCGGTAGAGCGCCGCCCCCGGGCTAGCTAGGAATAGAGTGCTCTATAGCGTCATAGTGCACAAGTCCTTGGGGTGCATCAGGGTGTAATAGTTCGCTCTAGGTCGATACGCTCGATCCATGACCGTTGCGGATGACGACCCGAGGCCCAAGAAGGTGCAGATCGCTGACGCGCTGCGCGAAGAGATCACGGCTGGAAAGCCCGCAGCCGGACAGCGTTTGGGGTCATTGCGAGACCTTGCCGAACGGTTCAAGGTCACGACGGTCACGGTCGGCCAGGGGCTACAGATCCTCATGGACGAGGACCGGATCTTCTCGGTACCCAATCGGGGGTACTTCGTGAAGAAAGACGCGCAGGGCAACGAGAAGGCCGGGGGTAAGGACGCGAGCGTCCAAGAAGTCATCAGCGCACTCCAATCCGAGGTTCGGGAACTTGCCGCCCGAGTGGCCAAGTTGGAGGTGCGGGCCGATGGAACGGGCAGCGCCTAACGTGTGATTAACCATCGCTCTGAGTGATCGGCGTCACTAGTGACACAGACGGTGTCACCGGGGGACAGCCTTGGTGCCAACCCCCTGTCACCCCCCATGTCACCGGCCTACGAGGTGGAAGACTCGAAGCAGGCACCCGGACGGGAGGCAGGCAGCATGAGCGACGATCGACCGACATGGGCACGACGCATAGCCGCTGAGCGACTGGCCCGGCAGTGGTCGCAGGCCGAAGCAGTGGCCGCGCTGCGGGCACACGCACCGAAGCCCATCCCCGAGGGCGCCAGCATGATCCGGCAGTGGAAGCGCTGGGAGGCGGGCGAGGTCACGCCGAGCGAGTTCTACCAACCGATCATTGCGGCCGTGTTCGGCACCGTGACGCATGCGCTCTTCCCAGCGGCCGGCCGCCGCGACGGCAACGCCGAAATCGTGGCCGTGAGCGGCATGGAAACCCTCGACATCATCAGCCGGTTGCAGTCCTCCGACGTGGACAACTCCACGCTGGAAGCCCTCAGGATCACCACAGATCGGCTGTGCTCCGAGTACCCGTACCTCCCGAGCGGACAGCTCGTGATGGAGGGGCGCCAATGGCTCAAGCGGATCGCCGGACTTCAGGGCCAGCGGCTAACCCTCGCTCAGCACAAGGAAGTTCTCACCCTGTCCGGATGGCTCGCGCTCCTCGTGGGATGCGTCGAGTACGACATGGGCGACCGCCCAGCGGCAGAGAGCACACGCCGAGCGGCCCTGTCCCTCGCGACCGAAGCCGAGAACGGCGAGATCGCCGGATGGGCGCACGAGATGCGCGCTTGGTTCTGCCTCACGACGGGCGACTACCGAGGCATCATCGCGGCATCCCAGACGGGCACGGACGTAGCCCCGCACCACGGCGTAGCCATCCAGCTCGCGGCCCAGGAAGCCAAGGCATGGGCCAGGCTCAAGGATCGGCGCCAGACCGAAGTAGCCCTTGATCGAGGGCGGAAGCTCCTCGAAGGCATGCCGTACCCGGAGAACCTGGACAACCACTTCGTCGTGGACCCGGCGAAGTTCGATTACTACGCCATGGACTGCTACCGACTGCTCGGCGAGGACCGCATTGCCGAGACCCTGGCACAGGAGGTCATCCGGGCCAGCACGGACTTTGACGGCACTGAGCGCGCTCCGATGCGCATGGCCGAGGCCAGGCTCACCCTTGGTGTCGTAGCGGCTCGACAGGGCGACGTGGAGCAGGCCGTGAACTACGGCGAACTAGCGCTGACGGCAGAGCGGCAGTCCCTGCCTTCGCTCCTCATGGTCAGCCGAGAACTGGCGTCCATCGTCCATCGCGACTACGCCGACGACGCGGCAGGCCGGGATTACCTCGATCACCTGAACACGCTGACCCGCGCCACCTGAGCCAGCCCGTTACAGGTTTCTCTACCTCGATCAAGAGGCTCGCTCCGCTCGCCGGCCGCCAGGCCCGCAGGTCCGATCTCGCCCTGCCTGAGGACCGCGCCACGGGGAAGCGGGAACGCCGACACCACGCCGACGCCGCGATCCGACCTCTGAAGAGAGATAGAGACCAAGAACAAGGGCCGTAGTCGCAGACGAACCGGCGGACCCCACAACCCCAAAAACCAGAGGCCTAACAGAGTCAGGTCGATCCGCAAGGGAATCGTGTGCCGCGCAGAGCGCGGCGGCGCCGGACGGGCGCCGACGCGCGCTCCCCTCCATGTCTACGCCACCGGGGGCGCACGTCGTCACCCGTCCGCGCCCGCAAGGGGCGAAGAGCAAGCATGGGCCAGGGGGAAGCCGTACAGGCGCAAGCCGCGTTGTGCTCAACAAGCAAGGCCGGATCGCGGCGCCGGCGCGATGCCAGCGAACCCACTCTCACGGACGGGGCCCCTCGGCTGGGGCGGTCGGTTCCACGGCTTTAGGCAGCCACTTTGGGGCGAGCCTCGAAGACCTTGGCCCCAACGTCGTGCTTTAACGGGCAGGTCCACAGACTGCCCGACTCGCGATGAGCTTACGGGGCCAAGATCACTCGCCCCAAAGCAGCTCCAGCCCAAAGCCGCTCCACCGACCTCGCGCCGTCTTGTGCCTGCCCCTCTGCAACACTGGCGCTGGATCGCGAGGCAGTGTTTTGGAGGGGTGGGGGTCATGGGAGCGATCGTGCTGGTCGCGGCAGGTGTGCTGTTCTCGGTCGCGTTGACGTGCGCGGTACTCGGCATCCACGCGCTCCTGCTCGGCAGACTGCCCAACATGTGGCTACAGCGTCACGTCAAGAACCCGAGGGTCTGGGGAGCTGGCGCATTGCTGTTGGTCATCGGCACGTTCTGGTCTGCGACCGTCGGCGTCATCGGAGTAGGCCTGATAGCCATCGGGCACGTCAGAGCATCAGCATCCTGACCTTGCAGGAAGGGATTGCTGTACAGCAGAGAAGTACAGCAACCACGCCGACCACTACCGCCCGTAGTAGCCCTTCACGAGCTGCATGACCAGCCCAGCAGACCTCAGCGACCGCCCCGCCGGTAGTTCGCATCGAGAGGGTCGGCGTGCACCGGGCGACTTGGTTCGGTGATCGAGTACCGCGCCGACCTCAGGTGCGGAGGTGTGGCCACCCGTCCGGATTCGAGTAGGACTCGTAGCAGTACCGGGTCTGCCGCTGCCACTCCCTACCGGTGGCGAGTTCGTAGGCCTGATCGGGTACGTACAGGAGCGATTCCCCGTCGTACTCGGATGCTGTGTACGGGGCGAAGCGATCCACGTCGAAGAAGACGCTCTCCCAGACGGATCGGCCGGCCGCGACCACAGCGCATCGCGTGTAGAGGAACACGTCAGCGGACTGAGGGAAGGGCGCGCCGTCGGGCAGCGTCAGATCGGCGACCGGCAGTGTGCCGAACTTCTCCTGATCCAGACGGTACAAGGCCTCGGCAAGACGCTCGGCGAACCCCTCGATTTCAGGCACAGGACGTCGGCTCAGGTCTGCCACCAGGCGAGCGCAAGCAGGCTCATCGGCCTTGCCGCCCAGGGTGTCTATCAAGCTCCAGAAGTCGGCCCACGTCATCATCATGGCCAGAGAGTACGGCGCGCCGATCCTGGGCCGTCTGTGGGCCGTCCGAGGCCACGGAACAGCACCCGACAACCACCGGCAACGACCAGTACCCGCCCAGTGGTCAGCGCCCGGACCAGGCAATACGCAGGTCACCATCAACCCCTGCGAGACCCAGGGCAAGAAGAAGTGGGCCTTGCGCTTTGGGCTCCCTGCCTGGGGTTCTTCCGCGAGCAGAGGGCCTGAGTCGTGATCACCCACGCCGGGGCAGCGGTGCCTCCAGGTACAGGGAGGCCAGTCTCGGGAGGCGGTGTCGCATCTCCTCGGGGTCGTCGAAGTCGAAGTCGTCGCCCATGTCATGGGTGTCTCGCACCGGGGCGTCACGTGTGGCCACGAATTCGTCCCAGGCCTCGTAGAAGTCCTCCTCGCCTCCGGTGAGCAGTTCGTAGGCGTCGCCGGCGGCGTAGTTGGTGTCCTCGTCGAAGAGCGCTTCGTCGCGGTGGGCGCCCACGGCGGCGATCACGGCCGGATGGCCGGCGAGGCTGTCGGGGAGAGCCGCTGCCTTCTCGTACCAGTCCTTGCCCGAGGCGATCAGGCCGGCGCGGAAGTCCATGAAGCTGTCGTCCGAGCAGCCTCCGCCGATGAGGTAGGCAGCCGCCCAGACATCCCATCGGTAGACGGCTGCACGCAGCTCGTCGAAACGTTCCTGGTAGCTGAGGATGTCGCTCTTCGTACGCGTGGCCAGTTCATCCCTCAGCGCCTCGGCGAATCGCCTGTCTGCGGTGCAGGCCGATCGAGCTGCTCGGATGACGTCCCAGAACTCAGCGGTGTCCATGGCCGGGCACTCTGCCACCCGGGTACGACAACGGCCTCGGGGCGTGTGCCTCCGGTGCCGGGCGGAGCGGGTTGAGGGAGCCGAGTTCTACGATCACGCGATGAGTTACGACATCTTCTTTCTGAGCCGGCGCGAAGGGCAGTCCTGGGCCGAAGCCCTGGAGGCCACCGAGGACGTGGCGCCGAGCGCGGACGCAGGGCCGATACCCGCTGCGGTATCCGAACTGTCCGTGTACGGGGACGAGGTCGGCATCACCGTGCCCTACTGGCATACCGGCACGGCCGCGGAGGGAGCTCTCGGCGAGCTCCTGGCTCTCTGCTCGATCGTGGAGAAGGAGACCGGACTGACCGCGTACGACCCTCAGATCGGGATGCCGTTGGCCGCCGCTTCCCTGCCGCAGGCGGTGGAGATCATGTCCGGCGTCGCCACCGATCTGCGGACCCGGTACGGGGGTTGAAATCTCCGGTGGTCCACACGTCACACGCCGCCCTGCTCCCATCTCTTGATGACCCGCAAAGGAGCCTCGGCCGACGGCCACACCTGGACGCGGACCCGTTCCATGGTCTCGGGGCTCAGGTCGGAGTCGATGTCGGCCTCGGCAGCCCGCGCCAGGTTGCTCTGTGACACACGGACGCGATTCCAGCCGGGGTGCACCTCGAACGACGCCGCGTCGGGGCCGTAGTCCGTGCAGCCCATGACGGTCAGCCGTCCCCGCGACACATGGAGTCCGGCCTCGACGACGTGATCGAAGCCGGCACTGTCGTCAGCCGGTTCTCCGGACAGGAGGTCGACCGAGACGAGCACGTTGACGTTCACCGTCGTGCCGATGCCCAGCGCGTCCTGAGCAACCGCAAGGTGATCGGTGACCGCCTGTTCCGTCCAGGCGTCGCCGAGGTCACCGTCCGAGTCCGCGTCGGACACGTGGATCTGGTGGTAGTCGGCGAAGAGCGTGAGTTCCGTGGTCGCTGCCATGGCGGCACAGTGCCATGCGGCTGCACCGTGCCAAGCGGCGGGCTACCCGTGGCGCGGCGTGGGTGACGGCGGCAGTCGCAGGTCCTCCACCGGTGGGATGGTCCAGCGGGACGGGTCCGGCACCTTGCCGGTGCCGCGGCGGGCCGCGAACGGTGCGTCCATGAGCGCGACCGCGGCGAGGAGTCCGAGCGTGGCGCCGGTGCCGCCCGACACCATGTCGAGGAGCAGAGGGGCGAGCGCGGCCGCCGCTATCGCGAGCCGCAGGAGCAGGCGGCCGTGGACCGCCCCGCGGAAGTAGGGGCGGGGGAGCACGGGAAGGGCCTGCAGACCGGGGGTGGTGGCGCGCAGGTTCGCGGGGTTCGTCAGGTAGCGGTCGGTGTAGTCGAGCGAGGCGTAACCCCAGACCATTTCCCCGCTGTCGGCCACGACGGCCACCGGATAGGCGGGATTGCGCCGGCGCCGGACCACCGAGAGGACAAGCTCCCACCGCTGCGGCCAGAGCATCCACACACCGCTGCCCGCATACCGGGGACCGAACACGGCAAGCTGCTTGCGGGCGTGGTCGGGGCCGTTGGGGTCCTGGTTCAGGCCGTGGACGCCGTACCAGTCGCCCACGGCGTCCCGCACCTTCAGCATCTGCGCGACCTGCGGCTCGGCATCGATGAGCGCCGTGCTGTCCTCCGGTACGAAGCGGATCCACTCGGCACTGCCGACCTCGAAGCGCACGGCCACGACCCGGCCGGCCTCCGCGTCCTGCGCCAGCAGCCGGTGCGCCTTGGACAGCGGCCGGACCAGCACTTTCTTCACCAGGATCCAGAGGACCGCGGCGGCCCACCCGCCGCACAGCAGACCGCCCAGAACAACACCGCCGAGGTGGATCTCCTGGTACGCGGCATAGCGGAACACCGCCCAGGGAGCGACCGCGACAAGGGCCATCCCCGCGGCCAGGTACCAGTCGACCGGATTCCTGAGCAGTACGGACGGGGGAGCGGGCAGGGGTGCCGGTGCGGGCGCAGGAGGCCCGGAGGGCGGTGTCCGCCGGGTCAGCACAGCCCATGCCCCGAAACAGGCGGCCCCCGCGGCGAGCGAGGCGAGGACGTCCCAGCGGGCGCCGTCGCCCCGCTCATGGACCAGGAAGAGGACGACGGCGACGGCTGCGCAGAAGAGCGATGCGGCGCGCAGGGGTTCGGCAAGGGCGGGTCTCATGAGGTTCCTGGAGGTCGGCCGGACAGCGGTATGAGGAGCGGGATCCGAAGATCCGCTCACTTCGACGTCATCCAGACCAACCGGGCGCACGGAAGGTTGTGGCCTGCACGGGAGTTGCCAAGTGGCTCTGCTCCTGGGGGAGTTCGCGAGCTTCCGCAGCCGGACGCGGACCGTGTCCACGCACGGAACGGCCGAGGGGCCCGCTCCGGAATCGGAACGGGCCCCTCACCTTCGTACGGAAACTGCGTACAGAAACTGCGTACGGAAACGGGGCCTCAGCCGCCGCACTGGCAGGGCGCCCCCTGCTGGCAGCCGCAGCCGCAGCCCGAACCGCAGCCGCAGGCGCCGATCAGCGGGAGCCGCAGCACCTCGGCCGCCTCCGCCGTGTCGGCGGGCTGTTGGGTCTCTGGCGTGGGGGACTCGGCCATACGAACCTCCTCAAGGCACGGTTGCCTACGCCCAGTTGATGCCCACAACGCACGGCGCATCAACGGCGCACAGAGGTTCGGTCCGGGTCCGGGCCGGGTTCGGCCCGGACGATCCGCCTACGCGCCCTCGGTCACGCTCGCCGGCGCACCACCCGAGTTCGCCTGCAGCTCGTCCGCGTGCTCACCCGTCACCAGGTACACCACGCGCTTGGCCACCGACACCGCGTGGTCCGCGAAACGCTCGTAGTAGCGGCCGAGCAGCGTCACGTCGACCGCCGTCTCGATGCCGTGCTTCCACTTCTCGTCCATCAGGTGCTGGAAGAGCGTGCGGTGCAGCAGGTCCATCTCGTCGTCGTCCTGCTCCAGTTGCAGCGCCAGATCGACGTCCTTGGTGATGATGACCTCGGCCGCCTTCGCCATCAGACGCTGCGCGAGCTGCCCCATCTCCAGGATCGTGGCGTGCAGGTCGCGCGGCACCGCCCGCTCCGGGAACCGCAGCCGGGCCAGCTTCGCGACATGCTGCGCGAGGTCGCCGGAGCGCTCCAGGTCCGCGCTCATCCGCAGCGACGTGACGACGATCCGGAGATCGGTGGCGACCGGCTGCTGCCGCGCGAGCAGGGCTATCGCCCGCGCCTCCAGCTCATGCTGCAGATCGTCGACCTTCTGGTCGGCGGCGATCACGCTCTCGGCGAGCTTCAGATCGGCATCGAGCATCGCCGTCGTCGCGCGCCCGATCGCCGATCCGACGAGCCGGGCCATCTCGACGAGGCCTTCGCCGATCGAATCGAGTTCCTCGTGGTACGCGTCCCGCATTGATCAGTCCCTCTCTGAGTACGTGCCGGGGCACCCCGCCAAAAGGCGAGGCTCGGCACCCCACGCCGGCGGGGCTCCTGACCCCACGCTCCCACGGTCCCGGGCAAACGCGACCGGGACCGGCACCCCATGTGAACCACCTCTGTCCTCAAGGTGAACTCTGGGCACCGTCGCGACCACTCCGGGTACCCCGCACACCCCCGCGTACCGGACGCATCACCGCAGCTCGGCCACCCAAATGAACCAATGGCCTACCGGTGGTGAACTCTCGGCGACGAGTGTTCGAGCAGACACCCCGACGGCTGTGGCGGGGCCGGATCCCCTGCTTAACCTGGAGGCATGGACGTGAACGCGGCGGTCGCCGCAGCTGCTGCGATTGCCGGGGTGTGCACCGGTGTCATCGCCATGCTGGCGTTCCGCTGGAGCGAGCGCGACCAGAAACGCCCCACCCGCACCTCCCTGCGCCCCGACGTCACCGCGGTCCTGCCGCCCGGAGTGGACACCGTCCTCTCCGTGCTCCGCTCCTCCGCGGTGGTGCTCGACGAGGGCGACGCCGTGGTCAAGGCCAGCTCGGCAGCGTACGCGCTCGGGCTGGTCCGCGGCGGGAAACTGGCCGTCGAGCCCATGCTGCAGATGGCCAGGGACACCCGGCGCGACGGCGAGATACGCCAGGTCGAGCTCGATCTGCCGCGCCGCGGCACGGGTCGCGGCGAGGCCCTCGCGGTCTCCGCCCGCGTCGCCCCGCTGGGCTCCCGTCTGGTGCTGCTGCTCGTCGAGGACCTCACCGAGGCCCGCCGCATCGAGGCGGTACGGCGCGACTTCGTCGCGAATGTGAGCCATGAGCTCAAGACGCCCGTCGGCGCCCTGAGCCTGCTGTCCGAGGCGGTCATGGACGCCGCCGACGACCCCGAGGCCGTCGAGCGCTTCGCCGGCCGGATGCAGATAGAGGCGACCCGCCTCACCAACCTCGTACAGGAGCTCATCGACCTCTCCCGGGTGCAGAACGACGACCCGCTGGAGGACGCCGAGCCCGTACGCGTCGACGAACTCGTCACCGAGGCCATCGACCGCTGCCGCCACCAGGCCGGCACCAAGCAGATCACCATGGCCGCAGGGGGCACCGCCGACCTGTTCGTCTGGGGCAACCGCGGCCAGCTCGCCGCCGCCCTCGGCAACCTCGTCGAGAACGCCGTGAACTACAGCCCCGCCCGTACGCGCGTGGGGATAGCCGGACGCCGGGTGAACGCACCCGGCGGCGACCTCATCGAGATCGCGGTCACCGACCAGGGCATCGGCATCTCCGACAAGGACAAGGACCGCATCTTCGAGCGGTTCTACCGCGTGGACCCGGCCCGCTCCCGGGCCACCGGAGGCACCGGCCTCGGCCTCGCCATCGTCAAGCACGTCGCCGCCTCGCACGGCGGCGAGGTGACCGTCTGGAGCTCGGAGGGCCAGGGCTCCACCTTCACGCTCCGGCTTCCGGAGGCGGGCTCGGTCCGCGCACGGAAGCCGTTCCCGGGTGCGGACTTCGACCAGCTCGAAGCCTCCACCGGACCTCATGACCCGCACGACTCCGCTTCGAACCACCCCGAAGCTCGCGCGACCCGCGAGCCCCTGCCTGCCCCGGAGGTCCTTCCGTGACCCGAGTGCTCGTCGTCGAGGATGAGGAATCCTTCAGCGACGCCCTGTCCTACATGCTCCGCAAGGAGGGTTTCGAGGTCGCCATCGCGACAACGGGCCCCGACGGTCTCGACGAGTTCGAGCGCAACGGCGCCGACCTCGTCCTCCTCGACCTGATGCTCCCCGGCCTCCCCGGCACCGAGGTCTGCCGCCAGCTGCGCGGCCGCTCCAACGTCCCGGTGATCATGGTGACCGCCAAGGACAGCGAGATCGACAAGGTCGTCGGCCTGGAAATAGGAGCCGACGACTACGTCACCAAGCCCTTCTCCTCCCGTGAGCTCGTGGCGCGCATCCGCGCGGTCCTGCGCCGCCGCGGCGAGCCGGAGGAGGTCACCCCGGCCGCCCTGGAGGCGGGCCCGGTCCGCATGGACGTGGACCGCCACGTGGTGA
Source organism: Streptomyces sp. NPDC050418 (assembly GCF_044458745.1). NCBI lineage: Bacteria > Bacillati > Actinomycetota > Actinomycetes > Kitasatosporales > Streptomycetaceae > Streptomyces > Streptomyces sp. NPDC050418. The sequence goes on from NZ_JBITIG010000018.1 coordinate 142,464, forward strand.
CGGTCGGCGGCGACAAGGTCGACCTGCCGCTCAAGGAGTTCGACCTCCTGGAGATGCTGCTGCGCAACGCGGGCCGCGTCCTGACCCGCATGCAGCTCATCGACCGCGTCTGGGGCGCGGACTACGTGGGGGACACCAAGACACTCGACGTCCACGTGAAGCGCCTGCGCGCCAAGATCGAGCCGGACCCGGGGGCGCCGCGGTACCTGGTGACGGTGCGTGGTCTGGGCTACAAGTTCGAGCCGTAAACCCTGGTGCTACGTGCAAAGGGGCGCCCACCGTGCGGTGGGCGCCCCTTTCGTGCTGTCTGCGACCGGTCGGTGACCGGGCTCAGCGGCTCAGTGGCCCGCGGTGCTCTCCGACGCCCCGTCCGCCGGCTCGCCCGACGCGCCGTTGCCCGCCGGGCTCTCGGACGCGCCCTCGGCGGGCTCCTCCGAGGCGCCGGTGGACGGCGACTGGCTCGCGGAGCCGGTCGGGGTGGCGGACTCCGAGGCGGCGCCGCCGGCCGGCGCCTCCGGCACCTCCGAGGGACCCCACTCGGTGAAGTAGCCCTCGGCCGGGACGACGAAGGTCTTCATCGTCACGTCGCCGGTCTCGCTGAGGCTGAAGGTGACCTCCTGCGCGTTGCCGTCCTTCACGGCCTCACGGCTGCTCGGGAGCATCGCGGAGGCGTTGCCCTTGCCGCCGATCACCAGCGAACCGCCGGCGGGAATCGACAGCGAGCCGCCCTTGGCCGGCTTGAGCTCGGCCTCCTTGGCGGTACCGACGACCTTGACGGACTCCAGCGTCTGGGCCGTCGTGCCGTTGTTGAAGATCGTCGCGGAGATCGCGGCCGGGCCGGTCGACTCGCGGTCGGGCTGCGTGATGACCAGCGCGTTCTGGATCTTGACCTTGCCGCCGTCGACGGAGGTCGCGGCGTTGTCCGGGCGCACGCCGAGGGTCTGGGCGTCGTTGCCGGCACCGCACGCGGCGAGCGTGGCGATCGAGAACGCGAGGGCGGTGGCGGCGATGGCGCCGCGTCGAAGGCTGCGGCTCACGGCGGGCGCAACTCCTTAAGCGTGGGGCGGACGAGGGTGGTACGGACGGCGGTAAAGCCATCCTGAAAGTCTGTCAGCGGGCTTAGGTTACCGACCGCCTGTCGCCCCACCGCACCCGACCCGCCCCTTGCCGTGCCGCTCACCGGCGGTCGGCCGTACGGGACTTCACAGTTCGGATTTCACATAATCGCCACGCGTGCACCGTGGTGAATTCCCGCGTAACGCCGAGAAGCCCTTCGGAAGAAACGAGGGGACCTTGGCTGAATTGATCACCATTGATCACCGAGTTACGCCTCGGTAGTCACTCGCGCCCCACTCGTCACGCCGGCAATGACCTCGGCAAAGAACCCGCCAATGATCAATTCCGGATTGCCCGCGCACATGGCGGAACCCGCCGCCCGGCAAGGGGGCAAACCGGGACGTTCGGCCCCCTGGAGGGGCCGCCGGGGCTCTGTGACGTACATGTTTCGGCTTCCCGGGACAGCCGCTCCGACCTGCGAATACCTTCCTCCGCAAAGGTCCCGCAGCACGTTCGTGTTGCAGTTGTCAAGCCCCGAGATATGCCCTGACCTGCGAAAACGCCATTCAGAACCCGCCGTTTCCGTGTTACCCTGGATAGCCACGGAAGGGGTACCTGTCACATGACGTTCAAGGTTGGCGACACCGTGGTCTATCCCCATCACGGGGCCGCGCTGATCGAGGCCATCGAAACTCGCCAGATCAAAGGCGTGGACAAGACCTACTTGGTGCTGAAGGTCGCCCAGGGCGACTTGACTGTTCGTGTGCCAGCGGACAATGCGGAGTTCGTAGGTGTGCGTGACGTGGTCGGCCAGGACGGCCTGGACCGCGTGTTCGAGGTGCTGCGTGCACCGTATGCCGAAGAGCCCACCAACTGGTCGCGGCGCTACAAGGCGAATCTCGAGAAGCTCGCCTCTGGCGATGTCATCAAGGTCGCCGAGGTCGTTCGCGACCTGTGGCGTCGTGAGCGTGAGCGCGGCCTTTCGGCCGGCGAGAAGCGCATGCTCGCCAAGGCGCGCCAGATCCTGGTGAGCGAGCTCGCGCTCGCGGAGAACACCAACGAGGACAAGGCCGAGGCCCTCCTCGACGAAGTCCTCGCGTCCTGACGCGAAGAATTCGCAAGCGGGGGGATCGCTGATCACCCCCACAGGTTGCGGACATTGCGATGTCCGTCGGCCTGCATCCTGATGCCGCGGTGCCCGCCGGCCGGTCCCAGACCGAGCTGCCGGGCACTGCGGCATGCTTGCGTCAGTGCTGCGCAAGCGAAGCCGTACGCAATTCAGAGCTGATGTGTGCCGGGCCCGGGCACTGGCGCCCAGGTGCTCGACCGCGTGTCACGGAAGGGGTCGCGGTCAAGGCGTCGCGCCCGGCACGGTGTGGCCATACCCATGTCCCCCGAGGACACAAACCTGAACGCGGACCTGATGTCAGACGAATCGCCTGAAGCCCCCCAGAGCGCGCCCGCCCGCACCGCCGCGGTCATCCCCGCGGCCGGCCGCGGAGTACGGCTCGGACCCGGCGCCCCCAAGGCGCTGCGCACCCTCGGCGGGACGCCGATGCTCATCCATGCCGTACGCGCCATGGCCGCCTCACGGGCCGTCTCGCTGGTCGTCGTGGTCGCGCCGCCGGACGGGACCGCCGAGGTCAAGGGCATGCTCGACGCGCACGCGCTGCCCGACCGCACGGACTTCCTCGTGGTCCCCGGCGGCGAGAACCGCCAGGACTCCGTGAAGGCCGGCCTGGACGCGCTGCCGCCCGGCTACGCCGTCGTCCTCGTGCACGACGCCGCCCGCCCCCTCGTCCCCGTCGACACCGTCGACGCGGTGGTCGAGGCGGTACGGGACGGGGCGGTCGCGGTCGTTCCCGCGGTGCCGCTCGCGGACACCGTCAAGGAGGTCGAGCCCTGCGCCACGGGCCCCGAGCCCGTCCTCGCCACGCCCCCGCGCGCCCGCCTGCGGGCCGTGCAGACGCCGCAGGGCTTCGAGCGCGCCACGCTCGTACGGGCGCATGAGACCGTCACCGAGAATGTGACCGACGACGCGAGCATGGTGGAGCAGCTGGGGCTGCCCGTCGTGGTCGTGCCCGGGCACGAGGAGGCGTTCAAGGTGACGCGTCCGCTGGATCTGGTGCTCGCCGAGGCCGTGCTCGCACGCAGGAGGAAGAACGATGGCTACTGAGACCCCGGGGACTCCCGGACCGGCCCCGCGGATCGCCGGACTGCCGCAGGTCGGCATCGGCACCGACATCCACGCCTTCTCCGCCGACGAGCACCGCGAGCTGTGGGTCGGCGGGCTGCGCTGGGAGGACTCCGGGCCCGGGCTCGACGGCCACTCCGACGCCGACGTCGTGGCGCACGCGGCGTGCAACGCGCTGTTCTCGGCGGCCGGGCTCGGCGACCTCGGCGCGCACTTCGGCACGGGGCGCCCCGAGTGGTCCGGCGCCTCGGGCGTCACGCTCCTGACGGAGGCGGCGCGGATCGTGCGGGCGGCCGGCTTCGAGATCGGCAACGTCGCGGTGCAGGTCGTGGGCCTGCGGCCCAAGGTCGGCAAGCGCCGCGAGGAGGCCCAGGAAGTGCTGTCGGCGGCGGTCGGTGCCCCGGTCTCGCTCTCCGCCGCGACCTCCGACGGCCTCGGGTTCACCGGGCGCGGCGAGGGCCTGGCGGCGGTCGCCACGGCGCTGGTCGTACGGGTGGGCTGAGACCCGGTCGTACGGGTGCTCCGGTACCCGGTCGTACGGGTGCGCCGAAGGTGGCCGAAGGCACCCGCCGGAGCCCACTACCCTTGGTGCCGTGACTATTCGCCTGTACGACACCAGCGCCCGGCAGATCCGTGACTTCTCCCCGCTCACACCGGGCTGCGTCTCGATCTACCTCTGTGGCGCGACCGTGCAGGCCGCCCCGCACATCGGGCACATCCGGTCGGGGCTCAACTTCGACATCCTGCGCCGCTGGTTCACGTACCGCGGCTATGACGTGACCTTCATCCGCAATGTCACGGACATCGACGACAAGATCATCGCCAAGGCCGCCGAGCAGGGCCGGCCCTGGTGGTCGATCGGGTACGAGAACGAGCGCGCGTTCAACGACGGCTACCAGGCGCTCGGTTGCCTGCCGCCCACGTACGAGCCGCGCGCGACCGGCCACATCACCGAGATGGTCGAGATGATGCGCGGCCTCATCGAGCGCGGGCACGCCTACGAGGCGGACGGCAGCGTCTACTTCGACGTGCGGTCCTTCCCCGGCTATCTGGAGCTTTCCAACCAGGAGCTGGAGAACCTGCTGCAGCCGACCGAGGACGGCATCACCGGCAAGCGCGACCCGCGTGACTTCGCCATGTGGAAGGCGACCAAGCCGGGCGAGCCCGACTGGGAGTCCCCCTGGGGCCGCGGCCGTCCCGGCTGGCACCTGGAGTGCTCGGCGATGGCCCACAAGTACCTGGGCAGCGCCTTCGACATCCACGGCGGCGGGCTCGACCTGATCTTCCCGCACCACGAGAACGAGATCGCCCAGGCCAAGGCGTACGGCGACGAGTTCGCGAAGTACTGGCTGCACAACGCCTGGGTGACCATGGCGAACGAGAAGATGTCCAAGTCGCTGGGCAACTCGGTGCTCGTCTCCGAGATGGTCCAGCGCTGGCGTCCGATCGTCCTGCGCTACTACCTGGGCACCCCGCACTACCGTTCGATGATCGAGTACAGCGAGGAGGCCCTGCGCGAGGCCGAGTCCGCGTTCGCGCGGATCGAGGGCTTCGTGCAGCGCGTCGTCGAGAAGGCCGGGGGTCCGGTCGAGCCCGCGGCCGAGGTGCCGCTCGCGTTCGCCGAGGCCATGGACGACGACCTCGGGGTGCCGCAGGCGCTCGCCGTCGTGCACACCACGGTCCGCCAGGGCAACAGCGCGCTGGCCGCCGACGACAAGGACGAGGCGATCGCCCGGCTCGCCGAGGTGCGCGCCATGCTCGGCGTCCTCGGCCTCGACCCGCTCGACCCGCACTGGGCGGGCGAGTCGGACCGCGGCGAGGATCTCCACGGCGTCGTCGACACCCTCGTACGCCTGGTGCTGCAGCAGCGCGAGGCGGCCCGGGCCCGCAAGGACTGGCCCGCGGCGGACGCAATCCGCGACCAGCTGCAGCAGTCGGGCCTGGTCATCGAGGACTCGGCGGACGGGCCGCGCTGGACGCTCGGCCCGCGCTGAGCACGCACCTGATGTGCCGCCCGGTCCGCCGGGCGGCACACTTCATATACGTACATACGCACGCAACGCTTCGAAGACGCAGAAACAGGTAGGTCATGGCCGGGAACAGCCAGCGCAGGAACCGCCGCACCAGCAACAAGAAGGGTGCGACGGTCGGCAGCGGTGGCAAGGGGCGCCGCGCCCTTGCCGGCAAGGGCCCCACGCCGCCCGCCGAGGCGCGCAAGAAGCACAAGAAGAACCGGATCGCGAACGCCAAGGCCAAGCAGGCCGCCCGTAAGCCCATCGCCCGGCGCGGCGGCAAGGGCCAGTCCGAGCTGGTCGTGGGGCGCAACTCGGTGTACGAGGCGCTGCGCGACGGCGTACCGGCCTCGACGCTGTACGTGCAGCAGTTCATCGACAACGACGAGCGGGTGCGGGACGCGCTGCAGCTCGCGCAGGAGCGCGGCGGCATCCACCTCATGGAGGCGCCGCGCCCCGAGCTCGACCGGATGACCAACGGGCTCAACCACCAGGGCCTGGTCCTCCAGGTGCCGGCGTACGAGTACGCGCACCCCGAGGACCTGGCCGCCGCGGCCTTCGACGTGGGCGAGGACCCGCTGATCGTCGCGCTCGACGGGGTCACGGACCCGCGCAACCTCGGTGCGGTCGTCCGTTCCGTGGCGGCCTTCGGCGGCCACGGTGTGGTCGTGCCCGAGCGCCGTGCGGCCGGTATGACGGCCGGTGCGTGGAAGACCTCGGCGGGCGCCGCGGCCCGTACGCCCGTGGCCCGTGCCACCAACCTGACGCGCGCCCTGGAGTCGTACCAGAAGGCGGGCATCACCGTCGTCGGTCTCGCGGCCGACGGCGAGCACAAGGTCGGTGACCTCCAGGCGCTCGAAGGCCCGGTCGTGATCGTGGTCGGCTCCGAGGGCAAGGGCCTGTCGCGGCTGGTCGGCGAGACCTGTGACTACCTCGTCCGCATCCCCATGCCGGGCGGCTCGGAGTCGCTGAACGCCGGTGTCGCGGCGGGAGTTGTCCTGTACGAGGCGGCGCGCCGCCGAGGCTGACCGTTTGGGGTTCCGTACTTGACCTTGACCGGTCACGGACAGATCCGCAGGGTCAAGGCAGTGTCCTATGGTGACGTCACTCGGTTAGATGAGTGTGGACACCAGAACACCCCGCACGGGATTCGACGACACTCCCGCGCTGAGCATGGTGAAGGTGCCGTGCGACCCGGCGCAGGTCATCGTCAATCACGCGAGCTTCCGTGTGCAGCTTCCTGCCGCGCAAGTGCCCCGATCCCCGCGTATCGCCTCCGGTCCGGCCGTGGCCGGACTGATCCCCGCGGCCGCCGGCGCCGCCGTGGTGCGGCGGCGCACGCCTGTCGTGTGGAGCGGGAAGAGCGCGTCCGGTGATCTCGCGGCCGCCGGGCTCCTGCAGGCGGCACGCCAGGCCGAAGTGCGGCGGCCGGCCGAGGAGTTCGGCGACGGGGCGGCCACGCAGGTCATCCCGCGGATCGCCGTCGAGGACCTCGAGGCGACGGTCGAGACGCCGCAGGTGGTCGGACCGCGGGGCCCCGAGGGCGACGAGACGCAGCTGATCCCCGCGGTCTCCGCCCTGGACAGCGCGTACGACGAGCTCTTCCGGCCGGACGGCGGAGCCTCCGGCGGCGGGCAACGGGCCTACGACGACGAGGACTTCGACGAGGCCGACGAGCCCGAGACCGTACGGCGGCACGGTGCCGACCCGGTGCGGCACGCGTACTACCCGGGCCGCCGTCTCAACCTCGGCGTGGTCCTGCTCCCGCTCCGTATCTTCCTCGGCTTCATCTCCATCTACGCGGGCATGGGCAAGCTCTGCGACCCCGTCTACTTCGACGGCGGCGAGCGCGGGTCCATGGTCAAGTGGCTCAACTCGCTGCATCCGTGGCCGCTCGCCGAGCCGCTGCGGGACTTCGCGCTGCAGCACCCCGTCGGTGCGGGTCTTGTCATCGCGTTCGTGCAGGTGATCGTCGGCGTCCTGACGGTCCTCGGGCTGTGGCAGCGGGTCGCGGCCGTGATCGGCGCGCTGCTGTCCGCGGCGCTGCTCGTCACGGTCAGCTGGAAGACCGTCCCCGCCTACGACGCGCCGGACATCATCTACCTCGCCGCCTGGTCGCCGCTGATCATCGCGGGCGCCCCGGTGTACTCGGTGGACGGACGGCTCGCGAGCGAGGCCTGGCGCACGCTCGGCCCGCGCTCCGAACTGTGGGAGCTGCGCCGCCGCGTGCTGCGCCGCGGCCTGCTCGTCGGGACGTTCGTGGTGGGTGCGACGCTGCTGGTCGGCGCGCTCCTGGGCGGTGCCGTGCGCAGTGCGGGCACGGTGACGGTGCCCGGTCCGGGGCAGCCGCCCCGCAACGAGCTGCCGGGTTCGCCGCTGCCGAGCGAGTCGAAGGAGCGGAAGGGCTCCTCAAGCCCCTCCGCCACCAGGACCCCGTCGGCCGAGGCCACCTCCTCGGCTCCGCCGCAGTCCTCGGCTCCGGGCGCGGCCTCGTCCTCGGCCTCCACGGGCACGGGGGCCGGGCAGCCCAGCCAGACCGCGGGCACGGGCGAGGCGCCGCCTCAGCAGACCGCTCCGGCGCCTCCGGCGTCCTCCGGCGGCCCCACCTCGGGCGGGACGGACGGCGGCTCCACGGGCGCCCCGGGCGGCGGCGAAGAGGAGAAGCCCGGGCTGATCGGGGGGATCCTCGGCTGAGGGTTGGCTGAAACCGGGGCCTGGCACATCGGGGGGTGTGCCAGGCCCCTTTTGCGTGGGGGCGCCGGCGACAGGGGCGGGCGGCCGTGCGCGGTCAGCGGGCCAGGGCCGCGAGTTCCTTGGCCGCCTCGGTGAGGTCCTTCGCCGTGTCGATGGCGCGCCAGTACGCACCCTGCGGGATCGGGAAGCCGGCCAGGCGGCGGCTGCGGGCCAGCTGCGGGAACGTGGTGCGCTCGTGGTCGCCGACGTCGGGCAGCAGCGCGGCGAAGTCGGGGGCGAAGACGTAGACACCCGCATTGATCTCGTACGAGGTCGGCGGGGACTCGATGAAGTCGGTGATGTGACCGAAGGAGTCCGTCTCCACGGCGCCCCACGGGATGCGGGGGCGGGCCAGGGCCAGGGTCGCGGTCGCCGCGCGCTCCGTGTGGAACTCGGCCATCGCGCGCAAGGAGAAGCGCGTCCAGATGTCGCCGTTCGTGGCGTACCAGGCCTGGTCGGGATGGGGCAGATGCGCGGCGGCGTACTTGAGGCCGCCGCCGCGGCCGAGCGGTTCCGTCTCGACGACCGTCGTGACGTTCAGCGGCAGATCGGCGGAGTCGAGCCACTCCTGCAGGACCTCGGCGAGATGACCGCAGGAGACGACGGCGTCCGTGACGCCTTCCTCCGCGAGCCAGGACAGCTGATGGCCGATGATCGGGGTCCCCGTGCCGGGGATCTCGACCATCGGCTTGGGCCGGTCGTCGGTGTACGGGCGGAGGCGCGAGCCCTGGCCGCCCGCGAGGACGACGGCCTGGGTCGGGGTCGCGCAGGGCGCGGTGGAGGTCATGGCCGCACCCTATGCGGCCCTCCGGGGAGGGCCGCACAGGGGCAGCGGTCAGACCGTTTCGGCGACACCCGCCGCGAAGGCCGTGTCACAGACAGGGCGCGAGAACGACTGGGCGCGGGCGGGCCCGTAGTGCTGGACGGCGGCGCGGCCCAGCGAGCGTGCGATCGAGACGCAGTGCTTCGCGAGCGACGGGCGCCGGTCGACCTCCTGCTGGAGGTGGGTCAGGGCGATGCCCGGGTCCTTCTCCTGCAGTTCGGTCAGGAGTGCTTCGCGCAGGACGTCCTGCGGGGCACGGGACTTGGCGGGCTGGGAGATGTCCTCGGAGGCCGTGGTCAGCGTCGAGGACGAGGCGCCCGTCCAGTTGACGCTGGCCACCGCGAGGGTGCCGGAGAGCACCAGGACCACGGGGAGCACCAGGGCGAGGGTGCGGCCGATACGGCGGGCGGGGCCCTGCCGGTGCCGCCGGGAGCTGGGGGAGTAGGAGTGCGTCACGCGTGTGAGAGTAGCGGCGAGTGATGATTTGGCGACATTTGGTCACCGTAATGAGGGATGGTTCGAGGCCGTCTTTCGAATCCCGTGTTGACGTCGTGGGGTGAAATGGGTGAAGTTTCCGGGCAATTGGGGACTTTTGGTGCGACGGGCAGCGATGGGGCCTTGTACGGCAAAGGGCCCCACGCGGTGAAGCGTGGGGCCCTCGGTGCGAGTTCGGGAACCCGGTGCGGCGCCGGTCCTCGAAGGATCAGTCGCTCAGGCGCTCGCCGGAGGACGTCGAGAAGACGTGGGTCTCGCCCGGACGCGGGACCACGTGCAGGACCGTGCCCTTCTCCGGGACGGCGCGGCCGCTGACGCGGACCACGAGGTCCTGCTGCTCGCCGCCGACCTCGGCGGTGCCGTAGACGTACCCGTCGGCGCCGAGCTCCTCGACGACGTTGACGGTGACGGCGAGGCCCGCCGGGGCGTCCTGCGTCTCCTTGGAGAGGGACTTGGCGGCTTCGCCGTTCTGCTCGACCACGTCGAAGTGCTCGGGGCGGACGCCGACCGTGACCGTCTTGTCGGAGGTCTGGCCGAGGGCGTCGCGCGAGACCGGCACGACCGAGTTGCCGAACTTCACGCCGCCGTCGGTGATCGGGACCTCGACCAGGTTCATGGCCGGGGAGCCGATGAAGCCGGCGACGAAGAGGTTGGCCGGACGGTCGTACATGTTGCGCGGCGAGTCGACCTGCTGGAGGAGACCGTCCTTGAGGACCGCGACGCGGTCGCCCATGGTCATGGCCTCGACCTGGTCGTGGGTGACGTAGACGGTGGTGATGCCGAGGCGGCGCTGCAGCGAGGCGATCTGTGTACGGGTCGAGACGCGGAGCTTGGCGTCGAGGTTCGACAGCGGCTCGTCCATGAGGAAGACCTGCGGCTCGCGGACGATCGCGCGGCCCATCGCCACACGCTGGCGCTGACCGCCGGAGAGGGCCTTGGGCTTGCGGCCCAGGTACTCGGTGAGGTCGAGGATCTTCGCCGCGTCCTCGACCTTCTGGCGGATCTCGGCCTTCGGCACACCGGCGATCTTCAGGGCGAAGCCCATGTTGTCGGCGACGGTCATGTGCGGGTACAGCGCGTAGTTCTGGAACACCATGGCGATGTCCCGGTCCTTCGGCGGCAGGTGCGTGACGTCGCGGTCGCCGATGTGGATCGAACCCGCGTTGACGTCCTCCAGGCCGGCGAGCATGCGCAGGGAGGTGGACTTTCCGCAGCCGGACGGGCCGACGAGGACGAGGAACTCGCCGTCGGCGACCTCGAGTTCGAGCTGGTCGACCGCGGGCTTGTCGCCGCCCGGGTAGATGCGGGTCGCCTTGTTGAACGAGACAGTGGCCATGTTTCTTCGGCCCCCTTCACCGGCAGGAACGTGCCGGACGATCCGAGTAAAGGTGGTGATCCGCTGCGGCCGGGTCCCTTGCGGGGGGCCGTAGTGGTGTAGTCCATTCGGTGGACTGTGGCCGACCGTACCTGGTGGGGGGTCTGGGCGGTAGAGGCTGTTGTCGGTTTGTGTCAGTGGGCCAGCCCCGCCTGATGTGCCAGCAGCGCCGCCTGGACGCGGCTCGTCGAGTCCGTCTTGTCCAGGATCGAGCCGACATGGGTCTTCACCGTGCCCACCCCGATGCCCAGCGCGCGCCCGATGTCCGCGTTCGACAGGCCTTGGCCGAGCATCGCGAGGACCTCGCGTTCGCGTTCGGTGAGGGAGGCGATGCGGGGGTCCGGTGCGGCGGGGGACGGGGTGGAGGCGGGGGTGGGGGTGGCGGTGAGCATGCGGTGGATGACGGAGGCCGTGACGCCGGGGGAGAGGACCGAGTCGCCCGCGGCCGCCGCGCGGACCGCGCTGATGAGTTCCTGCGGGCCCTCGTCCTTGAGCAGGAAGCCGGCGGCTCCGTCGCGCAGGGCGCGCAGGACGTTCTGGTCGTCGCCGAAGGTCGTGAGCATGACGACCCGGGGTGCGGGGTCGAGCGCGACAAGGCGCGGTACGGCGGCGAGGCCGTCGAGGACCGGCATGCGGATGTCGACGAGGGCCACGTCCGGGCGGTGCTCGGCGGCCAGCGCCACGGCCTCCTCGCCGTTCACCGCCTCCGCGACCACCTCGATGCCCTCGGCGTGGCTGAGGATCATCTCGACCCCGCGCCGGATCATCTCCTCGTCGTCGGCGAGGAGCACGCGTACGGGCCCGCTCACGGGTCCGCGTACGGAGGCTTCGGCGGCCGGTGTCATGGGGTCTCCCTGGGAGATGGGTCGGTCGGCAGGAGGGTGGGCTCCGTGGCCATCGGGACCGTGAACGTGTCGATCTTCGTGAGGGTGTTCTCCGGGCCGAAGCAGTAGCGCGCGATCCCGAAGCGGCCCTGCGCGGTGTACGACTCCTCGTCGTCCGCGTAGGAGTACAGGCAGCTCGTGGTGCCGGACGGGCGGGCCGGTTCGCGGTCCGCGGCGGCGGCGCGGACCGCCTCGTTGTCGTACGTCAGCTCCTGCACCCGCGACTTCGGCATGCCGACGTGGATCGCCTCGGGCTTGCCGTACTCGGGCTGGGGCCTTGCCTGTTCCACGAGGATCACGCCGAGCATCATCGTGACGGCCACCCCCGCGAGGCCCAGCAGCGCGGTGATCACGGTGCCGAGCCGGTGCTGGATGCCGGACAGTGCCGTCGACCCGCTGAGCGGCCCGGTGTCCGGCGCCGGGCGGCGGCCCGCCGGACCGGGCACGGCGGGCATCACCGCGTACACCTGGAAGCCGCCCTCCGGGCGCACTCCCGCGTCGAGCCGCCCGCCGAGGAGTTCCACGCGCTCGCGCAGTCCGGTCAGGCCGCGGCCCGTGCCGACGGCCGGTTCGGCCGCGGGGGCGGGCGGTGCCTCGTTGCGGACGCGGACCGAGACCTCGTCGGGGGCGTGCGCGACGGCGACCGTGACGGCCGCGCCCGAGGCGTACTTGTGGACGTTGGTGAGCGCCTCCCGTACGACCCGGTGCACCGCACGCCGCACCTGCGCCTCGCGCGTATCGAGGTCGGGGCCCTCCCAGTCGAGCCCGACGGTCAGGCCCGCGCCCGCCGACTCCTCGACGAGCGCCTTGATGTCCGCGCGCGTGCCGGTCGCGTCGGTGAGCGCCTCCGTACCGGTGTCGCGGCTGAACGGGCCGAGGACGCCGAGGACTTGGCGCAGCTCGTACATCGCGTCCCGGGTCGCCTGGCGCACGTGCGAGGCGCTCTCCTGCAGCTTCGGGTCCTGGTCGCGCAGCGCCATCTCCAGGCCGCCGGTGTGCAGGGAGATGAGGCTGAGCCGGTGGCCGACCAGGTCGTGCATCTCGGCGGCGATCCGGGTGCGCTCCTCGCTGCGGCCCGCGTCGTCCGCGAGCCGCCGCGCCTCCTCGGCCGCCGCGGTCCGCTCGTGCAGCGCCGTGACGAGGCGGTCCTGCTGGCCCGCGGAGATCCCGACGAGGCCGGGCACCACGATCGTGGTCGCGGCGAGCACCAGGCCGAGCGCGGCCCCGTAGGCCGTGCCGTACCCGCCGGGCAGCGTGGCCGGGGTGAGCACGGTGGAGAAGGCCGTGGTCAGCGCCGTCGCGCCGAGCAGGAGCAGGGTGCGCCGGCGCGGCACGGTCAGATGCCGTGTGACGGTGTACGAGGCCACCGCGGCCACCAGCCCGTAGTAGGGCACGGCGCCGAGCAGCACCGCGAGGGCGAGCACGGACGTCAGCGGGAAGCGGCGGCGGATCACCAGGAACGCGAGGGCGAGCAGGGTGAGCGGGATCAGGTAGTGCGAGGGCAGATCGTGGCCGAGCCCGGCCATGCCCCCGTAGGTCAGCAGGACGAGGATGCCGCCGCCCGTCGCCTCGGCGGCCGCACGCCACACATGGCGGCCGTCCTCGCCGGGGGCGGCGAACGGGCGCGTGAACAGGGACAGGGCGGGCATGCCGTCCAGTATCGGGCGGCGGGGGCGCCGGACTCGTGCACCCTGCGGGCGATCCTGCCGGCGTGCTCCTCTGCCCTAAGACAGAGCCCGCGCCCGCCTCCGTCCGCCGAGGACCCGGTCCCTGCACGCCGAAGGCCCCGCTCCTCGGCGGGAGCGGGGCCTTCGGTCTCAGGACGAGCCCCCTGTCGGAATCGAACCGACGACCTGCTGTTTACAAGACAGCCGCTCTGGCCAACTGAGCTAAGGGGGCGTCGCGCCCGGCGGTTCGCCAGGTGCGCAGACCCCCTCACTGTACACAGCGGGCCTCGGTGCGGGCCACGGAGTTGCGGGCCCCGGGGGTCCTCCCGGAGGACTACCGAAGGGCCTGTCCCCGACCTTCGGCAGAGCGCCGAATCACGCCCTCAGAGCGACGATCCGGGCAGGCCGGCAGGCCGACGATGGAGGCGAATCGCCACCTCCCCCGCCTCAGGAGCCCTCGTATGCCGTACGCACCCGTCCAAGCCCCCGCCGCCACCGCGGCCGCCCGCGCCACCGGCCTGACCAAGGTGTACGGGGAGGGGGAGACCCGGGTCGTGGCGCTGGACTCGGTGGATGTCGCGTTCGGGCGCGGACGCTTCACCGCGATCATGGGACCGTCCGGCTCCGGCAAGTCGACGCTGATGCACTGCATGGCCGGCCTCGACGCGATCACCTCGGGTTCGGCGCGGATCGGCGAGGTGGAGCTGACCGCGCTGCGCGACCGGGAGTTGACCCGGCTGCGGCGCGACAAGGTGGGCTTCGTCTTCCAGGCCTTCAACCTGCTGCCCACGCTCTCCGCGTACGAGAACATCACGCTGCCGATGGCCATCGCGGGCCGCAGCCCCGAGAAGGCCTGGGTCGACCGGATCGTGCACACCGTCGGGCTCGCCGACCGGCTCACGCACCGGCCCGCGCAGCTGTCCGGCGGGCAGCAGCAGCGGGTGGCGGTGGCGCGGGCGCTCGCCTCCCGGCCGGAGATCATCTTCGCGGACGAGCCGACCGGCAACCTCGACTCCCGTACGGGCGCCGAGGTCCTCGGCTTCCTGCGGGAGTCGGTGCACAGCCTGGAGCAGACCGTCGTGATGGTCACGCACGACCCGGTCGCCGCCGCCTACGCGGACCGCGTGATCTTCCTCGCCGACGGCCGGCTCGTGGACGAGCTCGACGCGCCGACCGCGGACGCGGTGCTCGACCGGATGCGGCAGTTCGAGGGGCGGGTGCGGACCACCTGAGCCGTACCGCCGAAGCCGCCCCGCCCACCCTCGTACGTCTCCAGGAACCCACCATGCTGCGAACAGCCCTGCGCAACGTCCTCGCGCACAAAGCCCGGCTGGTCATGACCGCGCTCGCCGTCATGCTCGGCGTCGCCTTCGTCTCCGGCACGCTCGTCTTCGGCGACACCGTCGCCGGTGCCTTCCGCGGTGCCTCCGCCAAGAACCTCGACGGTGTCGCGGTCGCCGTGCAGGACGGCGGCACCAGCGCCGCGCCCGAGGCGAAGCCCGGCGCCTTCAGGACGGCGCTCGACGACGCGCTCGTAGGCAAGATCGCCGCGCTGCCCGGTGCCGAGTCCGTACGCCCCACGGTGAACGGGCGCGTCACGCTCGCCGCCAAGGACGGAAAGCCCGTCAACGCGGACGCCAACTGGCAGAACCTCGCGGTCAATTACGCACCCGCCGGCGGTGACAAGGGCGGCAAGGACCCGCTCTATCCCCTCACCAAGGGCCGCGCCCCGGCCTCCTCCGGGGAGATGGCGCTCGACGCGAAGACCGCCGAGAAGGCCGGTTACGGCATCGGCGACACCGTGCGCTTCGCGACGGACGGACCCGCGCTCACCAAGAAGCTCGTCGGTCTCGTCTCCACGGACGACCCGCGCGTCACGGCCGGCGGCACCCTCGCGCTCTTCGACACGGCCACCGCGCAGAAGCTGTTCACCGCGCCCGGGTACTACGACGAGATCACCGTGGGCGCGCGCCCCGGCACCGCCCAGACCGCGCTGACGGCGGACGTCCGGGCGCTGCTGCCGGGCGACGGCGCCGCGACCGCGACCAGTGGTCAGGAACTGGCCGACCAGCAGGCACGGGAGATCGAGCAGAGCACCGGATCGCTGACGAAGGCGCTGCTGGTCTTCGCCGGGATCGCCCTGTTCGTCGGGGTGTTCATCATCGCCAACACCTTCACCATGCTGATCGCCCAGCGCACCAAGGAGATCGCCCTGATGCGGGCGGTCGGCGCCTCGCGCAAGCAGGTCGTACGCTCCGTACTCGTCGAAGCGGGCCTGCTCGGACTCGGCGCTTCGGCGGGCGGGTTCGCGCTCGGCCTCGGGATCGCCGCCGTCCTGCCCGCGCTCCTGAACGCCGGTGGTGCGGGGCTGCCGGACGGGCCGCTGGTCGTCTCGCCGGCCGCCTTCGCGTGGTCGCTCGTCGTGGGTGTCGTGGTGACGGTCCTCGCGGCCTGGCTGCCCTCCCGCAAGGCCGCGCGGATCGCCCCCGTCGAGGCGATGAGCACGGTGGACGCCCCGCCGAAGGCGCGCAGCCTCGTGGTCCGCAATGTGCTGGGTGTACTGCTCGTCGCGGGCGGGATGCCGTTCATGCTGTACGTGGCCGGGCTCGCGAAGCCGTCCGAGGCCGACCTGCTCATCGCGCTGTTCGGCGCGGGGTTGTTCCTGTGCGGGCTGATGGTGCTCGCGCCGCTCCTGTCGCGGCCGTTCATCGCGCTGGCCGGGCGGCTCACCGAGCGGCTGTACGGCGTGAGCGGCAAGCTCGCCAAGGAGAACGCGCTGCGCAACCCGCGCCGTACGGCGGCGACCGCCTCCGCCTTGATGGTCGGCCTGTGCCTGATCACCGGCCTCACCGTGGCCGCGCAGTCCGCCGACCGGGCCGTGGCCGCCGAGGCGACCACGGGGCTCGCGGCCGACTACCGGATCTCCAACTCCGCGTACCGCGGCATCGAGCCGGACGCCGCCGGCAAGGTGGCGCGGGTGCCGGGCGTCTCGGCCGCGGCACCCGTGGCCTCGGCGACGGCGGACACGCCGGGCGGTTATCTGCAGCTGACCGGCGCCGACCCCCGCACGGTCGGCAAGGTGACCGATCTGCGGTTCACCGACGGGTCGTTGGCGGACGTCGGGCCCGGGAAGATCGCGGTGTCCTCGGAACTGGCCGGTGAGCGAGGGCTCGCGGTGGGGTCGGTCGTCAAGGCCGGGCTCGGCGGGCGGTTCACCGACGGGAAGCGCACGGGCGCGGACGTGAAGTCGTTCACCGTCGTCGGCGTCTTCGAGAAGAACCGCACGGTCGCGGAGGCACTCGGGACGCTCGGTGACGTGCTGCCGTACGCCACCGAGAAGCGGCTGGACGAGGTCCTGGTGAAGGCGGATTCCGGCGCCACCGGCCTCGACGGGAGGATCCGTGACGCGCTCGGCAACAGTCCGCTGCTCAAGGTGCAGGACCGCGATCAGATCGTGGCGTCCGAGGTCGGGGCGGTCGGGACGGTCCTGAACATGATGTACGGACTGCTCGGGATGGCCGTGCTCATCGCGGTCCTCGGCGTCGTGAACACCCTCGCGATGTCCGTCTTCGAGCGGACCCGCGAGATCGGGATGCTGCGGGCGATCGGCCTCGACCGGGCGGGGATCCGGCGGATGGTGCGCCTGGAGTCCGTGATCATCTGCCTGTTCGGCGCGGCGCTCGGTATCGGGTCCGGGATCTTCCTGGCGTGGCTCAACAGCGGTGTCACGGGTGGGTCGTTGCCCGCGTACGAGACGGTGTTGCCGTGGGTGCGGCTGGGGTTGTTCGTGGTGCTCGCCCTGGTGGTCGGGGTGCTGGCGGCGATCTGGCCGGCACGGCGGGCTGCGCGGATGGATGTGCTGGGGGCGATTGGGGCGTAGGGCGGGGGGGGGGGGGGGGGGGGGGGGGGGGGGGGGGGGGCGCCCCCGCCCGCGGGGGGGGGGGGGGGCCCCCGGAGGGCGGGAGGTGTGAGCGTGAGAGTCGAGCTCGCCCC
>NZ_JBITIG010000019.1:0-86951 GCF_044458745.1 Streptomyces sp. NPDC050418
CCCCCCCCCCCCCCCCCCCCCCCCCCCCCCCCCCCCCCCCCCCCCCCCCCCCCCCCCCCCCCCCCCCCCCCCCCCCCCCCCCCCCCCCCCCCCCCTCCCATCTCACCTCAGGTGCCGGGCGAAGAACCCGTCCGCGGACTCACCCGCGTGCTCCGGTACCCCCGTGTGCCCGCCCATGTTGGCGTTCAGGCCCTTCTCCGCGGAGCCGAAGGCGTCGAAGAGTTCCAGGGCCGCCTGCCGGTCGTTGCCCTCGTCGTCCCACTGCAGCAGGACGTGCAGCGGCAGGGTGACCTTGCGGGCCTCCTCGACGATGCTGCGCGGGATGTAGCTGCCCGCGAACAGGGTGGCGGCCGCGATACGGGGCTCCGTCGCCGCGAGCCGCACGCCGAGGGAGATCACCCCGCCCGCGTAGCCGACGGGGCCGTCGAGTTCGGGGAGCGCGAGCAGGGCGTCGAGGGCGGCGCGCGTTTCCCCGGCGGCCTGGTCGACCAGCGGAAGGATCAGGGCGTCGATGATCTCGTCCGTGACCGGGGCGCCCGCCGCCAGCGCCTGGCGCAGGTCGGCCCGTGCCTGGTCCATGACGGGGATCCGGGGCCGCTCCCCGCTCCCGGGGAGCTCGATGGTGGCCGCCGCGTACCCCTGCGCCGCACAGGCGCGGGCCCGTGCCACGAGCCGCGGGTACATCCTGTCCAGGCCCAGCGGCGGGTGGCCGAGGAGGACCGGACGGGCCGGGGCGGAGGCGGTGGCGGATTCCGGCGTCCAGAGGATGCCGGGGATCCCGTCGAGGGAATCGCCGGGGGTGCCGCCGAGGGTGAAGGTGCGCTCGACGAGACCGTCGTCCAGGCGCCGGGCGGGAGCGAACTGCAGGCCGGGGGTGGTGTGATGCACACCGGAAGTGCTGTGCTGCATGGTCGTGCCTTTCGGGAGTCCGAGAAATACGGCGCTCCCGGGCGACGACCTATCGCCCGACCGTGACCTCTGAGGAGAGCACCCACGTGAATTGGTTCACGGGTACCACCTCCTCGTTCTCTCGCACGGCCGCCAGAACGGTAACAGCGGCCGCCCGCCCCCTCCAAACGTTTTTACTCGCCCTCGGTCCGCGAATCGTCCGGCCACACCCCGATGTGGTCCGTCTCCAGCTCCAGCGCCACCCGGTCCCGCATCTCCAGCGTCTGCGTGTAGTCCGCGGGGAGCTGCAGCCGGCCGGCCCGGTCGAGCATCGCGTACTCGCGGGCCACCATGTGCTCCTCGCCGGTCGCCGCGTCGATCCGCGTGTGCCGCAGGACCTCCGTGGAGGTGCGGCCGTCGCGGATGGCGACCGTGCGGCGGACCTCCGTGGCCACCGTCTGGTCGTGCGTGACGATCACGATCGTCGTGCCGAGCTCCTCGTTGGCCGCGCGGAACGCCTCGAAGATCTGCCGCCCGGTGGCCGAGTCCAGCTCACCGGTCGGTTCGTCGGCGAGCAGGACCTCCGGGTCGTTGGCGAGCGCCACCGCGATGGCGACGCGCTGCTGCTGGCCGCCGGACAGCTGCGCGGGACGCCGGTCGCGCAGCTCGCCCACGCCGAGCAGTTCGAGGAGTTCCTCGGCGCGTGCCGTCTTCTTCGCCCGGCCCCGTACGCCCCGCAGCTGCATGGGCAGTGCCACGTTCTGCGCCGCGGTCAGATACGGCAGCAGGTTGCGTGCCGTCTGCTGCCATACGAAGCCGACGATCTCGCGCCGGTAGCGCAGCCGGTCCTTGGAGCCCATCGCGAGCAGATCGCAGCCCGCGACCTTGGCCTGCCCGGCCGTCGGCTCGTCGAGGCCCGCGAGGATGTTCATCAGGGTCGACTTGCCGCTGCCGGACGCGCCGACGAGCGCCATCAACTCGCCCTTGGTGACCAGGAGATCGAGCCCTTGGAGCGCCTGCACCTCCACCCCGTCGGCCGTGAAGATACGCACCAGACGGTCGCAGGTGATCAGCGCGTCGTGCCCGAACTCCGGGCGGTCGCGCCGGGACGCGGCCCGCTGCTCCAGCTCGGCGAGGGTGACACCGCCGCCGGACGGGCCCGTCACGGTCGAGGTCGTCGTGGTCGTCGAAGGTTCGGTCATCGCCCGTCTCCAGCCCTGAGTTCGGTAAGGGAGGTCTGCCGTGCCGTCCACCATGCCTGGACGAGCGCGACCCCGGTGGCAAGCAGCACCACGAGGGCCGCGGGCACCAGCAACGACCAGGAATCCATACGGAGTTGTACGTCGCCGAAGGCATTGGCCTGGGTGGCGAGTGCGATCTGTCCGAGGTCGAGCCCCGGTGCGATCAGTTCCATCGCGGCGAGCGCCACCAGGACGCCGCCGACCGCGGCGAGCAGCGCCTGCGGCAGCGCTTCGAGGACGAGCAGCTTGCGTGCCTGCCCCCGGCCGAGCCCCATGGTGCGCAACCGCGCCACGAGGGCCGTGCGCTCCGGGGCGGTCTGCAGCAAGGAGAGCAGTACGGCGAGGACGGCGTAACCGGCACCGGCCGCGACCGCGAAGCCGTAGACGGTCTCGGCGCCCTTCTGGAGCGGGCCGTCGGACATGGCGGCACGGTCCTCGGCCCGCAGCTCGTAGGTGATGTCCGGACTGTTCGTGCCGACGGCCTTGCGGACCTCGGACCGCGTGAAGCCGCTGCCCGTCGCGTACAGCGCGCTGTCCGAGCGGTTCGTGAGCCGGCTCGCGTCGATCAGCATGAACTCGGCGCCGAAGCTGGCCGGGGTCCGCTCCTGCACCTTGCTCACGCGGGCCGTGAAGTCACCGGCCGGGGTGCGCAGCCGGTGCTCGCCCCTGCCGAGGCGCTCGGCGGCGGCCGATGACACGAAGGCGGGCGTGGGCTCCGATGCGGGTGCCTTCAGATCACCGGGCGACAGGACGCCGATGTTCACGCGCTTGGTCAGCCGCGCGTACGACTCCGGGTCCACGGCGATCAGGGAGATCTCCTTGCCGCCGTCCGGCATGCGCATGTTGCTGTCCACGTAGACCCGGCTGACCTCGCTGACCCCGTCCAGCGCGGCGATCTTGTCCGCGAGTCCGTCGGGCAGGTCCTGGTTCGGCCGGGCGTTGATCCGCAGATCGGCGCCCACGGACTGCAGTGCCACCGTGTCCCGCGCGTCGGCGATTCCGGCGAGCACGCTCCCGCCGAACGCGGCGGTCGTCAGCGCCACGAGCAGCGCGAGCAGCGGCAGCGCCTGCGCCGACGAGGTGCGTCCGGCGCGCGCCAGCGACAGGAAGCCGATCGCGCCGCGCCGGCGCAGCAAGGGCCGCCCCACGACCCGTATCGGCAGTGGGTAGAGCCGGATGAGCAGCAGCGCGGCGATCAGCGCCACCATCACGGGGGCCGCGCTGACCAGTCCGTCCGCACCGCCGCTGCCCTGGCGCCGCAGCGCCACCACGGCACCGGCCGCCAGGACGAGCGCGGTCAGTTCGGCGACCGTGCGACGGCGCGACGGCTTGGCGTCCACGAGGTCGTCGCGCCCGCCGTGGGCGCGCAGCCGGACATGGCCGAGGATCGCGCGGACCGGGAAGGCGACGCAGGTGATCAGCGCCACCAGGGCCGCCCCGGCGATCGACGGGCCGATGCGGCCGTCGGGCCGTACCAGCGCGGCGAGGAACCCGCCGAGCGCGGCGGCCGGCAGCGCGAGCACCGCCGTCTCGGCGCAGATCCTGCCGGTGATCCCGCGCACCGAGCCGCCGCGTGCGCGCAGCAGTGCGACCTCGCGTGAGCGGCGGGCCGAGGACAGCGCGCCGGTCATCAGGAGCACGACCAGGGCCACGGCACCGATGCCGTACACGGCGATGAAGACGACCGGCGACATCGCCTCACGAGCCGCCCGGAAGTCGCCCGTGATCCGCTCGAGATCGGTGTCCGCGTCGATGGCGTCACCCGCGTTGCCGCGCAGCTCCGACAGAGCGGGACCGTTCTCGATCGCGGCGACGCGCTCTTCGAGCGCGGGCAGTTCGGCGACCTGGATGTCCTCGATCACCGGCGGAACCCGCCAGTACACGTTGGGATTGGGGTCGAGCCGGATCAGCATCGCCGAGGCTTCCGGGGCGAGCAGCAGACCGCCGTGCCAGTACTTCTGGGGCACCGCCTTCGGGGTGAGCAGCAGGGCGGGCTTGCGCAGGGTCGCGTCGAAGGACCAGTAACTGCCCTGCGGATCACGGGGCTTCACGATTCCGGTGATCTTCAGGCCGACGGTGGCCATGCCGTCGTCCGCGGCGAAGTGGATGACGGAACCCACCTTGATGCCGAGGATCCTGGCGGTGTCCACGCTCACGGCCGCCTCGGCCTGCTTGCTGCGGATCGTGACCTCGTCGCCCCGCGGGAGCCTGCCCTCGACGACCCGCCCGTGCCGGCCGACATCGGCCTGGGCGGCCACCGTGAAGTGGGCGAAGATCTCCTCGGGCCGCGGCAGCCAGTGGTCGCGCGCCATCACCGGCCGCGACGTCTGGGCGCCGTACGCCATCTGCGACTTGTCGGGGGTCAGCGGGGAGTCCATGGCGTCCAGGACATACGGGACGCCGTCCCGTATGAGGTCCGGTGCCACATCCGCGCTCGACGCGGGCTCGTAGTAGCCGCCCGTCGGCATGGACACCTGGAAACCGGTGCGGTCAGGGCCCGCCTCGGTCAGCGACGTCCGCAGGCCCTCCGTCTCGTACGTGTCCACGGCGCGCGGGAACACCGCCGCGAGGAACGACGTCACCAGGACGAGCAGCGTCAGTGCCAGCGCCGGCAGCGGGGCCGCCTTCAGATGGGTGCGCACCCAGGGCGCAACTGCTGTGGTTCGCATGTCAGTCACCCCCGGTGTTCAGGTCCCGTGTCATTGCGTGCCTCCTGCGCTGAGTTCCGTGATCGAGGTGCGGCGTGCGGTCCACCACGCCTGGGCGGCGGCGACGCCGGTCGCGAGGAGCAGCACGGCGAGCGCGGGCAGCAGCAACGACCAGGGCTCCATGCGGAGATGAGCGCCGCCGAAGCCCGCGGCCCGCGCTGCCAGCGCCAGTCCTCCGAGGTCGAGCCCCGGTGCGAGCAGGTCCATGGCGACCACCGCGACGAGGACGCCGCCGAGGGTCGCGAGCAGCGCCTGCGGCAGTGCTTCGAGTACGAGAAGTCGCCGCGCCTGTCCCTTGCGCAGGCCCATGGTCCGCAACCGGGCGATCAGCACGGTGCGTTCGGGAGCGGCCTGCAGCAGGGACAGGAGGACGGCGAGCGCGGCATACCCCGCACCGGCGGCCACGGCGAACCGGTAGACGGTCTCGGCGCCGGTCTGGAGCGGGGAGTCGGTGAGGGCCGCCCGTTCGTCGGAGCGCAGCAGCAGCTCGACGCCCGCGCCCGGGGCGACGACGTCCCGCAGGGCGCGCTTGTCGTAGCCGCTGCCGACCGCGAGGAGCAGGGAGTGGGCGGGCTTGAGCAGCCGGCTCGCGTCGATGAGGACGAAGTCCATGCTGCGCAGCGCCGGTGTCGTGTCGAGCACCCCGGTCACCTGCATCGTGAATTCGCCCGCGGGCACCCGGAAGGTGCGCTCGGCGCTGCCCAGGCGCTGCGCCACGGACGGCGACACCAGCGCGGGCTGCGGGCCCGAGCCGGGCGCCGACAGATCCTCCGCCGAGAACGTGCCGAGCCCGGTGGCCGCGGCGATCCGCGCGTAGGCCCGCGGCTCCACGGCGATCAGCGCCACCGGTTTGCCGCTTGGCATCGCGAGTTCGTACTCGACATACGCCGACGCCACCGCGTCGATCCCGTCGACCGCGTCCACCTGCGCGTCGAGCGCGTCGGGCAGCGGCGCCTTCGGCTTGTTGGGGACCTCCGCCACGGCGCTGACCCGGACGTCGGCGCCCACGATCTCCAGCGCCGCCCGGTCCCGCGCCTCTTCGACCCCGGCCGGCACGGAACCGCCGAGGGCCGCTGTCGTCAGCGCGATCAGGAGCACGAGCAGCGGCAGGGCCTGAGTGGAGGACGTACGCCCGGCGCGGGCCAGGGACAGGAAGCCGACCGCGCCCCGGCCGCGCCCGAGCGGGCGGACCAGCATCCGCAGCGGCAGCGGATACAGCCGGACGAGCAGCAGCGCGGCGACCAGGGAGAGCAGGACCGGAGCGGCACTCACCAGTGTGTCCGCACCGCCGCCGGTTCCTCGCCGGCGCAGGGCGAGTACCGCGCCCACGGCGAGCACCACCAGCGTCAGCTCCGCGACCGTACGCCGCCGTGAGGGCCGGGCGGCGACGAGGTCCCCGCGGCCCGAGTGGCTCCGGGTCCGCCGGTGCCGGGCGGCGCCGAGCAAGGGCAGGGCGAGACTGGCGAGTACGGCCACGGCGGCCGAGGCGAGCAGCGACGGCCCGAGCGGACCCCCCGGAAGTACGGCGACCGCGAGCAGCCAGCCGAGCGCGGCCGCCGGCACCGCCACCACCGCGGTCTCCGCGCACAGCCGGCCGGCGATCTGGCGCAGCGAACCGCCGCGCGAGCGCAGAAGCGTGAGTTCGGCGGCGCGCCGGGCCGCCGACAGGGCACCGCTCATCACAACGGTGACCAGGGCGATCACCCCGATGCCGTAGACGGCGATCAGCATGATGGGGGTGACGGCCGTGCGCAGCGCGCGGAAGTCGGCGACGATCTCGTCGAGTCCGGTGGCGACCGAGACCTGGGGGCCGAGGCGGCCGACCAGCCGGGCGTTGAGCGGGCCGCTGTTGAGGGAGGCCAGCTGGCGGTCGAGCGCCGGCAGATCGCCCGCGTCCAGGGAGGCGACCTCGGGCTCGACTCGCGCGTAGAGGTTTACCGTCCAGTCGCCCGCGAGCAGGAACGGTGCGGCCTCGGGCGCGAGCAGCAGCCCGCCGTGCCAGTACGTGTTGTTCGTCGTATCCGTGTATTCGGTGTACGTGATCTGCGGCGTCCGCAGAACCGCCTCGCGCGACCAGTAACTTCCCTGCGGATCACGGGGTTTGACGATGCCCGTGACCCGCACCTCCAGGCGCTTTCCGCCCGGCGCCTTGAAGTCGATCACCGAACCGACCTTGATCTTCATGATCCGGGCGGTGTCCTCGGCGACCGCCGCCTCGGTCGCGGTGCTCTGCGCGGTGACGCCCTTGCCCCGGGGAAGCCGGCCCTCGACGATCCGGGAATGGCTCCCCATACCGGCCTGCGCCGCGAGGGTGAAGCGCGGTTCGTTGCCGCCGTACCGGCGGGGGATCCACGGGTCGTAGGGCGCCTTCCAGGCGCGCACCGACTCGGCGCCGCGCGCGGCTTGCGTCATGTCCGGGACGAGGGGGTCCGCGAGCACATCGAGAGCGGCGGACTGCAGGTAGGCAGGCCGGCGCGGGTTGGCGAGGCGCGACTCGACACTGTCGAGCACCGATATCTCGATGCCGCGCTGCTCGGGCCGTGCAGCGCTCACCGCGTCCCTGAGCCCGTCTGCCTCGTAGGAGTACACCGCACGCGGGAACGCGGCCGCGAGGAACGACGTGGCACAGACGAGCAGCCCGACAGCCGCCGCCGCGAGCGGGGCAGCCCGCAGCCGCGTGCGCACCCAGGGTGCGACGGGCCTGGCTGCCATGTCAGTTGTTCCCGTCGTGACGGAGCGACACCACCGGCTCGACCCGTCGCAGGGCGATGGCCGCGACCACGAGCAGCGGGACCAGCGCGACCATCCCGAGGAGCAGCGCCACCCGGCCGGCCGGCAGCTCCACGAGCACCGACGGCACGGGCTTTCCCGCGTCCCCGGTGAGCACGATCAACGGCACCACCGCTCGGGTCAGTACGGCGCCCAGCGCCACGCCGACCACCAGCGCGAGCCCGATGAGTACGCCCTGTTCGGCCGCGATCAGCCGCGCGAGCTGCCGTTGCGGTGTGCCGAGGGCCCGCAGCACCGAGAACTCGGCGGCCCGCTCCCGCAGCGATCCGGCCGCGCTGACCGCGAAGCCGACGGCCGCGAGCGCGGCGGCGACCACGGCGACCGCGAGCAGCGCCGACTGCGGACCCGCGCCCAGCGGATCGTCCCGCAGCTCCTCGGCGATCTCCGCGCGCACGAGCACCTGCTCGGGGTCGACGTCGGGGCGCGCCCGCAGTTCGCGGGCGACCTGTTCGGCCTTGCCCGCCTCGGGCGTCAGCCACCATTCACCAGGCGTCAGCTCGGGGTCGAAGCTCTGCGCGTTCACCTCGTTGACGACGCGCAGATCGACCAGCACCGCACCGCCGTTCGCGGTGGACGTGGGCAGCTCGGGCACCACCTTCGCGATCCGCACCTGGACGGGCTCGGAGGCCAGCGGCAGATCGACCGTGTCGCCCACCTTCGCCCCGCTCGCGGTCAGGAACCGCTCGGTGACCACCGCGGACGGGTCGGCGGCCCGGGGGCGCTTGGCGGTGATCCGTACCTGAGTCGTCATGTCCCCGGTGGGGCTCGTCCACGCGGGAGTGGTGTGGAACCGCGTACTGAGCAGAGTGCCCCCGGCCGGGGGCCCGACCTTCAGCTGGTTCGGCGCCACGGGAATGTCGGACACCGCGGTGGGCGACACATCCTGCGCCCAGCCCTGCCACTCCTGGCCGTCGGGCGCGGCCAGAGCCTTGCCGTCGGCCTGTGCGGAGAGCACCGAGAAGGTGTGCTTCTCGGACTCCTTCGGGGATCCCGGGGTGTCCACCTGGAACCCGGTCAGCTGGTACGGGCCCGTGGACCCGAGCTCCGTACGGAAGCTGCGGGCGCGGCCGTCGGCGGGCAGTTCGCCCAGCCGGGCCGGGTGCGTGGCGCCGAAGCGGTCCCGCAGCATGGCGCTGACCGACGCGGAGTCGGTCTTGCTCGGCTCCTGCGACGTCATCTTCATCTCGACGGTCAACTCGGCTGCCTTGTCCGGCAGTTCGACGCCGTACGTGGCGATGTCGCGGACTCCGAGCGCGTCCTGCAGGGACCCCGGGCTGCCCAGGTCCTCGCGGAGCAGCATGCCGTCCGCGGCGTTGCGGGTGTCGAGGGCAATGATGTCCGCGGAGCGCTCGCCCGACATCTCCATCGTGCGGCGTACCGCGGGAGCCGCCGCACGCACGCCGTCCAGGGACGTGTACACCTCGCCCTGGTCCGCCGCGGCGATCCGGCCGCCCTGCACCCGCACCTGCGTGCCCGACCGGAAGTCCGCCTGGTCCTCCTGCGAGCAGTCCCACGACGCGCCGTGCCCGATCGCGAGCATCCCCATCGCGACCGCGAGCACGAGCAGCAGGACGGGACCGGCGCCGCGCAGCGGGCGGCGGCTGAGCTGCCAGCCCGCGAGGGCGCCGGGCAGGCCGCGGCCCTTCGCGGCGCGGCGCTCGCCGAGGCGCGCGGCGGGCGGCAGCAGCCGCAGGGTCAGGACGGTGCCGGCCAGCAGCGCGAGCGCCGGGGCGCCGACGAGCAGCGGGTCGATGCCGAGCCGCCCCTCGGCGTCGCCGCTGAGCGCGCCGCCGCCCGAGGTCTGCTGGTCCAGCTGCCAGTAGGCGACGGCCGCGATCACCAGGAGGCCGACGTCGGCGCCCGCGCGCACCGGCGCGGGCAGCGACTTCATCCGCACCGAGCGGCGCATGCCCGTCACGGACAGGGCCGGTGCCACCACGGCGAGGGCGCAGCCGAGCGCGACCACGAGGGCCACCAGCCACACCGAGAACGTCGGATCCGTCTCCAGTTCGAGGCCGATCCGGGCCAGCGCGCCCTGCCCGGCGAGAAGTTTCGTCAGCGGACCGGCGAGCAGCGGCGCGAGCACCGCCGCGGGCACCGCGAGCAGCAGCGACTCGGCGGCCGCGAACCAGGCGATCCGGCCGCGCGAACCACCGCGCGCCATCAGCAGATCCGTCTCGCCCGCGCGCTCCGACGACAGCAGCCGTGCCACGAGCAGCAATGCGTACGCGGCGAGCATCAGCAGCTGGATCGCCACGATCACGAGCGTGGAGCGGGCCACGAGCAGCGAACGCTCGGCCCGGTCGAGCAGCGTCGGCAGCTCGGTGTGCGCGGCCACCCCGGTGCCGAGCCCGGAGACCTTCCCGAACTGGCTGTTGCCGCGCTCGGCGGCCTCCTTCAGGGCGGCGATCCGGTCGGCCCCGAGGTTGCGGAAGTCGGCGGTGGCCAGCCACGACACCTCACCGGCCGGCACGCGTCCGCTGCTGAAGGTCGCGGGATCGGTGAGCAGCGGTCCGTACGTGGTGAAGTCCAGCTTGCGGACGCCGCGCCCGTCCATCTCGTCGACCTGCCAGTACGGCTCGGCGGCGTCGACCGGCGTGTACGTGCCGGAGACGCGCACCTGCACGGACGGGCCGTCGAGTCGGTCGGTGAGCTTGAAGGCCGGGCCGCCCGGCTTCAAGTTCAGCTCCTTCGCGGCCACTTCGGGCAGCGCCACCTCGACGGCGCCCTTGCCGCCGGCCTCCGGGGCCTTCGGCCAGGCGCCGTCGACCAGCCGGAGCCGGGAGCGGTCGAGCACGGCGAGATGGGTGAGGTCCGGGTCGCCCGCGCGTCTTTCGGGCGCCTGCAGCGAGCGCGGCAGCGCGTACGCCTCGGACTTCTCGGCCGCGCGCAGCGAGACCGGCAGACCGTCGTAGACCTTCCGGGCGCCCGCCTCGACCTTGCGGTCGGCCTCGGCCCGCTGGCCCGGCTCCACGTCGTACTGCACGAGGAGGGAGGCCGGCGAGGCCGAGCGCGTGGTGAGCGCGTGCCGCAGCGCGGCGTCACCGATCGCCCCCGAGAAGCCGGTGAGGGTCGCGAGGACCGACGTCGTCAGCAGCACCGCGAGGAGCGCCGCGAGCAGCAGCAGGCGATGCGCGCGTACCCGCAGAAAGATGAACCCCGTCACCCGATCACCGGTCCCCGTCCCGTACTCGGGCCCCCGCCCTCGTACCCCTGAACGGCGACTCTTTCAGGTGGTCAGGAAGAGGGAAACCGCTCTCTGGCCGAAATTGACCAGATCGTGACCGCATTACGGGGAATGAGGGTCGGATTCCGGAACGAAGGGTGAATCAGGCGGTCAGCCTTCGGTGTTGACCATCGAGGCGGCCGCGTACGTCAGGTAGTTCCACAACGTGCGGTCGTGCTCCTCGGAGAGCCCCAGTTCGTCGACCGCCGCGCGCATGTGCAGCAGCCACGCGTCGTGCGCCGCCCGGTCCACCTTGAACGGGGCGTGCCGCATCCGCAGCCGGGGGTGGCCGCGGTCATCGCTGTACGTGCGGGGCCCGCCCCAGTACTGCATCAGGAAGAGCGCGAGCCGCTCCTCGGCCGGACCGAGGTCGTCCTCCGGGTACATGGGCTTCAGCAGCGGGTCCTCGGCGACGCCTTGGTAGAAGTGGTGCACCAGACGCCGGAAGGTCTCCTCGCCGCCGACCTGCTCGTAGAAGGTCTGCTCCTGAAGCGTGCCGCGCGGGATCTCTGTCACCCCTCCATCGTCGCAGACCCCCCGACGGAGGACTGGAGGACTAGGTCTCCGCTCCCCGGTGCGGGGCCTCGCGTCCAGGGGCAAACCGCAGCACAGTGGGTATATGGGTGCAGCCTCCGATCCCGTGGACGACCCCTCCGGTCCTTCCGGCCCCTCCGGGCCCGCCGATCCAGCGGCCGTGGCGCGGGCGGCTCTGGTGCGGGAGATCGAGGAGAGCGGCGCGTTCGACGCCGATCCGCGCTGGCGCGAGGCGTTCGCCGCCGTGCCGCGGCATCTGTTCGTGCCCTACTACTACGCGAACGCCACGGGCGGCTACGAGCGGCTGTGGGGCGAGGACGAGAGCGAGGCGCGGCGGGCGCGCTGGCTCCAGGGGGTCTACAGCGACGCCCCGCTGGCCACGCGGGTACGGGACGGGGACCTGGTGTCCTCGTCGAGCCAGCCGTCCCTGATGGCGAAGATGCTGGCCGAACTCGACGTCCGCGACGGCCAGAGCGTCCTGGAGATCGGGGCGGGCACGGGCTACAACGCGGCCCTGCTCGCGTACGTGCTCGGGGACGCGGCGGTCACCACCGTCGACCTCGAACCGGAGATCACCGAGGCGGCCCGCCGCCATCTCGAACGCGCGGGCTTCGCGCCCGCCGTCGTCACCGGCGACGGGGCACGGGGATGCCCCGCGCACGCCCCGTACGACAGGATCATCGCGACCTGCACCCTCGCGACGATCCCGCGGGCCTGGCTGGAGCAGTGCAGGGCCGGGGCGCGGATCCTGGCGCCGCTGTCCACCGGCCTGATCGCCCTGACGGTGCGGGACACCGGGTACGCGGAGGGGCGCTTCCTGCACACGCCCGCGTACTTCGTGCCGCTGCGCGGCGGCGGGCGGGAGCCCTCCGGGCGGCCCCGGTACGCGTCCTCGCTGCCGCGCCGCATCACCCAGAACGAGCTCTTCCGCTTCCTGCTCGAACTCACGGCGGGCTCACTCGACCCCGAGGAGGCCTTCGCCCTGTGGCGCCGCGAAGGGCGCCCGGAGCGGGAGCGGTTCGGAGTGACGGTGGCGGGTGACGCGGTGTGGGCCTGGCTCGACGACCCGGAGGGGCCGTACGTGTGGGGGCTCGGCTGAGGGCTCGGATGTGGGCTCGGCCGTGGGCTCGGTCGGGGGTGGAACGCCGGCGCGGGCGGGAACGACGACGCCCGGCCTCCCCGAGGGGAAGCCGGGCGTCATACGGGCCGAGGCGTCAGCCGCGGCGCAGCGTGATCGTCGTCCACGCGCCGACGTGGACCCGGTCGCCGTCCTGCAGCGGGACGGGGACGAAGGGCTGGATGGGCTCCTCGCCGTTGTTGACCGTCGTGCCGTTGGTCGAGTTCTGGTCGACCACCGCCCAGCCGCCGTCCGGCTGCTGGACCAGGACCGCGTGCTGGTGCGAGACACCCGGGTCCTCCGGCGGGACCGAGAGGTCGATGTCCGGCGTCTCGCCCGTGGAGTGGCGGCGACGGCCGATCGTGATCTGGTTCCCGGTGAGTCTGCGCTCCTGCTCCGGCGAGTACGCGGGCAGGTTGAGGCTCGACGCCTCGGGACCGCTGCGGTGCATCATCGCCATGAAGTAGTCACGGTCCGGACCGATCACCGCGGTCCAGCCGACCGGACCCTGCGGCTGCGGCGCCGGGTAGCCGCCGCCGGCCAGCGGGTGCTGGACCGGGGGAGCGGACTGCGCGGACGGCGGCTGCAGCATCCAGTCGTCGTCGCCCTGCGTGCCCTGCGGCGGAGCCGGCGGGCCGGGCTGCTGCTGGTAGCCCTGCGCGGGCGGCGGGGGCGGGGGGCCGCCCATGGGGCCGGGAGGACCGGGAGGACCACCGGGGCCGCCCATCGGACCGGGGCCGGGAGGGCCAGGAGGGCCGCCCATCGGGCCGTTGGGGCCGGGAGGTCCGCCCATCGGGCCGTTCGGGAAGGGCCCGCCCGCACCGTTCGGACCCGGACCGCCCATCGGACCCGGACCGCCCATCGGACCGGACGGGTCCGGCTGCAGCGGCTCGGCGGGACGGTTCATCTGCGAGGGCCGCGAGCTCGTGTACTCGCCGGGCGGCTGCTGCGCCTGGAACCCCGGCGGCAGGTTCACACCGGGGACGGGCTGGCGCGGAGCGGCGGGCGTGTACGACGTCGCCGTGTTGGTGATGAAGTTCCAGCGGCACTCCTCGCAGAAAGGCTCGTTCGCCTCACGCGGGGTCTGGCACTGGGGGCACAGCTGCGGGGGACCGGCCGGCTGCTGCGGATAGCCGTAACCCCCCTGCTGGCCCTGCTGCGGGTAGCCGTAACCGGCGCCCGGGGGCGGCGGGGGCGGAGGGACGGCGCCGGAGGGCGCGCTCGCACCGGTCATGCGGTGGCCGCAGACCTCGCACCAGTCGTCGGAACCCGACTGGTGTCCGTTCGGGCAGGTCGGCATGTCGGCGCTTCCCCCTCTCCTTCTACGACCGCTGCGGGCCGCTGTGTCAGTGTCCGGCCGCACCTCCCGGGTGCGGACGCGGACGCTCGGTACGTGTCACGTCACGCCCGGCATGCCCGACGACGCGGCCAAGGGCCTTGTCGTCACGGCCGGTTGCCGGGCCGTCGCGCTGTGTTCACTTCTTGACGCGAACCGTCTTGGTGGACCGGGTCTCGAGAGTCATCTCGTCGGCGTCCTCGACCTTCGCCTTCAATCGCACAGTACCTGTCGCGGCATCCTCGACGTCGACCACCTTCGCAAGCAGTTTCGCGGTGTCCTCGTTGCCGGAGGCCGCCGCGAGCTGAACGGCCCGTCCCAGCTTGGCCGTTGCCCCGTCCATGTCGCCCGCCTTGCGCGCGTCAAGACCCTGCTGGATGACCTGCGCCAGCTCCGCCTGGCCCGTGTAGTGCGCCACCTGCGGATTGATCGACGTGGACGCCGCCATGTCATCCGTCCACACGGCGCGTACGAGACCCTGCGAGAGCGTCTCGACGGTGCCGTCGCTCTGCGGCACCACCAGGGAGACCCGGGCCGCCAGCATCTCCTGCCCGAGATCGGCGTTCGGCACCTGAACGCAGACGTGGTAATCCCGGGACTCGTCCCCCCACGAACCCGTCGGATAGTCACCGGCCCGCGGGCCCGCCTCGGTGCGCCGGCCGGTCAACTCCTCGACGGTGGGCGCCACTTGCTTCACGAACTTGATCTCCGAGCCCATCGGGGTCCACAGGCGCAGCGCCACGTCCGCGACCTCCTTGCCCATCGCCGTCTCCATCATCTGCGTGAAGTCGGCGGCGAGCCCGGACGGGTCCGCGACGATGTCGGCGGAGCCCAGGAGCGCCGAGGCGATCCCGGTGACCTCCTTGACCTCCCAGTCCGTGCCCACACCGCGGGCATCGCAGGTGAAGCGGCCCGCGCACGCGTCGAGCGCGGCCTGCAGGTCCTCGGGCGACTCGTGCTCGTTGCGTCCGTCGGTGAGCAGGATCCCGTGGCGGATCGATACATCGGAGGAGGCGAGCAGCCGGTCGGCGAGCTTGAGCCAGGTGCCGATCGCGGTGCCGCCGCCCGCGCTGAGCCGGCGCAGCGCCTGCTTGGCCTCCTCGCGGGTGCCGGCGTCGGCGACCGCGAGCCGCCCGCCGCCCGGGTAGACCTCCTTGGCCACGTGCGTGCCGCCGATGATCGCGAAGTGCACGCCGTCGCGGAGCGTGTCGACCGCCGCGGCCGTGGCGTCGCGGGCGTTGCGCATCTTGGTCGGCGGGTAGTCCATCGAGCCCGAGCAGTCGACCATGATCGCCACCGCCGCGTCCGGTGTGCTGCCCGTCGAGTACGAGCGCACGGCCGTCCCCCCGACGGTGCCGCCGCCGGTCGAGGTCACGGTGACGATCGCGTTGACCTCACGGCCGCCCTCGGGCAGGAACTCGTTCTGGTAGACGTCGACCGAGAACTGCGGAACGTTCGACTTCGAGAAATTCGCCATGCTGTGCTTCCCCCCTCAGCCGTACCGCCGCCCGGGCCCCGGTTGCGGGCAGGCCCGGACGGCGCTTTGTGCTGACGTAAACCGAGTTGTCTGGATTCCGCACCCGTGGGCGCGGCCCCCGTCTCAGGCCGATCCTGCCCCTTGGGGCGCGACGGAGAACGGCAGTACCGCCACTGTTACGTTGTCGTGGCCCCCGCCGTCCAGTGCGTGACCGACCAGGACCTGTGCGCAGTGCAGCGGACGCTCGGACGCGTCGGCGGGGACGACGGCGGCCATTTCGGCCGCGCCCTCCGCGTAGTTCCACAGTCCGTCCGTGCACACCACCACTACACCCGCACGGTCCGGCTTGAAGGAAGCGGTGTGCGGCTCCAGTTCGTAGGCGTCGGCGCCGAGCCAGCCGGTGATGGCGTGGGCGCGCTCGTCCGCGTACGCCTCCGCTTCGTTCATCAGACCCGCCGCCACCATCTGCGCGGCCCACGAGTCGTCCTCGGTGAGCCGGGCCGGGGCGGAAGTGCGGTCCTCGGGCACCCAGTAGACGCGCGAGTCACCGACCCAGCCGACGACCAGGAGACCGCCGGCGATCACCGAGCCGACGATCGTGCACGCCGGGGCGTTCTGGTGGCGGTGCGGATCGTGCTCGCGGGCGTGCGCGGGGTCCTGCGCCAGGGCGTTGACCGCGTCGAACGCCGAGATGATCGCGTCGTGCATCGCCTGCTGCGGGTGCGTGCCGCGCGGCAGCGAGCCGAGCAGCGACTCGTTCGCGGCCTGCGAGGCGGCCGCCGAGGCCTCGTCGGGGCGGGTCGCCGAGGACACGCCGTCGCAGACGATCGCGACGACCGCGGGCGAGCCGTCGGGCAGCGCGGTCGAGGAGACGGCGAACGCGTCCTCGTTGCGGTGGTGGCGAAGCCCGCGGTCGGAGACCGCCGCGACCGCGTCCAGCTCCCGCTCCATGTGGTCCCGTTCGCGCGGCTGGGCGTGCCCGCAGTGCTCGCAGTAGCCGTCGTGGTCGACCGTGCCGGTGCGGCAGGCGACGCACAGCTTCGTGCCGGCCGGGGGAGTGGCCGTCGCGGCGGGCGGTGCGGTGCGCGGGTCGGGTGCCTGGAGCGCGTACCCGTCCGCCTCGGCGGACTCCTCGGTCCGCGCCGAGTGGTCGAAACGCACCACGCCGCCGCTCAGCTCGGCACCGGAGGAGTCCGTACCGCGCAGCTCACCCGGGTGATGGGTGTCGGTGCTGTCGGTGTCGGGCGCCTGCGGCCACTGGACGCCGGGGGAGCCGGGGGCCGGGGGCGTGCCCGGGAGGGGCGGCGGGGGTGCGGCGGGGGCCGGAGGGGCCGCCGGGGCCTCGGCGGGACTCCCCGGCGGCTGCGATCCGTTGATCGCGATCGTCGGGTGGTCGTCCGCGGCGACCGGCTCGGGCGTGACCGACAGGTCGTACCCGCACGCGCCGCAGAAGAGGTCGCCGCTCTCCAGCGGCTCCTCGCAGCTCGGGCACGACGACATCTCTGCCCCCTCGGTCAGCTGGCGCATCTGCGACATCACTTCACACCCACGTCCGGGGGCGGAAACGGTTGGCCCGCTCCACCAGTTCGATCCTCTCGTCACCGCGCTGCGCGAGCCGGGCCAGCATCCGGTACGAACGCTCGAGGCCGAATCTCAGGCCCCGCTCGTCCAAGGGGCTGCCCAGGAGCAGGGATCCCGGCGAGGACGAGGACCCCTGCGGTGGTGCGGCACCGCGGCTACCGGAGAGTACCCAGTCCAGGGCCGTGCCCAGGACCTCGGCCGACAGCTGCTCGCGGCGTACCGCGTCGAGCCCGAACTGCTGCAGCGCCTCGACCTGTCCCGCGGCCGCGGTCAGATCGTCGAGCAGCGGCTCGTGCACCGCCTGGTCCCGCAGCCGCGCCCGTACGGCCGCGACCCGCGCCGCCGTGTAGTGAATGGATGCCTCCGGTACGGACTCCAGGGTACGCACCGCGCTGCGCCGGTCGCCCGCCGCCAGCTGCACCCGCGCGAGCCCGAAGGCCGCGCTCACATAGCTCGGATCCGTCGTCCACACGAGGCGGTAGTACTCCGCCGCGTTGTCCAACTGCCCCAGGACCTCGGCACATACGCCGAGCGCGAGCTTCGGGGCGGGTTCGCCGGGGAACGCGTCGTAGATCGCGTCGAAGGCCAGCGCGGCGCTTTCGAAGTCGCCCGTCGTGAGCGATCCCACACCGCGGTACCAGACGACACGCCAGTCGTCGGGGTGCGCGAGCTCCAGATTCTCCAACAGCTGGGTGGCGGGCGCCTGTTCGTTCATCTCGAGGAGCGCCCGCAGCTCACGCAGCCGCAGCTCGATCGAGGTCGTCGGGGCCGCGTGCAGGGCCGTGATCAGCTCGGCCGGCGCGGCGGCCATCAGACCCGCGAGGAAACCCGCGTTGGGGTCACCGGGCGAGACCCGCGGCACCGGCAGCGCCAGCGCCGTCGCCCCGTGCTCAAGGGCCCGCACCGGCGAACCGCCGGAGGCGGGCGCGGGCAGCGTGGACGGCGGCGGGGAGCCGGGGGCCGGGGGCATCGCGGGCAGCGCGCCCTGCGGGCCGCCCGCGGGCAGCTGCCCGGGCTGCGCCGGGATCGTCGGTACGGCGCCGGGGTTCAGCGCGGCCGGAGCCGCACCGCCCCGTCGCGCCTTGCGGCCGACGGGCGCGGCCCGCACACCGAGCCGGGACACCTCGCCCTCCTGCTCGCGGAACAACTCCGTGTCCGTGACGCGCACTTCGGAGCCGAACAGCGTCGACAGCGCGGGCCGCGGACGGCTCGTCTGCAGCGCCACGACCTCGCGCAGCACACCCGTCAGCTGCTCCGCCATCTCCTGCGCGGAGGAGAACCGGCGCGCCGGGTCCGGGTCGGTGGCCCGGACGAGCAGCCGGTAGAAGGACTCGTACGTGCGGAAGACCTCGATGTTGTCCGGGTTCGGCAGGGAGTCCACGAAGACGTTCGTATAGCCCTGGAAGTCGAAGGTCAGGACCGCGAGGGTGCGCGCCACCGTGTACAGGTCGGAGGCGACGGACGGGCCGACCTCGGCGACTTCGGGGGCCTGGTAGCCCACCGTGCCGTAGATCGCGGACTCGTCGTCGTCCATGCGGCGCACCGCGCCCATGTCGATGACCTTGAGCTGGTCCTCGGTCTGGATCGCGTTGTCGACCTTGAAGTCGCAGTACAGGAGATTGCGGCTGTGCAGATGCCCGAGTGCCTCGAGCGCCTCGATGCCGAACGCGCAGGCCTGCTCGACCGGCAGCGGATCGCGCTTGCCCTCCGGCGTGCGCCGCCCGTTGGCGATCTCCTTGAGCGACTTGCCGCCCACGTACTCCATGACGATGTAGCCGTCGAGCGAGCCCGTGCGCTGGTCGAGGTGCTCCACGAAGTTGTAGATACGGACGATGTTGGAGTGCTCGATCTCGGCGAGGAAGCGCCGCTCGGAGATCGCCGCCTCCATCGCGTCCTGGTCACCGGTGTCGAGCAGGCCCTTGAGAACCACCCAGCGGTCGGAGACCGCGCGGTCCACCGCGAGATAGACCCAGCCGAGCCCGCCGTGCGCGAGACAGCCGACGACCTCGTACTGCCCGTGCACGATGTCGCCGCCGCTCAGCTTCGGCACGAACGAGTACGGGTGGCCGCACTTCGTGCAGAAGCCCTCGGTGCGCCCCGGCCGCTCCCCGCGCGCCCGGCCCACCGGCGCACCGCAGTCGGAGCGCGAGCAGAATCGCTTCCTCTCCGGAACCTCGGGGTTGTCCTGGACCATCGAGCGCGGGTCGGGCCGCGGCACCTGCGGCACGGTGACCAGACCGACGCCGAGCTTGCCGCGCCCCGAGGACGCCCCCGTCGTCCCCGTGGAGCGCACGGAGACACTGCGCGACGACGTACTGCTGCCGGACAGACTCCGCGAGAGCCGCCCCGAGACCGAGCGCCGCGAGGACGAGGAACGCGACGAGGCCCGCGAGGAGCGGGACGAACGCGACGAACTCGACGACGAACTGCTGCCCTTGCCGCCCCCGGTGATCCCGGTCGGCGGCGAGGACACCATCCCGTTGGGGGAGACGACGGGCGCGAGCCCGCACGTGTCGCAGTACAGCTCGCCGCCGCCCATGTCCTCATAGGTGCCGGTGCAGTTCGGCCGCTGGCACTTGGTCTCGGTGCTCACTCTCAGTCCCCCCTACGGTCCGACGGCTGTCCCTGATGCGGTACGCGGGGTGCGAGCACCTCGGCCGCCGCGTGCTGGTAGCGCAGCACCGCCTGCTCGGCCACCCGCAGATCGCAGGGCGCGCTCCACAGCATCCGGCGCGCCGCGTCATAGCGCTCGATGAGCAGCGGATCCTCGGCCGCGCCGTGCCGGGCCACCTTCGCGCGGTAC
Organism: Streptomyces sp. NPDC050418; assembly: GCF_044458745.1. NCBI lineage: Bacteria > Bacillati > Actinomycetota > Actinomycetes > Kitasatosporales > Streptomycetaceae > Streptomyces > Streptomyces sp. NPDC050418. Next base: position 19,702 of record NZ_JBITIG010000019.1, read on the forward strand.
GCGTCGAGACGGCCGCGCAGCTCCGCGCGGACCGCGAGCGGCTGCGTCACCTTCTCCAACGACTCGCGGGCGCGCAGCAGTTCGGTCTCGGCCTTCTGCTCCAGGGATTCGAGCAGTGGCGACAGACGGTGCCACTGGGCGCTTCTGCGGTACTCGGCGGCGGTCGCCAGCTGCTCCTGCAGCACGGTCGGCGGACCGCTCACCGCCGGCACCTCCGACGCGGCGATCTTCGCGAGCACCTCGCCGCGCGCCGCCCGCGCCTCCGCGAGCGTACGGTCCGCGCGCGAGAGCAGATCCCGCAGCTTGCCGAGCCTCAGCTCGGCGTCCTGGCGCACTCCGAGCACCGCGTCGATCTCGCGGCGCACCTCCTCCAGGGCGCGCGCCTGGCCGTCGTAGCGCTCGGTGTCGGGACGGCCGCCGCCGGGCGCCGAGGAGCCCGGCGTGGGCCGCCAGAACGCCAGCGGGTCCGAGATCACCTGCGCCCGCAAGGTGGTCAACTCCTGGGTGATGTGCTCCAGATCGTCCCCCGCCGGATGCTCGCCGGGCCGTACGCCCACCGACTGGGCGAGCTGACGGGTGCGGGCCAGCTCCGCGGAGAGCAGGTCGATCCGGGCGGGCAGCGCCGACCACACCGCGTCCGCCGCCACGACCATGTCGAGCGACGACGCGTACAGCCCGTTCATCCGTTCCACGAGCGCGCCGATCGTGAACCGCTCCGACAGCTTCATGGGCCCGGTCAGCGAAGCGGGCGCCCCGGTGGCCGGAGCGCCCCCTGCGATGGTGACGCTGTCGCCGCGCAGCAGCTCCGTGAGCTCCACCAGCTCCTCACGGCTCGGCCAGCGGCGGCGGGCCCGCAGCTCGCGGGCCGTGGTGAGGGCATCCGTATAGGCGTCGAAGTACGCCCACAGGCGGGTGATCTCCTGCTCGGCCGCGGACCAGCGGTCCTTCGTGGTGCCCGTCAGCTCGGCACCCTCCAGGAGTCTGCGACCCGCGTGGTCCTGCAGCGCGAGCAGCGAGGTCTCGATGGCCTCGTGCTCGGCGCCGAGGCGTGCGAGCGCACGGTCCACCTCGTCCCGGTCCATGACGGGACCGGCGGCTCCCGTGGCGCCCATGCGTGTCGTTCCTCTCTGCCGTGCCCGAGCCCTGCTGTGCCGGTGGGGCCGGCGCCCTTGATTCTGTTCGGCCTGTGCCCCGCCAAGTGGGCGGTCAGTCCTTGTACTTGGCAGCGGGCGGTCCTGCCTCTCCGAGACCTGCGGCCAGCCACTTGTCGTACGACTGCTGCCAGCCGTCCTCGCGATAGTCCTCGAGCACCTTGTTGACCCGGCGCACGAGGTCCTCCGAGCCCTTCTTCATGGCCACGCCGTAGTACTCGGGGTCGAGCGTGTCGGGCAGGACCTTCACCGTCGGGTCCTGCGCGGCCTGGCCCGCGGCGAGAGCTCCGTCCGTCACCACTGCCTCGGCCTCGTCGAGCTGCAGCCGTACGAGGCAGTCGAGCTGGTTGGCCACTGTGACTGTGTCATCGGCACTGTGGCGCTGGGCCTTGAGGGCCTCGAAGGCCGTGGAGCCCGAGGCGACGCACACCTTGTGGCCCTTGAGCGAGTCGAAGCCCTTGATCTTCGAACCCTCGGGGACCAGGATCTGCTGACTCGTCTTGAAGTAGGCCGAGGAGAAGTCCACTTCCTTGGCCCGGTCGCAGGTGATGGTCATGGTGCGCACCACCATGTCCACCTGGTTGTCGTTGATGGCGTTGATGCGCTCCTGGGTGGGGACGGCGCGGAAGACCACCTTGGACGTGTCCGGGTCGTCGAGGATCTCGGCGGCGATCCGCTTGGCCAGATCGATGTCGAAGCCTTCGAGATCACCGGTGTTGGGGTTGCGGTACCCCCAGCGGTAGCTGTTCTGGTCGATGCCGACGACAAGCTTCTTCTTCGCCTTGATGGCCGCGATGGTGGGCTCCGCCCCGCCGCCCCCGGGCCGCAGGCTCACCTCGTCGGGATTGCAGTCGGCGGCACGCGCGGGTGACGCGTGCGCCACCCCCTGGCCGCCCAGGTCCGGCTTGTCGCTCGCATGACGGAGGGGCAGCAGGGTGAACACGGCGGTGCACACGCACGCGAGCGCCATGGCGCCCACGCCGCCCCACCCCCGCAGCCGGCTCGCCTTGGCCATGGTCCGGATCCGGGCCGCGAACGGCACCGGCTCGCCCTCGTTCCTCGTCTGCCTCATGGCGCCCCCTCTCACCGGTACTCCGACAGCCTGCGCCCGATGCCGAGCACCGCGCCCGTGGCGGCGAGCACCGCGAGGACCGCGGCGCCGACGGGCAGCCCGGTCATGGCTCCACGGCCGTCCTTGGCGGCGCTGCGGAGGTCCTGCTCCTCGTGGTCGATGGCCTTGGCGAGCGCGGCATCGGCCACATCGAAGCATTCACCGGTGGGCTTCTGCTTCAGTTCGCCCACGACCCTGGACAGCGCCTGGTCGTAGTTGCCGCCGTCGTCGGCCTTGCGGGCCTCCGCGTGGCGGACGTCCCACTCCTTGACCGCGTCCATCGACTCCCGCACCGGCGCCTTGCCCGCGTCGTCCTCGGCGAGGTCGAGAGCGGCCTGCAAGGTGCCCCCGCGCTTGTCCTTGCCGCCGTCGAGCGCGTCCATCTGGCCCTTGAACGCGACCTCGTAGACATCCTTGCCCTCGTTGGGCTGCCCCTTCGGCACGGTCTCGGCGCCGCGCGCGACCAGCGTCAGGTTCTCGCCGCCGCGGGCCTGCAGGATGCCGATCCGCGCCTCGTTGAGGGTGTTGAGCGAGCGCACGCCCTCGTCGTACGAGCCGGACAGGCCGCTGAACGCGACGGTGTGCCCGACCACGAGCCACAGCAGCACGACGGTGCTCGCGGCCGTCGCGGCGACGAGGCCGTGGTTGAACACACGGTTCGTCCTGCGGTAGTTGCGGACCTGGGCGCGCGCCAGCCCGCCGAGCGCCACGACGCCGAGCGCGATGGCCGCCCACGGGTAGGCCTTGGCGTCCGCATAGTCCGCGTCGAGCTGCTTCTTCTCCGCCTCGTAGAGCTCCTCGGCGGCGGGCAGCATCTTCTTCTGCATCAGATCGTTGGCGTTGCGCAGATACGCGCCGCCGAGCGGCAGGCCCTGGCGGTTGTACGTACGCGCCGTCTCGATGCGCTCGGCGTACTCGGGGAGCAGCCGGTTCAGGCGTGAGATGGTCTCGGCCGACTTGCCGGTGCCGCGGCTGCTGGCCGCGGCCGTGGTGAGTTTCTCGGCGGCGGTGTCGAGGTCCTTCTGGAAGCGGGCGTTGGCCTCACGCTGGTACTTCGCGTTCAGCTCCTTCTGGTCCGCCTCCCGGTCCTTCTGCACCTCGGGGTCGTCGGACTTCTCCGGCTGCCGGCCGGCCGCCAGGAAACCGCTCGCGGCGGCCGTGTTGGCGTCGGCGAGCGAGCCGTAGATCGCCGCCGCGTCCGCGCTCAGCGGCTGGCTCCGGTGCAGCACATCATCCGCCGCGGCCGACCGATCGGCCATCTGCCATGCGGTGATGGCCCCGAAGACGATGACGAGCACCGCGATCACCGCACCGATGATCCGCAGCCGCCCGGGCTCCGTGGTCGAAGCGGCCCGCAGGCGGTCGGTCAGTTCTGCGCGGGCGCTGCGGCGTTCGGGCAGGGCGGTGGGCTCGGGTGGTGGCGGTGCCGCGCCCTGTGGTGGCACAGCGGGCAGTGTCGGCGCGGCCGGAACCGGCGGTGCCGCGCCGCCATTGGGCGGGTATGTCACGCTTGACCTCCCCCTTGGTCATCCGTCGAACGCGTCCCCGGCGGCAAGTATGGCCGCCAGGACGGACATCCGCGCCATCGTTCACTCGATCTTGTTCGGATCGTGCTCCGGGGCCCCCGCCATTAATACGTCATCGGCATCCGTTCGGTTCCCGATCCCCCGTCCGATCGCTGAAACCCCGACGGCCCCGTCCGGCACAAATGTGCCATGGCAGGTAGTCGCCACTCCTGACTCTGGTGCAACTCCCCTTCGCGGCGCGCCAATAGACGGCGGCAACACGCGAGATCACAACGCGTAAGGGGTCAGCATGGCAAGACGTACCAGAACCGGGCGTACCAGATACGGGCGTACCGGATATGCGGGGATCGTGGCGGCCACCGCCGTCGCGCTCCTCGCCACAGGGATACCGCAGGCGCCGGCGGCGCAGGGCGGGGAACCGGGCGGGGGAGCCGCGGCCGATCCGCGCACCTTCCGTACGCCCGCCACCAAGACGGTGACCCTCGTGAGCGGCGACCGGGTCTCCCTCACGGGCAGCGCCGACGGCCTGCAGGTGACATCCGTGCAGCCGGGCGAGGGGCGCGAGAACATCGCGTTCTCGCGGGCGCGGGTCGAGGGCCGTGAGTACGTCATCCCGGTCGACGCCACCGAAGCGCTCGCCCAAGGGCGCCTGGACCGCGCCCTGTTCGACGTCAGCACGCTCGCCGCGGAGGGCTACGACGACGCCTCGCGCAAGACGATCCCGCTGATCGCCACCGAGCAGACCGAGCTGGACGGCGCGGCCCGCAAGGCCGAGTACGACGGGCTCGGACTGACCGCCCGTACGGTCAAGAAGTCCGAAGCGGCGGAAATCTGGGCGGACTTCATCAAGGCGGCGAACGGGAAGAGCCGGGCCGCGCAGGCCACCAGGCTGTGGCTGGACGGCAAGGTCGAGGCGAGCCTCGACAAGTCCGTGCCGATGACCGGGGCGCCCGAGGCCTGGAAGAAGGGCCTGGACGGCAAGGGCGTGAAGGTCGCGGTGCTCGACACCGGCGCCGACGCCACGCACCCCGACCTCGCCGGCAAGGTGGCCGCCGCGAAGGACTTCACCTGGGACGAGTCCCCCGAGGACTTCAACGGGCACGGCACCCATGTCTCGTCCACCATCGCGGGCGGCGGCCAGGCCTCCGGCGGCCGCTACAAGGGCGTCGCGCCCGGCGCCGAGCTGATCAACGGCAAGGTGCTCGACGGCGGCGGCAGCGGCTACATCAGCTGGATCCTCGACGGCATGGAGTGGGCCGCCGCGCAGGACGCCGACATCGTGTCCATGTCCCTGGGCGGTGCGGCCTCGACCGGTGACGACCCGCTGACCCAGGCCGTCGAGCGGCTGACCGCCGACGGCGGCCCGCTGTTCGTGATCGCCGCGGGCAACGAGGGCAAGCCCGGCACCGTGGGCTCCCCGGGCGTCGCGCCCAGCGCCCTGACGGTCGGCTCGATCACCAAGCAGGGCGGGATGTCCGCGTTCTCCTCGCAGGGCCCGGCGCTCACGGAGGCCGCGGTCAAGCCCGAGGTCACCGCGCCCGGCAGCGCGATCATGGCGGCCCGCGCCAAGGGCACCTCCGAGGACGCGAGCGGCAACGAGCACTACGTGACGATGAGCGGTACGTCGATGGCGACCCCGCACGTCGCGGGCGCCGCGGCCATCCTCAAGCAGAAGCACCCCGATTGGGACGCGCAGCAGCTCAAGGCGGCGCTCGTGGGCAGCGCGCACGCGGTGCGCGACGCCGGGGTGTACGAGCAGGGCGCGGGCAGCATCGACATCCCCGACGCGCTCGGCGCACAGGTGCAGGCCTCCCCGGCGGCCGTCTCCGCGAAGTTCCAGGGCGCGGGTGCCGAGGACGTCACGCGGGAGGTGACGTACCGCAACTCCGGTACGCAGGACGTCCGTCTGCGTCTCGACGTGGACGGTTCCGAGGCCGTGAGCCTCGCCGACGAGCGCGTGACCGTGCCCGCGGGCGGCAGCGCGAAGGCCACCGTCAGGATCGACGCCTCGCGTGCCGCGGTCGGCACGCACAGCGCGTGGATCGAGGCGCGCGGGACGGACGGCAGCCGCGTGCGCACCCCCGTCGGCGTCGAGACGACCGCCGACAGCGCGCGGCTGACACTGAAGCCCGGCGCGCTGCGGGACGGCGTGAGCCGCGCGTACACGCATGTCGTGTGGCAGAACGTGAAGACGGGCGCCTCCGACATCGTCGGCTTCACCACCGACACCGAGGAACTCACGCTCCCCAAGGGCGAGTACCGCCTCCTCGCGGACGTCTGGGAGTACCGCAACGCGGGCAACGGCGTCACCACCGCCATGTCCACCGTCTCCCTCGCCGAGCGCGTGCGGCTGGACGGCGACAAGGCCGTGACGATCGACGTCTCGGACGCCAAGCCGGTCACGATCGGCGTCGACGACCCCGCGATGCGCCAGGAGCCGGGCTCCGCGCAGGGCATCGTCTCCGACCCGGGGACGGGTCCCACGGGGATCCTCACCCCTGTGTTCACCGGCAACTTCACCCCGTACACCGTGAAGAGCGAGCCCATGGAGGGCGTCACCTACTTCGCGGCCGGGACCTTCGCCGAGCCCTTGATGCGGGCGAGCACGGTCGGCGGGAAGCGGCTCGACGTCGACGTCCGGCCCGTCTACTTCGCGCGGATCGACTGGGACATCGAGGGCGAACTCGCCGACGCGGGCACGGGCGCCGACCTCACCGGGCTCGAACTCGCCGGCAAAATCGTGCTGTTCACGCCCGAGTCCGGTGCGAACGGGGCCGAGCGGACCCGCCGCTACCAGGCGATCATGGAGCAGAAGCCCGCCGCGGTGATGTTCGCCGGGTCGTGGCTCGACTCCGAGCCGGACGACAACATCGTCCTGACCCAGGAGCCCGCACCGACCCTGCTGCGCGAGCGCCTGGCCGCTTCGGACGGTCCGGTGAAGCTGGAGATCGTCGGCAAGCGCAACACCGGTGACAAGTACTTCACTTTCCACACCTCGAAGGACGGGGTGCCGGGCGGTGCGCGCTGGACCGACCGGCGCAATGACCTCGCCGCGGTCGACCACAGCCTGCGCACCACGGGGTACCCCAACGACCCCAAGGCGCTGTACGGATGGGTGACGTACGAGGGTGCGGTGCTGGTGCAGCAGCAGGTGATCGTGCGGGCGCCGCACCGGTTCACCGCGTACTACACGCCGGGGGTGCCGTGGACGACGGCGACCTTCGAGTACGCCACCGAAGTGGCGCTCGGCGCGCAGTACACCGAGCCGACGGTATACCGGGCCGGGCGGGCGCCGCGCCAGGACAACTGGCTCACCGGGCCGTTCGGGCCCGCGCTCGGGCAGAGCACGCTGTACGGGAACACGCCCGTCGCGCGGGACGGGGACCGGCTCGAACTCGACGTGCCGATGTTCTCCGACGCGGGCGGTCACCGCAGCGAGCGGGTCGCCTCGATCGAGAGCGGTTCGACGGAACTCCGCACCTCAGGTGGTGAGTTGATCGGGCGGAACGGGTTCGGTGGGCGCGGGGCCTTCGATCTGCCCGCGCGGCCCGGGTGGTACACGCTGAGTGCGTCCGCCACCCGTGAGGACTCGTCCTGGTACATGGGGCACTCCGTCCGTGACACCTGGAAGTTCCGGTCCGGGCGTACGGCGTCCTCGCGGGCGGTCGCGCTGCTGGACGTGCGGTACGACATGGCCGGGCTCGACGGGGACAACTCCGTCGCCCCCGGGCGGCCGTTCACCTTCGGGGTGTCCTTCCCGTACCAGGAGGGGTCCTCCGGGGCTCCTGTCGGGAAGGTCGCGGTGGAGTACTCCACGGATGACGGCGGTACGTGGGCGTCGGCCCCGGTGTCCCGTGCACGGGGCTCCTGGTCGGTGACCCTGCCGGGTCTCGACCAGTCGCGGGTGTCCCTGCGGGTGACGGGTACGGCGGCGGACGGTACGTCGGTGACCGAGACGGTCACGCGGGCGCTGAAGGTGGGGTGCCCGGAGGACTGGTGCGCCTACGCGCCGTCGTGGCCGAGCTGGAACGACTAGGGGTCGAGTGAGGGCGGGGTGGGGCGGGGGCGGGTTCGAGTCCGCCGCCCCACCCCGCCCCGTACCTGCTCAGCCCATCCGGCAGGGCACCTCCGCCCCTTCGTACGCCCTCCGGACCCGAGCCACCACATCCTCCTCGGCCCCCAGCTCATCCAGCCCCAGCAACGCAGCCCCCAGCACGGGAGGCGCTGTCACGACATGGGCCGTGGCCAAGGGGGCCACGGAGGCGAGGCGGGTGCTGATGCCCGTGGTGAGCCGGGGATGGCGGGCCGCCAGGACGCTGCCGCCCAGGATCACCGGGACCGGGGCGGACAGGAGGCCGAGGCGGTCGAGGGCGACACGTGTCATGGCGACCACCTCCTCCGCGAGCCGGTCCACGATCGACCCCGCGATCGGGTCGCCCTCCGCGGCCGTCGCGAACAGGACGGGCGCCAGCTCGTGCCGCCGCAGCAGCGAGATCCGCTCCAGGTGCAGCGCCTCGATGAGCGCATACATCGAGGGCAGCCCGAAGTGCCCGGGCAGCGTGCGCGCGAGCTCCGTGGGCGCGCCCCGCCCGTCCTCCGCGCGCGCCGCGAACCACAGCGCCTCCTCGGCGATGCCCCAGCCGCCGCCCCAGTCGCCGGAGATCCGGCCGATCGCGGGGAAGCGGGCGGTGCGCCCGTCGGGCGTCATGCCCACGCAGTTCATGCCCGCGCCGCACACCACGGCCACCCCGAGCGGTGTGTCCACGCCGGCCCGCAGGATCGCGAAGGTGTCATTGCGGACCAGTGTCGCCGCACCCCAGCCGCGCGCGGCGACCGCGGCGGTCAACTCCTCCTCCTCGACGGGCAGGTCGGCGTTGGCGAGACACGCCGACACCTGCCGCACCGACCGCACCCCGGCCGCCTCGAAGGCCTCCGCGACCGTCACCGCCAGGGCGTCCACCGCCGTCTCGACGCCCACGCGCGGCGGCTGGAAACCGCCGCCCCGCGCGGTCGCGAGGATCGTGCCGTCGACGCCGACCACCGCGACGTCGGTCTTGCTGTTGCCCGCGTCGATGGCGAGCACACTTGCCGTCAGGCCCACGCGAGATGCTCCCGGTTGTGTGCGATCAGCCGGTCCGTGAGGCCTTCGGCCGCGTCGTACTGGCCGATGAGGGGATGGGCGAGCAGTGCCTTGAACACGCGGTCGCGGCCGCCGCGCAGAGCCGCCTCAAGGGCGAGGTCCTCGTACGCGGTGACATGGGAGATCAGCCCGGAGTACAGCGGATCGAGGGCCGGGACCGCGAGCGGGCTCGCGCCCTCGCGGCCGACCGCGGCCTGTACCTCGATCACTGCGTCGTCCGGCAGGAACGGCAGCGTCCCGTTGTTGTACGTGTTCACCACCTGGTACGGCGAACCTCCCCCGCCGAGCAGCGACGCCGCGAGGTCCACGGCCGCCTCCGAGTAGAAGGCGCCGCCGCGCTTGGCGAGCAGCTCCGGCTTCTCGTCGAGCGCCGGGTCGCCGTACATCTCCAGCAACTGCTTTTCCATCTCGGCGACTTCGGCCGCGCGCGACGGCTTGGTGCCCAGCTCCCGTACGACCTCGTCGTGCGCGTAGTAGTAGCGCAGGTAGTAGGAGGGGACGACGCCGAGGCGGTCGAGGACCGAGCGCGGGATGCGGAGCATCGAGGCGAGCTCATCGCCGCCCTCGGCCAGGATCTTCGGCAGGACGTTCTCGCCGTCGGGCCCCCCGATCCGTACACCGAACTCCCAGGTCAGGTGGTTCAACCCCACGTGGTCCAGATGGACTTGGGAAGGGGCGACGCCGAGCGCCGAGGCCCAGCGGCGCTGGAAACCGATCGCCACATTGCACAGCCCGACGGCCTTGTGGCCGGCCTGCAGCAGCGCGCGGGTCACGATGCCCACCGGGTTGGTGAAGTCGATGATCCACGCGTCCGGGTTGGTGCGCCGGACGCGCTCCGCGATGTCCAGGACCACCGGGACGGTCCGCAGCGCCTTGGCGAGACCGCCCGCGCCCGTCGTCTCCTGGCCGACGCAGCCGCATTCGAGCGGCCAGGTCTCGTCCTGGTTGCGCGCCGCCTGCCCGCCGACCCGCAGCTGCAGCAGGACGGCGTCCGCGCCCTCCACGCCCGCGTCCAGATCGGAGGTGGTGACGATACGGCCCGGGTGACCGAGCTTCGCGAAGATCCGGCGGGCCAGACCGCCGACCAGCTCCAGGCGCTCGGCCGCGGGATCGACGAGCACCAGCTCCTCGATCGGCAGGACCTCGCGCAACCGGGCGAATCCATCGATGAGTTCGGGGGTGTACGTGGAGCCGCCCCCCACTACTGCGAGCTTCACGACGCTCAGCCTTTCACTCCGGTCAGGGTGACGCCTTCGACGAATGCCTTCTGGGCGAAGAAGAAGACGGCGATTACAGGGGCCATGACGAGAACGGTCGCCGCCATGGTCAGGTTCCAGTCGGTCTGGTGGGCGCCCTTGAAGGACTCCAGGCCGTAACTCAGCGTCCACGCGGCCGGGTTCTCGGACGCGTAGATCTGCGGGCCGAAATAGTCGTTCCAGCAGTAGAAGAAGTGGAACAGGGCGGACGCGGCGATGGCCGGCCGGCACATCGGCACGACCACCCGGATCAGGGTGCGGAACTCCCCGCAGCCGTCGATCTTCGCGGCCTCCGTGTACTCCTTCGGGATCGTCAGGAGGAACTGCCGCAGCAGGAAGATCGTGAACGCGTTGCCGAAGGCGAACGGGATGATCAGCGGCCACAGGGTGCCCGCCAGGTCCAGCTGCTTGGACCAGAACAGGTACATGGGCACGATCACGACCTGCGGCGGGAGCATCATCGCCGCGATCACGGCCATCATCATCACGGCGCGGCCCCGGAACCGGAACTTCGCGAGGGCGTACGCGACGGGCAGGCTGGAGCCGACCGCGAGGACGGTGCCGAGGCCCGCGTACAGGAGGGTGTTCTTCCACCAGGTCAGGAAGCCCGGGGTGTTCCAGACCGTGGCGAAGTTGCCCCACTCCCAGCTCTCGGGCCACAGATCGCGGGTCAGCGTCTGGTCGCCGCTCATCACCGCGGTGAGGAAGACGAACAGGAACGGCAGCACGAAGAAGAGGGCGGCGGCGAGCGCCAGCGAGTGGATCGCGACCCACTCCAGGGCCGCCTTGCGCCGCGCCCGGGTCGAAGCAGTCCGGTTCATCAGTCCTCCGCCGACAGGAAGCCGCTGCGGCGGCGCATCAGGAATGCCGTGAACACCATCGCCAGCGCGAACAGAACGAGGGCGACCACGCTCGCGGCGCCGGTGTCGAAGCGCTGGAAGCCGAGGTTGTAGACCACCTGCGGCACGGTGAGCGTCGACTTGTCGGGGTAGCCGGGCTCGAACTGCTGGCCCGAGCCGCCGATCACGCCACTCGCCACCTTCGCGGCCACGAGCGGCTCGGTGTAGTACTGCATCGTCGCGATCACGCCGGTGACCACGGCGAACAGGATGATCGGCGAGATGTTGGGGAGCGTCACGAAGCGGAAGCGGTGCCAGGCGTTGGCGCCGTCCAGCTGGGCGGCCTCGTACTGCTCCTTCGGTACGTCGAGCAGCGCGGCCATGAAGATGACCATGAGGTCGCCGATGCACCACAGCGCGAGGATCGTCAGCGACGGCTTGGACCAGCTCGCGTCGTTGAACCACTGAGGCCCGTCGATCCCGAGCTTGCCGAGGAGTGTGTTCACCGGTCCGGTGCCCGGGTTGAGCAGGAACACGAACGACACGGTGGCCGCGACCGGCGGCGCGAGGTACGGCAGGTAGAAGAGGGTGCGGAAGACGCCCGCGCCCGTCTTGATCTTCGTGATCAGCAGTCCGATGCCGAGCCCGAAGACCACCCGCAGCGTCACCATCACCAGGACCAGCCACAGGGTGTTGGAGAGCGCCGGCCAGAAGGTGGGGCTGTCGCGGAACACGTACAGCCAGTTCTTCAGGCCGACGTACGTGGGGGCTGTGAAGCCGTCGTACTTCATGAAGGAGAAGTAGACGGTGGAGATCAGCGGGTAGAGGAAGAAGACGGACAGGCCGATCAGCCAGGGGGACAGGAAGCCGAGGGTGCGCAGGGCAGCGCGTCTGCGCTTCGCCCTCAGCCCGTGCGGGACGGTGCTCATCCGTCTCAGCCGGCCTGCTCGTTGTCCTTGTCGACCTGCTCGTCATTGCGCTTCAGCAGGGCGTCGAGGTCGGTCTCCGTCCCCTTCTCGTATTTCTGCGCGTTGTCCTGCAGCGTCAGCAGGAACGCGCCGCCGTTGACGGACGAGGGGGCGTGCGAGGACTTGGGGTGCTGGGCGATGTCGACGAACGTGCGGTAGACCGGGTCGTCGTTGAGCTTCGGCGACTTCAGGGCCTCCACGGTGGAGGGCACGTTGTGGATCGCGTTGGCGAAGTCGACCACGGCGTCCGTGTCCGTGGACAGGTACTTCACCAGCTCCCAGGCGGCGTTCTTCTTGGGGGAGTTGTTGGCGATGCCCAGGATCGTGCCGGAGAGGTAGCCCTTGCCGTAGTCGGCGGCCTGGTCGTCGGGGACGGGCAGCGGGGCCGCGCCGATCTCGAAGCCGAGCTTCGAGTCTCCCGCCATCTTGCCGCGCCACTCGCCGTCCAGCTGCATGGCCACCTGGCCGGTGTGGAACGGGTGCTTGGCGCCCCACTCGTCACCCAGCGACGTACGGAACTTGTTGAGCTTCTCGAAGCCGCCCAGGTCGTCGACAAGGTTCTTCTGCCACTTCAGCATGTTCTTGACCGCCGGGTCCTCGGCGGTGTTCGACTTGCCGTTCTCGTCCAGGTACTGGACGCCGAACGCGTTCCCGTAGTGCTCGACCGTCGTCTCGTAACCCAGGTAGGCGGGCATGAAGCCGAGCTGCTCGTACGAGTCGCCCTTGGTCTTCGTGAGCTTCTTGACGGCCTTGTCGAACTCGGAGAACGTCTTCGGCGGGGCCTTGATGCCCGCCTCCTTGAAGGCGTCCTTGTTGTAGTAGAGGCCGTACGCGTCCCCGAGCAGCGGCACCGTGCAGCGCTTGCCCTCGTGCTCGGTGTACTTGGCCATCGACGGGACGAAGGTCGTCGCCGGGTCGATCTTCGCCTTCTCCAGGAAGGGCTTGAGGTCCGCCAGCGCGTTCGAGGTGCAGAACCGGCCGACGTTGTCCGTGGTGAACGAGGACACCACGTCCGGACCCTTCGAACCGCCGCCCCGCAGCGACTGGTTGATCTTGTCGTCCGTCACCCCCTTGACGATCTTCACGTCGATGTTGGGGTGCGCCTTCTCGAAGGACGCGATGTTCGCCTCGATCGCCTTGACCTCGCTGGGCGCGGACCAGCCGTGCCAGAACGTCAGCGTGGTCTTCGCGTCAGGGTCGTCGTTGGCGCCGTTCTCGGTGGAGCCGACGCAGGACGTGGCGAGCAGGGCTATGGAGGCGGCCGCTACGGCAGCGCTCAGCACACGGTTTCTGGGCATGACGGGGTCTCCCTGGGCAGGGCTGGGGTGGGTCGGGACGGTCGGTGCGTGATGGTCGTGGCTCGTGGGGGCGGGGGAGCGGGTGGGGGTACGGCGGGGTGCGGGTCGGGTCAGCGTGAGGTGTCGAAGACCTCGTCCCGGGTGTCGGCGAGCGCGCTCTCCAACGCCCCGCGCAGGACGGGCCGGTGCTGCACCTCGCCGAGCGCGAGCCGCGGCCGTGATGCGGCCAGCTCGGCGAGTTCGGTCTGGATCAGCGCGCGCAGCGCCTCACCGCCGGCGGTCATCACACCGCCGGACAGGACGATGAGTTCGGGGTCGAGCACCGCGACCACCGAGGACAGGCCGGTGGCGATGCGGTGGGCGGTCTGATGGAGCAGCTCGGCATGGAGGCTCTCCGTGGGATCGGCGGCCGCCTGCCGCAGCAGCGTGGCGGCGTGCTCCGCGTACGGCTGCCGGTCGGGTACCCCCGGCATGCCGAGGGACCGGGCGATACGGGGGATGGCCTGCGCGCCCGCCAGCTCCTGGTAGCCGCCGCTGCCGGTACGGACGACCTGGCGGACCAGCGGTGTGCCGGGCACGGGCAGAAAGCCCAGCTCGCCCGCGCCGCCGGTCCAGCCGCGGTGCAGCCGGCCGTTGATGACGAGGGCGGCGCCGATGCCCTCCTCGTTCCACAGGAGCACGAAGTCGTCGTGCTCCTGCGCCGCCCCGAGCCGCTGCTCGGCGACGGCCGCGAGGTTGACGTCGTTCTCGTACTCGACGGGCATCGGCAGCGCGGCCGCCAGCGCGTCGAGCAGGTCGGGGGAGTGCCAGCCCGGCAGATGGCTGGCGTAGCGCAGGCGTCCGGTGCCCGGGTCGAAGGCGCCCGGGGTGCCGATGACCACGCGGTGCAGGGCGGAGCGGGCGAGCCCGGCGGCCTTCACGGCACCGTCCAGCGCGTCGAGGACCTGCCGTACGGCCCCGTCGCCGGAGCGCCCCGGCGTCGCCAGCTCGTACTGGCCGACGGTCCGGCCGCTGATGTCGGCGACGGCGGCGAGGATCCGGCCCGGTGTCACATCGAGCCCGCCGACGTACGCGGCCTGCGCGTTGATCGCGTACAGCTGGGCGCTGGGACCCGGGCGCCCCTCGGTGGTCCCGGTCTCGACGACGAGACCGGCGGCTTCGAGGCGGGCGAGCAGCTGGGAGGCGGTCGGCTTGGAGAGCCCGGTGAGCTTTCCGATCCGGGTCCGCGACAGGGGGCCGTGCGCAAGGAGCAGATCGAGCGCGGCGCGGTCGTTCATGGCCCGCAGCACCTTGGGAGTGCCGGGTGTCCCCGGCGTACTGCCTGCTGCGGCCATGCTGTCCCCCTCGAACACCCTCATCTGCGACCGCCCGAGGCTATCGCCTGCACGCTGTCTGTTAGGAAGGTTTCCTATCGCTTGCGGGGAAGTTAGCAGCGGTGGTCCGGGGGGCGTCAAGAGTCGGCGGCGGCCGAAACGAAAAAACTCCCCCTGCCGAGGCAGGGGGAGCCGTGGTGATCCGGTGTTCTCCGGTGTCTTCCGGTGTCTTCCGGTGTTCGCCGGCGCTACTTCGACATGCTCGGCGGCGGTATCGGGGCGGTCGCCACGGACTGCGGGGACGTCGGGGACGCGTACGCCGAGGGCGCCGCGACGCCGGCGGCCGGATCCGGACCCGCGTCCTCCTCGGCGACCGGCCCGGCGCCGCCGACGATCCGGATGCCCGCCGCGTCGAAGGCCCGCTTGATCCGCCAGCGCAGCTCGCGCTCGACGCCGAGGCCCTTGCCGGGCATGGTCTTCGCGGAGATCCGTACGACCATCGAGTCCAGGTAGACGGCGTCGAGGCCGAGCACCTCGACCGGGCCCCACAGGCGCTCGTTCCACGGCTCGTCCTTGGCCATCTGCTCGCCGACCTCGACCAGCGTCGCCTTCACCTTGTCCAGGTCCTCGTCCGGCCGCACCGTCACGTCGACGAGCGCCGTGGCCCAGCCCTGCGACAGGTTGCCGATGCGCTTGACCTCGCCGTTGCGCACGTACCAGATCTCGCCGTTGTCGCCGCGCAGCTTGGTGACCCGCAGTCCGACCTCGATGACCTCGCCGGACGCGACGCCCGCGTCGATCGAGTCACCGACCCCGTACTGGTCCTCGATGATCATGAAGACACCGGAGAGGAAGTCCGTCACAAGGTTGCGCGCACCGAAACCGAGCGCGACGCCCGCCACACCCGCGGACGCGAGAAGTGGCGCGAGATCGATCTCGAACGCGCCGAGGATCATCAGCGCCGCCGTGCCGAGGATCACGAACGAGGCGACCGACCTGAGCACCGAACCGATCGCCTCGGAGCGCTGACGGCGCCGCTCGGCGTTGACGAGCAGACCGCCGAGCGCGGTGCCGTCCACCGCCTGGACGGTGCGGTTCATCCGTTCTATGAGCTTGGTGATCGCCTTGCGCACCAGATGCCGCAGCACCGTCGCGATCACCAGGATCAGCAGGACGCGCAGTCCGATGGCGAGCCAGGTCGACCAGTTCTCCTCGACCCAGCCGGCGGCGTTCTCCGCCTTCTCCTGGGCGTCCTGGATCGACGGCGGCGCACTGGGACCGGCGGCGGCGAGAACGGACAAGAACACGGCAGGGACCTCCAGGGTGTAGCGGTCTGCCCGCCGGACGGCGTCGGCGATGGGTGCGCGGGCAGACCAACCACACTAACGGGGCATCGCACCCGGATCGTTGCCGTACGGAGGAGAGAGACGCCCCTCACCTGGGGATGAACAGAGTGTGGTCGAAAACACTCCCAGCCCGTTACCGGGACATGGTGGCGCTTCGACCAGCCCTGAGGGGAGACTGGCAACAGATCGTCCCGGCGCGAGCCACGCGCCGCCGGCGTATTAGGAGGCATCGGTGCCGCATGTCCTGGTCCTCAACGCGTCGTACGAGCCCCTCGGCGTCGTACCGCTCCGCCGCGCGCTCGTCCTCGTCCTCGAGAACAAGGCCATGTGTCTTGAGGAATCCGGCGCGTTCCTGCACAGCGCGACCCGCACCATCCCAGCCCCCAGTGTCGTCCGGCTGAGGCGTTTCGTCCGGGTCCCCTATCGGGGGCCCGTTCCGCTCACCAGGCGCGCTCTGTTCGCCCGCGACGGCGGACGCTGTGTCTACTGCGGTGGCGTCGCAACCAGCGTCGACCACGTGATCCCCAAGAGCCGGGGCGGCCTGCACAAGTGGGAGAACGTGGTGGCGTCCTGCCGCCGCTGCAACCACGTCAAGGCGGACCGGCACCTCGTCGAGATCGGCTGGCGCCTGCGCCACAAACCGGCACCACCCACCGGTCTCGCCTGGCGCATCATCGGCACCGGGCATAGGGATCCGCGCTGGCTGCCGTACTTGCAGCCGTACGGCGCGGAGGATGCGATGGCCCGGATCGACGGCATCTCTGCCTGACCGATCCGGGCTTTTGTGTGCCCTGATCCAGGGGCGCGGGCCTTCCTCCCGTACGCCGCCCGGGGAGCGTCACTCGTATCGCAGCTCCCCGGGCTGCACGCTCCGCCGCAGCAGCGGCAGGGTCGCCGCGACCGCGAGCAGACACGCGGCGTACACGACGAACGGCACGAGCAGGGGCAGGACGACCGGCATGGTCGCGGTCTTGCTGTCCTCCAGAAGCCGGAAGTACGAGGCGTAGATCACGAAGCCGCCGATGCCGGACAGCGCCACGGCCGGTGCGAGGGGCAGGGCGGTCTCCAGGAGGACCGAGCGGGCCAGGACCTTGTACGGCACCCCGGCCGCGGCCTGCGCGGCGAGCGAGCGGCGGCGGGTCACCAGGGACTCGGCGGTACCGATCGCGAGGGCGAAGAGGCTGAAGCCGAGGGCGATCAGGAAGGCGACGCCGAAGAGCGCGAAGCCGTTGTCGTAGTAGTCCTCGTTGCCGGGCTCGTAGAACTGCTGCGTCATCACCGCTTCGCGCACGATGAACCAGATCCCTACGAAGGCGACCCCGACCACTCCGGTCGCAAGCACCGAGGCGTGCGTACGGGCCGCCGACCACGGGTCCTGCGCGAGCCGGTTCGCGGCGATCAGGACCGCAGGGCGCTCGGACGAGGCGAGCCGCCGGCCGGCCAGCTTGGCGCAGGCGCCCGAGACCAGGACCGCCGCCGCGCCCACGAGCAGCACCACGGCGAAGGCGCCGAGCGGCAGCAGGACGGTGCCCGGGTTGAGGCCCGCGCCGACGACCGCGATCGCCGAACCGAGGAGCAGGACCGCGCCCGCCGCGATCAGCAGCCGGGTGCCCCAGTCCCGTTCGGGCCGCACACGGCGCAGCGTCCCGAGCGGCGAGGTCACCACGCGGCGCAGCGCGAACACCCCGGCCAGGGCGGTCAGTGCGGGCACGGCGACGGGCACGAGGACCGCCGCGGCCAGCGCCGCGGGCTCGGGCAGATAGCCGCGGCCCAGCAGCACCGCGACGTACAGGACGAGCGTGATGAGCGAGCCGAGCAGCGCGGCAAGACCTGTTTCGAGCGCCATGATGCGCCGCACCTGGCGTGGAGTCGCCCCGGTCAGCCGCAGAACGGCGAGGCGCCGGTCGCGGTGCACGGCACCGATCCGCGAGGACTGGCCGAGCAGTGCGATGACGGGGACGAGCAGGCCGAGCAGGGTCATCGCGACGCCGCGGCGCATGCTCTGGTCCGTGAGCAGGCCGTTCATGGAGCCGTAGCCGTCCTGCGCATGGGCGAGGAGCGTCACCGCCGAGAGCGCAAGACCCGTGGCCACCCCCGCGCACAGCACCGTCAGCCCGAGCCGCCACAGCTCACGCCGGTTCGAACCGGTCTGGAGCAGCCAGGCGAGCCGCAGGTCGGAGCGCCAGGTGAGCCGCGCGGCCGCGGGTGCGGCGGTCGCCGCGGAGGTCGTGGTCGTCGTCATCACGCACGCTCCTGCGCGGGCAGCGCGCCGAGGCCCGCCTCGACGGCCTTGCCGTCCTTGAGCTGCACCTCGCGGTCCGCGTACGCGGCGACCTGGGCGTCATGCGTGACAAGGACGACCGCGGTGCCCGACTCGCGGACCGCGTGGACCAGTGCCGTCATCGTCTGCTCGGCGGCGAGCGAGTCCAGCGCACCGGTCGGCTCGTCCGCGAAGACGATCCGCGCACCCGTCGCCAAGGAGCGTGCCAGCGCGGCCCGTTGAGCCTGCCCGCCGCTCAACTGGCCCGGGCGCGCGAGCGCCTGGCCGAGCGCACCGAACCGTTCGAGCCACTCGGAGGCCGTCGCCCGCGCGCTCTCGCGGTCCGTGCCCGCGAGCAGCAGCGGCAGCGAGACGTTGTCGAGGACGGTCAGCTCCGGGATCAGCTGCGCGAACTGGAACACCACACCGAACTCGGTGCGCCGCAGCTCGCTGCGCTGGTCCTCGGTCATCCGGTCCACGCGCCGCCGGTCGTACACCACAGCGCCGTCGTCGGGCTGCACGATGCCCGCGAGGCAGTGCAGAAGCGTCGACTTGCCGCTGCCGCTCGCGCCGGTCAGGGCGAGGATCTCGCCCTCGCCGAGCTCGACCGACGCGCCGCGCAGCGCCTCGTTCCTGCCATAGGACTTGTACAGGTCGCGCGCGGCGAGCAGCGGCGTTCCCCCCTGGGTGCTCATGCGGTCGTGATCTCCTTCGTGAGGGCCGTGAGCCGGGCCGCGGTGGTGTTCATCCAGCGCAGGTCGGCATCGAGGTGGCTGAGGGCGTAGTCGGCGGACAGGACGGTCGCGAGATCGGAGCCGGGCGCGGTCTTCAGCGCGGTCAGCTCGCGCATCCGCGCCATGTGGGCGGTGCGCTGCTCTCGCAGGTACGCGGCGGGGTCGGCGTCGTCGCCGGCGGCGGCCACCAGGGTGGCGACCACGACCTTCGCGAAGATCTCGTTGGTGACGAACGGGGCGGGGGCGTTGATCTCGCCCAGCCATCCGGCGAGTTCGGCCGCCCCCTTCTCCGTGGCGCGGTAGTGCGTGCGCTCGGGACCGCCGTCCGCGTCCGTGCCGTCGACCTCCGCGAGCCCGTCCCGTACGAGGCGCTGCAGCGTCGTGTAGACCTGCCCGTACGCCAGCGGACGGGCCTGCGGGAAGCGCTCGTCGTGGCGCCGCTTGAGGTCGTAGCCATGGCTGGGTCCCGCGGCGAGCAGGCCGAGCAGGATGTGACGGGTGCTCATGGGCTCCACTATGCACCGAGGATATGTACTCAGTGAATAGCTGGCCGGAAACTGACGCGGAAGTGGGAGATCCTCTTCCGTTTCAGTGGGGCCGTACGAAGGGGGGTGTCGCTAGTCCGCGACGGCGTACACCTCGGCCGACCACAGCGAGATCCCGTACTCCGTGGCCCGTTTGTCGCCCTGCACCCGGACGAAGCGCGTGTCCCGCGCGTCGAGGCCGACCGTTTCGCGTCCGCCCCGCCCGTCCCGTACGGTCGCGGCCGTCCGCCACACCTTGCCGTCCGCGGAGACCTGCACGCGGTAGCGCGAGGGATACGCGTCCTGCCAGGTGAGGACCACCCGGCCGGCCCGGACCGGCTCCGGCAGCTCGGCCTGCCACCACTGGCCGTCCTCGGCGGGCGAGGACCAGCGGGTCGCCGGGTCGCCGTCGTGGGCGGCCGCCGCGGGGAAGCCCTCGGTCTCGTCGCCCGAGGAGGAGGACTTCGCCCCGCGGGCCAGATCCTCGCCCGCGACCCGCGGATTCGCCCGTACGGTCAGCGTCCTGGTCTCCGAGCCGAAACGGACCGGGACCTCGTACGTGCCCGAAGGGGTGTCCGCCGGGACGGTCACCTCGACCGGGACGTTCACCTCCGTGCCGCGCCGCAGCGTCGACGAGTCCGGCGTGCGCACCTTGATGCCCTCGGGCGCGCGGGCCGTGACCCGGCCCCGTACGTCCTGCGGCTGCTGCGCGGTGAGACGCGCGGCGATCCGCCGGGGCGCGCCGCCGATCTCCACGTCGAGCTCCGAGCGGGACAGCTTCAACGTGGCGGCCGGGTCGTCCGCGTACCAGGGAACGATGTGCTCGATCCGGCCGGCCTCGCCCCGCCACAGCACCCGCAGCGCGTCCACCCGCTCGCCCGCGGGCACCCGCGCCTCGGTCCAGCCGCTGTCGGAGACCTCGCCCAGCGCGCGCCAGCCCTTGCCGGGGACGTGCGCCTGGAGGGTGCCGCGCGTGCCCGGGACGGTCATCACCGAGACCTTGTCGAGGGAACGGGCGCGGGGCAGCTCCAGGGTGTCCTCGCCCGAGCGCTCCACGGGCGCGCGGTCCGCGTCCTTGCGCGCGGGCGCGCGGTTCGCGCCGGTCCACGCCGACGCCTCCTCGCGCACCCGGTCGAGGAACGCGTCGAGGACGCCCTCGCCGACCGTCGCCCGCGCCGACTTCAGCGCCTCGCGCTGTGTCTCCAGACGCCGCGCGGCCTGCCAGGCCCGCTCGCCGTCGCCGTGTGCCTGCGCGAGCAGCAGCTCCACTGCCTGCTCGCCCGCCGCGCCATACCGTCCCAACTGCTCGGTCCACGGCCGCACTTCACGTCCGAGATCGGTGTCCGCGAGCCGGGCGGGCGTCTCGCGCATCAGCGTGAAAGCCGCCTTGAGCCGGTCGGCGGCGGTGGCCAGACGCTTCGCATCCGTCGTCGCCCGCGCCGCGAAGAACTCGTCGATCAGCGGCCGCAGATACGCCGACTCCTCGGCGCCCAGCACCGACGAGGCGTCATGCCCCGCGAGTGCGGCCACCGCCTCGCGCTCTTTCGGGTCGCTGCCCGCAAGGTCGGCGATGGCCGCCCGCCAGGACAGGTCAGGGCGGTACCCCTTCGGGTTCCACGCGTAGTCGGCCGCCGTGAACAGCGGGATGCGCGAGGCCGTCGGCTGCTGCATCGCGTTGGCGAGCAGCGCCGCCGAACCGGTCGCCACGGCCGGCTCGCGGCCCGTGTACGGACCGAGGAAGATCCGGTCCTCCGCGTAGTCGTTGACCGGGTAGTTGTCCATCGTCACCACGTCATGACCGGTGAACGCCCGCCGCGCGCCGGCCAGTTCACGCCCCGTGATCTTCTCGGGGACGACGCCGACACCGGTCCACGCGACGTCCACCGCGTCGTCCAGCTCCTTCGCGAGCCGCCCGCGGTAGTCCGTGCGGCCCTTCTGGTAGTACTCGGTCGGCATCACCGTCAGCGGCGCCGCGTCCGGGTGCCGTGCGCCCAGATGCTGCGCGACCGCGTTCGCCACGCGGGCCTGCGCCTTCGCGGCCGCCTCGGGCCCCGATCCGAAGGCGTCGGCGTCCTCGTCGCAGTGCCATTCGCTGTACGAGACGTCCTGGAAGTGCAGTTGGAAGGCGCGGGCGCCCAGCGCCCACATCGCGTCGATCTTCTTGGTGAGCGCCTTGATGTCGTCGTCCGATGACAGGCACATCGCCTGTCCGGGCGCGACGGCCCAGCCGAGCGTCACATGATTGGCGCGCGCCCGCTCGGCCAGCTTGCGGAAGTCCGCGCGCTGGTCGGCGGGGTAGGGCTCGCGCCACTTCGCCTGGCGGTACGGGTCGTCGCCGGGCGCGTACACATAGCGGTTCTGCTTGGTGCGGCCCAGGAAGTCGAGCTGTTCCAGGCGCTCTTCGGTGGTCCACGGGGTGCCGTAGAAGCCCTCGGTGGTGCCGCGCACGGTGGCGGCCGGCCAGTCCCGCACCCGGGCGCCCGCGATCTTTCCGGACCCGGTGAGCTGGCGCAGTGTCTGCACCGCGTGGAACAGGCCGTCGTCGCCGACGCCCGCGAGCGCCACGGTGTCCCGGCCGGCGAGGCGGCCGGACCCGATCCGGTAGCCGCCGGACGGCAGATCGCCGCGCTCGGCCACCCGCAGCGCGCGCAGCGCCGCGTCCGCCCCGGAGCGCGCAGCCCCGCGCGCGGGGTGTGCGGTGTGTGCCGGGTGCGGTGTCGCCGGGCCGGTGCGGCCCTGGTCGTGACCGGCGCGCACGAGGAGGCCCGGGCCCGGCAGCCGGTCCGCGTCCGTCACCTCGGTGATCTGCCGCGCGCCCGCCGCCCGCAGCAGGGTGCGCAGCGCCTGGACCGCATACGGGTCCGTGTCCTGGTCGGTGAGCAGGAACACCTGCTCGCTCACGGTCACGGGGGCGCCCGCGGGCTGCAGGGACTGCGGACGGGGCCAGACGGGCGGAAGCGGTGACTCGGTCTCTTCGTCGGGCGCGGACAGGCCGGGCCCGGGCGGGGCGGCGAGCGCTCCGGGCGCACCGCCGAGCAGACCGCCGATGACCGCGGCAGCGAGCGCCACCGCACGCTTCGATCGCCGGACCAGCACGGCTTCTCCCGCCCTTCTCCTCAGCCCCTGCACACTCTCACGAGCCGCTCTCCGCAGGTTCAGAGCGCAGGGTTCCGGATGGTGTCGAGCCCACCACCGCAGTGGTGACAGTGTCAATGCGCGTGGCCGTTGTGCCGGTTTTGCCCCACCGGGAAATCCCGGTGTGTCGCAGCCTGCTCCGGGCGTCTGGCCAACTGGCCCGAGGCGCACACAATGTGAGCATCGACACGTTCCGCGCATGGGCCCCGTGGCGGTGGGTAGGGCTGACCGTCTGCCGATCACATCGACTGGGACCCGTACCCACGAGGAGGCCCTGGGTGAGCGCTCAGCTGCTGTTCGACGCCCTGTCCAAACGCACGGAGCTCGCGGAGCTGCCCGATCTGTCGAGGGTGTCCGACCCCGACTCCGTATGGCACGGCTCGTTCTCCGTGGAGGCGCCGCTCACGAGCGAGCCGCCCCTGGCCGACGAGGCGCCGCTGACCAGCGAGCCCCCGCTCGCCGACGAGGCGCACCTGACCAGCGAACCCACCGCGTTCGGCACGGCGTCCCCGCTGGGCTGAGCGAGGCTCCGTCCCGCAGCAACGCTGATGCCACCGAAGTCCCGTACGTCCGCGGTCCCGTAAGGCCGACTGGAAGGGGCGCCGATGTCCCTGGCCCGGCTCGCCGTGCTGCACGGCATCGACTCGTCCTACGAACCCTCGCCCGACACCCCGCAGAAGGTGTCACCGGCGGCGGTGCGCGCGGTGCTCGCCGCGTTCGGCGTCGACACCTCGACCGCCGAGGCGATCGACGACGCGGTGCGCGCGCTGGAGGAGAAGCGGCGGGCGCGCGCCCTGCCCGAGACGGTCGTCGCCGGCGCGCGGGCCTTCGCCGCGCTGCCCACGGGCACCCGCATGGTGGTCGCCCCCGAGGGCGGCGGCGCGAACGTCGAGTGGACGTGGTCCGGAGAGCTGCCCCAACTCCCGTACGGCGTACACCAGTTGTATGCCGAGACGTCCGACGGGCGGCGCGCCTCCACCAGTCACCTGATCGTCGCCCCGGACCGCGCCCCCGCGCCGCCCGCCCGCTGCCACGGCCTTCTCGTCCAGCTCTACTCGCTGCTCTCGCGCCGCTCCTGGGGCATGGGCGACCTCGGCGATCTCACGGAGCTCGCCGCCTGGTCGGGGCGCTCGCTGGGCGTGGACTTCCTCCAGGTCAACCCCCTGCACGCGGGCGTCCCGCCGGACCCGGACGTGCCCACCGACCCCTCCCCGTACCGGCCTTCGTCCCGGCGCTTCCCCGACCCCGTACATCTGCGGATCGAGGCCATCGAGGAGTACGCGTACCTCGCACCGGGGGACCGTGACCGCGCCGCGGACCTCGCCGGGCAGGCCGCGCGGCTGCGGGAGGCGGTCCTGGAGAAGGGCGCGCTGATCGACCGGGACGCGGTGTGGGCGCTCAAGGCGCAGGCCCTGGAGCTGATCGCGGCCGTACCGCTCGGACCCGGGCGCCGCGCCGCGTACTGCGACTTCCTCGCCGAGGGCGGCGCCGACCTCGAACGGCACGCCACCCACCGCGCCCTCGCCGAGCGCCACGGACCCGACTGGCGGACCTGGCCAGAGGAGCTGCGCGACCCCGCGTCGGCGGCGACCGCGCGCGCCGCGGCCGCGCTGCGGGACCGCGTCGACGTCCACTGCCGCCTCATCTGGCTCGCGGACCTGCAGCTCGCCGAAGCCCAGTCCGCCGCACGCGAGGCGGGCATGTCCCTCGGCCTCATCCACGACCTCGCCGTCGGCGTCCATCCCGGCGGCGCGGACACCTGGGCGCACGGCGGTCTGTACGCGGCCGGCACCTCCGTCGGCGCGCCACCGGACGCCTTCAACGCGCAGGGCCAGGACTGGGGCCTGCCGCCGTGGCGGCCCGACCGGCTCGCGGAGTGCGGCTACGCGCCGTTCCGCGCGATCCTGCGCGGACTGTTCGCGCATGCGGGCGCCGTACGGATCGACCACATCATGGGCCTGTTCCGGCTGTGGTGGATCCCCGAGGGCCACCCGCCCACGGACGGCGCGTACGTGCGCTACGACGCCGAGGCGCTGCTCGCGCTCCTCGTCCTCGAAGCGCACCGCGCGGGTGCCGTGGTCATCGGCGAGGATCTGGGCACCGTCGAACGCGGCGTGCGCGAGGCGCTCGCCGCCCGCGGCATCCTCGGCACCTCCGTCCTCTGGTTCGAGCGCGACTGGGCGCACGACGGCCGCCCGCTGCCGCCCGAGCGGTGGCGCGCGGACTGCCTGGCGACCGTGACCACCCACGACCTGCCGTCCACGGCGGCCAAGCTCACCGGCGCGCACGCACGGCTGCGGCACGAGCTCGGCCTCCTGAGCGGCACGCTGGAGGCGGAGGAGGCCGTCGAAGGGGCGGAGGTGCGCGAGTGGCTGGCGCTGCTCGACGCGCTTGGGCTGCCCGGCGCGGGTTCGGAGGAGCAGGAGATCCAGGCGTTCTACGGCTTCCTGCGCCGCACCCCGGCCCGCCTCGTCGGCATCTGGCTCCCGGACGCGGCGGGCGACCGCCGCCCGCAGAACGTGCCCGGCACCTGGGACGAGTACCCGAACTGGCGGCTGCCGGTCGCGGACGGTGAGGGCCGCCCGCTCTCCCTCGAAGCACTCGCGGCGTCACCGCGGCTGCACGCCTTCATGGCCCGAGTGGCCCCCGACCGGCACCCCGGGCGCGCGCCCCGCGGACCGGTTCGCTAGGTTGGCACCGTGGACAAGAAGAACGCCCTGCGCGCCGGCGCCGTAGCAGCCGGTACGACGCTGATGATGCTGCTGATGTCGTCCCCCGCGCTCGCGCTGACCCGCGACGACGGTGACGACCCGGGTACCGGACTCTCCGTGGTGGAGACGCTCGGCCTCTACGTCGTGGCCCCGATCGCGCTGTTCCTGGTGATCGCCGGTCTGGTCATCGTCGGGGACAAGTCCCGCAAGCAGGGCTGACCCGAACTTTCCGAAGCGCCCACGGGCTCCGCGTGACAGCGGGGCCGGTGGGCGCTTTCGTATGCCCCGAGCCTTCTCGATCATTCGGTTTTGCTAAAGAGATACATCGATTCTTTTCGATGGACCTACGTGTACGACCCCTGCCAGTCTTGATCCGCAAGCACACGACGAACGCCCCGCCGGGGGCAGTTGGGCATGGGATACGAGATGGCAGTCCTCGACCGCGTACGCACCTCACTGGCGACCGCGACGCCGACGCAACCGAAGGGGCGAGCGGGTCGTACCGCGAGCCTCGGGCTGCTGCTCGCGCTCGTCGCGACGGTCGTCTGGTCGGGCAGCTTCATCGGCGCCCGTGCCCTGGCCGACACGGTCCCACCCGTCCAGCACGCGTACTGGCGCTGGATCATCGCCCTGACCGCCGCCGCGCCCTTCGCGGCCCGGCACGCGTGGCGCGAGCGGCATGTCATCCTGCGCCACTGGCGCTTCGTGCTCCTGGCCTCGCTGCTCGGGATCGCCGTCTACAACACCCTCGTCTACCAGGCCGGGATCTCCACCTCGGCGGGCAACATGGGCATGATCATGGCCGCGTCGCCGGTCGTCATGACGGTCTACGAGAAGCTCGGCGGCGCCCGGCTCGGGGCGCGCCGTGTCGCGGGCATGCTGATCGCATGCGTCGGCGTGCTGCTGCTCGTCAGCAAGGGACGGCTCGCCCTCGACTTCGCGGCCGGTGACCTGTGGATGCTGGGCGCGGCCTTCAGCTTCGCCTCGTACAGCGCGCTGCTGCGCCGCCGGCCCTCCGAACTGGGCGCCCTGGCCTTCCTGTTCACCAGCTTCCTCATCGGAGCCGTCGTGCTGACCCCGGTGTACCTGACGAGCCTCGTGACACAGGGCGGCTTCACCCCGACCCTCGGCACGGTGTCCCCGCTGCTCTACGCGGGCGTGCTGTCCTCCGCCGTCGCCTTCTTCACCTGGAACAAGGCGATCTCGCTGATCGGGGCGGGCCGCGCCGGGCTCGTCTACTACCTGCAGCCCGTCTTCGTCGCCCTGCTGTCCTACCTGATCCTCGACGAGCCCACCGGGGCGATGCAGGTGGTGTGCATGGTGCTGATCCTGGGCGGGGTGGTCCTCGGGTCGGTGAGCAAGGGGGCACTGTCCGGGCGGGCATGAGCCGCGAGGTGCCCGGGGGCGGGGGAGATAGCGTGCTCACCATGACCGAGTGGGACATCCGGAAGCTGCAGATCCTGCGGACCCTCAGCGAGCGGGGGACCGTCACCGCCACCGCCGAGGCCCTGCTCATGACTCCCTCGGCCGTCTCGCAGCAGCTCACCAATCTGGCCAAGCAGGTGGGCGTCCCCCTCCTGGAGGCCCAGGGGCGCCGCGTCCGGCTCACGGACGCGGCGCATCTCGTCCTGCGGCACGCCGACGCCGTCTTCGCCCAACTGGAGCGCGCGGACGCCGAGTTGGCCGCGTATGCGCGGGGCGAGGCGGGGGAGGTGCGGATCGGGGCGTTCTCCACCGCCGTGCCCGCGCTCGTCGTCCCGGCCGTACGGCGGCTGCGGGACGAGGCACCCGGCATCGGCGTACGGGTGCGGGAGGCCGAGGCCGCCGAGGCGTACGGGCTGCTCGCCGCCGGTGACGTGGACCTCGCCCTGTCGCTCGCGGCCCACGCGCCCACCGCCCGCGACCCCAAGTACACCCGGATCCCGCTGCTCGCCGACCCCCTCGACCTCGCCCTGCCCGTGGATCACCGGTTCGCGGGACGCAAGCAGGTACGGCTGGCCGAACTGTCCGGCGAGGCCTGGATCTTCGGCGGCAGCGGGCCCTGGTCGGAGATCACCACGGCGGCCTGCGAAGCGGCCGGATTCGTGCCCGAACAGGCGCACAGCGCCGCCGGCTGGACCGCGATCCTCGCGATGGTCTCGGCCGGGATGGGCGTCGCGCTCGTGCCGCGGATGGCGGCCTCGACGGCGGACGGAGTGGTGCGCGTCAGCATCGGCGGGGACCAGCCCCGCCGTCATGTGATCGCGGCCGTGCGCAAGGGCGCCGAAGCCGGGCCCGCGCTGGCCCGGGTGCTCGACGCGCTCAAGGACGCCGCGGACCACGGGAAGTGACCACGGGATGTGACGACGGGGGTGCCGGCCGGGAAACGGCCGACACCCCCGTACGGGCAAGAACTACGCCGAAGCCGCGTCCGCCGCCTGCGCCTTCAGCGCACGCTCCACGCCCGAGCGCGACTCCGAGACGAGCCGCCCGAGCGCCGCGTTCGGCTGCGCCGACTTCACCCACGCGTCCGTGGCGTCCAGCGTGGCCTGCTCGACCTGGACCGACGGGTACAGACCGATCGCGATCTGCTGCGCCATCTCGTGCGAGCGCGCGTCCCACACGTCCTTGACCACCGCGAAGAAGCGCTCCGTGTACGGCGCGAGCAGCTCGCGCTGGTCCGTCTGCACGAAGCCCGCGATCACCGCCTCCTGCACGGCGTTCGGCAGCTTGTCGGAGTCGATGACCGAGGCCCAGGCCGCGGCCTTCGCCTCCGCCGTCGGACGCGAGGCGCGCGCGGTCGCCGCGTGCCGCTCGCCGGCCGCCGTACGGTCCCGCTCGTACTCGGCGTCGATCTCCGCGTCCGCGTACCGCCCGGTCGCCACGAGCCGCTGCACGAACGCCCAGCGCAGCTCGGTGTCGACGGCGAGCCCGTCGATCGACTCCGTGCCTTCGAGCAGGCCCTTCAGAAGGTCCAGCTGGTCCTCCGTACGGGCCGTCGCCGCGAACGCCCGCGCCCACGCCAGCTGGTGGTCCGAGCCCGGCTCGGCCGAGCGCAGGTGCTCAAGGGACGCCTCGGTCCAGCGCGCCAGACCCGTCGCGCGGTACTCCGGCGCCGCGTACAGGTCGAGTGCCAGCTTCACCTGCCGGTGCAGCGACTGCACCACACCGATGTCCGACTCCTTGCCGATGCCGGAGAGCACCAGCGACAGGTAGTCGCGCGTGGGCAGTTCGCCGTCGCGCGTCATGTCCCAGGCCGAGGCCCAGCACAGCGCGCGCGGCAACGAGGCCTCGAAGTCGCCCAGGTGCTGGGTGACATGGCGCAGCGACTCGGCGTCGAGCCGGACCTTCGCGTACGACAGGTCGTCGTCGTTGAGCAGGATCACGGCCGGCCGGTGGCGGCCGACGAGCTCGGGCACCTCGGTGACCTCGCCGTCCACGTCCAGCTCGATGCGGTCCGAGCGCAGCAGCTTGCCGCTCGCGTCGTCGAGGTCGTACAGGCCGATCGCGATGCGGTGCGGACGCAACGTCGGCTCGCCCTTGGCGCCCTCGGGCAGCGCGGGCGCCTCCTGCCGTACGGCGAAGGCGGTGATGGTGCCGTTGGCGTCCGTCTCGATGTGCGGGCGCAGGACGTTGATGCCCGCGGTCTCCAGCCACGCCTTCGACCAGGCCTTCAGATCACGGCCGCTGGTCACCTCCAGGGCGCCCAGCAGGTCGGAGAGCCGGGTGTTGCCGTACGCGTGCGCCTTGAAGTAGGACTGCACGCCGCTGAAGAACGCGTCCATGCCCACGTACGCCACCAGCTGCTTGAGGACGCTGGCGCCCTTGGCGTAGGTGATGCCGTCGAAGTTGACGAGGACGTCGTCCAGGTCGCGGATGTCCGCCATGATCGGGTGCGTGGACGGCAGCTGGTCCTGCCGGTACGCCCAGGTCTTCATCTGGTTGGCGAACGTGGTGAAGGAGTGCGGCCACTTCGAGTCCGGCGCGTACGCCTGGCAGGCCACCTCGGCGAACGTCGCGAACGACTCGTTCAGCCACAGGTCGTTCCACCACTCCATGGTCACGAGGTTGCCGAACCACATGTGGGCCAGCTCGTGCAGGATCGTGGCGGCACGCGCCTCGTAGGCGGCGTCCGTGACCTTCGAGCGGAAGACGTACTGGTCGCGGAAGGTCACAGCGCCCGCGTTCTCCATCGCGCCCGCGTTGAACTCCGGCACGAAGAGCTGGTCGTACTTCTCGAAGGGGTACGCGTAGTCGAACTTCTCCTGGAACCAGTCGAAGCCCTGCCGCGTGACCTCGAAGATCGCGTCGGCGTCGAGGAACTCGGCGAGCGAGGGCCGGCAGTAGATGCCCAGCGGGACCTTCTGGTCGCCCTTCTCGTACGTGGAGTGCACCGCGTGGTACGGGCCGACGATCAGGGCCGTGATGTACGTGGAGATCCGCGGCGTGGGCGCGAACGTCCAGATGTCGTCCTTCGGCTCGGGCGTCGGCGAGTTGGAGATCACGGTCCAGCCGCTCGGCGCCTTCACCGTGAACTGGAAGGTGGCCTTGAGGTCCGGCTGCTCGAAGGAGGCGAAGACGCGGCGTGCGTCCGGCACCTCGAACTGCGTGTACAGATACGCCTGTCCGTCCACCGGGTCGACGAAGCGGTGCAGACCCTCGCCGGAGTTGGTGTACGCGCAGTCGGCGACGACCTTCAGGACGTTCTCGCCCTGCTGCAGATGGCGCAGCGCGATCCGGGCGTCACGGAAGACGGCGGCGACGTCCAGGGACTTGCCGTTCAGGACCACCTCGTGGACGGCGTCGGCGACCAGGTCGATGAACGACTCGGCGTTCGCCTCGGCGGACGAGAACCGCACGGTGGTGACGGAGGGGAAGGTGCCGCCGTCCTGCGCGCCGGTGAGGTCGAGATCGATCTCGTACGAGTCGACGGTGAGCAGGCGCGCACGCTCCTGCGCCTCTTCGCGGGTGAGATTGGTGCCGGGCACGCGGTCATCTCCTCGGTTCAGGACGTTTCTGGCCATCCTTCCATGGGGACGCGGCGACCGGCATCGCGATATCCGGGCACGTGAGAGGGCGGTCACCACGTGTGGTGACCGCCCTCTCCCGTACGGCCTACTTGCTCTTCAGCTCCTCGGCCACGAGCTCCGCGATCTGCACCGCGTTGAGCGCCGCGCCCTTGCGGAGGTTGTCGCCCGACAGGAACAGCGAGAGGCCGTTCTCGGCGGTCTCGTCGCTGCGGATCCGGCCCACGTACGAGACGTCCTGGCCCGCGGCCTGCAGCGGCGTGGGGATCTCCGAGAGCTCGACGCCCGGGGCCGTCGCGAGCAGCTCGGCGGCGCGCTCGGGGGACAGCGGACGCGCGAAGCGCAGGTTGACCTGGAGCGAGTGGCCGGAGAAGACCGGGACGCGGACGCAGGTGCCCGAGACCTTGAGCTCCGGGATCTCGAGGATCTTGCGGGACTCGTTGCGGAGCTTCTGCTCCTCGTCCGTCTCGTTGAGGCCGTCCTCGACGATGGCGCCGGCCAGCGGCAGCACGTTGAAGGCGATGGGGCGCTTGTAGACCTGCGGCTCGGGGAAGTCCACGGCGGCGCCGTCGTGCGTGAGCCTGTCGGCGTCGGCGACGACCTTCTGCACCTGGTCGTGCAGCTCGGCCACGCCCGCGAGACCCGAGCCCGAGACGGCCTGGTAGGTGGTCGCGATCATCGCGACCAGGCCCGCCTCCTCGTGCAGCGGCTTCAGGACCGGCATCGCGGCCATCGTCGTGCAGTTCGGGTTGGCGATGATCCCCTTGGGGCGGTCCGCGATCGCGTGCGGGTTGACCTCGGAGACGACGAGGGGGACCTCGGGGTCCTTGCGCCAGGCGGAGGAGTTGTCGATCACGACGGCGCCCTGCGAGGCGACCTTCTCGGCGAGGGCCTTGGAGGTGGCGCCGCCCGCGGAGAACAGCACGATGTCCAGGCCGGAGTAGTCGGCCGTGGCGGCGTCCTCGATCGTGATGCCGTCGAGGGTCTTGCCGGCGCTGCGGGCGGAGGCGAACAGACGCAGCTCGTCGACCGGGAACTTACGCTCGGCGAGGATGCCGCGCATGACTGTGCCGACCTGACCGGTGGCTCCGACGATTCCGACCCTCACGGTGACTCCTTCTCGCTGTGGCGCTTCTGGCTCGATGCGCCTGCCCGGGGATGCCCCCATCATGCGGTGACGTGGGGCACCCCTGTCCAATCCATTGCCCGGGGGCTGAGACGGGATTCCGCTGGATGGGGCGGGTGCGGGCACGTTCCGGCCCGGCCGGCTCAGGCGCCGGCGACGGCGAGCTCCCACTTGCCGACCATCCGCACCTGGAGGAATCCCGGGGCCGCACGGAACATCCCGGTCCGCAGTTGGAGGCGCTGCACCGGCTCGAACGCCGCGTCCAGGGCCCACACCGCTCCCATGACCTCGTCGTCCCCGCGGAACATCAGGTCGGCCTCCGGGCCCGTGTAGCGCACGAGGGTGTAGCCCGTGCCCTTGATCCTGCGGTCGAAGACCTCGGCGGTCTGCGCGTCGGCCGGGGTCAGCCGCCAGGTCGTCTCACCCGGTGTGCGCACGCTCACATAACACTCGCCCGACTGCACCCACACCGGTCCGGTCGCGGGCCGCCGTCCGTTGCCGGAGCGCACGGCCAGGGCGTCCCGCCCGCCGAGCTGCACGGCATGGACCTGCAGCTTGAGGTCGTCTCCCGACAGCCGCTCCAATTGGAGCATCACCGGCGGGCCGACGTGCCGGAAGACCGCACGTCCCGCGCCTTCGACGGGCCCCTGCAGAGGCGGCGCCTGGTCCAGCGGGATCAGGCGCAGACTCCAGGCGCCCGCGCTCCTGATCCGTACCCGGTGCTGTGCCTCCCCGTCGCGGAAAACGATCACCCGCCCCGTCTGCCCGTCCACATTGCCCTGCAGGAACTGTGTGGACTCGTCGTACTCGTCGAGCAGCTCCGTCCTGTAGCCCCAGCGGCCCTCCGAGACGATGGTGTAGTCGAGCAGGCACGGGCGTCCCGGGTGCGGATTGACCAGCGTCACCGTCTGCTCGCCGCCGCCCTCGTACACCCCGTCCTTCGCCGCCACGACGGGATCGGGCACGGGGACCGGGCGGGTGCGCATCGTCCAGCCGCCGTCCGCCTCGATCAGCAGGACGAGCGGGCCGTCGGCGAGCGGGAAGGTCTGGTCGAGGCGGCCGTTCTCGATCATCAGCAGGTCACGCTTGTCGTCGTGCACGGTGCCGGCCGGCACCGTGTAGATCGAGATGGTGCCGCGATCGTCCTCGTCCTCGTCACCGGTGAAGTGCACGTCGAGGTCCGCGAGCCGGCCGCGGTACGTGATGACCTCGGGCCCTCGGCCGTGCAGGCCCTCGCCGAGGTCGCGGGCCGCCGACAGCGGGCGGATCTGCACGGTCCACTCGTTGTCCGCGTCGATCCGCAGCCGCAGCGGGCGGTCGCCCTTGTGCTGGACGGCCGCGCTGCCGCGCAGATCCTGGAGCGAGGAGTTGAACAGCAGATCGTCGTCCTTGTTGCGGCGGTTGAGCGTGTAGACGCAGGTGTAGCCCTCGCCCTGGTGCCACAGCTCGACGAGCACCGGCCCGGCGGGCAGCCCGTCCACGGAGACGACACCCTGCCCGCGCCCGCGCTGGACCTGGACGGGGAACTCGGGGCCGAAGGAGACCGGGCGGGCGTCCTGCGGGGTGGTGGGGTGCGGGGCTTGGGCGGCGGGGCGGGCGTCCTGCGGGGTGTGGGCCGGTTGGGCGTCCTGGGGGGTGTACGCGGGTTGGGCGCTGTAGGCGGGCTGGGTGCCGTAGGCCGGTGCGGGCTGGGCCGCCGGTATGTGGGCCGGTACGGGAGCCGGGGCCTGTACCGGGGCCGCCCCCTCGACCACGATGCCGAAGTCCGTGGCCAGGCCCGCGAGGCCCGTGGCCCACCCCTGGCCGACCGCGCGGAACTTCCACACACCGTCCCTGCGGTAGAACTCCCCGAGCACGAACGCCGTCTCGGCGGCCGCGTCCACCACGGAGTAGTGCGCGACCGGCGCCCCGGACGCGGCGCTCACCGCCTGTACGTACAGACCGGGCACCGCGCCGATCGCGCCGCCGTCGGTCGAGGCCGCGATGGCCACGCGCTGCACGGCGGGCTCGATCCGCGCGAGGTCCAGCTCCAGCCACTGGGCGAGCTGGCCGCCGCCCTCGGTCGCCCCCAGATGACGCACCGCTCCGGACGGGTGCTGCGGGTGGTTGTAGAAGACGAGGTCCGTGTCGCCCCGCACCCGGCCCGTCGCGTCGAGCAGCAGCGCGGAGGCGTCGACGGCGGGGGAGCCGGGCTGCGCGAGCCGGCTCACGGCCACGCGCAGCACCTCGGTGGGCACCGGCACGTTGGCGCCCTTGATCATGTGCGTCATGCGCACATAGTCGCAGTTCAACTCCCGAGCGTCGACGAGTAGTTGGATATTTGCGTTCGTGAGGACATGGGTGGACTGCAACGGAGATGTCCGACTGCAGGAGGCCGTGCGAGCGGACGTCGGTAGCGCCCGGAGGAAACTTCCGGCCGGGGCCGAACGTTTTCCGCCGCCCGTGCGTCGTAGGGACGGAACGGGGTGAGGGAGGGGTGCGTGTTGCTGCGCAGAGGGACGCTTCGGCGCGGTAGGGCAAGTCAGGCGGGGGATCCGCGGGACCCCCTGGCCCCGGAGCAGGTGAGCCGGGTCAGGGCGGTCCTCGCGCTCGGCGGCGTGCCCGCGTCCGAGCTCCAGGACGGCGTCCAGCAGGTCCGTCTCAAGCTGCTCGAACGCGCCGCCGACGGCCGTGAGGCCCCACGCGACGTGTCCGCGTGGGCGGCCGTCGTCGCCTCCAACTGGGCGATGGACTACCACCGCGCGCGCCGCCGCCAGGACCGCCTCGGCGAACGCCTCGCCTCACTGCGTACGGAAAGCCATGCGGTGGAGGAGTCCAAGGTGCTCTCGCTCGCCGTCGCGAAAGGACTCGACGAACTGACCGACACCCAGCGCCAGGTGGTCGTCCTGCGTTTCTACGCGGACCTGTCCGTCCGCGGCATCGCGGAGCGCCTCGGCGTCCCCGAGGGCACGGTCAAGAGCAGGCTGCACGGGGCGGTGCGCGCGTTGCGCGCGCGGCTGCACGAGGACGAGGTGGTGTGACGTGGCCGGCGAGAGGGTCCCCGGGACCGAGGCGTACGACGGCGACGACCTGTTGATGGCGGCGATCACCGGGGCGGACGTGTCCGAGGAGGACAGCCGCTCGGCGGAGTACCACGCGGCGGTCGCCGACCTCGGCCAACTACGGCTCGTTCTGCGCGACTTGGGGGAGGAGCTGGCGGACGGACCCGCCGCGGAGCCGGAGCCCGTGGCGCGTCCCGTGCCGGCCGATCCCGAACGGGTGCGGGTGCGGCGCCGGCGGATGTTCGCCGTGGCGGTACGGGCGGTCGCGGCCGCGGGGGCGGTCGGGCTGTTCGGCGGGCTGCTGTGGATGGGGGCGCAGAACGGGCTCGGCGGCGACGCCGGTGACGCCAAGAGCCGTGGCGATGCGGCCAAGGCGCCCGGCTTCCAGGAGAGCGAGAGCGGCGCCGCGGACCAGGACGCGGGCGGCTCCTCCGACGAAGGGGCCGCGCAGGACCGCGGCGCCACCACCCGCGCCCAGCAGATCGCCTGCTCCCGCATCCTCGTCGAGGGCAGGGCGACCGAGCTGACCCCACGGCCGGGCGGCAAGGTCGACGTCACGCTCGCCGTCGACCGCTGGTACCGGCCGGAGCAGTCCGCGAAGACCCACCCGACGACCACCGTCACGCTCCCGGCCCTGACGGCCTCGGGCATCGAACGCGGCGAACTCGTCCTCATCACGGTCTACCGCCACGCGTCCGACGGCTACGGTGCGGAACAGGGCTGGGGCGTGGGGGACGTTCGCCCTGAACTCCTCGCGGCCCTGGAGGAGTCACGGGGCCTGGACTGCCCGACTCCTTGGCGGGAACGGCCCCGCCAGAAGGACTGACCCGCACACGAAAGGGCGGGCGCCCGGAACCCGGACGCCCGCCCCACCACGTACTGCCGAGAAGCCGCTTCCTTACGGAATGACCTTCTCGATCCGCACACTGCCCGAACCCGCCGTCGTCCCCTTGGCGTTCAGGACGCGGACCTCACCGAAGAACTGGCGTCCCTCGGGCGCGGCACCGGCGACGACGACCTCCGCGGAGACCTTCGCCGACGCGCCCTGCGCCAGGTCGACAGGCTTCGACGCGTCGACCTTCACCTCGCCCAGCGAGGGCGCGAAGTAGAGGTCGAGGTAGTCGAACTCGGTGCTGCCGGCCGGGACGTCATAGCCCTGGACCAGAGCGATGTACGTACCCGCCGCGGGCTTCGCCAGCGAGACGGCCTCTTCCGAGTCGCCGTCCGCGGACTGACCCACCAGCTGCGCCGAGCCGTTGACGATGCGGTAGAGGGCCAGGTCCAGGTCGGCGCCCTTGTCGGAGGTGTTGCCGATCGAGACGTCGAACCGCTCGGAACCGGCCGGAACCTCGACCCGGTACTGCTGCTGCGCCTGGTGCGCGATCGTCGGGCGCGCCTCCTTCGAGGAGCCCAGCGCACCGCCCGCGAGCTTGCCGCCGGTGATCGGCGCGAACTCGTTGGAGACGGTCCAGTCCACGGCCGCCGGCGTACCGATCTTCGCCTCGGCGATGGTCTGCACCGCCGGGTCGAAGGACACACCGAGCGCACTCGCGCTCAGCTGGTACGGGTTGTCGAGCAGCGGCGACGTACGACGGGACTCGACCTCGATCTCCCAGACGCCCGGCTGCGGGTTCGCGTACGAACGCAGGTCGGGGCGGCAGGTGTTGGCCGGGTTCTCGTAGTTCGGGTAGCAGTTCGGCGTCGAGGTCGGGTCGACCGGGACACCGTACGGGTGGATCGAGATGAAGCGGGTCTGGCTGCCCGCCTTCAGACCGCCGAGCGCGACCTCGAAGGTCTTGGCGCCCTTCGGGACCGTCACGAAGTACGACTTCGAGCTGTTGCGCTGCACCGAGCCCGAGGCCTTGAAGCCGAACGAAGGCTTCGCGAGCTCGGCGGAGGCGACCACCGTCGTCATGATCTGACGGTCGACGCCCTCGGTGCGCTCGTCGTCGAGCTCCAGGATCGCGCTGTGGATCCCGGCGGAGCCCGCCTTCGCCTGGACCTTCACGGTCACCGGCTTGTTGAGCGGCAGCCTGACCTCGTCGTCGCCGACGATACGGAACGTGCCGTCGTTGTTCTCGAAGTCCAGCTCGTGCTCGATCGCACGCGAAGAGCCCGAGGTACGGGTGATCTTGACGTCGTACGTCTTGCGCTCGCCGACCTTCAGGCCGCCCTCACGGTCGTAGAGACCGGTGCCGGAGCCGGGCGTCTTCAGGAACTCGTCGATCGCCGTGTCCACCGGCGCCGCGACGTCGTAGGCGTGCGCCGTGGCGCCCTTCTTGATCGCCTTCCACGCGCCCTCGATGTCGATCAGACCCGCGCCTTCCTCGTGCGCCTTGACGCCCGAGATGTGGTCGGCGGTCGAGGTGAGCGCGGTGCGCAGCGTGAGCGGCGAGAGCTCGATCTTCTTCTGCTTCGCGGCCGAGATCAGCAGCGCCGAGGCGCCCGCGGCCTGCGGGGAGGCCATCGAGGTGCCCTGCAGCATCGAGTAGCCGGCCGGCAGGGCGTAGCCCGCCTCCGGGACCGGGCCGCCGGGGATCCAGGTCTGCGTCGTGTTGATCGACGCACCCGGGGCCGACAGCGTCGGCGTGAAGCCGCCGTCCTCACGCGGACCGCGCGAGGAGAACGGCATCATGGCGTACTTCTTCTCCACGCCCGAGCCGTAGTTGGACGCCCAGGTCTCCTTGGAGATGGTCGCGCCGACCGAGATCACCTTGTCGGCGAGCGAGGGGTCACCGATGGTGTTGGTGCCCGGGCCGCTGTTACCGGCGGAGATGACCAGCTGGACGCCGAACTCGTCGATGAGACGGGTGTAGAGCGTGGCGCGCGCGTTGTTGCCGTCGTTCAGCGGCGGCAGACCGCCGATCGACATGTTGACGATGTCCACGCCGCGCTTGGTGACGAGGTCGATCATGCCCTCGGTGAGCGCGACGTTGGTGCAGCCGCCGCTCCAGGTGCAGGCACGCGAGGAGACCAGCTGGGCGCCGGGCGCCGCACCGTTCATCCGGCCGCCGAACAGCGAGTTGGCGGCGGTGATGCCGGCGACGTGCGTGCCGTGCTCGGACTCGATGATGCCGATGTTGACGTAGTCGGACTTGTCGCCGGCGTCGTTGTACACGACGTCCTTGCGGATCTCCGCCACGAACGGGACGCGCTCGACGACATCGGTCGCCGGGTCGTCCTTGCCGAAGTAGCCGACCTGGTGGCCGTCCTTGTACGGCTTCATGGCCTCGTCGTTGGTGAAGTCGCTGTCACCATTGAGGTCCACGCGTACCGTGCCCGCGGCCGCGTCGTACAGGACGCCCCACTTGTCGGTGGTGTCGCCGTCGCGGTTGAGGTCGCCGTTGGCGTCACCGCCGGTCGAGGCGGCCTCCTCGAACCACTCGACGGAGTACGAGCCCGCGGGCGCCGTCCAGGTCTTCCCGCCGAAGGTGAATGTCGGCCCGGAGACCGCGTTGCTCATCTGCCGCCAGGTCTCGTCGCCGTCGATGACCGGGTCGGTCGCCGTGACCCAGTCGACGATCTTGCGCTCGCCGGTGGTGGTCTTCTGCAGCGCCGGGTGGCCGAGGTCGACACCCGAGTCGAGGATGCCGATGGTGACACCGCGGCCGTCGGCCTTCGGGTTGTCCTCGACGAACTCCACCGCGCCCGTCTCGAAGGACGGGTTGTACGGGTTCTTCGCGGGGGTCTTCTTGCCGGGCGCCGGGTACGAGCCCGGAGCCGTACCGCCGTGGTTCTTCGCGCCCTTGGCACGGTCGCCGGCCGGCGTCGGGTCGTCGAGCTCGATCTCCTGGAGGAGGTCGATGCCCTTGACCGAGGAGAGCGCCGAGGCCTCCTTGATCGCGGCCTTCGCCTGCTTGGTGGGCACGGTCGCACGGACGTATCCGAGCTTGTCGTTCGTCTTGCCGACCATGCCGCCCTTGACCCCGTCGAAGGTCTTCGCGGCCTGCTCGGTCGCCCCTTCGGTGGTGGCCACCATGACGGTGACGGTCTTCTCGCCCTCGGCCTCGGCCTGGGCGAGAAGCTTGGCGTCGTCGGAGCCGAGCTTCTCGGCCGCGGCCTTCGCGGGAGCGGGCTCACCACCGGGGTCGGCGGCGAAGGAGGGCACGGGCCCTGCGGCGCCGAGCGCCGCAACAAGGCCTGCCGCCACGGCTATTCGGGCCGCGCGTCTGGCACCCGTTCGGGGTGCGCGCGGGGATTCGAGGGTCATCTGCGTCCCTGTGTGAAAGACGGGCAGGAAGGTGACAGTCCGGTCCAGCACGAGTGGGTCCGTAATCCGGTACCGGATGACCGCTCAGCATTACGTATGGGATGGGTGTTTGAGGAGGGCGCTTCCGTGGCGGGAAGAGACCATGGCGGACTTCCGCCATACGTCACCGGGAGCGTAAGGCTGCAATGTCGGGCAAAACCGAACGGGCGTGTGACCAGGTGTGGTTGAGGCGCTTCACGCGGTACGTGTGGGGTGCCCCGTCGGCACTCCTACCGGCCGGTGTCCACCCGCCCCACCGCCGGCCGCTCCCGCCACAGCCCGATCCCCACGTCCACCAGCCCCACCCGCGGCAGCCTCGGGACCGCGTCCAGCGGGTGCCAGGACGCCATGTCCGTGGAGCCGTCCGTCTCGTTGCGCAGCGTGCCGCCCGTGATCTCGCCCTCGTACACAAGGCGCAGCCCGTGGAAGTCCGCGAACGTGCCGAGCTTGCGCGGATAGCGGCGGCGGATCGAGTCGACACCGAGCAGCGTGACGGGCCGCACCGTGTACCCCGTCTCCTCCTCCGCCTCGCGGATCACCGTGTCGTACGGATCCTCGCCGTGCTCCATGCCGCCGCCGGGCAGCGTCCACCGTTTGCTGCCGTCCCCGGCGACCCAGCGGGCGAGCAGTAGCTGTCCGTCACGGACGCAGACGGCGTAGGCCGCCACCCTCAGCTCTTTGTGCACCCTGCACACGTTAAGGGCAGGACACCTGTACGCAGCCCTCCGTTCGCCAAACGACCGTCAGGTGACGGCCCGTTGCGGTACGTGCGGAACCCACGTGCCTACCCCGTGAGATGAACGCAGCGTGACCGGATCCGGTCGGTCCGACGAGCCGCTCATGAGCCCCGTATGACGGCCGCCACCTGGTGTGATCCACGTACGTGATCGGCCCGCGACGTTGCGGCCTCGTTTACGCGCAGGTCATTCCCGCTGCCAACGATCCAGTACGAGCGGGGAGTCCGGCCGGCACACCGAGCCTCGGGCCCCCGCGCACCACTGCCGACGCGTTCGCACCCGGGGAGGGCGCGCCATGCCGCGCACACGCTCTGTCGTCACCGCACTCGACCGCCGTCCCGCACCCGGGCGGCGCCACGCGCTCGACCGCCGCTCCTTCCTCGCCGCGGCGGGCGCCGTCTCCGCCTCGACCGGCGTCGGCCTCGCGGTCGGTCTCGGCGGCGGCGGGCCGCAGGCGCAGGCCGCCCGGCCCGCGGCACAGGCCGTCCGGCTCAACAACCGCCCCGCACCCGCCCCTCCGCTCGCCCCGTACAAGCGCGGCACCACGCTCGCCACGGTCGCGGCGCCCGGTTCAGGGCAGGGCTACCGCAGGCTGGGCAGCGGGCCCGCGTGGCCGCGGGTCGTGCGCGGCGAGATGGCGCGGGTGCAGCAGGGCAGGGACGGGCGGCGGCGGGCGCTTGCCGCGTTCGTGCAGTTCACCGATCTGCACATCGTGGACGCCCAGCACCCCAACCGCTACGAGTTCCTGCGCGCCGAGACCGCCAGTGCCTGGCGTCCGCAGGAGGCCCTCTCCGTGCAGGGCGCGGTGGCGCTGGTGGAGCGCGTCAACGCGCTCAGGGGCGCGCCCGCCACCGGCGCGCCCCTGAGTTTCGTGATGACGACCGGCGACAACACGGACAACAACTCCACCGCCGAACTCGACTGGTTCCTGCGGGCGCTGAGCGGCGGCACGATCGTCCCCAACACCGGCGACCCCCGCCGCTACGAGGGCGTCCAGGACAGCGGCCTTCCCCTCTACTGGCACCCGGACGGCGAGCTGCGCGACGCCGACAAGAAGGCGGGCTTCCCCCGGATCGGCGGCTTCCTCGACGCGGCGATCGGCGCCGTCCGCAGCCCCGGCCTGAACGTCCCCTGGTACTCCACGGTCGGCAACCACGACTCCCTTCCCGGCGGCTGCTTCGCGGGCGACAGCTGGTTCCACGACTTCTCCGTCGGCGACCGCAAACTCATGGAGCTCGACCCGTCCGAGGCCGCCCGTTTCTGGAAGGCGGTACGGGCCGGGGACGACCCGAAGGGCACGTACTTCAAGGAGCTCATCCGCACGCACCGCCGCGACCTGCGCCCCGTCACCCCGGACGCCGCCCGCGCCCCCTTCACGCGGGCCGCCTACCTGAAGGCGCACCTGGACCCCGTGCACACGGGCCCGGGACCGGTCGGCCACGGCTATACGGAGGCGAACCTCGCGGCCGGGACGCAGTACTACACCTTCGCCATCGCCGATGACGTCATCGGCGTCAGCCTCGACACCACCAACTCCGGCGGCCACTACGAGGGTTCGCTGGGCACCGAGCAGTGGAAGTGGCTGGAGCGCACGCTGGAGAAGGCGGCGAAGGACGGCCGGTACGCGATCGTTTTCAGCCATCACACCAGCACGACCATGCGCAACACCCGCCCCGACCCGGCCCGCCCGCGCGAGGCACGGCACGGCGGTCAGGAACTGGTCGGGCTCCTCAAGCGCCACCCGCGCGTCCTGGCCTGGGTGAACGGGCACAGCCACAAGAACAGGATCCGCCCGCGCGGCACGTTCTGGGAGATCACCACGGCCTCCCACATCGACTTCCCGCAACTGGCCCGGGTGATCGAGATCGCCGACAACAAGGACGGCACGCTCTCGCTCTTCACGACCCTCGTCGAGTCCTCGGCCCCGCACCGTACGTCCTTCGAGGACCTCACCCAGACGGGCCTCGCCTCGCTCTACCGCGAACTGTCCTTCAACTCGCCCGGCCGCAACGCGGAGCTGCTCGGAGAGCCGTACGACCGCAACACGGAACTGCTGCTGCGCAAGCGCTGACCGGGCACTTCGTCCCCCTGGCCCGAACGGCCGATTCGCACTCAACCCCGTCACCCTGCTCAACCACCCCCGACGGTGTACGGTCCTGCCTCCCGACAGCGCACGAGACACGGTTCGGGGAACGGAAGAGGCGGGGACGGATGACGGTACGAGTGGTGCGGCCACTGCGCACGGGCGCGATCGGTGTCGTGGTGGCGGGCGCGGTGGCCGCGACGCTGCTTGCGGGGCCGGCGGAGGCGTCGGGGAGCGGGGCGGCCGGGGCGTCGGGGAGCGGCAAGGGGCGAGGCCATGCCGCCACCCAGTCCGCGCTCGACGCCGTCGTGGCAGCGGGGGTCCCGGGCGTGACGGCCCGCGTGACGGACCGCCACGGGACCTGGAAGGGCACCTCGGGCGTCGGCGACCTGTCCGACGGCACCCCGCGCGGCGCCCGCGACCGGTACCGCGTCGGCTCGGTCACCAAGACCTTCGTCGCCACGGTCCTGCTCCAACTGCAGGGCGAAGGACGGGTGGACCTGGACGACCCGGTGGAGAAGTGGCTGCCCGGCCTCGTACGCGGCGAGGGCTACGACGCCGAACGGATCACCCTGCGGCATCTGCTCAACCACACCAGCGGGATCTACGACTTCCTGGACGACGAGGAGTTCGCGGGCAGATTCTTCACCGAGGAATTCTTCGACCACCGCTACGACACCTTCACCCCGCAGGAACTGGTCGCCACGGGCGTACGCAACAAGGCCCGCTTCGAGCCCGGCGAGGAGTGGGACTACTCCAACACCAACTACGTCCTCGCCGCCCTCGTCATCGAGAAGGCCACCGGCGAGGCGTACGGCGACGAGATCGAGCGCCGCATCATCAAGCCGCTCGGCCTGCGCGGCACGTCGGTCCCGGGCACCGACTCCCGCGTACCGAAGCCGAGTTCGCGCGCGTACCACTCGTTCACCGGACCCGGCGGAAAGCTCCGGGACGTCACGGAACTCAACCCGAGCGCCGCGTTCGGCTCCGGCGAGATGATCTCCGACTCCCGCGACCTGACCCGCTTCTACTCCGCGCTCCTGCGCGGCCGCCTGCTGCCGCGCGAGCAGCTCGCCGAAATGAAGGACACGGTCGAAGTGGCCCCGGGCACCGACTACGGGCTCGGCCTGCAGCGCTGGCGTACATCCTGCGGCGTGCTGGTCTGGGGCCACGGCGGGGACATCCACGGCTCGTCGACCACCGCGGTGACCACCTCCGACGGCCGGCACACGATCGCCTTCAACTACAACGCGATCAGGACGGCCCAGTGGAAGCCGGTGGTGGAGGCCGAGTTCTGCGGCGACTGAGGACCCTGCCCTCGGAGGCCCTCAGCGCGGCAGCACGACCACATACGCGGCCGGCTCCCGGTCTGTCGATGCCATCAACGCGGTCCGTACGACAGCGGCCTGCTGCTCGACGCTGTCCCTCAGCTTGCGCGGCGTGACGTGCACGACGGTGATCCCGAGCCGCTCCAAGTGCTCCCGCTTACGGGCGTATTCGGACCACAGCGCGTCGTCATCCTGCCGCGGAGCCCGCGTATCCAACTCGACCGCCACGGCCTGATCGGGCCAGTACGCATCCACACCGCCGAGCGACGGGCCGCCGGGCAGCCGCAGATCCACGTTCCACAGCGGATCCGGCAGCCCGTGCTCGGCGACCATCCGGTACAGCCGGTCCTCGGCGATCGCCCGCCCCTCGGCGAGCAGCGAGTCGACGGCATCGACGACATGCGGCCGACTGAGCAGCCGCGCGAGGTTCAACTCCCGTACGACGGCCGCCGGTTCGCAGTGCCCGCCCCGTACGGCCTCCGTCAGGAGCCGCCGTACGACCCCCGCATCGTCCAGCTCGGCCACGGCATCCGCGAGGGCCCGCGGCACGGGTGCGACGGGCAGCCCGGTGACGGACTGCGGCCGCGGCATCGCGGACGTCCGCACGATCCGCGCGAAATGCACGGACCGCAGCCGCCGCGTACGGGGCACGAGCACGTCGATCCGGTCGAGCGAGGGGAGCGGGGGCGCGGCGGAGAACCCGTGCAGGGTGAGCGCGGCGAGCCCCGTCACCATCACGTCCTCGTACCCGAACACCTCCGCGCTCTCCTTCTCTCTCCTGTACGAGGAGGGGTGACGGGCCATCGCCCCGCGCTCCTCGGCGGACCGCTCGACGGGCGTGCGCTCCGTCCGCCGACGCTCCTCGGGCGGAAGCGAGGCGGCCGCGGCCGAGGCAGCGGACTGACGCGGCATCGACAGCGTCCCCGTCTGCCGCGGCACGGTACTGAGCCCGGGCGCGGTCCCGGTCCCCCCGGCGGTGACCCCGGGCACGGGCCCACCGGGCGCCCGCCCCGCGTACAGGAGCACGGCGTGCAGCCGTTCCTCACTGGTCGGCGGCCCGGGATGCAACAGATACACACCGGGCAACAACTGCTGCCACGGTCCACCGGGCCGGCACTGCGCATTGACCTCGGCCGCACTCACCCCGTGCCCACGAAGCTGGGCCGAGCTGAGCACACGCCGGGAGACGTCGGAGAGGTGATGCAGGGGGCGGGGGGAGAGCGGGGTGTTGTGGTTCATGGCCATGGATTTCCCGCTGGGTGACCACCCTCTAACCGCTGTTACGGCCCTGTCGCATAAACCGGACAATCCTGCACTAAAGGACGGACGTTCGAGAGCCGAGAAGGGCTGGTCCGGATGGGGGTTACGGGGTGGGGTGGAGATGGTGTGTCACGGGTGTGTTGCGGAGCCCGCGGGATTCGAGCCTCCGCAGTCTTCACTGCGGAGACCGGGCCGTGCAGGATCGTCCTGCGTTCCCGGTGCTCGGGTGCACCGGTGAGGCGCAAGGGGCGGGGGGCGGGCGCGGGATGGGCGCGGGGCATGGGCAGACGGTGGCAGTCGCGGGCACGGTCGCGGCGACGGCGGACTTCATGGCACGGCAGCGGACCCTTGCCCGGCGGATGGCGCTGTCCGCGGCTGTACTGCTTGCCGTCGGGGTGACGGCGGGGCTCGTCGGAGGCGAGGACGACGAGGGTCCGCTGGTCGTGGTGACGGTCGTGTGCCTGGTCTTCTCGGCGGGCGTGGCCCTCACCTGGTGCGCCTATGCCGTGCACCGGCGGCGGACGCGGCGCGCGTTGAACGCCCGGCCTTGGGAGGCTTGCACCGCCGTCCTCTTCGCCGCGGGCACGTTCGCTGCCACTTGTGCCGTACGTGACCCGTCCACCGGCGAACCGGTGGCTCTGCGCGTGGTCTCGGGACCGTTCGGCCGGCCACTGCCGCTGCCGC
Organism: Streptomyces sp. NPDC050418; assembly: GCF_044458745.1. Lineage (NCBI taxonomy): Bacteria > Bacillati > Actinomycetota > Actinomycetes > Kitasatosporales > Streptomycetaceae > Streptomyces > Streptomyces sp. NPDC050418. Next base: position 64,528 of record NZ_JBITIG010000019.1, read on the forward strand.
CCGGCATGCCGGGGTTCCTGTGGTGGTGCAGGGAGGCGGGCGGCCGGGGTGCAGTCGCGTGCGCCGGTGGTGCGTATCCGTACCGAGTGCGGCCTGTGCGCGGCGCGATGATGCGGCGGCGCATACACCGCAAGGCCGTGGAGCATGGGCTCCTGGACCACCCGATGCCACAACCGCTCACGCGGCACGTCGCACCCGCGCTTCCTGAACGTGCGGCGCTTCCTGAACGTGCGCACCGTCCCCAGCCCCGCCGCAGGCCGGTGTTCCGCTGGATCGCACTGCTCGGCCTGGTGGTTGCGGGTCTCGGTCTGGCCGGATACCTCGCCTCGGAGAGCGACCCCATGGTGGAGCTGACGGTCCTTGAGCACCACAAGGGCGGCGGGTGCACCGTCAGTTGGACCGATCCGAGGGACGGCACGGAACGCCGCGGCCCCTTCGCCTGCGACCCCGCCTTCGATTGGGACCTCGGCTGGATCGTCTCGTACGGCCCCTGGGAGGGCGAGCTCTACAACAGCGCGCATGAAGGAGCACCTGCCAACCAGGTCAATGACGGCCTCGGCATCGCCGGCTTCTCGATCGCCGGTGTGGCCCTGGTGTCCGGGGGACTGCGCACGCTCGTACGCATCCGGAGACAGCGCCTCGCAGAGGAGCCGGAGCACCGGACACCGGAGCAACCACTGACCGGACCCGCTGCCGACTTCCTGGACCCGCCTTCCCCGCCGGACCTCTCCTACGCCGCCCTGTCCGCCCTCGCCCGCAGCCAGATGCTGCTCCCGCCGAAGGAAATGCCGGTCGGAACGCCGCGTCTCCAGGAGCTGCGCGACCGTCCGTGGTGGCGTATCGGCGTGCTGCTCAAACTGTCCTCGGTCCGGGACATGGTGGCCGCCTTCTCGGCTGCCGCGGTCCTCTTCGGGCTCTGGTGGTGGTCGGATGGCCCCAGCTTGCTGGGGCTGTGCATCCTGAACGCGGCCATCGCCCTATGGCGTGCCTTCCGCGCGATCCGCGGCGTGCCGCTCGCCCGCGCACTGGCACACGCCGCGGCGTCATCGCACACCCTCACCCGACGCTACGTACTGCTCCACGTCGGTCAGTACGAAGCCGTGTTCCTCGTGCTCTTCGCTGCAGACGGCAACGAGGAGAGCCTCCCCGAGGCCACCCTGAGACTCCACCTCCCGGGCACCCCCGACCACCCCCATCGCGGCCTGCCCGCCCCGGTGGGCTTGACCCGCCTGCACTACGTCCCCACCGACGCGGCCCCACGCATATACGTGCCATGGGTCTCCGGCCGCCCTCTGTGGCCGACGGAACGCTTGGACCTGGACGCACCGATTCACCCGGATTACCTCCGGGCGCTGGTGGCGATCGGTCCGCTGTGAGATCGGGGACCGGGGAAAGAGGAAGGCGGGGCAGGGCTCCAGTGGCCCCGCCCCGCCTCACCCCACAAGATCAGCTCGCCGAAGCCCCCGCATCACAAACCTGCCCCCGCAAAACCCGAGCCAGATCATCCCAAGCCTCAAGCACAAGCCGCCGCAGCGCCGGCGCCGCCGACTCGTGCGCACTCAGCCAGGAGTCCGTGGCCGCCAGCGTCTCAGGGGAGTCCTGGAGTGAGGGGAACAGGCCCCGGACCACGTCCATGCCGATCTGGATGGAGCGGTCGGACCAGATCTTCTCGATGACCTCGAAGTACTTCGGGGCGTACGGGGCGATCAGGTCGCGCTGGGACGGCTGGGTGAAGCCGGAGATCGTGGCCTCCACCAGCGCGTTGGACAGCGCGTCCGACTCGATGACCTCCGCCCAGGCCTGGGCCTTGACCGCCGCCGAGGGGCGGGCGGCCAGGCAGCGGACGTGGTGGCGCTTGCCCGAGGCCGTGTCGTCGCGGGACAGTTCGGCGTCCAGGAGGGCGACGGAGGCGTGGCCCGAGGAAGCGAGTGGTTCGAGGAAGGCCCAGCGCAGTTCCTGGTCGACGTCCAGGCCGTCGATGGACGCGGTTCCGTCGAGGAGGCCGGAGAGCAGCTGGTGGTCGGCTTCGGTGGAGGCGACCGAGGCGAAGAAGCGGGACCAGGTCAGCTGGTGCTGGCTGCCCGGTTCGGCCAGGCGGAGTTCCTTCAGGGCGCCGGCGGAGAGCAGTTGCTCGCCTTCCGGACGCCAGGCAGGCGCCGCGTAGTGGACGAGGGCCGAGCGCGCCCACGTGTGCAGCATCTGGAGCACGCCGATGTCGGACTCGCGGCCCGCGAACGCCAGGACGAGGGAGATGAAGTCCCGGGCCGGCATGAGCGCGTCGCGGGTCAGGTTCCACAGCGCCGACCAGCACAGGGCGCGCGCCAGCGGGTCGGTGATCTCGCCCAGGTGGGAACGGAGCGTCTCCAGGGAGCCCTCGTCGAAGCGGATCTTGCAGTACGTGAGGTCGTCGTCGTTGACCAGGATCAGGTCGGGCTTCTCCGCACCCGCGAGCTCGGTGATGACCGTGCGCGGCCCGTCGACATCCGCCTCGGCGCGTGCGTAGCGCGTCAGTTCACCGGACGGCGTACGGCGGTAGAGGCCGATCGCCACGCGGTGCGGGCGGAGGGTGGGGTGCGACTCGGCCGCCTCCTGGAGGACGGCGAGTTCGACGATACGGCCCGCCGCGTCGTAAGTGGCGGCGGGGGTGAGGGAGTTGACGCCCGCCGTCTGGAGCCATGAGCGCGACCACGCCGCCATGTCGCGGCCCGAGGTCTCTTCGAGGACGGAGAGGAGATCGCCGAGCTGCGTGTTCCCGTACGCGTGCCGCTTGAAGTAGCGCCGCGCGCCTTCGAGGAACGCGTCCTGGCCCGCGTACGCCACCAGCTGCTTCAACACGGAAGCACCCTTCGCGTACGTGATCCCGTCGAAGTTGAGCTTCGCGTCCTCCAGGTCACGGATGTCGGCCGTGATCGGGTGCGTGGACGGCAGCTGGTCGGCGCGGTACGCCCAGGACTTGCGGTTGTTGGCGAAAGTGATCCAGCCGTTGGTGAAGCGCGTGCAGCCCACCATCGAGAACGAGCCCATGAAGTCCGCGAAGGACTCCTTCAGCCACAGGTCGTCCCACCACTCCATGGTCACGAGGTCGCCGAACCACATGTGCGCCATCTCGTGCAGGATGACGTTCGCACGTCGCTCGTACGAGGCCTGCGTGACCTTGCCGCGGAAGATGAACTCCTCGCGGAAGGTGACGAGGCCCGGGTTCTCCATCGCGCCCAGGTTGTACTCGGGCACGAAGGCCTGGTCGTACTTCCCGAAGGGGTACGGGTAGTCGAAGTGGTCGTGGAAGAAGTCCAGGCCCTGCTTCGTGATGAGGAAGACGTCGTCCGCGTCGAAGTGCTTGGCGAGGCCCTTGCGGCACATCGCGCCGAGCGGGATGTCGAGGGTCGTGCCGTCCGCGAACTTGCGCGTGTACGAGTCCGTCACATAGTGGTACGGGCCCGCCACGAAGGCCGTGATGTACGAGGAGATCGGCTTGGTCTCCGCGAACCGCCACACACCGTCGGTCAGTTCGCCGACGCCGTTCGACCAGGCCGTCCAGCCCTCGGGCGCGCGCACCTCCATACGGAAGGGCGCCTTGAGGTCGGGCTGCTCGAAGCAGGTCATGACGCGGCGCGAGTCGGCCGGCTCGTACTGCGTGTAGAGGTAGACCTCGCCGTCCTCGGGGTCGACGAAGCGGTGCATGCCCTCGCCGGTCCGGCTGTAGGCGCACTGCGCGTCCACGACCAGCTCGTTCTCGGCCCGCAGGTCCTCCAGGGTCACGCGCGAGCCGTCGAAGACCTCCGACGGGTCGAGGTCGACGCCGTTCAGGGACACGGCCGTGACGCTCGGCGCGATCAGGTCCGCGAAGGAGGCCGCGCCCGGCTCGGAGCAGCGGAAGCGGATGGTCGTCACTGAACGGAACGTACGCGGCTCGTCCGCCGTGTCACCGACCGCGGACCTGAGGTCGAGCGAGACCTCGTAGCCGTCGACGGACAGCAGCGCGGCCCGCTCCCGGGCCTCGTCGCGGGACAGGTTCTCTCCGGGCACGGGTACTCCCTCGTATCGCGCATCGCATGCTCGTATCGCGCATCGCTTGGTGATCGGACCTCTTGTGGTGTCGCAATCCATAGGATCCTCCCATGTCGGCCACGGGCCGGACATCCGGGGAACGGCCCCGGGAATGAGCCCGTGCGCTGCGGTGTTCGTCCGGCAGACGAGTCGAGGCAAGTCGATGGAGGATGGAACCGCCATGAGCGAGCAGGCTGCGCAGAACGCGGGAGAAACGGTCACCGCGGACTTCTGGTTCGACCCCCTGTGCCCCTGGGCCTGGATGACCTCGCGCTGGATGCTGGAGGTCGAGAAGGTGCGGCCCATCAAGGTGCGCTGGCACGTGATGAGCCTGTCCGTGCTCAACGAGGGCCGGGACGACCTGCCCGAGGTGTACAAGGAGCTCCTGGAGAAGGGCTGGGGTCCGGTGCGTGTGGTCACTGCGGCGCAGCAGCTGCACGGCGACGACGTGGTCGGTCCGCTGTACACCGCGATCGGCACCCGCTTCCACAACCGCGGCGAGGGCGCGACGCTGGAGTCGGTCTCCGCCGCGCTCGAAGAGGTCGGGCTGCCCGCCGACCTGATCGACTACGCGGACAAGGACACGTACGACACCGAGCTGCGCGCCTCCCACAAGGAGGGCATCGACAAGGTCGGCCAGGACGTCGGCACCCCGGTCATCGCGGTGCCCGGCGCGGACGGCGAGCAGATCGCGTTCTTCGGCCCGGTCGTCACCCCGGCCCCGCAGGGCGAGGCCGCGGCCCGCCTGTGGGACGGCACGCTCCTGGTCGCCTCGACCCCCGGCTTCTACGAGATCAAGCGCACGCGTACGGCGGAGCCGGACTTCTCGAACCTGGCCTGAGGCCCCGGTGCCGCCGCCTTCCGGACGCCTCCGGGAGGCGGCGGCCCACGCGCTCGCTTAGCGTCCCCTCATGGGGACGACCACGTTGATCGGCGCCGAGGGCGGGCGCGAGGACCCGTACCTGCCCAATGGCAACGCCCCGTACGCCACCCTCACTCCGCGCCTCACCGACCACGTCGTGCAGGTGGCCACCCGTGCCCTGCCCCCACTGTGGTCCCTGCTCGGCCTGCGCACCGCGGCCGGCGCCCTGCGCCACTACCTGCGCGGCACGGGCCGCCCGTACCGCCTCGACGCCCGCGCCCTGCTCGCCCTGCCCGTCGTCCGCACGGCGGTCGACACCCAGCTGGCCCGCTGGCGCGCGGAGGCCGCGAGCCTCGGCCCCGGCTCGTACGCGGCGGACAGCGGCTGGCGCGGAGTCACCATCACGCGCAGCGGATCCGCCGATCTCTGGCTCGCGCTGCGCGGCGTCCAGTACCGCCTGACCGGCACCGTCGACGTACCCGAGCACGCGGGACCCGCCACGATCACGTACCGCTTCCACGTCCACAAGACCTGGAACTTCGACCGCGGCGAGACCGAGTACGGCATTCCCTTCACCCCCTTCGCCCGGCTCCATGAGACCGGTCTGGCCAGGGAGTTCGAGGCGGTGGGGGAGCTGGACGGGCTGGTGGACGCGGGCTGAGCGGCGACCGTTACAGCTCGTCGCCCGCCCGGCCGTCCGTCCGCAGTTCGCTCAGCGTGGCCCGCAGCCAGGCCAGCTCGGCCTTCGTCGTCGCCCGGGCCACCGTCAGGACGCCGCGTCGGAACGGGTCGTCCAACTCCTCGGCACGCACGGGCCGTTCGCCGTCGTAGAAGAAGCTGGCCGGCTCCTCCAGGAAGGTGAGCCTGCGGCGCAGCACCGTCGCCTGGGCGTCCGGGTCGTCGAGGTGGCGCAGGAACGTGAGCAGGGTGAACCAGCGGTTCTCGTCCGTCACCTCCGGGCCGTCGGCCTCGGCGAGGCGGCGCAGGAGCTCCGCCCGTCCGGCGGCGGTGAGGCTGAGGGTGTGCCGTGGTGCCGCGGCCGGTCCCTGCTCCGTGGTGCGTTCGAGCAGTCCGGCCTTCTCCAGGCGCTTGATCGCCGGGTAGAGCGTGGACTCGCCGACCGGGCGGACGTGCCCGGTGAGGGCGGTGATGCGCTTGCGGAGCACGTAGCCGTGCAGCGGGGCCTCGTAGAGGAAGCCGAGGATCGACAGTTCCAGCATGGGCGCATTCTCCCTCACTCACGGTGTACCTCGTTGACGTAGTACTACGTCATCGTAGTATCGTCGCGTCCCGCAGGGGCAGAGCAAGGGACGATCCGGAGGTTCGCGAGATGCATCAGGCACAGTTCGACCGGCGCGGCAGCATGATCCGTTGGACCGAGGCGCCCGGCGTGGGACCGGCGACCGTGTTCGTGCACGGCCTCGGCGCCGCCTCGACCGTCTACCACGCGCACATCGCGGCCCGGCCCGAACTGGCGGGCCGCAGAGTCCTCTTCGTCGACCTGCCGGGACACGGCATCAGTGACAGGCCCGAGGACTTCGCCTACACGCTGGAGGACCACGCGGACGCGCTCGCCGCCGCGCTCGACGCGGCGGGTGTACGCGGCGGAGTGATCGCCGGACACAGCATGGGCGGCTCCGTCGCGATCGTGCTGGCGCACCGCAGGCCCGACCTGGTGGCGCGGCTGGTCATCACCGAGGGGAACCTCGACCCCTTCCCGGTCCCCAAGGCGGGCAGCAGCGGCATCGCCTCGCACACCGAGGAGGAGTTCGTGCGGGGCGGCGGCTTTGCGCGTGTTCTGGAGCGTGTCGGCCCCACCTGGGCGGCCACGATGCGCCTGACGGACCCCCTCGCCCTGTACCGCACGTCCGCCGCCCTGGTGCGCGGCACCGAACCGGTGATGCGCGAGATGTTCGAACGCGCCCCGATGGAGCGCCTCTACCTGCAAGGTGAGCGCACCGGCGAACTATCCGGCCGCGAGGGCCTGGAGGCGTCGGGGGTGGAGGTCAGGATGGTCGCCGAGGCGGGCCACAACATCATGTTCGACAACCCGGACGCGTTCGCGGCGGCGGTGGCGGGAAGCGGTGTACCGGTCGGGTGACAGCGCGAAGAACCCCCGCGAGTCACGTCCTCGCGGGGGTTCCTCTTTCTCCGCCTGCCCGGTGAGCGGTGAGAAGACGATCACGAGGGCAGGTGCTGCGGGGGCTCGCTCAGGGTGCGAGCAGCAGGTTGTACGAGCGCTCCTTGGCGGCCGTGTAACGCTTCGCCACGTCCTGCCAGTTGACGACCGCCCACATCGCGTCGATGAAGTCGACCTTCTGGTTCTTGTACTGGAGGTAGAACGCGTGCTCCCAGGCGTCGAAGACCAGGATCGGGGTCGAGCCCTGGCCGACATTGCCCTGGTGGTCGTAGATCTGCTCGACGATCAGCCGGCCGCTCACCGGCTCGTACGCGAGGACACCCCAGCCCGAACCCTGGGTGGTCGCCGCGGCCTTGGTGAGCTGGGCCTTGAACCCGGCGAAGGAGCCGAAGGACTCGGTGATGGCGTCCGCGAGATCGCCCACGCCATCGGCCGCGAGGGGCTCGCCGCCGCCGTCACCCGTCATGTTCTGCCAGTAGATCGAGTGCAGGATGTGGCCGGAGAGGTGGAACGCCAGGTTCTTCTCCAGGCCGTTGATCGCCCCGAACGACTCCTTGTCGCGCGCCTCGGCGAGCTGCTCCAGGGTGTCGTTCGCTCCCTTCACGTACGCCGCGTGGTGCTTGTCGTGGTGCAGCTCGATGATCTCGGGGCTGATCACGGGCGCGAGGGCGGCGTAGTCGTAAGGGAGTTCCGGGAGTGTGTAGACGGCCATGACGATCGATCCCCTCCTGCTTGGTGCCCTGCTTATTGCAACTGACTTGCAAGTGCAGGCTAGCACCAATAGGAGCGAAGATCATTGCGGGTACGCGAAAGCCCCGCTCGGTACACACCGGGCGGGGCTTTCGAAAGGGAAGGCGTACGGACGTCAGGCGTCGAGCCGCGCCGCCAGCTTCTCGACCTTCGCCTGCAGGTCCTTGAGCTTGTTGGACTGCTGCAGCGCATAGCCGACCACGGCCAGGAACACCGTCAGACCACCCGTGTAGTACAGCTGGATCCGGGTGCCCTCCTCACGGGCCATCAGGACGAAGATCACGGCCATGCCGGCCAGGGCCACCCAGGTGAGCCACGGGAACAGCCACATCTTCACGACCAGCTTCTCCGGCGCCTCGCGCTGCAGCTTGCGGCGCATCCGCAGCTGCGCGGCGGCGATGAAGAACCACACGACGAGGATGATCGCGCCGATCATGTTGAGCAGCCAGGCGAAGATCGTCTCCGGGTACCAGTAGCTGAGCAGCACGGAGAAGAAGCCGAACAGCGAGGACGCGATGACGGCGATCCGCGGCACACCGCCCGAGATCCGGCCGAGCGCCGGCGGGCCGAGCCGGCGCGAGACCAGCGAACCGGCCATACGGGAGGCGCCGTAGATGTTCGCGTTCATCGCGGACAGGAGCGCGATCAGGACGACCACGTTCATGATCTGCCCGGCGGCGGGCAGGCCGAGGAACTCAAGGGTCACGACGTACGAGCCCTTGCCGGAGGCGAGCGCCGGGTCGTTCCACGGGATCAGCGTGACGATGACGGCCATCGAGCCCACGTAGAAGAGGGCGATCCGCCACATCGCGGTGCGCACCGCCTTCGCGACGCCCTTGACCGGGTGCTCCGACTCGGCCGCGGCGATCGTGACGGTCTCCAGACCGCCGTACGCGAAGACGGAGGCGAGCAGACCGACGATCAGGCCCTCGGTGCCGGTCGGGAAGAAGCCGCCGTCGCCGGTGAGATGGCTCAGGCCGGGCGCCTTGACGTCGGAGCCGGGCAGCACACCCAGGATCGCGAGGACACCGATGACGAGGAACGCGACGATCGCGAGGACCTTGAGCGTGGCGAACCAGAACTCGAACTCACCGAAGTTCCGCACCGAGATGAGGTTCGTGACGCAGAAGAGCAGCATGAACAGCGCGACGAAGGCCCACTCGGGGACACCCGGTATCCAGCCGTGGACGATCTGCGCGGCACCGATGCCCTCCAGGCCCACGGCCACACAGAGCAGGAACCAGAACGACCAGCCGGCCGTGAAGCCCGCCCACGGTCCGATGGCCTTCTCGGCGTGCACGGAGAAGGAGCCGGAGGCCGGGTTGGCGGCGGCCATCTCGCCGAGCATGCGCATCACGAGCATCACGAGGGCGCCGGAGATCGCATACGCGACGATGATCGACGGGCCCGCGGCGGCGATCGCCGAGGCCGAGCCGACGAACAGGCCGGCGCCGATCACGCCGCCGAGCGCGATCATCGACAAGTGGCGCTGCTTCAGGCCTTTGTGGAGCGCGGCGGCGTCGGAGCCGGCGGCTGCGGGCGCATCGGTGTCTGCTGCACCGGTCGCCGGGGCGTCCTCGACGGACGCGGGTGCGGAGGGCGGAGTCATCGCAGGGGGATCCGTTACGTGCGGGGCTGTTGTCAGGTATGCGTAAGCAAGGGCTCAGTGTGGGTGCTGAGTCCGCTCAGGCGTGGGAGCCGACCGGAATCCGGACGCCTTGATCACGCGCAGTACCGGAACGGCTACCGCTACTTCGCTGGAGCGATTACTTCCGCTTCGCTTCCCGTACGAGCGACACCGCGATGACCGCCAGCGTCGCGCCGCCCGACCACAGCAACTGCGGGCGGGCCGTGTCGTCGGTGAGCATCAGGCCCACGACCGCCGCCATCCCCGCGAGCGCGACCCACGTCAGATAGGGGAACGCCCACATCCGCAGCACCAGCTTCTCGGGCGCCTCGCGCTCGATCCGGCGGCGCAGCCGCAGCTGGGCGACCGCGATCAGCGCCCAGACGAAGATCAGCACCGAGCCGACCGCGTTGAGCATGTAGTGGAAGACCGAGTCGGGCCACTTCAGATTGAGGAGGACGGAGACGAACCCGAAGGCGACGGAGGCGAGCACCGCGGGCCGTGGCACTCCGCTCGCGCCGACCTTGAGCAACGCGCGCGGTGCGTCGCCGCGTTCGGCGAGCGAGAAGAGCATGCGCGAGGAGCCGTACGCGTTGGCGTTGAGCGCGGAGAGCAGGGCCACGAAGACCACGATGTTCATGATCGTGCCGGCCGAGGGGATCCCGATCGCGTCGAGCACGGTGACGTACGGACTGGCGTTGCCGCTCTGCGCGGTCCACGGCAGGACCGTCACGATGACCAGCATCGAGCCCACGTAGAAGAAGAGGATCCGCCACACCGCGCTGCGCACCGCGCGCGCCACCGAGCGGGCCGGGTCGTCCGACTCGGCGGCCGCGATGGTGACGACCTCCAGACCGCCGAACGCGAAGATCACCGCGAGCACCCCGGAGATCACGCCCTCCCAGCCGTTGGGCAGAAAGCCGCCCTGGCCGGTGAGGTTGGTGAGGCCGACCGGGTCCGTGTCCGGCAGGATCCCGAAGATCGCGAGAGTGCCGAGGACGAGGAACGCGACGATCGCGAAGACCTTGAGCGCGGCGAACCAGAACTCGAACTCGCCGAAGTTCCGCACCGCGACGAGGTTCGCCACGGTGAACACGGACATGAAGACGAGCACCCAGGTCCACTGCGGCACGGCGGGCGCCCAGCCGTGCGCGATCTGCGCGGCGGCGGTCGCCTCGACGGCGAGCACGATGACGAGCAGGAACCAGTAGAGCCAGCCGGCGCTGAACCCGGCCCACCGCCCGATCGCCTTCTCGGCGTGCACGGAGAACGAGCCCGAGGCCGGGACCGCCGCCGACATCTCGCCGAGCATCCGCATCACCAGCATCGCGAGCACACCCGCGATCAGATACGAGACGACGATGCCGGGACCCGCGACGGCGATACCCGCGCCCGAGCCGACGAAGAGCCCGGCGCCGATGACCCCGCCGAGGCCGAGCATCGTGAGGTGGCGCTGCTTCAGACCGTGGCCGAGGGGTTCGGGGGCATCGGTCAGCGAAGTCGGTTCGTGCATGGTCGGCTCTCGGAGGGTGATTGGTGGGACCCCACAGTCTCACTTGCGGGCCGCGATCCGCGCAAAGCGCGCATCCCGGAGCGTATGGCCTAGTGATGGAGGTCACGCGTCAGGTTTCGTGCGCCCCGGCTTTGTACGGACCGTACGAACCGTGGAACCGCCGCTTTGTCGATGACTGACGGTGAACGCTCGTTGACCCCTGGGATAGCGTCACGGTGTCCCGAACCCCTGTCCGTACGGGGTCCTCGCGCTCATCCCCTCTGGAGTCCGTATGAGCACCGCAGCTGTCGCGACCCGCCCCGGTGAGGTCCTCGCCGACCTCCTGCCCGCCTCGCGTGTGCGCGACATCGCGCTGGTCGTCGGCGGCGCCGCGCTCACCGCGATCTCCGCCCAGCTGTCCGTGCCGGTCCCCGGCTCGCCCGTCCCGGTCACCGGCCAGACCTTCGCCGCGCTGCTCGTCGGCACCGCGCTCGGCGCCCGCCGCGGTCTGCTCTCGCTCGCGCTGTACGCGGTCGTCGGCAGCCTCGGCGCCCCGGTGTTCCAGGGCGGCACCTCCGGCTGGGGCGGCGCCTCCTTCGGTTACGTGGTCGGCATGCTGCTGGCCGCCGGCATGGTCGGCGCGCTGGCCCGCCGCGGCGGCGACCGTTCGGTGCTGCGCACGGCCGGGACGATGGTGCTCGGCTCCGCCGTCATCTACTCCGTGGGCGTGCCGTGGCTGATGGCCTCGACCGGGATGTCCTTCTCGGCCGCGCTCTCCGCGGGTCTCGTGCCGTTCCTGATAGGCGACGCCCTCAAGGCCGCCCTCGCGATGGGTGCGCTGCCCACCGCCTGGAAGCTGGTCGGCCGCAAGGGCTGACCCCCTGGATGACCGACGCGAACGGCCGGGCTGCAGTGGCAGCCCGGCCGTCGACGTATCCGGACGGATCCGCGGGGCGTCGGCCCCGGGACGTCAGCGCCTGGCGCGCAGCCGGTCGCGGACCACCGCGACCACCAGGACCAGCAGTGCGACACCGAGCGACGGCAGCATCTGCTCACGGCCCGCGTCGTCCACGACCATGTAGCCGCAGATGAAGACGATCATGCCGATGGTCAGCCACGTCAGGAACGGGAAGAGCCACATCTTCACGACGAGCTTCTCCGGCGCCTCGCGCAGGATGATGCCGCGCATCTTCAGCTGCGTGATGGCGATGGCCAGCCACACGAAGAGGGCGACCGCACCCGAGGAGTTCAACAGGAACTGGAAGACGGTCTCCGGCCACCAGTAGTTGAACGCCACCGCGGCGAAGCCGAAGACGACCGAGCCGAGGATCGCGGTCTGCGGCACGCCGTTGCCCCGTGTCTTAGCGAAGGCTCGCGGGGCGTCGCCGCGCTCACCGAGCGAGAAGGCCATACGGGACGCGGTGTACAGGCCCGAGTTCAGGCAGGAGAGCACCGCGGTCAGGACGATCACGTTCATGATCTGGCCGGCGTGCGGGATGCCGATCGAGTCAAGGGCGGCGACGTACGAGCCCTTCTCGACGATCGACTCGTCGTCCCAGGGCAGCAGCGTCAGGACCACGAAGATCGAGCCCAGGTAGAAGACGGCGATACGCCAGATCACGCTGTTGGTGGCCTTGGTGACCGCGCGCTGCGGGTCCTCGGACTCACCGGCGGCGAGCGTGACGATCTCGCTGCCCATGAAGGAGAAGACCACCATCAGGACACCGGTGAGGATCGCGCCGGCGCCGTGCGGGAAGAAGCCGCCGGAGTCGGTGAGGTGCGCGAAGCCCGCGCCGGGGTTGTCCGAGCCGGGCAGGAAGCCGAACACGGCGAGGAAACCGATCACGACGAACGCGGCGATCGCCACGACCTTGATCCCGGCGAACCAGAACTCGAACTCGCCGTAGGAACCGACCGAGACGAGGTTCGTGGCGGTCAGCACGACCATCACGATCAGCGCCCAGCCCCACTGCGGGACGGCCGGTATCCAGCCTTCGAGGATGACCGCACCGGCGGTGGCCTCGACGGCGAGGACGACGACCCAGAAGAACCAGTACAGCCAGCCGATGGTGAACCCGGCCCAGCGGCCGAGCGCCCGGTCGGCGTACTCGGAGAAGGAACCCGAGGACGGGTTCGCGGCGGCCATCTCGCCGAGCATGCGCATCACGAAGACGACGAGGACGCCGACGAGCGCGTACGAGATGAGGATGGCGGGGCCGGCCGCGGCGATGCCGGAGCCGGAGCCGACGAAGAGACCGGCACCGATGACACCGCCGATCGCGATCATCGACAGATGGCGGTTCTTGAGGCCGGCCTTGAGGCCGTCGGAGCCGTCAGGGCCTCCGGAGCCGTCGGCGAGGGGAGCGTCGTGGTCCTTGTGGGACTCTGTGACGCCTTCCTTCGCAAGGGACGGTTGCGAGGTCATGCGTGATTCCTTAGGTTCTCGGGTGGCGAGCCCTCGCATTTAAACGGTCGAACGACAGAGGCGGAAGTCCCGATTCCGGATCGTTGTACAAGGACCCTGCAAAAAGACCCGGTGCCGCGACCCGGGCGCGACTCCCCGTCCGGGGACATGCCACACTCGGACCCATGCGCGTGTACCTCGGCTCCGACCATGCCGGCTTCGAACTCAAGAACCACCTCGTCGAGTGGCTCACGGCCCACGGCCACGAGCCCGTGGACTGCGGTCCGCACATCTATGACGCCCAGGACGACTACCCGCCGTTCTGTCTGCGCGCCGCCGAGAAGACGGCCGCGGACCCGGACGCGCTGGGCATCGTGATCGGCGGCTCCGGCAACGGCGAGCAGATCGCCGCGAACAAGGTCCAGGGCGTACGGTGCGCGCTGGCCTGGAGCGAGCAGACCGCCGCGCTCGGCCGCGAGCACAACAACGCGAACGTCGTCTCCATCGGCGGCCGGATGCACACCCAGGACGAGGCCACGAAGTTCGTCGAGGTCTTCCTGACCACGCCGTACTCGGACGAGCCGCGCCACACCCGCCGCATCGAGATGCTCTCGGACTACGAGCGCACCCGCGAACTCCCGCCGATCCCGGCACACCACCCGCAGGGCTGAGCCTCCGCCGTACCCGTGGGCCGGCTCCGGCCGGCCCACTCGCATGTCCGCGCGCACTAGGAGAACGCCGTGCCTGAGGGCCATACGATCCACCGCCTGGCCCAGGACCACAGGGACCGCTTCCTGCGGAGGACCCTTAAAGTCACCAGCCCCCAGGGCAAGTTCGCCCGGAGCGCGACCCTGCTCGACGGCAGAAGGCTGACCGAAGCCGAGGCACACGGCAAACACCTGTTCCTCGGCTTCGGCAAGCTGGGCTGGATCCACATCCACCTCGGCCTCTTCGGCAAGCTGGACTTCGGCGGCCCCGCCGCGCCCCCGCCCACCGACACCGTCCGCCTGCGCCTCACGCACCCGAAGGCGTACGCGGACCTGCGCGGCCCGACGACCTGCGCCCTGATCACGGACGGCGAGAAGCAGGCGATACACGACCGCCTCGGCCCCGACCCGCTGCGCGCCGACGACGACCCCGGCAAGGCGTGGGCCAGGATCAGCCGCTCCCGTACGACCGTCGCCGCCCTGCTCATGGACCAGAAGGTGATCGCGGGCGTCGGCAACGTCTACCGCGCCGAGGTCCTCTTCCGGCACGGCATCGACCCGTACCGCGCGGGCAAGGACCTCACGCGTCGCGAATGGGACGTGATCTGGGCGGATCTGGTGGACCTGATGCGCGAGGGCGTGCGCAACAACCGCATCGACACCGTGCGCCCCGAGCACACCCCGGAGGCGATGGGCCGCCCGCCGCGCGTGGACGACCACGGCGGCGAGGTCTACGTCTACCGCAGGGCGAACCTGCCCTGTCATATCTGTGGCGGCGAGATCCGCACCGCCGATCTCGCCGCCCGCAATTTGTTCTGGTGCCCGGGGTGCCAGTCCCGCTAGGGCCGGCGTATCGCTAGAACCCGTGCGGCAGCCAAGGCGCCACGTCGGACCCGAACGCGAGCGACGCCGCCGCGAGTGTCCCGGGCCGGAGCTCGGTCACCCGCCCCGCCGCCGCCAGCGACGTGAGGCTGACCCCGCCCAGATAGGCCGCGCCCAACTCCCGTACGGACAACGCCAGATCGGCCGCGTCGTCCGTCCGCTTGCACGCGGCGCCCACACTGTCGCCGGTGAGCCGCCAACGCCCCTCGTTCCAGGGGCAGAAGGGGTCGGTCACCTCGAACACCACGTCGACGGGCGTACGGTACGTGCGCGCTTCGAGGGCCGCGCCGACCTCCACCGGACGCAGATGCAGCGAGTCGCGCAGCCGGACGTTGCAGCGCCGGATGTCGGAGACGAGGTACTGCCAGGGGTCGTCGAGCGGACGGGCCTTCAGCTCGACCGTCGTCATCAGGTCCATCGACAGGAAGTGCCGCAGGAGCGCCGCGTGCGCGGCGCCGTCCACGGCCTCCAGCTCGTCCACCTTCACGGTGCCCCTCGGCCCCGCGGCGTCCCAGTCCGGCTTCGTACGGAACCGTGCGTATCCCACAAGATCACCGTCCCGCTCGGCCACCAGGCACTGCAGCGGTGAGGCGCCGTCGCGGCTCTCGGGCGGGTCGATGAGCATGCCCTCGCGCCACGCGTCCAGGCGCGCGAGCATCCCGGGACGCAGCGGGACGAGCCGCGCGTACAGCTCCTCGCAGCGCTCGTGCGACGCCTTCGGATCGGCGAGCCGCAGCGTGATGCCGTCGGCGCCCGGCGGCACCGCAAGGCGCACCCGCTCGCTGTCGATCGCGGCGGTGAGCTGCTGGGTCGCCACGCCGTACCCGAAGCGCCCGTAGATCGCGGGCTCGGACGCGGTGAGCACCGCGAGCGGTTCACCCAGCGCCCGTACGTCGTCGAGCTGGCGCCGCATCATCGACGTGAGGATGCCGCGGCGGCGGTGCGTGGGCGAGACCCCCACCATCGTGACGCCGGCCGCCGGCACCGAGGCGCCGCCGGGCACGGTCAGCCGGAACGAGAAGGCCCCCGCGCAGCCGACCGGCTCGTCGCCGTCCCACACCCCGATGGACCGCTCGGTCTCGGTGACCGCCCGGTCGAACTCCCGCTCCGGCGCCGGTTGCTGCACACCGCCGAACGTCAACTCCAGGACGGAGAACCAGCGTTCCCAGTCATCCGACTTCAGCGTGCGGATCTCAAGTGTCATATGCCCTGCCTACCAGGCGGCCGGGACGACGGGCGAGGGATTTTTCCCGCGCGGAGGCATGCTTCCCCTTTACCTGCCGCATTCCCGGACGGACCGGGCGCGCGGGAGCCGTGGTGCGGATGTGGCCACCTGGCGTGTTCCTGGCGTCACACCTGGTGTGACCGGCCCCGCTCGTGCGGGGGAGAAGGCAGACCTCCCGTGCACGGGGCGGCTCCGGGTGGATAGGGTCCTCGCACGATGGCCGGTGCACAGCGCGCCCGCGCGGAACGCGCGGAGGCGGAGACGTTCCCGGCCCGGATGCGCAAACGCTGGCACCGGGCCCGAGTCGGGCTGCGCAAATCGGGCGTCGACTACTTCCGCGGGGACGGCTCGGACTGGGTCGCCCTGGCCGGACTTCTCGTGATGGTCCCGGCGATCATGACGGGCACGCTCGCGATACCCGTGTGGTTCTCCCCGGCCCTGCTCTGTCTGCCGATCGTCGCGGGCGGACTGCTGCTGCGGCCCGCGAGCCTGCTCGGTCTGTACGCGGCGGCCGCGGCCGCGCTGATCGTCGAGTCGGTCGTGCTCGGCCCCTACCAGGACGGTCCGGCGACCGTCACACCCGGCGTCGTCCTGGTGGTCGCGGCCTGCGGCTTCTTCGGACTCCTCATCGCCCAGTTCCGCAGCCGCGTCGGTGTGCCCTGGCGGCGCGGCGGCACCATGCTCTTCGACCTGCGCGAACGTATCCGGGTCCAGAGCAAGCTGCCCACGCTGCCGGCCGGCTGGCACCGCGAGATGGCGCTGCGGCCCGCCGGCGGCCAGTCCTTCTCCGGCGACTTCGTCTGCGCGGCCCGTACGAACGGCGGCCGCACCCTGGAGGTCGTCCTCACGGACGTCTCCGGCAAAGGCATGGGCGCGGCCTCCCGCGCGCTGCTCCTGTCCGGTGCCTTCGGCGGCCTGCTCGGCTCGCTGCCGCCGCACGAGTTCCTGCCCGCGGCCAACGGCTATCTGCTCCGCCAGGACTGGGACGAGGGCTTCGCGACCTCGATCCACCTCGCCCTCGACCTCGAATCGGGCGACTACGAACTGCTCTCCGCGGGCCATCCGCCGGCCGTGCAGCTGCACGCGGGCACGGGCCGCTGGGAGGAGAAGAGCGCCGAGGGCCCGCTGCTCGGGGTGTACGACGGGGCGCAGTTCGACCCGGTGAAGGGATCGCTGCAGCCGGGGGACGTCCTGATGCTGTTCACGGACGGCCTGGTGGAGACCTCCGACCGCGACATCGCCGAGGGCATCGACCGCCTCACCGGGGAAGCCGACCGCTATGTCGCGGGCGGCTTCCACGGCGCTGCCTGGCATCTCATCGAGGCCGTCGCCA
Source organism: Streptomyces sp. NPDC050418 (assembly GCF_044458745.1). Lineage (NCBI taxonomy): Bacteria > Bacillati > Actinomycetota > Actinomycetes > Kitasatosporales > Streptomycetaceae > Streptomyces > Streptomyces sp. NPDC050418. Next base: position 81,997 of record NZ_JBITIG010000019.1, read on the forward strand.
AGGACGTCAACGACGATCGAGCACTGCTTCTTCTCTGCCGGGAGGCGTGAGTCGTTCGCTGCCGGGAGCCGCGAGCGCCGGCTCGGCGACGACCGCTTTCCCCTTCGGCAGGATCCGCGCCAGCCAGTGCGACTGACCGGCGGCCAGCGGCCCGAGGACGGCCAGCAGCAGCACGTATCCCGCAATGAACGGCGAGAGCCGGTCGTCGAGTCCCGCGCCGGCCGCCATCGTGGCGAGGATCAGCGCGAACTCGCCGCGGGCGAGCAGGGTGGTGGAGATGTTCGCCGCGGGCCCGGCTCCGAAGCGGTAGACGCGGGCCGCGGCGAGACCGGCGACCACGTTCATCACCAGCGTCACGGCGACGGCGGCGAGCACCGGCCACAGGACGACCGGCAGGTCGCCCGGGTCGATGGAGAGCCCGAACGCGAAGAAGAAGATCGCGCCGAACGCGTCCCGCAGCGGATGGACGAGCTTGCGGATCCGCTCGCCCGACGTCGTACTGCCGAGCATCAGACCGACCATGAACGCGCCGATCGCGTCCGCGACCCCGAACCACTCGGAGACCCCGGCCATGAACACGGCCGCGCCCAGGAACGAGATGACGAGCAGTTCGTCGTCGCGGGTGGCGAAGAGCTTGCCGACGATGCGGGTGCCGAAGCGGGCGGCGAGCGCCAGCAGGATCAGGAAGCCGAAGGCCTTGCCGCCGTCCATGACGGCCGCGGCGAGCGAGTCCGCGCCGGACAGGATGGGCTGCAGGGCGGCCAGGTAGAGGGCGAGGAAGATGTCCTCGACCACGATGATCCCGAGGATCGGCTTGGTCTCGGGGTTGCCGAGCCGGCCGGTGTCCACCAGGACTTTGGTGACGATCGCGGACGACGAGATGCCGAGCACCCCGGCGAGGACCAGAGCTTCGGAGGTGCCCCAGCCGAGGGCGAATCCGAAACCGAGGCCGGCGCCGACGTTCAGCGCGAGGTAACTCCCCCCGGCGACGGCCATCTTGCGGCCGCCCGCTTTGAGGTCGTCCATATGGAACTCGAGCCCGAGATAGAAGAGCAGCAGGACGAGTCCGAGCGCGGAGAGCATCTCCAGGTCGTGCGGATCGGCGACGAGCACGATCCCGGGCGTGTGGGGGCCGAGAAGGATCCCGGCCAGGATGAACAGCGGAATGGTGGGCAGTCCGATCCGGCCGCCGAGCCGGGCGAGGACCGCGGCGGCGAGGAAGGCGCCGCCCATGGCTATCAAGGTGTCTGCGTGTCCGATGGGCTTCTCTCCTGTCGTGAAGCGGGGGTGCGGCAGGTGGAGGCGGGTGCGGCAGGTAAAGCAAACGTCAAGAACGCGTCAATAGTTAGCTTACCAAAGTGTTTACGTAGCAACTATCCGTGCCGACCCTCACATGGGGACCGGTCTCGTGGGCCGCCGTGGCAGGGGGGTGGGGTAAACCCCCATGAAAACGTGGAGGCGTACCTCATGGTCCCGGGGCGTGCCCGATTCGTACCGTCGTAAGCGATCGAAGAACGACGCGGCGGGGACGACGGAGGAGAACCGGATCATGGATGACCACGCGGTCGAACTGCGCGGTGTGACCCGCACCTACGGGCGCGGGCGCGGCACCGTGCACGCGTTGCGGGGGATCGATCTCGCCCTGGAGCGCGGCAGCTTCACCGCCGTCATGGGGCCCTCCGGCTCCGGCAAATCCACGTTCCTGCAGTGCGCCGCCGGGCTCGACCGCCCGAGCGCGGGATCGGTCCGCCTCGGCGGTACGGAGATCACGGGCATGGGGGAGAACAAGCTGACGGAACTGCGCCGCACCCGGCTCGGCTTCGTCTTCCAGGCGTTCAACCTGCTGCCGTCCCTCACCGTCGAACAGAACGTCCTGCTGCCGATGCGTCTGGCCGGCCGGCGGCCCGACCGTCGCCAGGCCGCCGAAGTCCTCGCGCAAGTCGGTCTCGGCGACAAGGCGAGGCGCCGGCCGGGTGAGCTGTCCGGCGGTCAGCAGCAGCGTGTGGCAATCGCGCGTGCCCTCGTCACCAGCCCCGATGTCGTCTTCGCCGACGAGCCGACCGGCGCACTCGACACCACGACGGCCGCCGAGGTCCTGGGACTTCTGCGCACGGCCGTCGACCGGCTCACGGCCACCGTCGTCATGGTCACGCACGATCCGGCCGCCGCCGCGTATGCCGACCGGGTCCTCTTCCTCGCGGACGGCCGCCTCGTCGACCGGCTCGACGGCGCGGACGCACCGCGGATCGCCGCCCGCATGGCCACCCTCACCACCCCTGCGTACGAGGGGGCGGCCGCCTGATGTTCCGGCCCAACGGCCTCGCGCGGGCCGCCGTCCGCTTCAAACCGGCCTCGTTCGCGGGCACGTTCCTGGCGCTCGCGATGGCCGCGCTGATCGTCTCGGCCTGCGGCATCCTCCTGGAGACGGGAGTACGGGCCTCCGTGCCGCCCGAGCGCTATGCGGGCGCGCCTGTGGTCGCCGCCGCGGACCAGCAGGCCCACTTCGTCACCGGCGGCGGCGACAGCCGCACCGACTCGCCGCACCCCGTGCCCGACCGGGCGCGCCTCGACAACTCCTTGGTGGCGAAGGCCGGTTCGGTGCCCGGCGCGCGGACGGCCGTCGCCGACCTCACCTTTCCCCTGCAAGGAGAGAAGGGGGCGGTGACCGCGCACAACTGGGGTTCGACCGCGTTCACCGGCGAGCGTCTGAGCAGTGGTGCGGCGCCCCGGACCGGCGAGGTCGTGGTGACCGAGGGTGCGGCTCGCGTGGGTGCGCGCATCAGCCTCACGACACCGGACGGCCCGCGCCTCTTCACCGTCTCCGGGCTGGTCCGCGCCTCGGGCCCGACCGCGTGGCTCGCCGACGCCGAGGCGCCGCGGCTCTCCGGTCACCCCGGAAGGATCGACGCCATCGCCGTCCTACCCGAAAAGGGCACCACCGCAGGCGAGTTGAAGGAGCAGGTCGCCCACGCGCTCGGCGGCAAGGCGAAGGTGTACGCGGGGGAGGCGCGCGGAAATGCCGAGGGCGGGGCGCTCGCCTCCGCCCAGGAGATGCTCACCGGAATCGGCGGCTCCTTCGGCGGAGTCGCCACGATGGTCGCCGTGTTCACGGCCGCGGGCACCGTCGCGCTCTGCGTCGGGCAGCGCGCCCGCGAGTTCGCGCTGCTGCGGGCCGTCGGGGCGACCCCCCGGCAGATCCGGCGCACCATCGCCACCGAGGCCCTGATGCTCGCACCGGTCGCCGGAGCCGCCGGCTGTCTGCCCGGGATCGCGCTCGCCACCTGGTGGTTCGGGCAGCTCAAGGAGAAGGGAGCCGTCCCGGAAGCGGTTCAGCTCTCCGTCTCCTGGATCCCGCTGGTGAGCGCCATCGGCGCCGTCCTGCTCACTGCGCTCCTCGCCGGATACGCCGCCGCCCGCCGCGCCTCGCGCATCAAGCCCGGCCAGGCGCTGGGCGAGGCGAGCGTGGAGCGGCTGCGGCCCGGCTGGATCCGTACACCGCTCGGCGTCGGCGCGCTCGTCGGCGGCTTCTTCTTCGCCCGGCTTGCCGCGAGCGAGACCGGCGAGGACGCGGCCAACGCGGCACTCGGCGTCGTGATGCTGTTCATGCTGGCCGTAGCGCTGCTCGGCCCGTTCGTGGCCCGCGGCTGCGCGGCGCTCTTCGGTCTTTTCCTGCGCGGCGCGGGCGCACCTGGCTCCCTCGCCGCCGCCAACTCCCGTACGAACGCACGCCGGATGGCCTCCGCCATCACCCCCATCGTGCTCGCGATGGCCTTCGCCTCGACCCTCGTCTTCATGCACACCAGCGAGGACCGTGCGGCGGCCCGTCAGCAGGCGGCCGGCATCACCGCCGACCACATCGTGCGCGCGGAGCACGGACTGCGCGCCGATGCCCTCGACCGCACCCACGGCGCCACCGCGGCCGTCTCGCTCCTCAAGACCTCGGTCCTCGTCGAGGCGGGCTCCGGCGGCGACCGCCGGCTCCAGTCCGCCTCCGCCCAAGGCGTCTCCGGTACGGCGAAGGCGCTCGCCCAGGTCCAGGACCTCGACGTCCGCGCGGGCACCCTCCGCCTCGGCGCCGACGAGGTCGCCGTCGACGCGAGCCTCGCGCAGAGCGCCAGGGTCGGCGTCGGCGACCGGATCGAACTGCGGCTGCCCGACGGCACCAGGGCCGAGCCGACCGTCGTCGCCACGTACGGACGCGGCCTGGGCCTCTCCCAAGTCACCCTCGCCCAGGACGTCTTGAAGCCCCATGTCACCTCCGCCTTCGCCTCCGAGCTGTGGACGAAGGGTTCCACCGCCGCCGCGCTCGCCCCGCTCGGCCAGGTCCTGGACCGCGGCGGCTACACGGGCACCGCATCCCTGGACCGCGAGCTCAATGCCTGGGCGAACACCACCATGGCCGCGGTCCTCGGCGGCTTCGCCGCCCTCGCCGCCGGCAACACCCTGGTGATGACAGTCCTCGACCGCCGCCGCGAGCTCGGCATGCTCCGCCTCATCGGCTCCACCCGCCGCCAGGTGCTGCACATGGTCGGCTGGGAGGCGCTCCTCGTCGCGTGCGCGGGCATCGCCCTCGGCTCCGCCATCGCGCTCGCCACCCTCGTCCCGATGATGAACGGCCTCACGGGCGAGAGCCCCTACATACCCCCGCTCGTCTACGGCTCCTTCGCGGCCTCCGCCCTCGCGCTCGGCCTCCTCGCCACGCACCTTCCGGCCCGGGCGGCGCTGCGTACGCACAGGTGAACCGCGAACGCGGGTGACCGCCGATTGCATGCCTCGGCCAACAATTGATAGAGATGGCTCCGTATGCATTCCGGCCATCGGACCGTCATGCATCCAGCCATGCAGTCCATCCTGACCAGGCCGGGGGAGGCCCGATGAAGTTCGATATGGGTGCGTCCGTGTTGTCGAGTCTGCGGTCGCAGTCGCAGACGTCGAGTGATGATCTGGGGTCGTTG
>NZ_JBITIG010000020.1:0-1325 GCF_044458745.1 Streptomyces sp. NPDC050418
TAGTTGCACGCTCTAGACCCGAAGCGGAGTGATCTAGCCATGGGCAGGTTGAAGCGGCTGTAAGAGGTCGTGGAGGACCGAACCCACCAAGGTTGAAAACTTGGGGGATGACCTGTGGTTAGGGGTGAAAGGCCAATCAAACTCCGTGATAGCTGGTTCTCCCCGAAATGCATTTAGGTGCAGCGTCGTGTGTTTCTTGCCGGAGGTAGAGCACTGGATAGGCGATGGGCCCTACCGGGTTACTGACCTTAGCCAAACTCCGAATGCCGGTAAGTGAGAGCACGGCAGTGAGACTGTGGGGGATAAGCTCCATGGTCGAGAGGGAAACAGCCCAGAACATCGACTAAGGCCCCTAAGCGTACGCTAAGTGGGAAAGGATGTGGAGTCGCAGAGACAACCAGGAGGTTGGCTTAGAAGCAGCCACCCTTGAAAGAGTGCGTAATAGCTCACTGGTCTAGTGATTCCGCGCCGACAATGTAGCGGGGCTCAAGCGTACCGCCGAAGTCGTGTCATTCCAGCACATACCCCCAACGGGGGCTGGGATGGGTAGGGGAGCGTCGTGTGCCGGGTGAAGCAGCCGCGGAAGCGAGTTGTGGACGGTTCACGAGTGAGAATGCAGGCATGAGTAGCGATACACACGTGAGAAACGTGTGCGCCGATTGACTAAGGGTTCCTGGGTCAAGCTGATCTGCCCAGGGTAAGTCGGGACCTAAGGCGAGGCCGACAGGCGTAGTCGATGGACAACCGGTTGATATTCCGGTACCCGCTTTGAAACGCCCAATATCGAATCAGACGATGCTAAGCCCGTGAAGCCGTTCCGGACCCTTCGGGGAAAGGAAAGTGGTGGAGCCGGCGAACCAGATCTGTAGTAGGTAAGCGATGGGGTGACGCAGGAAGGTAGTCCAGCCCGGGCGGTGGTAGTCCCGGGGTAAGGGTGTAGGCCGTGTGATAGGCAAATCCGTCACACATTAAGGCTGAGACCTGATGCCGAGCCGATTGTGGTGAAGTGGATGATCCTATGCTGTCGAGAAAAGCCTCTAGCGAGTTTCATGGCGGCCCGTACCCTAAACCGACTCAGGTGGTCAGGTAGAGAATACCGAGGCGTTCGGGTGAACTATGGTTAAGGAACTCGGCAAAATGCCCCCGTAACTTCGGGAGAAGGGGGGCCATTCCTGGTGACTGGATTTACTCCATGAGCTGGGGGTGGCCGCAGAGACCAGCGAGAAGCGACTGTTTACTAAAAACACAGGTCCGTGCGAAGCCGTAAGGCGATGTATACGGACTGACGCCTGCCCGGTGCTGGAACGTTAAGGGGACCGGTTAGT
>NZ_JBITIG010000021.1:0-1157 GCF_044458745.1 Streptomyces sp. NPDC050418
GCGCAGGCGCAGCGCGAGGCGCTGGGTGCGCCTGATATTGATCCGGAGAAGCCGGGGGTGCAGGAAGGATGATCGAGCCTGGTCAGATTCCGCAGTTCACCGGTGATCTGGGGACCCTGGAGACGGCGGTCACGAACCTGGGCAAGGATGCGGGTGCGGTCCGTAAGACGGGTGCGGATGTGCACTCCCAGTTCCAGGGCCTGTCCGCGTATTACACCGCTCCGGAGGCGGAGCAGTTGTTCGCGTCGACGAAGCCTGTTGCGGATCGGGCGGATCAGTTCGGTGATGACCTGGAGAAGGTCAACAAAGCACTCAGCGAGTATGCGACTGAGGTGCGGCCGATCGCGGCGAAGCTGAAGCAGCTGAAGATCGATGCGGCGGCGTTCGTGGAGTCGGTGAAGGACGATGACGAGTGGAAGTACGACGGCGACAAGATCGAGGAGCACAACGGTCTGCAGTCCGATGTGACTGCCGCGGTCGCCGCGTTCTGGGCTGCTGAACGCACCTGCGCCAACAAGATCACCGCGTTGTTCGGTGGCACCCAGTTCGTGGCGAACGACGGGTCCGACAAGGACAACATGTACGGCTACTCCGCCGACGACCTCAAGAACGCGAAGGTGCCGTGGGGCACCCCGGAGGACGAGTCCCACCATTGGTATGAGGTGGGGCACTGGGTCAAGTCGTTCGTGTGGGACGGGCTGATCGTCGATGGGATCTGGGGCACCATCAAGGGCCTGGGCACCCTGGTCGGCTTCCAGGGCCTGGATGCGATGGGGCAGGCGTGGAAGGGTCTGGCGCAGCTTGCCACCGGACTGTTGATCATGTCCGTGCCTGTTGTCGGCGCCGCGTACATGATGGCGCCCGACGACAAACTTCCCTCCTGGCTGCGGGACTCGCGGACCGCGCTGAAGGAGACCGGCAAGGCACTGGTGGCGTGGGATGAGTGGGGCAAGAACCCGGCGCGGGCGGCGGGCGCTGTCACGTTCAATGTTGTGACCACGGTGTTCACCGGTGGTGCGGGCGCGGGTGTGTCGGGTGCGGGCAAGGCGGGTGCGGTCGCCAAGACGCTGTCCGCGTTGTCGAAGGCCGGTAAGGCCATCGACCCGATGACCTACATCACCAAGGCCGGCGGCGCCGGCCTGTCCAAACTCGGCGAC
>NZ_JBITIG010000023.1:0-1049 GCF_044458745.1 Streptomyces sp. NPDC050418
GCGAAGCTGAGAACTTAAGCGCCAGTAAACGGCGGTGGTAACTATAACCATCCTAAGGTAGCGAAATTCCTTGTCGGGTAAGTTCCGACCTGCACGAATGGCGTAACGACTTCTCGACTGTCTCAACCATAGGCCCGGTGAAATTGCACTACGAGTAAAGATGCTCGTTTCGCGCAGAAGGACGGAAAGACCCCGGGACCTTTACTACAGTTTGATATTGGTGTTCGGTTCGGCTTGTGTAGGATAGCTGGGAGACTTTGAACCAGCCACGCCAGTGGTTGGGGAGTCGTCGTTGAAATACCAGTCTGGTCGTGCTGGATGTCTAACCTCGGTCCGTGATCCGGATCAGGGACAGTGTCTGATGGGTAGTTTAACTGGGGCGGTTGCCTCCCAAAGGGTAACGGAGGCGCCCAAAGGTTCCCTCAGCCTGGTTGGCAATCAGGTGTTGAGTGTAAGTGCACAAGGGAGCTTGACTGTGAGACCGACGGGTCGAGCAGGGACGAAAGTCGGGACTAGTGATCCGGCGGTGGCTTGTGGAAGCGCCGTCGCTCAACGGATAAAAGGTACCCCGGGGATAACAGGCTGATCTTCCCCAAGAGTCCATATCGACGGGATGGTTTGGCACCTCGATGTCGGCTCGTCGCATCCTGGGGCTGGAGTCGGTCCCAAGGGTTGGGCTGTTCGCCCATTAAAGCGGTACGCGAGCTGGGTTTAGAACGTCGTGAGACAGTTCGGTCCCTATCCTCTGTGCGCGTAGGAATATTGAGAAGGGCTGTCCCTAGTACGAGAGGACCGGGACGGACGAACCTCTGGTGTGCCAGTTGTACCGCCAGGTGCATGGCTGGTTGGCTACGTTCGGGAGGGATAACCGCTGAAAGCATCTAAGCGGGAAGCCTGCTTCGAGATGAGTATTCCCACCCCCATGAGGGGTTAAGGCTCCCAGTAGACGACTGGGTTGATAGGCCGGATGTGGAAGCCCTGTAAAGGGTGGAGCTGACCGGTACTAATAGGCCGAGGGCTTGTCCTCAGTTGCTCGCGTCCACTGTGTT